>JBKQPR010000132.1:0-12758 GCA_052144935.1 Bryobacteraceae bacterium
TGGGCTATGTGGGGCAGGCGCTTTCGCCTGCCAACCAATTTTGTTTACAGCTTCTCAGGGAGCGGTCCTGAGGATAGAGGAGAGAGATCTATGAGAGACGCAGTAATCGTAAGTGCCGTCCGCACCGCCGTGGGCAAGGCTCCCAGAGGAACCTTGCGCGCCACACGGCCCGACGACCTGGCGGCAGTGGCTATACGGGGCGCGCTGGCCCAGGTGCCCAGCCTGAACAAGCAGGAAGTGGAGGATGTGATCATCGGCTGCGCCATGCCCGAAGGCGAGCAGGGCCAGAACGTGGCGCGGGTCGCCGCGCTGCGGGCGGGCATGCCGATTGAATCCGCCGCCATGACCGTCAACCGCTATTGCGCGTCCGGGCTGCAAGCCATCGCCCTCGCGACGGAGCGCATACGGGGCGGGGGAGCGGAGGTCATCGTGGCCGGCGGGACCGAATCCATGTCCATGATTCCCATGGGCGGAAATAAGATTTCCATCAACCCGTGGCTGCAACAGAACTATCCGGATTCGTATCTGTCGATGGGGTTGACCGCCGAACGCGTGGCGCGGCACTACGGGATCTCCCGCGAGCAGGCCGACGAGTTCGCGCTGGCCAGCCACACCAAGGCGCTGGCCGCACAGGCCGCCGGGAAGTTCCAGCAGGAGATCGTACCGGTGCCGGTTACCTTTTCAGCGCCCGACGCGAAGTCCAAAATCCGCAAGACGGAAGTGGAGTTCAAGCTGGATGAGGGGCCGCGCGCCGATACTTCCATGGAAGCGCTGGGCAAGCTCAAGGCCGCCTTTCACGCCAAAGGCACGGTCACCGCGGGCAACTCCTCGCAGACTTCCGATGGCGCCGCGGCCGCCGTGGTGATGTCCGTGGAACGCGCCCGAGCGCTGGGAATCCAGCCGCTGGCGCGCCTGGTGGCCTTCGCCTATGCCGGCTGTCTGCCCGAGGAGATGGGGATCGGACCGGTGTATGCGATCCCCAAGGCGCTCAAACTGGCCGGCATGAGCCTGGACCAGATCGACCTGATCGAGTTGAACGAAGCCTTCGCCTGTCAGGCGCTCGCCGTGATCAAGACCCTGGGCCTCGCAATGGACCGCGTGAACGTGAATGGCGGCGCCATTGCGTTGGGGCATCCACTGGGCTGCACGGGGGCCAAACTCACCGCCGCCCTGCTTCAGGAGTTGAAACGGCGAAAGGCCAGGCATGGGATTGTGACGATGTGCGTGGGGGGCGGCATGGGCGCCGCCGGGATTTTTGAGAACCTGAACTAACATGACTAAATCCGCTCCCTCACGGTCGCGGCTCCGACGCGCGTTCAGAGCCGCGACCGTAAGGGAGCGGACTAGCAACCAACAAAAAGGACAACATTATGGCAGCGACTAACATTCCAGTGATGGCGAAACGGGTCAAGGGCGGCAGCTTCCTCACCGAGGAGCGCGATCCGCAAGACGTATTCACACCCGAAGACCTCTCCGAGGAGCACCGGCAGATTGCCAAGACCGCAATCGAATTCATCCAAAACGAGGTGATGCCGGCGGCTGCCGAGATCGAGGCCAAGAACTTCCAGGTGACCCGGGGCCTGCTCGAAAAGGCCGGCGAGCTCGGGCTGATGAGCGTGGACATCCCCGAAGCCTACGGCGGCCTGGAAATGGACAAGGTGACCTCGGCGCTGATTGCCGAATCCATCAGCAAGCTGGGAAGCTTCTCGGTGGCCTTCAGCGCGCACGTGGGGATCGGCACGCTTCCGATTGTCTGGTACGGCACCGAGGAACAGAAGCGCAAGTACCTGCCCAAGCTCGCCACCGGCGAGTGGATCGGCGCGTATGCGCTCTCGGAATCCTCCTCCGCCAGCGATGCTATGAACTGCCGTACCCGCGCGGTGCTGTCTGCCGATGGAAGACACTACGTCCTCAACGGCGAGAAGATGTGGATCACCAACAGCGGCTTCGCCGATCTGTTCACGGTATTCGCCAAGGTGGATGGCGAGAAGTTTTCCGCTTTCCTGATCGAGCGCCACACGCCGGGTTTCTCGATTGGCGCCGAAGAGCACAAGCTGGGCATCCGCGGCTCTTCCACTTGCCCGCTGATTCTGGCCGATTGCCAGGTGCCGGTGGAGAACCTGTTGGGCGAGGTTGGCAAAGGCCACCACATCGCGTTCAACATCCTGAACATCGGGCGCTTCAAGCTGGGCGCGGCTTGCGTGGGCGGGGCGCGCAACGGCCTGCAGGACGCCATCGGCTACGCCAAGGAGCGCAAGGCCTTCGGCAAGACCATCTCGGAATTCGGCCTGATCCAGGAGAAGCTGGCCGAATCGGCCACTGGAATCTACGCCGGCGAAGCCATGGTCTACCGCACCATCGGCATGATCGATGCGGCCCTCGCCGATGTGGATACCGGCGCCCGGGGGGCCTCCCGGGAAATCCAGAAGCGCATCGAGGAGTATGCCGTGGAGTGCTCCATCCTCAAGGTGTGGGGCTCCGAGATGTTGGACATGGTGGTAGACCACGTGGTGCAAATCTTTGCCGGATACGGCTACGTGGAGGAGTATCCGGCGGAGCGGGCCTACCGCGATTCGCGCATCAACCGGATCTTCGAGGGCACCAACGAGATCAACCGGCTGATCATCACCGGCTTTCTGATGAAGCGCGCGATGGCCGGCCAGTTGCCGCTGCTCGCGGCCATCAAGAGTCTGATGGATGAGGTGATGGCCGGCCCCAGCGCCGTCGAAGAGCGCGAGGGCCCCTTGAGAGCCGAGCACCAGTTGCTGGCGCATGCCAAGAAGCAGGCCCTGTTTGCGGCGGGAGCGGCCTCCCAGAAGTACATGATGGGGCTGGCGGACCAGCAGGAAGTGATGGGCGCGCTGGCCGACTGCATCATGGAAGTGTTTGCGCTGGAATCGTGCATTCTGCGCGCGGAGAAGCTGATCGCCGCCAGGGGCGCAGGGGCGGCCCGGCAGGCCATCGCCATGACCCGGTATTACGCGGCCAAGGCTGCCCAGACGGTGGAGCTTTCGTCCCGCAAGGTGATCGCCGCCGTTGCCGAAGGCGACATGCTCAGGACCCAGATGGCGATTCTGCGCCGCCTCGCCAAGCACGAGCCGGCCGACACCATCGGATTGGGCAGGCAGATCGCCAAGCACGTGCTGGCGGCGGGGAAGTACGCGCTGTAAGAGGTGGGGCAGGCGCTTTCGCCTGCCAACCGTCAAAACAGGCCCGGCTATGCTGCGGCAGGCACTTGTACGGGGAAGATCTGTTACGCCCGGTTGACGCCATGGGGGACTTCACAGGAGTTAACGGCCGACCGACGCTTGCCGCTCCCATTCTCCGAGTGGCCGACAATCCGCTCCCTGACGCATTGGCGTTTCTCGGGACCAGTCCGCGAAAGCTAGACACTTGTGTGAGACAATACGCGCTGAGCGTCCCCCGTCGATGACGAATTTGGGGGCGGCGGCGGAAGCCGCGGAAAGCATATTGCGATTGGAGCATTGGTTGGGGCCGGGGTAGGCGCGGGCATTCGGGCCGGAGTTGGCGGCTGCAAGCAAGGGGACCTTTGCTTTGCTTCGCGCGGCGAGGTGAGCGGCAACTTTGCGGCCGCCGGACTGGCTGCAGGAGCGCTGGTCGGCGCGTTGATTCCTACGCACTCGAAGCCGGAGGTGGTTTACTCGGTCCATTAGGCAGATCGCAATCGATCTAGTGGCCCATGTTCCCGGTCAGTCATGTATTCGTTTAAGGCGATTTCGGCAGCGGTGTACCCAACGAGGAGATGTTTAATGTGGCGATTATTGTCTGTGGTTGCCCTCTGCGCGATGCCTGCGCTCCGGGCCGATGTGTGTGACAGTCTACCAACCAGTCCGCCAAAGGAGGCAACCTTATATGGGTCGAACGCGCCGCTTTCTTTCAAGTTATCCGTAAAATCCGGCGGACCAGCGTTCCGCATCACGGTTCGTCCCCTCTGGCAGATCAAGGGAGAGCGCGTGATCATCGATGAAGCTCGCGCCGGCGAGATTGAAGTGGCGCGCTGCGAAGACGGAAAGCAGCTTCAGGTCCTAGCAATCGCGGCGGACCAACCACTGAATTTTGGCTCCGCCTTCCACGCGCGGGATATCAACTTCGACGGATATCTCGATTTTTCCTTCATCTGCGGGTTCGCCGCCTCCGGGGGACGCGGGTGTTACTGGGTCTATGATCCGGGTTCCCAACTCTTTGTGCAGAACGAGTTGACACACGAGTTGACGGACTGGTGGGGATCCATTGAAGTCGACCCAACGAAACACGAGATCACCAGGCGATTCCCTGTCACGGCGATGAGTGGCTGTCCAAATACCTCGGAAGGTGAGGAAGAGCGCTACCGCGTCAATAACAATCGCCTGCTCCTGGTGCACAAACAGGATTTCGAGCGTGGGCCTCCGTTCTGCACCGTGACGGAATGGGACAGGATCGGCGGGACCATGCGGGTAACCAAGGTTCGGCGGTTCGATATGCCGCCTCCGCCGCCTCCGCCGCCTCAATCTCCGGCCGATCAGCCTCCAAGCTCGCAGGAACAGATTTTGTCGGTTAGCGGGGACCTCTTGTTGGAACATCCGCTCGATGACCATCAGGAAGGGGTCTTCAGCAACAAGGGCGACCACCATCAAATAGGAGCATCCGAGTTCGTTCTTCCGAGCGCAGCCGAGATTACCGGCATTCGGTGGTACGGATATGGCGGTTGCTTGATCAGTCCCCCCGGGACGCCGCCGACCTTTAGTATCAGTTTTCTCGCGGACCGCAATGGATCACCGGCGTCTGAAGCCATCTACACGCAGCAAGTGCAGGCTCACGTCTACGAAACCGCCGCCCATGCCATCGGCTCGGATTCGCGCAGATTACCGGACGAGAAGGTTTATATGTACACAATAGACTCGCTGCCGCCCTTTTCGATTCCAGCGGCCGCCGCATGTGGATCTCTATTTCTGAAGCGCCATCATCCTGCCAATGGCTCTGGAACCGCAGCAACTCCGCGGACACCGGGACCAGTGCGGTTGCCATCAGCGAGAGTGGCGGATTTACCAAGTGGATACCCGTGGAAGAAAAGCTGGCATACGCGCTTTATGGCCATCCGTCGAAACCTTCGCTCGTGAAGTGATGCGGCTGTACCCGCCTCGCCAATTGCGTCCAAGGTTGGCCGGCAGCCCCTCCGCCGCTTCGTACGTATCACGCGCCACTCGGAGAATGGGCTGGATTCAGTCGCTGCGAAGGATCACTCCCGTGAAGTGAAACGCCGCTCACGGCATTTGTTTGTCAAGAAGATCCCGCCAACCCAACGCACGTAGTCGCCAAACCAGCGGCTGGTGTCGCGGAAACGACAGCCCGCCATTCAGTCTCGAACAACGATCTCGGGATCTCCGACTGCCGAACGATGCTCAGCAGCGTGGCCCCGTGGGATCTGATCGTGAAGCGGAACCGGAACGGTTATCGTGGTCGTCTCCAAACGCTTTTGCATGACCAATGGCTGCCTCGCTGGCGGACTGCGACGAATCCGTTTTGTTCGAGAGTCCGGCAAAGCTCCGAGCCTGAAAGGACTCGAAGTTTACCCAACCGGGACCTCAACCTGAGTTGCAAAAACTTCGCTATGAAAGCGCCGCGTGACCTCGGACGGGGCGGCAGTTTCGAAGAATAGCGTGAGCGCTTCGATGAGGTTAGCTCGCGCTTCTTCAATGGACGCGCCCTGGCTCGCGACATCGAACTCCGGGCACAATGCCACAAAAGCGTCGTCCTCGCGCTCGATAATCGCGGTCAAGCGTCGTGCCGGCTTCATGATCCGAGTCTACCCCAGTTCCACTTGGCCGCGCAGTCGTTATCCGGGGAAGTGCTGACGGCCCGCAACGCTGGCGTCCTCTTCGCCCTGCTGAATCCACCGCCGCATATTCTCCGGACTCCAGACGAGGGCGTCCCGCACCGACCCAAGGGGGGCGCGTGGACGGATCTCGACCACCTCGACACCGGAAACCTCGGGGGGCTTCCGGCCCACCAGGTGAGCCACCCGGAGTGCCGCGCGCAGCGGAAGCGAAGATATCAGAGGGAGCGCATTCACCGCGATCACGCGGGTAGCGCCCATTTCAACAGCCGCCCAGATGGGCAGGATGTCCAGCACACCGCCATCCACGTAGAGCTTGCCGTCGATGCGGACGGGCGGGTACCCGAACGGCACCGCGCAGGATGCCATCAGATGCTCCGGGGTGATCCGGTCATGGAGTACGCGCACCAGGCGTAGCCGGGGAACTTCCACCATGGTGGCGGAATAGGGCACGCGAGGCTTGAACCGCGCGTACAGGTCTCGCACGTGCCGCGCCAGCGCTGCGGGATCGATACAGCCCCTCCAGGGGACCCAGGTGAAGCGGGGCCGCGTCAGCCCGGCGGTAGCGGGATCCCGCCACATGGCCAGCAGATCGGCGGTAGAGCATCCGCCCGCGATGGCCCATCCGTTGATCGAGCCGGCGGAGGCGCCCACTACCAGATCGGGTTGAAACCACCGCGACAGCGCGTTCCAGGCGCCCGCTTGATAGGCGCCAAACAGTGCTCCCGCCGATAGGACCAGCGCGCAGGGCATGGTCCGTCACCACTGATCGATGTAAATGGGATTGGCTGGAGGTTTGCCTTCACACCAGTAGTGGTCGAAGTTGCCGATGCCGGCCAGGGTAGTGAGCGCTTGCTCATCGATCCACTGGCGCCCGGTGCACGTGCGCGGCTCCTGGGCGAAGATGGCCAGCGAGGCGTCGCACACGATCTCCGGGGTCCGCCACTGCGAGCGGCCGGCCATCTGCAGATTGATCGACGCCTGGGTCTCGATGATCGTGCGCGGCCAGAGCGTGTTGCCGGCGATGTTGTCCCGCGCGTGCTCCGCGGCCACCCCGAGGGCCACGCGGGCCATCCCCAACTTGGAGATCATGTAAGCGACTTTGCCGGGCGAGGGGCGATTGGTAAGCAGCGGGCACATGTTGAGGACATGCCCCCACTGCTGCTTCACCATGTGCGGCAGAGCGTAATAGCAGGCGATATAGGCAGCGCGGGCGTTGACCCCCATCACGAGGTCGAACCGTTTGGGCGGTGTCTGGAGGATGGGCTGCATCCAGATGGCTCCGGCGTTGTTGACCAGAATGTCGAGGCGGCCGAGTTCACCGGCCGTGCGCTCGATCAGGTGGCGAATGGCGTCCTCATCGCGGACATCGGTGGGGATGGCAAGCGCGCGGCGCCCCAAGGCGCGGATGGCATCCGCCGTTTCATGGATGCTGCCGGGCAGGCGTTCGGTGGACTGTTCGCTCTTGGCGGCGACTGCCACATCCGCGCCTTCCCGCGCGAGGCGGATTGCCAGATCCCTGCCGATGCCGCGGCTGGCTCCGGTGACCACCGCCACGCGGCCGCGCAGGTCGGGATGAAGAACGGAGCTGGATTCCGCCATACTCTACACTAATACCGGTTCCTCCCAGCCGGCCTCCTCCTGGTCGGCCGTGAATTCGTCCGCTTGCGGAGCGGCGGTGGCTGCCCGGGCTGCGGCGGGCGCCGGTGCTCCGGCGGCTGGCGTGGCGACGGGTGCCCAAGGTTCCACAGGCTCCCAGAGCCTGGCGGGCTGGGTCCGTTTTGCCGGCCGCGGTTTCGCGGAGCGAGGCGCGGCCTCCTGGGGCGGAGCAGCCTCCGGTTCTTCGGGGGGCGGCGTGGCGACGGATGGTGAAGATTCCACCGGCCCGGCGGGCTTGGTCCGTCTTGCCGGCCGCGGTTTCGCGACACGAATCGTGGCCTGCGGGGCTGTGGCTGGCGCCGGTTCTTCGGTGGGCGGCGCGGCGACAGATGCCGCAGGTTCCACCGGCTCGGCGGGTCTGGCGGCGCGAAGCGCGGTCTCTTGGGGCGGGACGGGCGCCGGTTCTTCGGCCGCCGGCGTGGCGACGGATGGTGAAGATTCCACCGGCCTGGCGGGCTGGGTCCGTCTTGCCGGCCGCGGTTTCGCGACGCGAATCGTGGCCTCCGGGGCTGCGGCGGGCGCCGGTTCCTCAGCCGCCGGCGTGGTGACAGATGCCCAAGGTTCCACCGGCTCGGCGGGCCTGGCGGCGCGAAGCGTGGTCTCTTGGGGCGGGGCAGGCACCGGTTCTTCGGCCGCCGGCGTGGCGACAGACGCCAAAGGTCCCACCGGCTCGGCGGGCCTGGCGGGCTTGGTCCGTCTTGCCGGCCGCGGTTTCGCGGCGCGAAGCGTGACCTCCGGGGCTGCGGCTGACGCCGGCTGTTCGGTGGGCGGCGCGGCGACAGATGCCGACGGTTTCACCGGCTCGGCCGGTTTCGCCGCGCGAGGCGTGGCCTCCGCGGCTGCGGCGGGCGCGGGTTCTTCGGCGGCCATCGTGGTGACGGATGCAGCAGGTTCCACAGGCTGCCCGGGCCTTGCGGGCCTCGTCCGTTTTGCCGGCCGCGGTTTCGCCGCGCGAGGCGTGGTGGCGCGAGGCGCGCTGGAGCGCGAATTGGCGCTCGTTACTCCGGCGGCCTTCGCCAACTCCTCGAACGAGATCCGGATGTAATCGCGCAGGCGATCGACGTCGGGCGTCACGTGGGCGTCGGCGGTCAGCCCGAAGAAGAGCTTGCCGTCGTAGCTTTGCACGGCCACTCCCACCCCCAACTCATAGCCGGTGGGCACGCACGGATAGGATGCCACCATGCGCCGCCCCACCGTGTAAAGCGCCGAGGGCGAACCGGGCACGTTGGTGCAGATCATGTTGAGCAGCGGAAACGGCAGGGGAAGCAACGGTAGCCCGCGCCAGAACAGTTCCTGCATGGGCGCCGGAGCAGTGCCCAGACAACTGGCAAAGATGGCGATCAGATCGGCGGCGCGCACGCTCTTCATAACTTCCATCCGGCTGGCTACGGCGTGCAGCATTTCCACCGGGTCGCGCACATCCAGCGGCAGGACCACCGGGAGAAAGGTGATGCGGTTCCCCAAAGATTCGCCTTGCTCGCCGCCACGCAAGTTGACGGGACAGACCACCCGCAGGAACCGGCCATTCACTTTCTCTCCATGCAGCCGTATGTAGCGCGCCACCGCCCGAACCACCACGCTCACGATACAATCGTTTACCTTGCCGCCCAAAGCGGTGCGAATGGCCTGTACCTCGCTGAGATCGGCTTCCCCCCAACAGAACTTGCGGTCGCCCGAACAGGGCTTGTTGAATACGAACCGCTCGGGCGGCTGCAGCCATTCCGGCAGCAGCGTGGCGAACTCTTGAAGGGCGCTCTTCCCGCGGTCGCTGAGCAACCCTTCGGCCAGGCTGAGCAGGCCCGCCTCGGCGGCGACCGCGTTTTCCAGGGCGCTCTGAATGGCGCCGGCGACCTGCTCCACCAGCGTATGCTCGGCGCGCGGTGTCGCCGCCGGGCGAACAGTGCCCTTGGGGGTGCCCCCTGGTCCCGGCTTGCGCACGGCGTGGGAACCTTCCGGCGTGGAATCGAACATGATATTCACCAGCGCCGCGCCGGCCACGCCGTCGGCCAGCGCGTGATGGATGCGCGCGATCAGGGCCCCGCGCCCGTCCTTCAAGCCGTCCACGATGTGGATCTCCCACAGCGGTTTGCCGCGGTCCAAGATCTGGCCGAGCAGGCGCCCGGCCAGCGCCTCGAGTTCGGCTTCCCCTCCGGGCGCGTCCAGGCGCACCCGGAAGATGTGACGCTGGATATCGAAGTTTGGGTCGTACTCCCAGGTCGGATAACCGAGGTTGAACGGGGGCGGGACAGCCACCTGCCGGTAGCGCGGAATGAGGTCCAGCTTGGAATCGATGTTGGCGACAAATTCGCGGAAGGGGATGGGGCCATCGAACATCGCCACGCAAGCGATGTTCAACGGAATCTCTTTACGTTCCAAGTAAAGGAACGCCGCGTCGATTCCCGACAGACGGCGGCTTAAGACCGGTGGTTGGTTGTCCATCTCGTGGTCGGCTCCAGGCTCGAGCGGCGGCAATTACAGGCAACTGGCGCGGCTGCCCACGGCGGATGGTTCGTCCTCCCACTGTTCGATGTCGGTGAGGTCCGGGCAACTCCCTAAGTGCCAGAGTTCGAATGCCAGAAGGTCGAATTCCTGCTCCTCGATCCTGTCCGGCGGGTTGTCGCTCCAATGAGCGCTTTCCGCGAGTTCTTCGTCCAGAGAGACTTCCAGCGTCGGCATGGCATACCTCCCATAATGAGAAATGAAGACCTGTATATCCGTTTGTAGAGTATTCCCTATTTCGCCCGCTGTCAACCCGTGCTATTCTTTCACCGGGTTCATTCTCTCCGATGACCTCAACGAGTAAGGCCGAGCCGCTCGGACTGAGTCCGCCGGCGGCGGCGCTGCTGGACGGGTTGCGGTCGCAGATCACTCTCTCCAGCGGGCCTCATGAGACGATTGCGGTACGGGCGCCGTACACAGGCGCCGCCATCGGCACGATCCCGGCGGGGACCGTCGCGGATCTGGAACTTGCCGTCCAGCGTGCACGGGCGGCGCAAACGGCCTGGAGCAAGCGCTCCTTTGCCGATCGCACGCGCATCTTCCTGCGTTTCCACGACCTGCTCATGAAGCGCCAGGACGAGGTGCTGGATCTCATCCAGTGGGAGACCGGCAAGGCGCGGCGGCACGCGTTCGAGGAGATTCTGGACACAGCCGTGGTGGCGCGGTATTACGCCAGGCGGGCCGAACGGCTGCTGCGTCCGCGGCGGCGCAAAGGCGCGCTTCCCCTGCTCACCCGGACCCGCGAATTCAAATCGCCGGTGGGTGTGGTCGGCCTGATTGCTCCCTGGAACTATCCGCTCAATCTGG
This sequence comes from Bryobacteraceae bacterium, assembly GCA_052144935.1. GTDB lineage: Bacteria > Acidobacteriota > Terriglobia > Bryobacterales > Bryobacteraceae > JOPF133. Next base: position 10,799 of record JBKQPR010000132.1, read on the forward strand.
CGGTGACCGACGCCGTTCCGGCGCTCATGGCAGGCAACGCCGCGGTGCTCAAACCAGACGTGCAAACCAGTTTCACGGCGCTCTGGGCGGTGGATCTGCTGCATGAGGCCGGTCTCCCGCCGGACGTATTCGGCATAGTCACGGGGGAAGGACCACTGCTCGGCCCGGCGCTCGGAGAGCGGGTGGATTACATCATGTTCACGGGGAGCACCCGCACCGGCAGGCTGGTGGCGCGGCAGGCCGCCGAGCGTTTGATCGGCTGTTCGCTCGAACTCGGCGGCAAGAACCCCATGATCGTGCTGGCGGATGCCGATCTGGAAGCGGCGGTCGACGGCGCCATCCAGGGGTGTTTCGCGTCTGCGGGCCAGGTCTGCGTCTCCACCGAGCGGATTTACGTCCATGAGTCGATCGCCGCGCAATTCCTCGGCCGCCTGGCTGAGCGCACGCGAGGGCTCAAGCTGGGCGCCTCCCTGGATTACTCCATGGAGATGGGGTCGCTCACTGCGGAGCGGCAGCTTCAGCGCGTTGAGGAGCATGTCCGCGACGCCGTGGAAAAGGGAGCGGTAGTGCTCGCCGGAGGCCGCCGCCGTCCGGACCTGGGCCCGCTGTTCTATGAGCCGACCATCCTCACGCATGTTACGGACGGGATGCAGGTCTACGCCGAGGAGACTTTCGGTCCCGTGGTGTCGGTCTATCCGTTTTCGAGCGAGGCCGAGGCGGTCGAGCGCGCCAATGCCACCCGCTACGGTTTAAACGCCAGCATCTGGACCCGCGATGCCGCTCGCGGCGTGCGGCTGGCGCAGCAAATCCAGGCCGGCAACGTCAACGTCAACGAGTCCTACGCGGCGGCCTGGGGATCGGTGGATGCACCCTGCGGCGGATGGAAGGAATCCGGCCTGCACGCCCGTCACGGAGCGGAAGGCATCCTGAAATTCACCGAGTCGCAGACCGTGGCGGTGCAGCGCCTCATGCCGGTAGGGACGCCACGTTGGATGGGCGCGGCCGTGCATGCGCGCTGGATGACCCGTTTGATGAAGTTGCTGCGCCGCATTCGGGTGTTCGATTAGGCGTGGGCAGGCAATCCTGGCTGTGGTCTCCTCTGGGGACGGCGTTTCAGCCGGCGCTTGCACCCCTGATCGGCAGCGGGTCAATCTGGGCAACGGCCCAAACCTGAGCAGCTTCCAAGTCCGCCGTGATCCGACCGGAGCGGCGCCCATGCCGACCCGCTCCGGCGGTGTTGGCGTAGTTTCTTCCATAAACGAACCCATTCCGGACATGCATGTCCGGGAAATTCGGAGGGCTTCATTGAAACCAAAAGAGTTAACCAGGGGTGAGCCGGACAGATGTGGCCGGAAGCCCTTCCCTCGGGGCGAAATCGCTTTCGCGAAGCACTCCCGAAGCCACATTGTATACGGCGGGCAGGCGGAGGGCGGCGCGGGAGAAAGCGTCCTAGGACGGTAAGTGATTGGGGTGGCGAGAGTTGGAGCGACAAAGATAATTGGCGAAGTTGGTGACTGGGCCGGGCGAGGGTGGTCAGTTCGCCCTGCCGGTTCTCCGGCGGCTGGGCCGGTTGGGACTTTGGCCGGGGCGTGTCGATCAGTGGCGTTTGTGGCGTTTGCGGTGCTTACCGGCGCGCAGGCCGATTTCCGGGCGCTGCGGGATCGCCAAGACGCCGCGGCTTGACCGGCTTTGGAAGATTTGGCGGCAATCTTCGCATCTTGGGAGTGGGGTTGAGTCCGAATCGGCGGAGCCAGCGTGTTTGTGGTTCCCCAGGTGCGGATGACCAGATGGCGTCGCCAGTTCAGCGATTTGGGCGTTCTCCGTCAGACTACTACTACTGTGAGACCGCTTGGTACCACTCTGCCGAACTATGGAGTGACTGCTTTGGGAGCCAGTTCAAAGCCGAGGCTGGCAGCGAAAGTTTTTAGGTGGTTGAGCCGGGCGATCTGATAGATCTGCT
>JBKQPR010000133.1:0-41224 GCA_052144935.1 Bryobacteraceae bacterium
GCAAGGCACCCATTGATGCTACCTCCATGTTCCGTACGAAGCAAGCAGGGAGGACTTTTCTGCGAGCAAGGGCTGCACCCATAGAGACGCGAAGCGTCCGCCGCGCCAGCGGCTTACTTGAAACGGCGATCCGGGAGGTGTGCGCCGACTGTCGGTGCGGATTACTCCCCACCAGTCCCCTTGTGCCCCTTGACCACGCCAGGCGCTCTTGAGGCGAATTCTCTGGCAGAGTTGAGGCGATGCAGGTTCCGGAATTCGTTGAGGCTCGGGCGGACGTCACCATGGGGAAACCCCGTCTCAAAGGGACCCGAATTCCCGTCTATTCGATTCTGGAGAAGCTTGCCGCCGCTGAGACGAGCGAGATCATCCTGGCTGCATATCCGCAACTCAGGCCTGAGCATATCAAGGCTAGCCTCGAATATGCGGCCCGTCTTGCTGCCGATTGCTGCCGATGAGATCGTCCTCGCAACCCGGTGAAGCTTTTTCTGGACGAAAACCTCTCTCCACAGCATGCCCTTGAGCTGAGAACGGAGGGCCACGACGCTATTGCGGTCCTGGAGGTTGGCCTCTCAGGCGCCACCGGCGAACCGGTCCTGCGCTTCGCTGTTTGCACGGTCGCGTACTCGTGACATTGGATGCCGATTTCGCTAATCAGTTGGGAGATCCCCCGGCTCTGCCGGGATAGAGGCGCCCTCTGGGGCGCCCTCTGGGCCCGGAGCCGGGGTGCCCCCTGGGCCGGAGCCGGGGTGCCCCCTGGGCCCGGCAAACCGTACCGCCTCCACGACACCGCCTTCTCCGAAGGCGACGGAGAGGTGTCGCCGGACGGCCGTTGGCTGGCATATAGTTCCACGGAGTCGGGATCGTATGAGGTCTACGTTCAACCCTTTCCGGGTCCTGGCGGTAAGGTGCGCATCTCCACGGCAGGCGGCCAGTCGCCACGCTGGTCGAAAAACGGCCGAGAGCTGTTCTACCGCGACGGTGCGAACGTAATGTCGGTCGAAGTGCAGACCTCGCCGCAGTTCCGCGCGGGCATCCCCAACCAGCTCTTCGCGCAGAGGGGCGGGGACACCTGGGATGTGGCCCCCGACGGCAGACGATTCCTGTTCGAACAGGTGCCCTCCGAAGCGGGTACCAGAGAAATGGCCGTCGTGGTGAACTGGTTCGAGGAACTGCGGCGGCGGGTGCCGGCCGGGAAATAACCGCGCGGCTATCATGAGGCATGCGCTGGACGCTCATCTTCCTGTGCGCCTCCGTCCTGCTCGCGCAAGGCGGCACCGACCCGAAGCCCAAGCCCGAGGATTACGAGGCGCACGGGCAAGCCAAAAGCGCCGCCATCGGAGCGGAGTTTATGGTCCACAGCTTCTCGGGGCGTGGCATGACGTACCTGGCGCCGGATTACCTGGTGGTGGAAGTGGCGCTGTATCCGCCCAAGGGCTCCGAAATCGAAGTGCACGCTGGTGCTTTTGCCCTGCGCCTGAACGGCAAAAAGACCCCGCTCACGCCGGCGGGCATCGAGATGGTGCAGGCCTCGCTGCAGCATCCCGAATGGCGAGAGACGCCGCGACTGGAAGCCGGCGCCGGGATTGGGGATGCCGGAGTGATTTTGGGGGCGCCGCGCCCGGCGCAGGTCCCCGGCCAACCGCCCCGGACCGGCCAGCCGCTGCCGGCTCCCCCGGATGCCGATCCGGGGGTCGCGGGCGTTCCGCGCACGCCTCCGGTGACGGCCGCGGAGTTGCTGGTGCAGACGGCCCTGCAGGAGGGCAAGCATCACTTGCCCGCGAGCGGCTTCCTGTTTTTTCCGTATCGGGGCAAGGCCGGTTCGCTGAAGACAGTGGAACTGCTGTTTGAGGACGCGGCGGTGAAGCTGCGGTAGTAGGGCGGGCAATCCTGGGACGCTCCCCTGGGGTCGCCGCCTTCCCGGCGCTCGCACTGGCGCTAAACCGGTACAAAGTACCCGTTTTCACCCCGTAAGTTATTGATTCCTGGTTAAAGAACCGGTACTCAGTACCGGTTCTCCCGCCGGCGCTTCCGACCGGTGGGCCGATAAGTCTGGCACGCCCCCGACCGTCCAGCACGGCGTGGGCATAGCTGAACAGCCAGGGGTCGGCACCCGGCCCAACAGGGACCGCAGCATGTCGTTGGTCCCGGCGTGGAACTTTCACCCGCGCCCGCAGGGTTTTGGTTTCGGCGTGCAGGCGCGAGCCGCCCCACGGAAGGCCCCCCATTGCCAATCTCCCAGCCGACTTTCAGGCGGCCGTTCCGGGCCAGGCGCAAGTCTGCGCTCCCGGCAGGCGCCGGCTGAAAGCCGGGCCCAGAGGGCACCCGGAGGGCACCCCGCCAGGATTTGTTTTTGGTGTGCGCGGCCCTGGCTCGCAGCGGAGCCGCGCAAGGATCCGACCGTAGGTGGCTGCCCCACGGTAGACAGGCGTACAATGGGGCGGGGTGAGGATCACATGGCTTTTTGCACGACTTGCGGCGCCACGGTAACGGGCGCATTTTGCAATCAATGCGGCACGCGGGTAAACGCCGCAGCTCCCTCTTCGGCGGGGGCTTCCGCGGGGCCCGCGCAACCTGCTGCCGCGCCGCCCGCGCAACCCGCCGCCGGGCCGCTCGCGCAGCCCGCCGCACCTCCTTACGGCGCCCAGCCGGCCCCGCGCAAAACCAGCCCGCTCGTCTGGGTGCTGGTCGTCATCCTGGGCCTCTTCGTGCTTTTTGGGATCGGCATCGCCGGCCTCGGGTTTTTCGTGGCGCACAAGGTCCACCAGGCCGGTATCGATCCCGACCTTTGGCGGCGCAATCCGGGATTGGCGGTGGGCAAACTGCTCGCGGCCACCAATCCCAATCTGGACGTGGTGCGCACCGACGATAACGCCGGCACCATCACTCTGCGCGACCGCCGGACGGGCAAGGAAACCACCATCACGTTCGACCAGGCGCGCCAGGGCAAGTTCAGCATCCGCACCGAAGACGATAACGGCAAGACGGCCAGCGTCGAATTCGGCGGCTCCGGCAGCAAACCGCCGGCGTGGGTGCCGGATTATCCCGGGTCGCACCCGACCTATTCCATCAAGGGATCGGCGGATTCCGGCGAGGAAGGCGGCAACTTCACCTTCACCACCGACGACCCTGCTTCCAAGGTGATGGCCTTCTATCAGGACAAGACCAGGGAGATGGGCATGGAAGCCAAGGTCGCCACTACCACCCCCGATGGCGGAATGCTGGTGGCGGCCCGCGAAGACGATGACCGCTCGCTCACCATCGTGGTAGGGGGCAATTCCGGCCAGACCACCGTCAACGTGACGTACGCCCGCAAGCGTTGAACGCGGCTATCCGTGGCCGAAGTACATCAGCCAGCCCAGGCCGAACAGGGCGATCAGGAAGCAGATGAAAGTGTAGACGCCGTACTGGAGGCGCTCGCTGTCGTTGCGCTTGGTGACCACGCCCAGCACCACGGAGGTAAACAAGGAGAACAGAATGGCAGCCTCGAAGTGCGACAGGTTCATCTTGGGCATCAGTCTTTTCTCCGCGCCGCGATTTCGAAGGCGTCCACCATGGCCAGCAGGTTCAGCAATCCGGCAGTGACCAGAAACTTGGTGCCGTAATCGTGAACCGCGCCGGCCATGTCGGGCTGGTTGTAGCCCAGCCAGACGGTCAACAGGTAGAGGATCCCGGAGCAAACGTCGCCGATGAAGCCGCCGGTGTTGATCAGAATGGTGAGCAGGTCGCCCGAGGCCGGCTGGAACATGGCCCCGCGCATCATCAGGCCGCACACGAACATGCTGGTGATGGAGAGCAACAGCAGGAGTCCGCGCCCGTTCTTCTTGAGCAGGAAATGCCCGCCGCCCGGAATCAGCCAACCCAGCGCCAGAGCCGGAGCCCAGGCGCCCACCGGAGGCATCGGTTGCCTCTCTTCTTTTTCCTTCGCCATTTTCCTTTGAGTTTAGCAGGTCTCGGAGAGCGCGCCTTAAAAGGTATAGCTGACGCCGAATAGTGGAGTGAATTGCTCGAAGACTCCGCGCGCCGTATTGTGCGGCGCCGGAACGATCTGCTGCCGGGGGAAGGTAGTCAGATAGTCGCGGAATTCGGCTCGCAGGAGCATGTGCGGCATAGGGCGGTATTTCACGCCTCCGCCGGCGCTGAAGACGACTTTCCAGACATCGTTGGTGGTGAGGCTGGCGATCTGCGGAATCGGCTGGGGAAACGGCGCCGGACCGGCGATGACGTATTCCTTGCCGCCGGCGCCTCCGGCCAGATAGGGCCGCCAACGATGCTCGCGCTTCTTGAAGTGGAACAACGCCTCGAACGTCAGGGTATCGGAATTGCCCTGTATGTCGGCCTTCACGCCGAGCGCCTGAAGGAAAGGATGACCGTCGTGATACAGGTAGCGGTACTCGGCGGACACGTAATCGGAAAACTCATCACCCACAATTATGCCGGCCGCGAAACGGTTGCGAATGCCCGCCTGCACGGTTTCGGAGGCCGAAAAGATCGTGCCGTCCCTGTAGATGCCGTATCCGATATCCGCCCCGATTTCGTACTGCTGCCCGAAAGCGGCGCTGGCGAAGAGGATCGCGGCTGCGTACTTCATGGCGGTATTCCGATTCCGCCTCCATCATAACGAACCGGCGGATGGCCGGGAGGCGCGGGCGTGGACCGGCCGGTCCGGGCGCTCCAAATGGGAACCGTCCCGGAGCCGGTGTCCTGTGCCGTTCGAGCACGGAGGGTGGGGTGCTTACGCGAACTGGGATTCGCGTTTGCGGCCTGTTGGCAGGCGAAAGCGCCTGCCCCACCCGCCGAAATGCAATAATGGTCCCGAACCTCCATCAAAAGGACATCTATGAAGCTCTTGACCGCCGCGCTGATGTTTACCGCCGTGGGATCCGCCCAGGACACTCCGGCAAATCCGCTCGTCACTGTTTCAAAGAACATTTATGCCATTGCCAAGACCGACATTCTTGGTTCCGTGGACAAGATCCCCGACGACCTGTGGTCCTTCCAGCCGACCAAAGACGTCCGCACCGTCGGGCAGTTGTTCGCCCACATCGCCGATGCCCAGTACGAGTTCTGCGGCGTCGCCGCCGAGGGGAAAAGCGTCGCGAAGAATATTGAGAAGACTTTCACGACCAAGGCCGAAATCGTGCCCGCACTGAAAGAAGCCTTCGCGTATTGCGATGCCGCCTACGCCAAGATGACCGACACCACCGCCGCCGAATTGGAGGGCTTTGGGGGCATGCGGATCACCAAACTCGGGGCCATGGACTTCAACACCGCCCACACCATGGAGCACTATGGCAACCTGGTCACCTACATGCGGATCAAGGGTATTGTGCCGCCCTCCAGCACTCCCCGGCAGCCCACCGCCAAGAAGAAGTAGCGGAGCGAATTGGCCGCGGAAGGACGGGCCAATCGGCCGCGGAAGGACGGGCGAATTGGCCGACGAAGGAAGGGCCAATCGGCCGCGGAAGGACGGGCGAATTGGTCGGCGAAGGACGGGCCAATCGGCCGCGGAAGGAAACTCGCCTGGCTCCGCAGTGTGCGGCCGGGAACCTGCCTGTCATGAGTGAGAATCCTGTTGACGAATTCGCGCGCGCGAGGCTTCGGCCACCTTTGGCCTCTACTCGCACGCATGGAAAACCGGGGATTCTCCGGCATCCCACAGGAGCGGCCTCGGCGGTAACCACCCTGGCGACGGCGTTCCTCCTCTTCCCGGCGGCCGTGTGGGGTGCGGATGGAGCAAAGTCATTCAAAGAGCGGTGCGCGGGTTGTCACGGGAGCGACGCTCGGGGTAGCGGGCAGGGGCCCGGCCTCGCGGGGAATCCGCGGCTGAGCGGACAATCGGTAGAGCAGTTGCGGGAGCTGGTCGAGCGGGGGTTTCCGAACTCCGGGATGCCGGCTTTCGATTTGCCGCCGGAGGAGTTGAATGCCCTCGCCAGTTTCGTGCGGAGCCTGAACGCCGGGGTGACGGTTGGGCCGGCTGCCGGGAAACTGGTCGCATGGGGGAAGCCTGTGCCGGGGGACTGGCTCACTTACAACGGGAAGTTGAGCGCGAACCGGTACAGCGATTTGAAACAAATCCACACGGGGAATGCCGGCGGGCTGCGCCTGAAGTGGATCTTTCCAATTCCCTACTACGGGCTGGAAACCACGCCGCTAGAGGCGGGCGGAGCGATGTACGTCACCGGGCCGAACCAGGTATTTGCGATCGACGCTTTGACCGGAAACCAGATCTGGAAGTACTCGCGGCCGCTCACTCGCGGACTGACGGGCGATGCGGCGCTGGGGACGAATCGCGGAGTGGCGATCCGTGACGGCAAGGTGTTCTACGAGACGGACAATGCCCACCTGCTGGCGCTGGACCGCGCCACGGGTGAGCTGGTATGGGAGAAGACCATGCCCGAGGAGTTGCAGCATTACGGGGGGACCATGGCGCCGCTGGTGGTGCGAGACACCGTGATCGCCGGGGTTGCGGGGGCGGATCAGGGAATCCGCGGATTCATCGCGTGCTACAAAGCGGAGACCGGGGAGCTGCTCTGGCGGCACTGGACGGTGCCGCGGAAAGGCGAGCGGGGATCGGAGACGTGGCAGGGAAGCGAGCCGCTGCGGGGAGGCGGATCGACGTGGTTGACGGGATCCTATGACGAGGCCACCGATACGCTGTACTGGCCGACCGGGAACCCTTTCCCGGATGGCGACGATCGGGGCCGCGGTGGAGACAATCTGTTCACCAACTGCATCCTGGCGTTGGATCCGCATACGGGCGAGCTGAAATGGCATTACCAATTCACGCCGCACGATGTGAGGGACCGCGACGCCACCGAGCCGCCGGTACTGGTGGACGCCGCGTATCGCGGGAAGGCGCGGAAGTTGCTGCTGCACGCGGACCGGAACGGTTTCTTCTATGTCCTGGACCGGACCAACGGAGAGTTGCTGCTCGCCCAGCCGTTCCTGAGGAGAGTGGATTGGGCCACCGGGATCGGGGCGGACGGACGGCCTCGGGTGACAGCCCCGAAGGGATGCCCGGACGATGCGGCGAACTGGAGCTCGGCGGCATTCAGCCCGGTGACCCGGCTGTACTACTTCCTGGCTCTGGAGGAGTGCACCGGGAGCCCGCTGGGTTATCCGGACCAGACCGGACAGCGGTTTCTGCGGGCCATCGATATCGAAACCGGGAAGATCGTTTGGGAGGTGTCGCAGCCGGGACCGGCGAAAGCCAAGACCTGGTCGGGGGTGCTGGCGACCGCCGGCGGAGTAGTTTTCTACGGGAAGCCGAACGGAGGATTCGAGGCGGTGGATGCGCGGGATGGGAAGATGCTGTGGCGGTTTGAGACGAATGCGCGGATGAAGGCTTCGCCGATGACCTTCGAGTTCGGGGGGAAGCAGTACGTGGCAGTGGCGGCGGGGCCGAACATCCTGTGCTTTGGTTTGTGAGGTTTGTGAGGGAGCCTACCGCAATTCCAGATCCGAAGGCTTTACCCCTTTGGCGGCCCCGCCGAACTTGAACGGTAGCGGCTCGTATGCGCCCACCAATTCGACGCTCGACCGCTCGTCGATCCGCTTCTCCATCCCCATCGCCCAGTAGCAGGCGTTCACCAGCAGCCGCCGAAAGCTGTCGTTCAGCAGGTCCTGCGCGGAGCCCATGGTCGTTGTGAAAGTGCGGGCTGGTTTGCCCGGCGCTCCGGTATACGTCCTGGTCCACGCCACCGGCATCATGGGATCGTTTGGCTTCCCCGCAACCGGCGCATCGAGGGGGTTCATGCCTTCCAGCACCTCGCCCAGCATCAGCGGTTCGACCCCGTCCGGCTGCGGAAGCCGGACCTTGTACACGTCCGTCGGGACCCAGATCGCGCCGCTATTGATGCCGCGCAGAATCGGATGGCTCTCCCGACCTTGCACCACAATCGCGCGGGTACTTTGAACGGCATGCTTTCCGTGGTGAGCGATCCACGTTTCGCCCAGCACCTGGCGCCCGAACCCGCCATCCCATTCGTGGCTGTTCCAACTGTATCGCTGATAGGTCTTGCTGGTTTTCAAATCGAATGCGTGGGTCGCGGTGCGCATGGCGACTATCGGCCGTCCCGATTCCACGTAATCGACGATGTGCTTCATCTGTGTGTCGGGCAGATCGCGGAATCTCGTGAACAGGATCATCAGGTCGGCCGAATCCAGAGCTTCGAGGCCCGGGATGTTGTCGCCCTGGTTGGGATCGATGGCGCCGTCCCGCGGGTCGATCGAGAACAGCACGGTGCAATCGAAGCCATGCCGGTAGGACAGGATTCGCGCCAGTTGCGGCAGAGCCTGTTCCGAGCGGTATTCTTCGTCGCCGCTCACCAGAACGACGTGTTTACCTTTTCCTGGCCCGTTCTTGCCGTGGATCGCTAGACGGTCGGCTGCCCCCGCGGCCGAAGCCAGCAGAGCCATCAGCAGAGGAATACGTTTCCTGAGACTCATCGAACGACCATGGTACAACGGGGGGCAAACGTCGCGACGCTTTCTTCCCGGGCAGGCGCCGCCCGCGTGCTTGACAGTGCGCGGGCGTTTCCCTTGCTTCCGTCGTCAACGCCCTTGGGGTCACAAACGCTTGTCCGCCAGGGCGCGTTTCACGCCCTCCGGATCGTGAGCAATCACGGTCAGATAGGCGCGGGCCGGCTGGTCGGGCTCCGAGCGTCCCTGCTCCCAATCGCGCAGCGTGCCGAGTGGGATGTGATACCTCGCCGCAAATTCTTCCTGTGTCAGGGCCATTGCCCGCCGCAAGGTTTTAGCGCGCGGCACCCGGCGCGCGGTACGGAGCTGCTGGGGCGTCATGGGCCGCGAGTCGGGATCGTTCATCGCCGCGGCTATGACCTCTTCGTCGGTCATGGCTCGGAGCCGATCCCAATCCGTCTTGTCTTCGAGGGGCTTCGTGGAGCCATTGGGCAACACCTGAACAACGGTTCCGTCACTCTGCCGTCTGGCTACGATAGTATTCTCTTTGCTCATGCCTGGTTGCTTTTCTCGCTGAGATAATTCGCGTGCGCTCGCCTCGTTCCGTATAAACTACCGTCGGAATAACGTCCTTGACCATTCCAATAATGAGATACCTAATCTCGCCTGGTTGGCTGCCCAAATCAAAACGGTCAAAGGCGAAAACATCGTGCGAAAACATCGTCGAACACGCCACGCGCAGCTTCGAAGCTGACGCCATGTTTCGCCAGGTTGCTTTGGGCTTTGGCTGCGTCCCACTCAATTCTGTGTTCATCCATAAGGTACGGCCTACCCGTAGTTTTTGTCAAGTCGCGTAACGGGACTAACCGGACGCCTACCGACCGAGTTTGGCATGCCTCGAGAGTCGATGGGTATCAGCGCTCCAAATCCTAAAAGCCGCCTTGCCCTTGTTTCCCTTGCCATCCACGGTTGACGCCTTCCGGCAGACTGTGACATGATGCGAGCGAACCTGGTGGCCAATGGCAACAAGCCGTCCTTCGCCTCTACGACCGTAGGTCTGGCGGTGGGTGTCACCGCAGCCGTTGTGCTGGCGTGTGCGGGCGGCGCTTACCTCTATTCCAAACACCACATGAGATCCCTGCTCGAAACGGCGCGGGCGACCGCGCTGGCCGAGGGCGATCTGATCCGCGTGGCCCTTGAACACCAGAGGATCGAGAACGACCGGACGCTGATCGCCAAAATGATGGAGAGCTTCCGGAAGCAAAGCTGGTTGGAGCGGCTGGTGCTTGTTTCCACGGATCCCGGGCGGCAGGTTGAGTTCACTTGGCCGCTAGTTCAGTGATTCCATTAGCCGCCCGCTGCGCCGCTTGTTCGATCGCCTCAGCTCTTAGGAAACTAGCTCCCGTCCCACGCTCATGGGCGGAGCCGGCGGGTTGACCGTGCGCGTCAAACTTGCGCGCTTTAGCGGTGAGATCACACGACACCAGTTCCGGGTCGATCGAACTCCGCTTTTCGCATGAGACCGAGGCCTCGACGATAACCAAAGACGCAAGCTGCGTGAATGTCATTGTCTCACTCAGAAGATCGGCGTCTCCTGCAACTAAGTCAGCTCCAAATTCCTCCTGGACCGCAGGGACTCGGAAGGCATCGCTATTGAATTTGGAAAGGGGCTTGGACAACGCGTCCACCGCCTCGAGGCCAGCCGTGTCGTGCCACAGCATCAGGATCCCGGTCATTCCGTGTCCCGACCGTGCCACCAAGGTCTTACGGAACCTTTCTATCCTTGGATCGAGACGCGTTGCACTGGCGGCAGAGGCAACTCGGCCTGTGGGCGCGTTCGACGCAACGGAGGGTGCTGACGGCGCGACTGGTGTGGTCGGCGGATGCGAGCCCGGTGTCTGGTTTGATCGACGGATGGCTTCAATCCGCTGAATCCGCTCTGTGAGCCTTTCATAGCGATCAAACAACTCGGCCTCGCGCTTCCGATCTTCCTCACTGAACTTACCTTCGCGCTGCTTTTCCACAAGCTTGCCGAACTCCTTTTGCAGCTCTTCGGCTCCTGCATTGGATGATTCCTTCAGATATGACGCCAGGACGCTTTGCGCTGCGACGATTGGAGGGTCGATATGGCGCTCCAACTCCCTATCTACCGAGGCCAACCTACGCCACACCGCGGCGACGGATTTTGGAAACTCGCGGACGATTCCCGGCCAAATCGTGCAGGCCACGTTGCAGAGGATCAGCAGCACGCCAAGCCTCGCACTAAGTCTCGGGCCGAAAGACCAGTGCTTGGCGGCATACTCCTGCGCAATAAACAAACAGGCCACCGAGAACAGGGGAACAAGGACCCACTTGAGAGCGCCGAACCGCCACCAGAAGACTGTGGTCCACACGAAGAAAAGCCACCAAACAACCCGGGGAACACGATGCCACATAATGCCCTTTGAAGTAGCCCCACGCCTTATCGCACGATTGGAATCGCGCGGAATTGAGCCTTGAACGCCCCATATCCCCTTTTTGGGTCCGCCCCGGAGCATGAGACCTCGAGGAGGGCAATTGAGGAGACATTCGCTGATACACCGTCGAAACCCAGGACGACAACGGTAGGCACCCCAGCAACAAGTGTTCCAGAAACGTGGCCTCCGCTGCTCTTGCCGCCTACCTGAACTTGCTCCGCAACGGTTTCGAAACCATTTTGGTCTATAAGTCGCGAGGAAGGAGGACTGTTCCACTGCGCGTAGAAGGCGAGGTCACGATCATCTCCTTCGTTGATCACCGTCAAACGGCAAGTTACGTGAGAGCCTCGGGAGTGTGCCTGGCCTTGCGGAGGCTGAAAAGCAGGCTCAAAGTCGCGGCGGATCCCGACAGGCCTTTGCGCCTCAGCCCGGGAGCCGCCGTCCAGTCGACAGGAGCTCACGACGAATTTGAACTGGTGTGTCTCGACCGTCTGAGATCCCCCTTGGGACGCACTCACGGCGTTCTCACCGGATGGTTCAGTGCCTGACGGGGAAGTCACGCCGCGGGCGAGGAGTTCCTCAACGGCCCGCGTTCGGGCGATTTCCGCAGTGGCCGCGCTAACGATCCGCGCAGTTTTCGTATCGAGGGCCTTGATCGAGAATTTCACGCGGTCACCGAACGGAGTGGTTGAGCCGGTTATGAGGATCTCCACACCGGCAATTCGTCCAAGTTTCATTGCCGTCGCGGGATCAATGATTCCCGAGGCTGCGAGCTTGTTCTCTTGGATCAGCACCTTGAGATGCGTACGATCCACCACTTCGATCCCACTGCCACTACCCGCGAGAGCCACTGAAAGGTCTTCCGCCAAATAGCGTCCGAGCTCCGTGACGTTGCCCTGGAGATCCGTAAAATCGACCACCGCCACCGTCTTCTTTGATTCTTTGTGGAGCGCTTCCGTCACTCCGGCAGCCACCGCGCGGATCTCCGCATCCTGGCCGGGAAGCTTGAATGGGATCGAGAGAAGCCAGGCGGCGCAACCGAGTCGCTTTAATATCAACCAATGCATCGACCTCGAATCCTCCTGCCCCGGAAGTCTGTGCCTACGCCCGCAGGACTATTGGCACTCAAGTGTACCACTCCGTACGAGCGCTATCCAGGGGGGACACGCGCAACGCCCCGACAGGGCTGAATGCCTATCCTGCCTGGCGGCTTGCTGCGACGAAGAACCGGCGGTGGGGGGCGAGAGCGCGAGAGGCGAGGCGGTTGACGCCTTCCGGCAGACTGTGACATGATGCGAGCGAACCTGGTGGCCAATGGCAACAAGCCGTCCTTCGCCTCGACGACCGTAGGTCTGGCGGTGGGTGTCACCGCAGCCGTTGTGCTGGCGTGTGCGGGCGGCGCTTACCTCTATTCCAAGCACCACATGAGATCTCTGCTCGAAACGGCGCGGGCGACCGCTCTGGCCGAGGGCGATCTGATCCGCGTGGCGCTGGAACACCAGATGATCGAGAACGACCGGACGCTGATCGCCAAAATGATGGAGAGCTTCCGCAAGCAAAGCTGGGTGGAGCGGCTGGTGCTGCTGGACCGCGCGGGCGCGGAGCGGGAATTGCACGTTCCGCCCGACCAGGCAGGCTCCAGCCGGGTGATCGAATCGCGCAACGGCGAAGTGCTGCGCACGGTGGTGCCCATCCGCAACCGCGCCGAGTGCTACGGCTGCCACGACCCTAGTCACAAAATCAACGGCGTCCTGATTCTGGATTACCGGACGGCGGAATTAAGCCAGGAGATGGCGCGCGACCTGCCCTGGATGGTGGGAGGCACGGCGGCCATCACGCTGCTGCTGGTGGGCGCTATCGGGGTGGTGATCCGGGTGGCCGTGCTGCGGCGCTTGCAGCGCTTCGAGACGGCCGCGCGGCAGATCGCGGGCGGGGACCTGGAAAGGCGCGTGCCGGCGGGGGGCAGCGATACGATTTCCTGGCTGGCGCGCGAGTTCAACACCATGGCCGATTCGGTGACCGGGCTGGTGGGAGAAGTGCGCCATCAGAGGGAGCGGCTGGAGACGGTGATCAACAGCATCGACGACGGAATCGTGGTGCTGGACGCCGGGCGGCGGGTGATCGCGGCCAACGATGCGTTTCTCGAGCGGGCCCGCCATTCGCGCGAGCAGGTATTGGGCTGCCAGTGCCGCGAGCTGACTCCGGGGGGCTGCACGGTCGAGGACTGTCCCACGCTGGCTTGCCTCGGAAACGGCGAGCGGCAGGTGCGCCTCTGCGAGCGGCGCACGCCGGAAGGGAAGGTGGTGTGGGAGGAGGTGCACGCCTCGCCGATTCTGGATACCCGCGGGGCGCTGCTGCACGTGGTGGAAGTGTGGCGCGACATTTCGGACCGGCGCGCGGCGGAGGCGCACATGGCGGAGTCGCACCGGCTGGCCTCGCTGGGGACCTTGGCGTCGGGGTTCTCGCACGAGTTGAACACGCCGCTGGCGACCGTGCTGATGTGCGTGGAGGGGATCTTGCGGGAGACGTCCGGCAACGGCGCGGACGGTGGCGTGGGCGGTGGGGCGGGCAACGGCGCGGACACCGCGTGGATCCGGGAGAGCGCAACCATCGCGCGCGAGCAGATTCTGCGCTGCCGCGGGATCACGCAGCACTTTCTGCGGCTCTCGCGCGGGCAGCGGGGGCAGGGGGAAGTGGTGGACTTGGGACCGGTGATCGCGGCGGTGGCGCGGCTGATCGAGCCGACCGCGCGGGCCCATTCGGTGAAGATCGAGGTGCGGCCGGCGCCCGCGGGGATGCACGTGCGCGCCGACGAGGCCGAGCTGCAACACACCCTCATCAACCTCCTGCTGAACGCGGTGCAGGCATCCAAGGCGGGCGGGTTGGTGACCGTGGAAGCGGAGGCGGGCGAGCAGGTGCGCGTGCGCGTGATCGACCACGGGTGCGGCATCCCGGCGGACGCCCAGAAGCGCATCTTCGAGCCGTTCTTCAGCGGGCGGCAGGGCGGCACCGGACTGGGGCTGTTCCTGTCGCTGAACTTCGTGCGCCGGTGGGGAGGGGAGATCCGCGTGGAAAGCGTAGTGGGCCGGGGATCGACCTTCGAGGTGGTGCTGCCGGCGCTGGGGGCCGCGTGAAGAGCACGGGGTCGATCTTGCTGGTGGATGACGATTCGGCGTTCCGGCACGTGATGGCGGGCGAGCTGCGGCGGCTGGGCCACGAGGTGGTGACGGCGGCATCGGGGGAAGAGGCCGTGGCGCGCGTGGAGCAGTGGGAGCCGGCGGTGGTGCTGCTGGATCTGCGGCTGCCGGGGATGGATGGCCTGGAGACGCTGAAGGCCATCCGCGGGCGGAACGCGTCCATCGAGGTGATCATGCTGACCGGCCACGGGTCCATCGATAGCGCCATCGAATCGATCCGCGACGGGGCGTTCGATTATGTGACCAAGCCGTGCCCGCTGGACGAAATCCGGATACGCGTGCAGCGGGCCCTGGAGCGCCGGGCGCTGAAGGCGCGGACGAGCCTGCTGGAGCGGGCCCTGACGCCGGCCGACCCGACAGCATTCTTCGTGGGCGAGAGCCCCGAATTCCGCCGCATGCTGCACCTGGTGGAGCTGGTGGGGCCGAGCGATTCGACGGTGCTGATTGCGGGAGAGACGGGCAGCGGCAAGGAGCGGGTAGCCAAGCTGATCCATGCGCGCAGCCCGCGCAAGGCCAACCCGTTCGTGGTGGTGGACTGCGCCGCGCTGCAGGAGAGCCTGCTGCAGAGCGAGCTGTTCGGGCACGAGCGGGGCGCCTTCACGGGCGCGGACAAGGCCAAGCCGGGGCTCTTCGAGGTGGCCCACGGAGGGACGATTTTTCTCGACGAGATCGGGGAGATCAGCCAGGCGACGCAGGTGAATCTGCTGCGCGTGCTGGATACCTCGGTGTTCCGCCACCTGGGCGGCACGAGCGAGATCCGCGTGGATGTGCGGGTGCTGGCGGCCACCAATCGGGATCTGCGGGCGATGGTGGCGAAGGGGCTGTTCCGCGAAGACCTGTTCTATCGCATGAGCACCATCACGGTGGAGATTCCGCCGTTGCGCAAGCGCTCGGGCGACATCGAGCTGCTGGCGCGGCATTTCGTGAAGACGCTGAACGAGCGCTACGGGACGGAGAAGGTGTTGAGCGAGAGCGCCCTGGAGGCGCTCGGCGGGCACGCGTGGCCGGGTAATGTGCGGGAACTGCTGCACGCGGTGGAGGCGGCCGCGGTGGTGTGCGAAGGCGGGGAGATTCGCGCCGAGCATCTGCCGGCGCCGGTCAGGGGAGCGGCGGCGGGGGCGGCACCGGCGGTCCCCGCAGCGTCGCCGGCCGCGCCGGTGGTGGACGCACGGGCCTTTCCGACGCTGGTGGACATGGAGGTGACGCATATCCGGCGGGCGTTGGAGTCGAGCCGCGGCCATCGCGGGAATGCGGCGCGGATGTTGGGGATCAGCGAGCGGAATCTGTATAGGAAGCTGAAGGAGTACCGGTTGTTGGGGTGAGGGTTTATAGCTTAGATGAGGGTGTGGATTGCGCTCCGGTTCAAGAATGCCTGGTTCACAACGAGCCAAATGGGGTACGGTCAGCTACAGCATTTCGATTCTGTGTTTCCGGCAGAGATCGCTAAAATCCCGGTGATTAAAAGTCGGGAGTCCGTGCTTGCGCACGTTGATGTCATCCAGGATTAGGCGAATAACCATATCGACCAACGACATGCTCCGTGAGGCAACAGTCGTCATCACCGCTTGGAGAGCTGTTTCCCGGTAGGGCTCATCCGGAAGCCGGACGACGTGTGGTCGCCGGAGCAGTATCTCAAAATGCCTCACCGCGATCGTGTTATTGGCGAAGCGCGTGTTGAATGTCTCGTACAGACATGGCCATGGGAGCAAGACGGTCGAGGTCTCCAAAAGATCTCCTTTACGTGCCGCCTCCTCGTGGTATTGGTCGCGGGCATTGTAGAATGCGTACCAGAAACCCGTGTCAGTGAGGACTGTCTTCGCGAAGCTCGACATTCGTGTCCTCAACCTGTTCGCCGGTGGCGGCGAAACCAGCCCACGGGGCGGTGCGACGGCGGCCGAAGATGAAGCTGCCCTTCATCTTGTCTTCCACAAGTCTGACTACGTAGATTCTGCTCCTCTTGGCATCGAGATTGACGCTGGCATTGAGATCGCGCGTCATATCTTGCACGAGGTCGCCAGGGTGCTCATACCACAAGCATGCCAGGCTATCGCCGCACTCTATCGCCTTGTGGCTGTCGAGCCATGCGTACAGGCCTTCGTAGTCACCCCTGATCCCCAGATCGAACGAAACCCAGACTAAATGCTTCACCTTGAGTCCTCCTCAGTTACTCCGAGATCTGCCTTTTGGGCTGAACCGGTGTTTGACGGGGTTGACCTGAGAGCGGCCCCATCCAGGCCGTGGCAGGGGAACGAGGCCTGAGCTACCCAAAATCCTAATCCTCTCTACTTCCCCAACACTCATATTATCGTTGCAACGGGTCGTAAAGCCCGGTGGTTTCCGCGTTCGAGTGCCCGCCTATAGGGCACGAAACCGGGCATCAGTATCCGTGGCCCTCGTGAACCAGGTCCTTGATCTTCGGGCCGCCAAGCGTGACGCCCCTGCGCGATTCGCGGATATGATCTGGCCTCGGCGCGTGTCCTTATCGGTTCCGGCCATATCGCCGCCGCGCTCTTCTTCTGCCAGCAGACCGCCGGGAAGAGCCTCAAGGCCTTCCTGACGTGGCACGAACGGGCGTTCCGGCGTACGCACGACCTGGAGGAGTTGGGCGAGGCCTGTCGCGCGATTGATGGCACGCTGGCCGATCTATTGGAGCAGGCGGACGTTCTTTCGGATTACGCATGGAAATTGCGCTACCCCGGAGCGCTGTACACCGCCGAACTGGAGGAAGCGGAGTCCTTGTTCAGCATTGCCGGTGGCATTTTCCGCGAGATCCAGGCGCGGCTCCATAGCGACAGCGTATGAACCGCAGCCCGGCCGCGCGGAGTTTCATTGGCGCCCCCCGCACGAATGGCAGGCCGAAGCATGCCCAAGAGCCTTTCCACCCCGCTACAATTGTATTTAGTCCACTTCCACAAGGAATCTCCGTGACAGGTCACGAAATCAGACAGCGCTTTCTCGACTTCTTTGCCCAAAGAGGCCACCGCGTGGTGCGCAGCTCTTCGCTGGTCCCCGCTAACGACCCCACCCTGCTGTTTACCAACGCGGGGATGAATCAGTTCAAGGACGTCTTCCTGGGCCTCGAAAAACGCGACTATGCGCGCGCCACCACCGCGCAGAAGTGCGTGCGCGCCGGCGGCAAGCACAACGACCTGGAGAACGTCGGATATACCCGCCGCCACCATACGTTTTTCGAAATGCTGGGCAATTTCTCGTTCGGCGATTATTTCAAGGCCGACGCTATCGCCTTCGCCTGGGATCTGGTGACCAGGGAGTACGGCCTCGACAAAGACAAGCTCTACGTCACGGTATTCCGCGAAGATGACGACGCTGAAGATCTCTGGCAGAAGGTGGCGGGCGTGCCCAAGAGCCGCATTTTCCGGCTCGACGAAAAGGACAATTTCTGGCAGATGGGCGACACCGGCCCCTGCGGACCGTGCTCGGAGATTTACTACGATTTTGGGCCGGAAGCCGCCGAGCCGGGGCGCGAGCACGAAGAGTTCCCCGAGGATGGCGGCGGCCGTTTCACGGAAATCTGGAACCTGGTCTTCATGCAGTACGACCGCGACGCCCAGGGCACGCTGACCCCGCTTCCGCGCCCCTCCATCGACACCGGGATGGGTCTGGAGCGCACCGCCGCCGTGTTGCAGGGCAAGCTGTCCAACTACGACACGGACCTCATTCACCCGATCCTGGTCCACGCGGCCGACCTGTTCAACATGGCTTATGGCGCCGATGCGCGCGTGGATACGGCCCTGCGCATCGCCGCCGACCACGCGCGCGCGACCGCCTTTTTGATCCACGACGGCGTCCTGCCCTCCAACGAAGGGCGCGGCTACGTGCTGCGCAAGATCATGCGCCGCGCCATGCGCAACGTGCGCCTGATCGGCGTGGAGGAGCCATTCCTTCACAAGCTCACCGGTTTCGTGGCCGCTCTGATGGAGCCGGCCTATCCCGAGCTGATGGAGAGCGTGCAGCGGGTGGCCCGCGTGGTGAAAGACGAGGAGCACCGTTACGCCACCACCTTCCTGGTGGCCGAGCGCGAGTTCAACGACGCCATCAAGAAGCTCGACGGCCACACGATTCCCGGGGCGGTAGCCTTCAAGCTCTACGACACCTACGGCCTGGCCCTGGACGAGCAGGAGGACATGGCGCGCGAGCACGGTCTCACGATCGACCGGGCGGCCTTCGACCTGGAGATGGAGCAGCAGCGCGAGCGCGCCCGCGCAAGCTGGAAGGGCGGCGGCAAGGGCGCCGTGGCGCCCGCTTACCAGAAGCTTCTGGAGCAAGGCCGCACGAAATTCCTGGGCTACAGCGATCTCGAAGCCACCTCGCGCGTGATCGGACTGCTGGTGGAGGGGCGGCCCTTGGAATCCGTTCCCGCCGGCACGAAGGCCGAGCTGGTGTTCGACCAGACGCCGTTTTACGCCGAAGCGGGCGGCCAGGTGGGCGACCGCGGCGCGCTCTACTCGGCCTCGGGCGAAAGGGTGGCGGATGTCGAAACCACATTCCCCGGCGTGCCCGGCCTCACGGTGCATCGCATCCTGACGCACGCGCCAATCGCCCTGGGCGACATTCTGCGCGCCGAGGTGGCGGCGCCGGTGCGCGACTCGACGCGCCGCAACCACACCGCCACGCACCTGCTGCACGCCTCGCTGCGCCAGGTACTGGGCACGCACGTCAAACAGGCCGGCAGCGTGGTGGATCCGGGCCGGCTGCGCTTCGATTTCACCCACTACGCCGCGCTGGACCGCGCCGAACTCGAAGAGGTGGAGCGGCTGACCAACGAGCAGATCCTCCGGAACACGGGCGTGGAGACCATCGTCATGCCGCTCGACAAGGCCATCGCCACCGGCGCCATGGCGCTGTTCGGCGAGAAGTACGGCGAGCAGGTTCGCGTGGTCACGGTACCGGGCTTCAGCCGTGAGCTGTGCGGAGGCACCCACGTGCATCGCACCGGCGACATCGGCATTTGCAAGATTGTGTATGAAGGGAGCATCTCGGCGGGGGTGCGGCGGATTGAAGCGGTGACCGGCGAAGGCGCTCTGCGGCAATACCAGGAGACGTCCGAGGCGGTGCGCCGCATCGCCAACCTGGTGCACTCGGGCGAGCCGGAGCTGATCGAGCAGGTGGAGAAGCTGTTGGCCGCCGAGCGCGCGTACTCGAAGCAGGTGGACCAATTGAAGGAGAAGCTGGCGCAATCGGCGGTTGGCGCTCTGGATGGGCAGGCCCGCACGGTGAACGGTTCGCGCGTGCTGGCAGCGCGCCTGGATGGCATGGACCGGCAGCAGATGCGGTCGCTGGCGGATTCGCTGCGCAACAGGTGGAAATCGGCCGTCGTGGTGCTGGCTTCGGTCGAAGAGGGCGGCGTTTCGATCGTTTCGGCCGTCACCAAGGACCTGACCGCCAAGGTACACGCCGGTAAACTGGCGGGCGCCGTGGCGCAGGCCGTGGGCGGCAAAGGCGGCGGGCGGCCGGATATGGCGGAAGGCGGCGGCAAGGACGCCGCGGCGCTGGATGCCGCCCTGGAGAACGTGTACCGCGAGGTGGCGAGCAAACTGTGACCGAATCCTGCGATGCATTGGTGGTGGGCGCCGGACCGACCGGCCTGGCCTGCGGCATCGAGCTGCAGCAGCGCGGCGTGAAAACCATCCTGGTGGAGAAGGGTTGCGTGGTGAACTCGATTTATCACTACCCGACCAACATGACCTTCTTCACCACGCCGGAGCTGCTGGAAATCGGCAACATCCCGATGACCAGCTTAAATGAGAAACCTAACCGGCACGAAGCACTCAAGTATTACCGGAGGGTGGCCGATCACTTTCGACTGGATGTGCGGCAATACGAGCGCGTGGACCGCATCGGCGGCGACGACCACGCCTTCCGGATCTTCACCACGGATCGGCTGGGTTGCGGCCACGAGTATCTGGCCAAGAAGGTGGTGCTGGCGACGGGTTACTACGATGTCCCTAACCGATTGAATGTGCCGGGTGAGGATCTGGACAAAGTACTGCATTATTACAATGAGCCCCATCCGTACTACAACCATGACGTGGCTGTAATTGGCGCCAAGAACTCGGCGGCGATTGCCGCGCTGGAGTTGTGGTGGACTGGCGCGCGAGTTACTCTGATCCATCGTGGCGCGGGCATCTCCGACCGGGTCAAATACTGGATCCGCCCCAACATAGAGAATCGCATCAAGAATGGGGAGATCGCGTCTTACTTTCACTCGCGAGTCGTGGAAGTGCTGCCGGATTCTATCCGGGTGGAGACGACCGAAGGTGAAGTTTCGTTAAGAAACGACTTTGTGTTCGCCCTCATCGGCTACCAGCCGGATTTGGAGTTTCTGAACGCCACGGGTATCGTTCTGGAGCCGGACACCCAGCGGCCGCGCACCAACCCGGCGACCCTGGAAAGCGACCGCGCGGGCATTTACCTGGCCGGCGTAATCGTGGCCGGCATGCATACCAATGAGATCTTCATCGAAAACGGCCGCTTCCACGGCCAGTTGATCGCGGAATCCATCGCTTCGCGGCTAAATACCACTCGCTGACCGGCGCGGGCCGATCCGCCCCGGTGAAGAACTTCACCTCTAGTACTTCTGTCGTTCTTAGTACAGTACTCTGGCCAGGCGTGCGCACACTAACTGAAACCTTCGGTTGAAATCGTGTATCTAACCATAACGAAGGGAGCCCGAC
This sequence comes from Bryobacteraceae bacterium, assembly GCA_052144935.1. Lineage (GTDB taxonomy): Bacteria > Acidobacteriota > Terriglobia > Bryobacterales > Bryobacteraceae > JOPF133. Next base: position 20,770 of record JBKQPR010000133.1, read on the forward strand.
ATAAAATGCTTCGAACCTTCTTTAGCGCGTTGTTCAGTTGTTCTCACCAACGCACCACCTTTCCTCTAACCCCCGGGCGAAGGACTTCGGCTCCCAGCGCCACGCGACTGGGAACTTACGTTGTTTGTTTGGATTGCGGAAAAGAGTTCGCCTACGACTGGGCGTCCATGCGGATTGGCCAGCCGGTGCCCGCGGGCGTGCACCCGGAAGCGCAGCCGAGTTTTCGATAACCCTCGGCGGTCGGCGGCGTACTTGCGAACCGCATTCCGGTTCGTGCGGTCATCGAAGACTCATCCGGTCAGAAATCCCAGCGCAGCCCCAGCCTGAGCGTTCTAGGCGGGGGGATTGCGAGCGCCGGCCGCTGGTTGAACTGCGGGCCGCTCAAGTCGCTTTCGACAATCTTGTTGCCGTTATTGAGGACATTTAACAGGCCGGCTGTGAGCTCGATCCGGCCAAAGGGCAGATGGATCTCGCGGCTTATCCGCAGGTTCCAGTTGAGAACGTATTGGGCGCGATTCCCTCCCTCCGGGCTTCCCCGCAGCGTGGTATCCAGCAGGAACGGCCCCTGAGGCAGTCCTGTGACGAGCAACTCGCGCGCGAACGGAAGCCCATCCAGATAATTGGCCGTATTCGTGAGGCGCAAACCGCCCAGCCAGGCAGGCGCCAGTAACGCCGCTTGGATTTTGCCCACGAAAGCCCGATCCATGAAGGGATGCCCCGTCGCATGGATCATTGAGTTGGGATCGCCGTCGAGCGCTCCGACTACGCCTGGGTCGTTCTCCCACACGGAGCTTCCAGGGTTGGTCGGACCAAAGGACTTTTCCGCGGTGAAAGACAGGCGGATGTCCGCATACTGGCGATGCGTACCCGCCGTGGCCGTAAGGGCCTCGGTCAGTTCCCGCAGACCAGCGGGATTCGTGAGCAGGTACTCGTCATGCCCGAGCGTAGCCGGCTCCTGCGCATAGATCACCAGGCTTTGATCGTCGAATGTTCCTGTAATAGAGTCGGGACCGGGGTCCGTGATGACCACCGGGTAGTAGTCCGCGGCAGTTACGCCTGTGTTCACCGCCGCCATCCGATCTTTTTCGTCGCGGCGAAGCAAGTCGATCGACAAGGCGTTTTGGCGGGGCAGCGCGAGTTCCGCGGAGACATTGAATTGGCCGGCGTAAGGGCGCTTCAGATGCGGATCGATGCTGGAGTAAGCGCCTCCGAAGCGTTGTAAGAGCTGGCCCGTTTGCGCGTCGTATACCAGACCGCTTAGGGCGTCCGAATCGGCGAAATCCAGGTATCTGCCAGCCAGGCTGGAACAGGTTCGCGAGTAACTCCCACCCAGAGTCAGTCGCGAGAATCCCGGCGCCGGCACGGCGATGCCGGCCCGCGGCGATGGACTCGCCCACGAAATCGCAGCGGGCTGTCCCACCACCGCGCCCCGCGAGACATCCATCCCGAGGCCCAGATCCAGCATGATTCCATGGATCCACCGGATCGCGTCATGTAAGTAGGGCGTGAACGAATCGATTCTCTCGCGCGTGTCGTTGGGAGTATTCAAGCGCACGGCGAACGCCGGTTGCCCCGCCGCGGAAATCAGATCCGTGCCGCCGGTGGTTTGAAAGCGGTTCCGCGGCTGCGAGGTTTCCCAAGCGGCTCCCATGGAGAGGCGATGCGTCAGCCCTCCCACGTGCACCTCGCCGCTTTGCCAGGCCCCACCGACCTGGTGGCGGGTGCGCACCGCGAAATTGGACAGCGGCGCATCCACCGGCGCGAGGTCCAGCAGGTCGATCTGGCCCGGCGCGTTTTGCCCGTTCAGGGGAGATGTGTCGAGGTGAGCCGTCGAATAGCCATAGCGAACCTCCAGGACGCCTGCGCTGCCGCCGAACTGATGTGTCCAACCGGCTTGTACGAGGTCGAAGTGATCGGTCTCCCGCAGATTCTCAAAACCGTCGACTCCGTAAAAGGTAGGCATCACCCGGTTGGCCAGGATGGCTTCCATGCCGGAAGGCCATCCGCCGTTGGAGAGATCCAGGCGCGATCCGCTGTAAAGGGCGTCGAGCCGATCGCGCGCGCCGATCCGGACCTGGCCTCGGGTGTTGCCAAAGAGCATGCGGCTGCCGATCGGAGTGGCGCTCGGGCGCTCGGGCGCAGTCTGGGATGCCCACTGTCCAGTGGCCGTCGCCGAGATATCGGCCCATCGGCCGATCGGGCCGCTTAGTTCCGCCGTGTCCCTGGTGAACCAGAGGAATTCGTCCGGCCGTTGGACGTTTCCGCGATCCGCCAGAGGAGGCAGGTTGTCGCCGGCGAAGGCCGAGGCGGTATTCTCCGTCCCGAAGCCGCCATGCCAGGAACTTTCCGCGCCAGCGAGAAAGACCCCGACCGTGTAAGCATCCATTGGCGTGGCCGTGGCGGCCGGCGTGGCCGTGGCGGCATAGGCTTGGCGGACCATCACCGAATCTTCGGCGGCCGGGTCGTCCAGCATCACAGGCTTTCCCGGCTGGTACGAATCGGTCGCGTCCAGACCGTTCAGACGGAAGCCGGTGGCAGTCCATGATGCGGACCCGATGGAAATCAGCGGGAGCCGGATACCGCCCAAGTTGGCGAAATCCAGCGGGTAGCTCATCGCGGCCGGGGTCAGCAGAAGGACGTACTGAGCGGCGTTGAGCGCGCCTGCCGGAGCCCGGATCGAATCTACGGTTCGGTTTTCGCCGGGCCGCAAATCGCAGCGAGCGATTTCGAGCGGCCGGATCCGTACGCGGCAGGTGGCCCCCAGCGAGCCGGCGCGAACCGTATACACCCCGTAGGGAAGGGCCGCTGAGAAGTGCCCTTGAGCGTCTGAATCCAGCGGGAATACCGATCCCAGCGGCCCTTCGACCCGGATGTGAGTGCGAGCGGCCGGGCCCCGCCCATCCTCAACCGACCCCTGTAGCATGCCCAGAGTTAACTGTGCGCGGCCGGCCGGCAGCAACCATGCTGGAGCAGCCAGCAGGACAGCCCGGCGTAACAGGCGACGCGTCATGCTACCAGGATGACTCAGGCCCAGATATTTCGGGGCAGGTGCTCGCCGCTCCGCTTGCAAGGTCCTCACGTGCGTTGAACCGCGTGGGCCGAGCGCCGGAACTGGTAGAATTCACGGGTAGTGTTTTTCGAGATCCTCGGCGAGCTTGCGGGCGTTGAGACGTTCGGGATTGGTAAGTCGATTCGCGAACTTCCACGTCTGGCAAACTCTATGGCAAGGGCCGGTGGCGGAAGCGAAAGGGCTTCGCCAATGTGCGACTGCCGAATGGTAGGATACGGAAAGCGGAGCTTCACTGGTATGAGGCATCGGGTATCGGCAGGAAGGTATTCAAGATCAAGCGCTTTGTAGATTAGCTATGCGGTCTCGTCGCATGAAGATGCATGGTTTTGCCGTGTGCATACGAAATGCCGGCTTCGGCGCCTCACTTGCGGTCACAAAGTTGTATCCGGTAAGTGGCTGATGCGGACGCAGAAGCGAACGATCTCATCCGTGTAATCGATGAATCGGGTGAGGACTACGTCTATCCAGCCCGCCTGTTCAAGAGACTCACATTACCCGGCGAAGTTCAGCGGGCCCTGCGCCTGGCGTCGTAAGCCGGTCTGGCTACGCCGGCTGCCGCCTCGCTCGTCCCGCTAACATTTGCAACCGCGGCCCGTCTCCGCACGTAAGGAGCCATCAATAGCGCATCCGTTGAGCCTGGCCTCACGGAACAGGTTGGCCCTTGGGCGCCTGAGCAGGGAGCAGAAAGGTTTTGATCAACTCGCCCTCGCCGCAAACTGTCATGCCGGAGAATCGCTTGTACCACGGGCCCTCGGGAACCTCCGGCTCGCTGTCGAGCCACTTTGCCAGCAGTTCCAACTGAGATGCAGGAATCTTCCGGCTCTGGACCCGGTCGAGCAGATGCTGAAACAGAGCGGGCGGAACATTTTGGCGGCGGACTTTCGGCACAGCCTGATCCCCAGATTCGCGGCCCTAAATCCCGTAGAAGCCGCGCGTGAGACGCTCTTTGATCTGTGACGCCTCCGCCGGATTCGAAGCCGCCGCGAGGCGCTTCGCCAGTAAGCCCAACTCTTCGGGGCCAAGGCGGTTGCCCTTGCCTTCCAGGACGGCAAGTTCCGCGGTCTCGAGAGCGACCTCCTCCCCGCTCGGCTTGCGCGCCACCACCCGACTCCCGGTGAGCGCTTGCCGCACGAACCAGTGATAAACGGCCAGTGCGCTCTTGATCACCTCAGTTCGCTTTGATCCCGTCAACGCGGCCATCTGGTCCACAAGCGCAAGTTCGGCCGGCGTCAGGACGGGCTGGATTCTCGCCATACTCGGATATCCTCAGTTTCTGTGCTTATTCTACTCCTTTCTGCCGAGGGCCGGGATACGAGCGGTCTGGTAGAATTCACGGGTAGTGTTTTTCGAGATCCTTGGCGAGTTTGCGGGCGTTGAGACGTTCGCGATTGGTAAGTCGATTCGCGAACTTCCACGTCTGGCAAACTCTATGGCAAGGGCCGGTGGCGGAAGCGAAAGGGCTTCGCCGATGTGCGACTGCCGAATGGTAGGATACGGAAAGCGGAGCTTCACTGGTATGAGGCATCGGGTATCGGCAGGAAGGTATTCAAGATCAAGCGCTTTGTAGATTAGCTATGCGGTCTCGTCGAATGAAGATGCATGGTTTTGCCGTGTGCATACGAAATGCCGGCTTCGGCGCCTCACTTGCGGTCACAAAGTTGTATCCTGTAGTGGCTGATGCCGACGCGGAAGCGAACGATCTCATCCGTGTAATCGATGAATCGGGTGAGGACTAACGTCTATCCAGCCCGCCTGTTCAAGAGACTCACATTACCCGGCGAAGTTCAGCGGGCCCTGCGCCTGGCGTCGTATGCCGGTCTGGTCGCCAGGCAAAAAAACCTGTCAGCCATTCCCATGCCCCTGAGGACGGTAATAACTGGCCGCTGCCACCCGGTGAGATCGACCGGGTGCATCGTCGGCGGATTCCTCATCCCGGGTGGATCGACGGCTGTCCTATGCGGACCGCCGGATCGGAACAAAGCGGATCTCGACTCGCTGATGCAAGGCGCCCGCGATCCTGCGCAATATAGCCAGGGAGTGGCCTTCATAGTCGGCATCCTCAAGGCGGCAGATGACCGACGCTGTGGTGCCAACGAGCCTGGCAAGCTGAGTTTGAGTGAGGCTCGCGGCGGTCCTCAGTTCGTGGATCTTGCGGGCGATCTCATCGTTCGCTCGCGCCTCCTCGAGATTCCTCAGCCGGGCCGCCTTGCCTGCATAGAATCGGCGGTGAAGGATCTCAATTGCGTCGATGGCGGGTTTCGTTTGCCGGGCCATGTCAAGTCTCCTGGTAAGTGTGCCTGGCCGGATTCGCTTCAAACCCTTCTTGCGCTCCACGGCGCGTTCGATCTCCTTCGGCGGGACCACCCGTCCTTCACGAGGCCGTGCGACACCACCGCCGCCATCGCCCCGTGGAAAAGTACAGGATCCGGAAATGGACTCCCCGAAGGCTGACCCGCAGTTCGTAGATTCCGTCGCGCAGGAAGTCCGCTTCGGGCCGCCGCAGTTCGCGGCCCATCTCACGCAACCGCTCCAACCGGAGGTAAGCACATGTCCTGCACCTTCGCCGGCAATTCGTCGAACCACGCCACGAACGGGCACGCCCCATCCAACTCCCGATAGAGGACGACTCCGGTCTTGGGCACTTCGATCTCAGTCTATTCGCAATGTGGCGAAATTGCAACCAGACCCCGTTCCGCGCCGTCCGAGTGTCGCCGCGGCCATCCGCGCCTTCCGCCCCGCGCTTTCCGCACCTTTCCGCCTCACCCGACCCGCTAACATTTGCAACCGCGGCCCGTCTCCGGACGTAAGGAGCCATAAATCGCGCATCCGCGGGAACAACCGGTCCGCGAGGTGCGTCTTCTTAGTGAACCGTTCAGTGAACCCGTGCCCAAGGCCGCCCAATTCCGCCTCAGCGCTTCGTTCTGGGAATCCACGCGCATTGCGCTGGATTCACTGCGCAAGAACAAGCTCCGCAGTTTCCTCACCCTGCTGGGAATCATCCTGGCCACCACGACGCTCATCGCCGTCACCGCCCTGATTCACGGCATGAACGTGTACATTGCCGACAAGGTTTCCAATATGGGATCGGACGGCTTCCGCATCGTGCGTATGGCCTGGTTCGGTCCCTGGGATCCCAAAAAGTTCTATGAGATGCAGAAGCGCAACCCGCAGATCCGGCCCGACGAGTACGATTTCCTCAAAGACAAGGCCACTCTCCTCAAAGACCTCGGCATGATGGTTTCGCGCAGCGCCCGGGTGGCCTACAAGGGCGATTCCATGGAAGCCGTGGACATCGAGGGCATCACCGACAACATCCCCGCCATCAATAACGTGCAGGTGGACGCCGGCCGCGCCATCACCTACGAGGAGGTACGCCGCCACGCCCCCGTGGTCTTCATCGGCAACGACATCCGCGCACGCTTCTTCGTAGATAAGGACCCGCTCGGCAAGACCATCGCGATCGAGGGCAACCCTTATGAAATCGTGGGCTGCGCCAAAGCCTTGGGCAGCGTCTTCGGCAACTCCCAGGACAACTTCGTGATGATCCCCATCGAGAGCTACTTCAAGACCTACGGCGCACACACCGGGATCCGCCTGATCGCCAAAGCCATAGACCAGGCCCACCTCATGGAAGCGCAGGACGAGTCGCGCGTGCTGCTGCGCTCCTACCGCCACCTCGGCCCCGGCCTGGACGATAACTTTTCCATCTTCGCCTCCGACACCATTGTCAGCTTGTGGGAGAGGCTCACCGCCACCATCGCCGCCATGGCCGTGGGAATCGTCTCGGTCTTCATGGTGGTGGGCGGCATCGTCATTATGAACATCATGCTGGCCGTAGTCACCGAGCGCACGCGTGAAATCGGCATTCGCAAATCGTTGGGCGCGCGCCGCAGCGATATTCTCAATCAGTACCTGGTGGAAGCGTCGGTGCTCTCCGCCGCCGGCGGCCTGATCGGCGTCTCGGTAGCATGGTCGATCGCCGTGATCGTCCGCACGTTCACCTCGGTGCCCATGGCGCTGCCGTGGTCGTCGGTATTCATCGGCGTGGGTCTCTCCGCCACCGTGGGCCTGTTCTTCGGCATCTACCCGGCGCGCCGCGCCTCCAAACTCGACCCCATCGTGGCGCTGCGGGCGGAACACTGAGATGACCAAACTGGCCCTCCTCAACGGCATCGTGCTGGCCTTCCAGACCATCCGCACCCACAAACTGCGCGCCTTCCTCACCGTGCTGGGAGTGATCATCGGGACCGGCACCATCATCGGAGTGAGCGCCATCCTCACCGGCTTCGACGCCTCCATCACCTCGGTGCTGCGCAGCTTCGGTCCGAACTCGATCATCGTTTTTAAATTCCCAGTCGGCCCGCGCACCGGCCAGCTTAGCCCCGCGGAGCGCACCCGCAAGAGTCTCACTTACCAGAACGCCGCCGATATCCGCGAGCGCTCGAAGTCGGTGGAAGACGTCTCCACCATGCTGTTCTCCAATAACAACACCATCAACGTCCACTACAAGGGCAATGACATGTACGACGTCAACCTGCTCGGCGTGGAGGAGGCCTACGCGCGCGGCGGGCAGGTGGAACTGCACCTGGGCCGCTTCTTCACCGACCAGGAGAGCCGCCGCCGGCTGCCCGTGGCGGTGATTGGCCAGGACCTGGAGAAGGGCCTCTACGCCAACCTCGACCCCATCGGCAAGCCCATCACGGTGGATGGCCACGAGTTTATGGTGATCGGCACCATGGTCCGCCCGGCCGCCTCGTTTTTCGGCGACACCGATACCCGCGTCCTGCTGCCCTACGGGACCATGCAGAAGATGTACCCGAATGCGCGCGAGAACGCCATCGTGGTGACGGCCAAAGAAGGCAAGCTCAGCCAGGCGCAGGACGAAATCCGCGTGTCGCTGCGCATCGACCGCCGCGTGCCTTACAACAAGCCCGACGATTTCGCGCTCTCCACCGCCGAGCAGATGGTGTCGGATTTCCGCCAGATTACCGCGATCACCTTCCTGGTGATGGCGGTGCTCAGCTCCATCGGCCTGCTGGTGGGCGGCATCGGGGTGATGAACATCATGCTGGTGTCGGTTACCGAGCGCACTTATGAGATCGGCCTCCGCAAAGCCATCGGAGCGCGCCGCGCGGATATCCTGATCCAGTTCCTGCTGGAAGCCTCCGCGCTCACCGGCATGGGCGGCCTGGCGGGCATCGCCTTCGGCTGGCTGATTTCGCTGGTGAGCCGCCTGGTGTTCACTTCGATCCCTGCCAGCGTGCCGCTGTGGTCGGCCGTGCTGGGGATTGTGATGTCGGTGGGCGTGGGCCTGTTCTTCGGAATCTGGCCGGCTAATAAGGCGGCGCGGTTGGATCCGGTGGAGGCGCTAAGGTACGAGTGAGCAGGGCAAACGGAAGGCGTGTCCCACCATGGCAAGCAATGGCCTGCCTGGGTGGGGCATGCGTTAGCTTGCCCTGCGAGTGACCGGACATCCATGCATGGTCCCAGGCCAACCATCGTTATCCTGAACTAAAGAAAGAGCCCAGGGCTGACTCGAAACAACTGGCCGAGCTTTCGCGCTTGCGGCGCGCTGATGCTTCGCTTTCCGGTCAGAGCCTCATGCATATGGCTGCGCTGTCCGAAAATGGGGCGGAGGTCCGCCGCCATTTTCCCGGAATGCTCCAGGAGGAACTGGAGCTTTTCGGCGGGGGTGCTTTTGTCAGGCGGAAGTGCGTGCCGGCGGTCGTAATCCTCGACCAGCAGCGCCAGCAGGCGCAGGAGTTTGGTTTCTTCCGCGGAGCGGGCGCGGCCCTTGCCGACCAGGTCGCCGAATCGGCCAGCGATCTGGCGATACAGCGCTTCCGTCTCGATCACCTGGGGCAGGGTCTCGATCAGCAATTCCTCGTAGGTGGCGGTGGGCATGGCTACAAGTCCTCCCGGTCGTATTCCCGATGGGTCAAAACGGTCTGGATCAGGAGAAACAAATCGACGGGTCTCGCCAGATTGGCGGTCTGCGAGCCAGCTTGATTATCTGGTTCCCATCAGATCGAATTAATAGTCCTGAGCCATCTCCTTCTCCCGAATAACCATCCGGGCGGTTATCGCAGCTTCGGCCAAAACAATCGTCTCCCAAACCTGCGCCTATGCTGCGACACTCGCCTGACATAATCGCCCAGTCCTCTACTGATTCGCCAGATCCTGCATAGCCGCCGCCAGCGCCTGCAGCCTCGGCTCCGACCCCACGAACAAATTCCGCGGGAACTTACGATAACTCAGTATCTCGTTGTAAATCGCGCCTTCCATGCTGTCATTCAGCGCCAGGCCGGCCAGATACTGCAGGCGCAGATTCCCGTCGCGGTTGATCTCCGCTCCCGCGGTCCACTGTTGTAAGTCGGCCGCCTGGCCGCCGTAAGTCGCCAGGAGGCCGACCAGCGAGTTGAACCCCACGTCGTGCAGCGACCGCGTCACCGCTTCGTATTCGGGCTTATTGAGGCGCGCCTCCATGGCGTCCACGTCAATGCGCGCCGGCTCTACCTGCCCCAGCACCACGGTGTCATAGCCGCCGCCGTTCTCGTTGCCCCAGACCGTCCCGTTCGGAAACACGTCGAAAAACGTCGCGAATTCGCTCTTCACCGTCGGCAGGTCGCTCTCGTAGAGCGGCACCCACTGGGTCACAATCCCGCCCGGCTTCAGGTGCTCCTTCACCAGCTCGAAGTACTCCTTCGAGTAGAGCGTGGCGCTGCCCTTCACCCACGGATGGATCGGGTCGGAGGTGATGATATCGAACTTCTCCGGCGTGGTGAGCACGAAGTGGCGCGCATCGTCGTAGACGATCTGCACGCGCGGATCGTGCAGCACGTTGTAGTTCTCTTTGGCGAAGAAGCGCGTGGCGACGGGCGGAATCAGCGGCTCCATTTCGCAAATCACGATGCGCTTCACCTCGGGGTGCACCACGAAGGTCCCCGCCGTCACACCGGCGCCGAACCCCACGATCAGCACCGATTCCGGATTGGGATGGATCAGCGCGGGCAGGTGCCCCAGCATGCGCTGCAGGCGCATGTCGTAAGGCTCGCTGGAAGCCTCCACTTTGCCGCTCACGTGGAACTGGATGGCCCCATCGTCCCACTGCGAAATGGCGATGGAAGAGTTGATGCCCTCGCCCCAGTAGAGAATCTTGGAGCGGTTCATGGAAGTGGCGATCCTGCGCCCGTAGGCGATCAGCATGGGCGGCACGCCCGATACGTTGGCCGCCAGCCAGCCGGCCACGGCCAGCGCCGCGGCCAGCCCAACGGCCCCCAAAATCGTCCGCGCGGAGGCCACCACCGGGGTCAGCACGACCGCCGCGCCGATGGCCGCCAGCACAATGAGCACCCGCTCGCAGCCCTGCGTGCCGATCCACGGCACCAGAATCAGGCTGAAGCTGAGCGCGCCCACGATGGCGCCGGCGGTATTGGCCGCATACACGCCTCCCACCAGGCGGGCGGGGTCCTCGCCGGGCCCAGAGGGCGCCCCCGCCGCGGCCGCCAGGGCCAGCGGAAAACTGGCGCCCCACAGCAACGCTGCCGGGAGAATCGCCCACAGACAGCGCACCATATCGATCTGGAAGATGAACCAGGGACTCGTGGACAGCAGCGGGTTCACCGGCCAGTAGGGCAGCGATCGGGCCAGCATCAGCGCCGTCCACGCCACCGCCGCCACCAGCAGCAATTGGCAGGCGCCGAAAGTCAGTCGCGCCCGCACCGTGCGGGCCAGCGCCGATCCCGCCGCGCTGCCAATTCCCAGCCCGATCAGAAACACCGCCAAAATGATCGAGAACGTATAAACCGTGGCCCCCAGCATGAGGCCCAGCAGGCGCGTCCAGATCACCTCGGCGCCCAGCGCGGTGGCGCCCGAAAGCCCGATGGTCACATACACCGGCCAATGCCCCGCGCTTCCCGCCGGCTGCTCCGGGCCCTCCGATCCGGCGCGCGCCGCGGTCTTCGACGCCAGCCGCAGGCTCACCATGCCCACCGCGCAATTCAGCGCCGCGGCCACGAACGTCGCCGTGGTCATGTCGGTCACGCGCAGCAGATAGAAGCCCGCCAGCAGGCAGCCGAACACCGCGCCCACGGTGTTTCCGCCGTAGAGGAAGCCCATCCACGAAACGCCCTCGGACGAGGTCCGGATCCAGCGGGCCGCCGCCGGCAGCGACGCGCCCATCAGGAATGTCGGCGGCATCAGGCAGATCGCGCACACCAGCGCGCGCAGCAGAATGGCCGGCATCCCGTGCCCCACCGCCGCCGTGTACACGCCATCCACCAGCGGCATGCCGAACAGCGCCAGAATGCCGCACACCGCGATGCCGAATTCCACTTTGGCATACACCCGCAGCGGATGCTGCTTGCGCGCCCACTCCAGGCGCGGCAGCAGGAGGCTGCCCAGGGACAGCCCGCCCATGAAGGTGGCCAAAAGCACGCCGAGCGAAATGGCGCTCGACCCGATCACCAGTTGCAGCAACTGGTACCACACGATTTCATAAATCAGCGCCGAGCATCCGCTGCCCGCAAACAAGACCAACAGCAAGGGAAAATAGCGGCGCGAAGCCGCCGCCGCGAGCCCGCCCTTGGCATCCGGGCCAGGGCCGCTGGAGCCGCGCGCGGCTGAGTCCGGGCCAGGGCCGCTGGAGCCTCGGGCGGTCGCCCCCGGGGTCCGACCACCAGATCCCCGCGCGGCCGCGTCGGAATCAGGGCCGCCGGAGCCCGAGCCGCCCGCGTTCCGCGCGTCTCGGCCGGAGCCTGCGCCCCGCGCACTCTGCGCATCCGGGCCGGAGCCCGAGCCGCGCTCGGATCCCCGCGCGTTCTGGGCAGTTGCCGCGGTTTGAAGCTTACGATCTTGTTTCATTGAGGAATGGCCGATTTTACAACAAGGCGAGGGCCCCGCGCCGGATGTTACCCGAGGGGCTTTCGGGCGGCATGCCCGGCCGCCTCACCTCGGCTCCGGCACTTTGGGTGTCCCATAAACCATTTTAAGCGCTTCCTGATATTCGCCGAAGAGCGCCTTGATGCCTTCGAACTCGCGCTTCACCGCCGTCCGGTAATCCGCGTGCGTCGCGAAGTCGACCAGCAGCGCCGCCATCGCCTGCGCGTCCACCAGGAAGCCGTGATGCCCCACCTCGATCAGCCCATCGGCTTCCATCTCGTAGGTGTGGTTCGAGGAGTGCGAAGTCTGCGCCTCGAACGCCATCCCCGGAATGGCGCTGGATACCGTGCCGGTCTCCTCGAAGCCCTGCGGCTTGCCCGGCTCTTCCACCACGCCAGTGGCGCCGAAACGCCGCATGTGCGCGAAGCCCACCTCGTCCAGCGTGGCTAGCGAAATCCCGTCGCGCAGGTTGCCGTAGTTGTCGATCTTCACCTTGGTCCCGGTGGAGAGCGCCGCCGCGCGCGCCGCATTGTCCACGAACTCGCGCACCTGCGCCAGGTAGACCGCGTCGGGGTAGCGAATATAGAAATCCGCCACCGTGCGGTCGGGCACCACGTTGGGCGCGGCGCCGCCTTCCACGATCACTCCCTGCACCCGCGCTTCCGGCCGCATGGTGCCGCGCACGCCGTCGATATTGGTGAACAGGTGAATCACCGCTTCCAGGGCGTTGCGTCCGTTCCAGGGCGTCATCTGGTGCGTCGGCGCTCCGGAAAACGTATACTTGACGCCGTCGATATTGAGGCAGCAGGTGCCGAACCCCGGCGCCGGCCGCGTGCTGGTCATGAGCGAGTGGCTGCGCACAATCACATCCGTGCCGTTGAACACGCCTTCCTTGAACATGTCCGTTTTGGCCACCGGCGGCATCATCTCCTCGCCCGGCGTGCCGAACACCACCACGCTTCCCGGCGTGTGGCTGCGGTCCAGAAACTCCGCCAGGGCCACCGCCGCCGCCAGACCGATCGGTCCCTGCGCGCTGTGCTGGTCGCCATGGAAGGGCCGCTGGGTGCCGCGCAGCGCGTCGTACTCCACGATGATTCCCAGGCAGGGCGCCTCGCGCTTGCCCTGGTAGCGCGCCACAAACGCGGTCGCCAGGTTGGCCTGGCCGGTGGCCACCTCGAATCCGTGCCGCTTCAGGTACTCGATCTCCAGCGCCACCGAGCGCTTCTCCTGAAACCCGATCTCGGGATGGCGGGTGATATCGTCGCTCATGGCCAGCAGCTCGTTGTCCATCAGCTCCCTGGCGCGCGCCGTCACTTGATCGCGAGCCGCATCCGGCGCCGAGAGCCGCGCCACCCAGCCCGGCACGTCGAGCGACTTCTCGAGCGCGTCCATCTTCTTCAGCACCTCGCGCGCCGCATCCCGCTCCGTAGGGGTCTCCTGGGCGAACAGGGCGGTCGAAAGCAATGCAGCCAGCGCCGTCAGTTTCATAGTGGGTAAAGCAATTGTAGCGCTTCGAACAGCTATTGGCCCGTGAACACGACCATTTCGCGCGTCACGAGGAAGCGCCACTGTCCGGCTCTCTTCTGAACCAGATCGAAGCCTCTGCCCTTGATCGGAGGTAGCTCCTGGCCTTCGGCATCCCGAGCCCCCGCAACTATCCAAGAGCCATCGATGGCCGCCAGGTCCGGCGTAATGAAGCGAATCTGTTCGATAGTGACCGTTTGCTGTCCGGCGCCGGACCTTGTCTCTTGGCCGCCGCTACGCGTGCCCGGAGTTGAAAGGCTGCCAATCGCGAGGGAAGAGGGTCGAGGAAACTCTGGCCAACGTCTGTGAGGAGATCGGACTTTACCGGGAGACTCTGGGCGGCCCAGCAGGATCCGCTCGCCTTCCGTCCGGGCGACCACCTCGCGCGGCCACTCCGCGGCCAGCGCATACGTCAGCCGCTCGCGCGAATTTTCGTTCTGCTGCCCGGAGAAGCGCTTCCATTCGTCGAACAGTTGCTCGAAGGAGACGGCGTTATCCGGCAGCTTTGCGGTTCATCAGCACGAGCATATCCTTTCTCCAAGCGCATCCTGGGCATCATCCCCAATTACCGCACCTCACCGAGCCTCGCTAACTACCAGCCGCTTACGGCCAAGGGCAAATTCAAGATCGCCGCCGAGGACTCCTTCGACCCCGGCACATTCGTGATAACCGGGATCATCGCGGGCGAGGCTCAACTTGCCCACTCCACACCCTCGTTTGGACAGGAGGAATCGGGCTACGCGCGGTACTTCGGCGCGACCTACGGTAACCTGGCGATCGGCAGCTTCATGAGGGAAGCTATCTACCCCTCTTTGCTGCACCAGGACCCGCGCTATTTCCGGCGCGGCACGGGCAGCGCACGGTCGCGCGTGGGTTATGCCGTGAGCCAGATCTTCTGGACCCACACCGACAGCGGCGGGTCGATGTTCAATTTCTCCGAAGTGCTGGGCAGTGCCACCTCGGCGGCGATTTCCGACGCTTACTATCCGGCAGGCGTACTGCCACCAACTTCGCCTCCAAGCTGGGCATTCAATTGGGCGTCGGCACCGCCGGAAACCTTCTGAAGGAGTTCTGGCCCGACCTGGACCGCAAATTCCGCGCAAGGACCACGCGACGCTACGCCCGCCGGGGGGATAAAACGGCCACTCTCTCAAGGGCTTCCGGTACGCCGTCACCCGACCGTAGCCCATTCCGGTGCCGCGCGATTCTGGCGGCCCGCTGGGCAGCACAATCCGCATGGTTCTTGAATCCCGAAGTGCAGGATGACGTAGGCCATGCAAGAACTGGCTGCATCTGCGGCCACAAAGAACCACGACTCGCTGGATCCGGTAGCACGCCGAACCCGATTCCGATGGGCACTTGACATTCGATACGCTCGAAGATCTGCGCGTGCAGATGGTTCTTCGGAAACGCTGGCAAGACGCCCGCCGCCGGGAGGATCTGCTTCCGCGGAAACTCTCTGCGGGCCTGCCACTCCGCCAGCGTTTTGTACGTCTTAGCGGTGAAGCGGGTGTCGGTGCTGGGTGGATCGATCTTGCGCGCGTCGCGCTCGGGAATTTGCGCCTGCGCCGCCAGGCCGGTCAGTAGGATCGCTGGAAGGAGCGGCATGGTTATAAGGTATTGCAGAGCAAGCTGTTACGGTACAGAGTAGGCCCGCTGTTTGCGGACCTCCACGTGCTCAGGAAAGGGTGTGTTACGATACGCTACAATTTGCACGGCTTGCCTGGTGTGCTTTGTGGCACCGGCGGCCTACGGCCAGGATAACGCTCTCGCCGCGGTCACGAATCCGGCCGTCGCGGCCTCGAATCCGGCTGCCGCGGTCACGAATCCGGCTGCCGCGGTCACGAATCCGGCCGTCGCGGCCTCGAATCCGGCCGCCGCGGTCACGAATCCGGCCGCCGCGGCCTCGAATGCGTCCGATGCGGTCCCCAAGCGCATCTTGGGCATCATTCCCAATTACCGCACCTCGCCGAGTCTGGTGAATTACCAGCCGCTCACGGCGGAGGGCAAGTTCCAGATCGCCGAACAGGACTCCTTCGACCGCGGCACCTTCGTTATGGCCGCGGCCTTCGCCGGCCAAGCGGATCTCACCAAGGCCGCACCCTCGTACGGAACGGGGATGGCCGGCTACTCCCGGTATTTGGGCGCGGCCTATGGCAACCTGGTGATCGGAGACTTCATGACGGAAGCGATCTTCCCGACGCTTCTGCACCAGGACCCGCGCTATTTCCGGCGCGGCACGGGCAGCGTATGGTCGCGCCTGCGCTACTCCGTAGGCCAGATCTTCTGGACCCACACCGACCGCGGCGGATCGCAGTTCAATTTCTCCGAGGTGCTTGGCAATGCCACCGCAGTGGCGATTTCCGACGCGTATTCTCCGGGCAGCCGAACCGCAGCCAAGAACGGATCCGAACTGGCCATCCAATTGGCCGTCGATACCGGCGGCAACCTCCTGAAGGAGTTCTGGCCCGACCTGAGCCGCAAGTTCCGCCGGAAGAACCACGAGGCACAAAGCACGCCAGGGAATTGAACGGCCACTCTGATTGAGGGCTTCCGGTACGCCATCACGCGACTGGAATCCTGCATTCAGCCTCCGCGAGATTCAGGCCGCGGCCTGCTGGACCGAGCAAACCACACGGTGTTGAATCCGAGTACGGGATGACGAAGGCCGTGCAAAAAAGTACGGCAGTGCCGTGTAAGCGCGTTTCAGCCGTCTCTACTCGTACCGCAGTGCCTCGGTCGGGTTCAAATGCGCCGCCCGGTTGGCCGGCAGAATCCCGAACACCAGGCCCACCAGGCAGGAGACTCCGAACGCCACTACAATCGCTACCGGCGAAATGGGAATCCGAATGTCGGCGAAGACCTCGACGCTCAGCGGAATCGCCACTCCCACCAGAATGCCCAGCAGGCCGCCCGAGAGGCTGACCATCATCGCCTCGGTCAGGAACTGCACCAGGATCTCCCGCGCCGATGCGCCCACCGCCAGCCGCACCCCGATCTCGCGCGTCCGCTCCGTCACCGTTACCAGCATGATGTTCATGATGCCGATTCCCGAAATCACCAGCGTGATGGCCGAAACCAGCACCAGCACCAGCGACAGAATCAGCGAGATGTTCTTAGCCGCGTTCAAAATGGAGGTCAGGGTATCCACCCGGTAGGTGGCACCCGCGCGATGCCGGCCGGAGACGATGTCTTCGACTCGCGCCGCCACCCGGTCCACTTCTTCCGGCGCGCGCACCTGCACATACAGCGGGTCGATGCGCTCCACCGGCGTGAAATACCGCAGCACCGGAATGGGAATCAGGATGGTGTCGCGCTCCACTTCCGATTGGCCGAAAGTCTCCACCTTCTCGTGAAATGTGCCGATCACCGTGAACTGCAGCCCGTACAACCGGATCGTCTGGCCCAGCGCCCGGTTGCGTGCGCCGTACATGCGCTCCGCGAGTTTGTCCGTGAGCAGCCCGGCGTGGTTGCGCAGGCGCAGGTCGCCCTCGTCCAGGAAGCGGCCCGAGCTGATCACGATGTTCCGCACCGCCTGGTAATACTCGTCGGTGCCGATGATTTTGACGTCCTGCAGCTTGCCGCCGATCAGGATGCGGTCGAAGTTCGACATCACCCCGGTGGCCGCCACGATGTCCGGCTGCAACTCTTGCCGGATGGCGTCCACGTCGGCCATCTTGATGAAATCCGCGTCGGCCGCAGCCGTCGTCCCCGCCGAAACGTAGTAGGCGAAGATCATGTTGGAGCCGATGCCTTCCACCTGCTCCAGGATGTAATCGCGGCTGGTCAGCGAGATAGTGACCACCAGGATCACCGAGGCCGTGCCGATCACCATGCCCAGGCCGGTCAGCAAAGAGCGCACCGGGTTGGCGCGCAACGCCTGGGCGCTGAACCGCAGGGCTTCGGCCAGGAACATGGGGTGGGCTTAGCTGCCCTGCACCTGCCGCAACAGCTTGGCCGCCTCGGCGCGCGGAGGGTCTTCGGGAGTCAGCGCGAGGCTCACGTAACGCTGCAGGATCTGCTTGGCAACCTCTAGATTCCAAGAGTGTTTCACGTATACCTCAGCCCTCGCGAACAGCACCCGAGGGCTGCCCGGGGCGACTCTTTCGGCGTGTGCGAAGCTCTCTTCGGCCTCCTGAAAGCGGCCCTGGCGGGCCAGAAAACGGGCCAACTCAAGCCGCAGGCCGATGCGCCGCGGAGCCAGCTCAATGGCCCGGCGCAGGTGTTCCTCCACCGCCCGAAACTGCTTGCGCTTCTCCGCCAGCTTAGCCTGCGCCCATTGCGCCTCGGCAGCGTCCACGGCAGCGATTCGGGCCACCGACGCTTCCGCTTTATCCATCCCGCCGCCCAGAAAGCCTGGGGCGTCCAGGTAATATTCGAAAAGATCCGAAAGCGCCTCCAGATTGTGCGGATCCAACAGCGCGGCGCGCTCAAAATTCTGGCGGGCCCGCGAAGCGTAAGTCGGCGCCGTGAAGGGGCTGGAGGTTTCCGCGCGCCGCCCGTACGCCCGCGCCAGCCACAAAGCCGCCATGGAATTTCGCGGATCGTGCGTCAGGGCGGTTTCCAGGGCCTCGGCGGCCTTCTTGTAGTCGCCCTGCATGTAGTAGTTGCGGCCGGTCAGCTCGAAGACCGCGGCGTCCTTGTTCGGAATCGAATCTAAAACTTTAAGTGATTCCTCGAACTTGGTGCAGTTGTAGTACTTGTGCGCTACGTCCAGCTCTGCGCTGGCACCCCACAAACCACTCCCGCCAAGCAGCGCCACCAGCGCTATGGCCACCCTGGACCTGTGTTCTGTGTGCCTCATCTCACGTTACAACTACTATGATGATCGGTGCCCACCCGGCGTTTCATTGAACCCCGTGGAATCTCATTGTCCGGGTGCGTAGTAGCCCAGGCGCCAGTGCGCTTTGAGCGGTGGCAGGCCCCTCGGAGGCGCCACCCGCACGAACACCTGGCGATACTTGCCATCGCGCACCGCGTTCTTGGGCGAATACCCCAGCACGTACCGGTTGCGCAGCTCGATGCCGATGTTCTTGGCGATATCCGGCAGCTCCACCGGGTTGGCTTCAAACAATCGCCCGCCGGTCTGTTCGGAAATCTTGGATAGCAGCCCCGGCCCGCCCGCCTCTTCCGGCGTGCTCCCTCCGCCGAACACGCCGATCGAGTAGATCAGAACGTCGCTTTCGCGCACCACGTTGTTGACTTCGGTTACCGTGTAGCGGCTATGGTTGTCGCCACCATCGGAGATGATCAGCAGCGCCTTCTTGTTCATCTTCGACTTCTTCATTTCGTGCAGGGCCAGGTAAATCGCGTCCAGCAGCGCGGTCGATCCGCGCGAGCGGGAAAACGTAAGCTGCTCCGCGATGCGTCCCGTATCCTTCGTCAGCGGCACCTCCAGCCGCGGAGAGTTATCGAACTCCACCAGGAAATACTCGTCCTGCGGATCGGCGAACTTGAAGAACTCGCTGGCCGCCATGCGCGAGCGTCTCAGCTTGTCGCCCATGCTGCCGCTGGTGTCGAACACCAGCCCCACGGCGATCGGTTCATCCTCGCGCGAGAACGCCGTGATGGTCTGCTCGATTTTGTCCTCGTAAACCCGGAAATTCTCCTTCTCGAGGCCGGTTATGGGCCGGTTGAGCGGATCGTTGACGCTCACCGGCACCAGCACCAGGATGGTATCCACCCGCAGATCGGGCTTGGGCAGCGACTCTTCCTTGGCCGCCGGTCGCGGCCGCGGCTCGATGGTCGCCTGTCCCCACAGCCCGCAGGCCCACGCCAGCGCCACTGCGGATCGCGCAATCCGCCGGATCATCCCCGCACCTCAGCCGTATTGTACTACCCGGCAAGCCCCAACTCCGCGCCCCTCAGCACCACCCCTCTGGCACGCTCCAGGCATACGTCTCATTGGTGTTCACAGGGCGGATCGTATACTCCACCCCGCCGCCATCGGCGTGCGCGATTCCGCATCCACGCGCGCGCGCCGAACAACTGATAGTGCCGCCCGCTCACCCCGGCCGAGAACTTCATGCTGGTGAGCGTGACCTGGACGTCCGGATGACCCTGCGCGGACAACACGAACTGGCGGCCTGCCTGCCGTGGAAGCGCCCGCATCTGCAGCCGGTAGCCGGGGATATACTCCCGGATGCCGATGAGAAATCGGAGCCAGTCGGGTCCTCGAGCAGCGTCGAAACGGCGGCCGGCAGCGCTCCCTTGCCGAACAGAAAAATCAAGGCTCTCCTCTATCGGGGGTGGGGGCTGGCCAGGCTCGGTCTTCATCCAGCAGCGCCGCGAGCAGGCCGAGACGCGCGCCCGGAACACGCTGGGCGCGGAGCTGGCCGGGGAGAAAGCCGATCATGGCTGACCCAGACCTCGAAAGAGTTGCGGATCTGCGCCGCTTCCCGGCCGGCGGCCCGTGCCCGGCTTTCGCCGAAAAAGCGCCTGCACGCGCCCGAGGACTGGGCGCACCATCCCCACGCCCGAGTGCCGCTGGTTGCACCCCGACCTGGCCGTGGAGGCGGAGAGCAAGAGGAGGGTGGCCTATGCCTGAACGGCTTGAGCAGTTCGCCGGCCAAGGATACCGCCTCAGCGTCGTCTACTTGAAACTGTTCGAAAACCTGTACGCGCCGCTCACCGCCGGAGTGATGCGCCCCTGTTCCAAAGATCGCCTGCTCCCCCTTCACCGAACCGCCGCGCTGGATCAACTCTACCTTGCGGTCAAGCAGGCCCTCGACAACCTAATCCAGGAAATCGGCCTGGAGGTGGCCGCCTGACCTTTCATGAACGAAACGAGAACAGAATTCTCGTTGCAGCTCTATTTTTAGGTTTAGGCTATTTTCAGGCTAAAGCATGCCCATCCCTACGCCGCCGGCGCCGCCGCCTCCGCCTGAAACCTTACCGACACCACCCGTGACACACCCGGCTCCTGCATGGTCACGCCGTACAGCGACTGCGCGGCTTCCATGGTGCGCTTGGAGTGCGTGA
>JBKQPR010000134.1:0-65498 GCA_052144935.1 Bryobacteraceae bacterium
CGTCCGGTGCTCAGACTCCGACCTTCACCGATGATAGAAAGCCTCGCCGAAACGATACTCGCCAGGGCTGCCAGATTGAAGCCCCTTCAGCCGTGAAACCGCGTTTTCACGCCGGATCCAAGTAATAGGAGGCTGAAGCCGGCGGGGGCGCCGGCGGCGAGCCAGGTGGCCAGGCGCTTCCGGTTGGTCAGCAGAAGTTGCATTGCCGCCGCGCACGGCAGCGCCAGGAGGGAGTGCTTAGTAAAGATGGAGACCACAAACAACACCGCCGACCAGCGCAGCCACTGAGCGGACTCCGGGCCGCGGACGAAGCAATACAAACCTCCCATGCTCAAGACCATCCCCAGAAATTGGGGATCGTTCATGCCCACCCGGTCCGGCTTGTAAGCCGCAATCCAGATCAGGAAACAGGCCCCCGCATAGGCGGCATAGCGCCAGTGGCCCGTCAGCCTCCGGACAATCATCGCCGCGAGCGCCACCACTCCGAAGAAGCTCACCAGCGAGATCCACCGGCCTACGGCATTGATATCGCCGGCGAGCTTGCCCAGAAGCCCGATGAGATAGAACGACAGCGGCGGATAGGTGGTGTAGACGAATTCGGGCGGAGTGCCATACAGCCGCGTTCCGGAAATCGCCGCATGGGCCATTTGAGTATTGAAACCCTCGTTATAGTTGATGGAATATTGCGCCGGGATGCGGGCTAGAGGAAACCACAACACCAGGATCGCCAGCACGCTCAACAGCCCGAACGCGATCCGCCAGGGAATCCGCGAAACCGCCGGCGCGGGCGCGGATGGCGGGGCCAGGGGCGCACGGCGGGCAGACTCGGGGGTCTGGCTTGCCCGGGAAGCTTTGGCCATAAGGACTACGATAGCGCGCTTGCGGGAAAACCCGCTCCCTAACGGTCGCGGCTCTGTAACCCACGCCGAATCAGACTGATCGGAGCTGAGCCGCGACCGTCAGGGAGCGGTCGACGCCGCTGAACCGCAAAATCGCGAAAACACGTAAGCACCCCGGGGCGCTCGAATTCACTGCCCCATGCCGGCGAGCTTATGGTAGGCCTCTTCGGCCTCGGGGTCGGGACCGTGCGGACCGGCCAGGTAAACGCCGATCCATTTACGGGCGCGGGCCAGGTCGCCGATCCGCGCAAATACCTGACCCAGCGCGCGAGCACAGCGCGGATACTGCGGCTCGTGGTCGATGTGCAAAGCGCATTCGGCTTCCAGGTGATCGAGCACCTGCAATTGGGCCAGCGGCGTCACGCCGGGGGGCGGATCGCGCATCAGCACCATGGCTTGGGCATCGTTGTAGACCAGCTTCCAGGTGGTCTCGTGGGGGTCGGCCAGCGACGGGGCCAGCAGGTAGAGGTTACCGGTTACGTACTCGAAGCCGTTCAGCACCAGCACCTGGACGCCGTATCGATCGAGCAGCTCCTGGGCGCTCTTACCGCCGGTGGCGTCGTGGTTATAAAGGATGCGGGCGTAGTCCTCAAAGACCGACTCGCTGAGCGCGCGGCCGTCGATGAAGACGCGCTCCTCGGGCCACAGCCGCCACATCAGATAGCCGCCGTATTCGTAGGTGTTGAACATGGGCGAGCGGATGCGGTGGGCGCGCAGGAAATCGGCGGCGCCTGCGGGCCATTTCCAGGGATTGACGCGGAGCTGGAAAAAGTTGCCTTCGAGGATGCCCCACGAGATCGCCACCACCAAGGCCGCCACCGCGCCCCAATGCGTCCACTGTGGCAGCGCGGGCTTCCATTCGGGCAGGTAGGAGGCCAGCACGATGGGCGCGATCAGGCCCATCAGGATGGCGTTGCGCGAGGCCGCGAGCGCGGCCGCTGCGAAGGCCCCGAACAGCAGCCAATCCACCACGCGCACGCGGCGCCGGGCCCAGACGAGGGTGGCCGCGCCGGCCAGGAGCAGGGCGGACGGCCACTCCAGAGGCCACAGCGGCAGGGGCGCCCATTCCAGCAGGCGCGATTGCAGAAAGCTGGCGTGGTAATCCGCCAGGACCAGCGGGATGCGGTAGCCGTTGGGATTGGCTCCCGAAAGCAGGATGGCCGCGGCGCAGGCCAGGCAGAGAGCGCGCGTGCCGGGGAGTGGTTTGCCGCGCCAGCCGAGCACCAGCGCTTCGGCGGAATACGCGCCCAGCACTACCCAGCCCAGCACATACCCGCCATGGCAATTGGCCCAGATCGGCAACAAGGGTGGCAGCAGCCAGATGCGCCAGCCCGCCGGGCGCCATTCCAGGATCGTCACGGCCAACGCCAGAAAGAGGAAGGTGAAGAGGTAGGGCCGATCCACCGCGAATCGCGCGGCCACGCCGGCCGCAGCGAAAGAGGCCGCCAGCGCGCGGTAGAATCCGGGCCCAGTGGGCACCCTGCGGCGCCATGCCACGAGGCCCACCAGTCCGCAGAAGGCCGCCAGCAGAGCGGCGCGGAACAGCACCACCCCTGCAAATCCACCTGCCCGCCACACGCCATAGAAGATCGCTTGCGCCAACCATTCGTGCGTGAGGTTGAAGTAGCGGGTGCGCGCTTCGCCCGCGTAGGCCGGCCGTGCCGATGCCGTGGTATAGGCGAACCGATCGGGGACCGGCAGAGAATGCGTCTCCACCAGATACTGGCCGGTCTTAAGGTGCCACCAGAAATCGGTGTCGGAAATCTCCGGGGAAAACCATCCCAGCCAGACCACTGCCGAGAGGGTCAGCAGCAGGGCGCGGAACCAGGGCGGCGGTTCTCCGGGCATCACGCACCCATCATAACGGGTGGCCGCCGGGATCCCACCAATCCGGCGCGGGGCACCCTCCGGGCACGGTTCCGGCACGCTTCAGAGCCGCGACGGTGAGTTCTTGTCTCTTTCAGTGCAACTGTCACAATCCCAGCCCTGTCCACGTTGCTCAGTCCCGTGAACAACGGTACGGCTACCCGTGCCAACGGAATGACGGTCACCTGGACCGGAGGGAGGAAACCTTCAGATCGAGGTAAATAGCTGCTCAGATAATTCATGCAACAGCGGCGCTTCGGCGATCTGTTTCGTGCCCGCCAGCGCGGCAACGTTCACCATTCCGCCCTGCATCCTGCTGGCGCTTCCCGCCGACAATTCCGCCGGTTTGGTTCTCTCGTCCTATTCGGAGGCCACGTTCACGGCAACGGGTCTCAACGCGGGAACCCTCTCGACGTACGGTAACGATTCTGGCTTCGGCTACGGTTGGGGCTCCGGCAGCTTCACGTTGAAATAGGCGCCGCGGGCGCACGAGGTCACCGACGAGACAAACTTCCTCCCCACCTTTTCATATATTTACCTCCCAAACTCCCGACTTCCCTTCTGCCCCGTGCTACTCTGGAATCGAGCGGGCTCACCAGCCCGCTCTTTTCATTTATGCCCTGCGCCAGATCCAGGACTCCCGCCACCACCCGCTCCTCCGGAAGCCCCAAGCTCTCCGTACCGCCGCCTGCAACCTCTTCATACCAAACGGCCAACCTAGGAAATGGGTTCGTTCCTCAATATCGCCAACCTTCGGCCCCGCCAACCCGTCCCCTGCCCTGCTATTCCTCCGCGTCCCCGCGGTGGACACAGATCCCCGCCCCCCTGCTTTGTTACCATAAAGAAACGCCTTTGCTCGAAACCGTTCCGGACATCCTGGCCCGTGTTGTCGCCCAGAAGCGCGCCGAGCTTGCCGCGGGCGCCGGGGCCCTTCCTCTTTGGGAGCAGCAAGCCGAGGTGCGCCTTGCGGCCGGCCCTTCGGCCCACCGCGATTTTCGCGCCGCGCTGGCTGCCCACGCGCCCCCGGGCCCCCCGGCCATCATCGCCGAGATGAAGAAGGCTTCCCCCAGCAAGGGCGTGCTGTCGGCCGATTTTTCGCCCGCCCGCATCGCCGCCGCCTACCATCGCGGGGGCGCCGCGGCGCTCAGCGTCCTCACCGACCAGAGCTTCTTCCAGGGCTGCCTGGCCGATCTGGAGGCGGCCCGCGCCGCTACGCCGCTTCCCGTCCTGCGCAAGGATTTTACAATCGCCGCCGCGCAAATCGTGGAAGCCGCGGCCCACGGAGCCGATGCCATCCTGTTGATCGCCGCCATTCTCACGGAGCGCGAGATTCGCGATTTCCGCGAGGCCGCCGCGCGCTACCGCATGGCGGCCCTGGTGGAGGTACACACGCTGCGCGAGTTGGAGGTGGCCATCGCCGCCGGCAGCCAGATCATCGGCGTCAACAACCGCGATCTCTCCACCTTCCAGGTATCGCTCGAAACCTCGCTGCGCCTGGCCGGGCACATGCCGGCGGACGCGCTGCGCGTCAGCGAGAGCGGCATCCACGATGCCCGCGACATCGCCATCCTGCGAGCGGCGGGCTACTCGGCCTTCCTGGTGGGCGAGCACCTCATGAAATCGGGAGACCCCGCGGCGGCGCTCGGAAGGCTGGTGGCCGCATGATGGTCCCCATGATCGTCAAGGTCTGCGGCATCACCAACGCGGAGGATGCGGAGCTGGCCTGCGCGGCGGGCGCCACGGCGATCGGATTCAACTTCTACGCGCTCAGCCCGCGGTACATAGTGCCGGAGTTGGCCGCGGCCATCCGCACTCCGCCAGGCGTGCGCCGCGTTGGCGTGTTCGTGAACGAAGCGCGCGAAACGGTCGAGCGAATCGCGCGCGCCGCGGCTCTCGATGTCGCTCAGCTCCACGGCGACGAAACCCCCGCGGATTATCCGGCCGGCCTCGCCGTCTGGAAGGCCACGCGTGTTGCCGGCCCTTTGAACGCACTGCCATTTCTGAATTGCCCCATCGAAGCGCTGCTGTTGGACGGCCCAGCCGGCGCCAAATACGGCGGCTCCGGCAAGAGCTTTCAGTGGCGGCTCGCGGCCTACAGCCCTATGCGGGTGATTCTGGCCGGCGGCCTGGATGCCTCCAACGTGGCCCAGGCCATCGCCGCCGCCCGCCCCTGGGGCGTGGACGCCTGCTCCCGCATCGAGAGCGCGCCGGGCAGAAAGGACCCCGTCAAGATGACCGCATTTCTCGCCGCCGCGTGGGAGGCCTTCCGCGCATGACCGTGCAACCCGATGCCGGCGGCCATTTCGGACCCTACGGCGGACGCTACGTTCCCGAGGTCCTGATGGCCCCCCTCGAGGAGCTGGAAAGCGCCTATCTGGCCGCGCGCCAGGACCCCGCCTTTCAAGCCGAGCTGGCGCTGCTGCTGCGCACCTACGCCGGCCGCCCCACCCCGCTCTACTTCGCCAGCCATCTCTCCGCGCAATTGGGCGGCGCGCGCCTCTGGCTGAAGCGCGAAGATCTGCTCCACACCGGCGCGCACAAGATCAACAACTGCCTGGGCCAGGCGCTGCTGGCCCGCCGCATGGGCAAGCGCCGCATCATCGCCGAAACCGGCGCCGGGCAGCACGGCGTGGCCACAGCCACGGTCTGTGCGCTCCTGGGCTTCGAGTGCGTAGTCTACATGGGCGAAGAGGACATGCGCCGCCAGCGCCTCAACGTCTTCCGCATGCGCCTGCTGGGTGCGAAGGTGGTGGGCGTGTCCAACGGCAGCCGCACCTTGAAGGACGCCATCAGCGAGGCCATGCGCGACTGGGTGGCCCATGTGGCCGATACCCACTACCTGCTCGGCTCTGCGCTGGGCGCCCATCCCTATCCCATGATGGTGCGCGACTTTCACAAGATCATCGGCGAGGAGGCTCGCGCGCAGATTCTCGAGGCCGAAGGCCGCCTGCCGGACACCATCATCGCCTGCGTGGGCGGCGGATCCAATGCCATCGGCATCTTCCACGCGTTTCTCCCGGATGCGTCCGTCGAGTTGATCGGCGTGGAAGCTGGCGGGCGCGGCGAGGCCCTCGGGCAACATGCCGCCCGTTACCGCGGCGGCGCTCCCGGGGTGCTGCAGGGCGCTTACAGCTTCGTGCTGCAGGATGAGCACGGGCAAATCGCCCTCACCCACTCGGTTTCGGCGGGCCTGGATTACGCCATGATCGGCCCCGAGCACGCCTGGCTGCACGACCAGAGCCGCGCCGAGTACCTGGCCGCCTCCGACGCCGAAGCGCTCGACGCCGCGCGCCTGCTCTCGCGCACCGAGGGCATCATTCCGGCGCTGGAATCGGCCCATGCGGTGGCCGAAGCGGTGAAGCGCGCGCCCGCGGCCAAGGACCGCATCTTCCTGGTGAACATTTCCGGCCGCGGCGACAAGGACATCGACATCTACCGCGAAAACTTTCCGGAGCTCGACCCGGAGCTGGAACAATGACCCGCATCGGCATGGTGGGGCAGGCTTCAGCCCAATGCCACTTACTTTGCCCGTGGCAGCGTTCTACATTAATCGTGGGGTGGGCAATCCTGCCCGCAGCCGCCTTTCAGGCGGCTCTTCCGGGGCACGCGCGAGCCTGCGCACTCGGCAAGCGCCGGCTGAAAGCCGGCGGCAGCCAGGATTGGCTGCCCCACGATTTGTGCAGAGCGGTCACCAGACCCAAGGTAAGCGGCATTGGGATCTCAGCCTGCCGCTCCTCCGACAACTTTCCGGAGCTGGGCCGATGACCCGCATCGGCTGCCTGTTCGACCGGCTCAAGCGCGAAGGCCGCAAGGGTCTCATAGCCTACCTCACGGCGGGCGATCCGGCGCCCGATCGCACTCCCGCGCTGGTGGAGGCGCTGATCCGTGGCGGCGCCGACCTGATCGAGCTGGGCGTGCCGTTCTCCGATCCCATCGCCGATGGCCCGGTGATCCAGCGGGCCGGCGAGCGCGCCCTTAAAGCTGGCACCACTCTGGCTGGGGTGCTGGAAATTGCCGCCGAAATCCGCAGCCGCTCCCAGGTCCCGCTTTTGCTGTTCACGTATCTGAACCCGGTGATGCGCTACGGCCTGGATCGCCTGGCCCGCGACGCCGCCCGCGCCGGCATCGATGGCTGTCTGCTCACCGACGCCTCGGTGGAGGAGGCCCACGCGTACGTCGCCGCCATGCACGAGCACGGCCTGGACACGGTCTTCCTGGCCGCTCCCACTTCCACCGAACGCCGCCTGAAACTGGTGGCGCAGTATTCCACCGGTTTCGTTTACCTGGTTTCGCGCACCGGTGTCACGGGCGAGCGCGATTCGCTTTCCACCGCCGTCGGGCCGCTGATTGCGGCCGTGCGCCGGGTTACCGATCTGCCGCTGGCAGTGGGCTTCGGCATCTCCAAGCCCGAGCATGTCGCCGAGTTGGGCCGCCAGGTGGAAGCGGTCGTGGTGGGCAGCGCCTTCGTGCGCTTGATCGAGCGAAACCTGGACAACCCCTCGCTGGAGATCCAGCTTGAGTCGTTCACCCGCGAACTGAAGCACGGGTTCGGAGCACACGCATGAGGCAGGCTGGTTCGCTCGTTGGCAGGCGAAAGCGCCTGCCCCACCTTCCTGGACTAACATCTTGCAAGGCGGTGTGGGGCGGGCGCTTCCGCCTGCCAACCGCGCGTCAGGGAGGGGTCCGCCTATGACCCCCGACGAAGCCCGCGCCCGGCTCGAGGAATTCCGCGTCCTCATCGACGACGTGGATCGTCGCATCGTGGCCCTCCTCAACGAGCGCACCAGCGTGGTGGAAGATATCGGCCGCGTCAAACGCCAGGCGCAACTCCCCATTTACGAGCCCAAGCGCGAAGACCAGGTGTTCGCCAATATCACGCAGTCCAACCGCGGACCGCTCACCCCCGAGGCCGTCCGCCGCATCTTCGAGCGCATCATCGACGAGATGCGCACCATCCAGAAGCTGCGCATCGTCGAACCCACTTCCGACGGAGACAAGTAAATGCTAGTCGTCATGCAGCAGGGCGCCACCGAGCTTCAGATCCAGACGGTCATCGACCGCATGATCGAGATGGGCTTCGACGTCCACCGCTCCACGGGAGTCATCCACACCGTGCTCGGCGGGGTGGGCGGGAAAGACGATTTCGACCCGGCGATTATGGAGGTCATGGAGGGCGTCAAAGAGGCCCACCGCATCGTCTCGCCGTACAAACTGGCCAGCCGGATTTTCCGGCCGGGCGGCACGGTGGTGAAGATCGGAAATGTGGATATCGGAGGCCCGCGGGTGGTGGTGATGGCCGGCCCTTGCAGCGTGGAAAGCCGCGAGCAGATCGAGCGGTCGGCGGAGATCGCGGCCCAAGGCGGCGCACAGATCCTGCGCGGCGGGGCCTTCAAACCGCGCAGCTCTCCCTACAGCTTTCAGGGCATGGGCGAAGAGGGCCTGCGGTTGCTCCACGAAGCCGCCCGGCGGCACGGGCTGCTGGTTGTCAGCGAGGTGATGGAGAGCGCCCAGATCCCCCTGGTGGCCCTCTATTCCGACATCCTGCAGGTGGGGGCGCGCAACATGCAGAACTTCAACCTGCTGCGCGACCTGGGCCGGCAGCGCACCCCCGTGCTGCTGAAACGCGGCATCTCCGCCACCATCGAGGAGCTGCTGCTTTCCGCCGAGTACATCCTGGCGGGCGGCAACTACGACGTGATTTTGTGCGAGCGCGGCATCCGCACCTTTGAAACCTACACCCGCAACACCATGGACATTTCGGCCATCCCGATCGTGAAGAAGCTGTCGCACCTGCCGATGGTGGCCGACCCCTCGCACGGCACCGGCCGCCGCGATAAGGTGGTCCCCATGGCGCGCGCCGCCGTGGCCGCGGGGGCCGACGGGCTGCTGGTGGAAGTGCATCCCGACCCCGACCACGCGCTCTCGGACGGCGCGCAATCGCTCTTCCCCGACCAGTTCGAGGACATGATGCGCCAGTTGCGCATGATCGCTCCGGCGGTGGGCCGGACGGTGTAGGATGGCTGTGAATGACATGGGCGGGACAGCCGGCTGGCTGCCGCGAGATCCTGTGAGCTGAAGCGCAGAATGCCAGTTAATCTCGACAAGCCCCAGCAGTGGAAAGCGGATATCATCAAATCCGTCGATATGTATAACGAGTGGTTTATGAGATTCGCGCCGGAGGCCTTCCGCACCACACGCGTCCAGACGACCAAGGACGTCGAATCGGCGCTTCACGCCACCGCCAACATCACGAACGTTCAGCCCGCTCTTTTGCGCAAGCACCCGGAGATTCTACCGGCGCTTCGCATGTCCACGTGCCCCCCTCTCGCCGTGGACCGGCTCATCGGGCTTGCCGGCGTCTCGCCCAACCTCGTCAGGTGTATGGAACTGGAGAAGAAACTCCCGGACCGCATGAATGTTGCCGAGATTGATCTCCAACTGGCAAAAATCGCAAACATCATTGAGAAGATGGCGGACCCGGATGTTTTTATGTGGCTCAGCAGGAGAGATCCGCCTACCGAAGCGGAGATCCACCGCGCCGCGACGATTGTAGCCGACCGTCTTTGCCCCGCTGTTGCCAACCCGATAATCCGAAACGCGCAGGAGAAACGCCAACTAGCCACCATTAAAACTTGGCTTGAGGCGCGGACGTATAAGCAACTCACAGGAGGAGACGACACTCGCTTCGACCGAATGCCGCGCGGCACCTTCAGCTTCCGCACAAACGTGCCCGTAAAGCTGGAGGGAGGAATGCGGACCGTCAACATCCCGATTGATGCTGTCATCATGCCGAAAAAAGCGAGGGCTTTCCCTATTTTCTTCGAGGCGAAATCTGCCGGTGACTTCACGAACACCAACAAGCGACGCAAGGAAGAGGCTGTAAAGATGTCGCAGCTCCGTAAGAACTACGGCAGGAAGGTTCAGTTCAACCTCTTCCTCTGCGGCTATTTTGACACCGGATATCTCGGCTATGAGGCCGCCGAAGGAATCGACTGGGTGTGGGAACATCGGATCGACGACTTGGCCCTTTTTGGAATCTGACTCATGCGTGAACGGATCGACATTCCCGAACGGCAACGCGTGGCCCTACAGACCAAACTCGACTCCCAAAAAACGCAAGCCGAACGAAACCGCCTCGGCCAATTTGCGACGCCGACTGCTCTGGCACGGGACATCCTAAATTACGCTGCGACGCTACTGCCCCGCGGCGAGACGATTCGCTTTCTGGACCCCGCAATCGGCACCGGCTCATTCTATTCGGCCCTTCTCAGTGTTTTCCCAGAACCGCAGATCGCGGAAGCTCTCGGTTTCGAGTTGGATCCACACTACGGGAAGCCGTCAGCGAATCTCTGGACGGAGTCAGGTCTCACCCTAAAGCTCGCTGACTTCACTCACGAGAAGCCCTCGCCCCGGTTCAACCTCGTGATCTGCAACCCGCCCTATGTCCGGCATCATCATTTGGAGAACGTCGATAAGAATCGCCTACAACTCCGTACGCGCCAGACCAGCGGCATGAAAATCAGCGGCCTTGGAGGGCTATACTGTCATTTCATCGGCTTGTCCCACCCATGGATGACCGAGGGCGGTATCGCCGGGTGGCTGATCCCGAGCGAATTCATGGACGTGAACTATGGCCAGGCGGTCAAGCGGTATCTTCTCGAACGCGTTACGCTTCTCCGCATTCACCGTTTCGACCCGCACGATGTACAGTTCGCTGACGCCCTTGTGTCTTCCGCGGTCGTCTGGTTCCGCAACACGCGACCGCCCGAAGATCACCAAGTGACCTTCACTTTCGGCGGGACCCTGATCGATCCCAGGCTTTCGCGTGAGGTTTCGGCCCGTGCCCTGGCACATGAGCCGAAATGGACGCGCTTCCCCGCGGCCGGCACCCGCACAAGGACAACTGTGCCGACCATCGCGGATTTTTTCCAGATCAAACGTGGTTTGGCTACGGGTGATAACGCGTATTTCATTTTGTCCGAGGATGAAATCAAAACTCGAGGCCTTCCAATGGAAGCCTTCAGCCCGATTCTTCCCAGCCCGCGCTACCTACCGGGCGACGAGATCGCCGCCGACCGGCACGGCAACCCGGACATCGAGCGGCGGCTCTACCTTCTCGATACTAAACTCCCGGAGGATGAACTGCGGCGCCGTTTTCCCACGCTCTCCGCGTATTTGGATGATGGCAAAGCGCGTGGACTGCACGAGCGATATCTCTGCCGGCACCGCTCGCTCTGGTATATCCAGGAGAATCGACCGCCAGCCCCGATTGTCTGCACTTATCTTGGGCGCGGCGACATCAAAAGCGGCCGTCCCTTCCGTTTTATCCTGAACAACTCGCGCGCAACCGTGGCGAATGTATATCTCGCCATGTACCCAACCAGCCTCCTCGCCCGCGCGGTGGTGCGCGATCCTGGCCTCATCCGCCGGGTGTGGCAGACATTGAACACGATTCCGCCCGCCAGGCTTCTCGGCGAGGGTAGAGTTTACGGCGGCGGGTTGCACAAGCTCGAACCGAAAGAACTCGCCAACGTGCCGGTGCCGGAAATCGCCTCACTAGTGCCGTATAATGAGCGCCCAGCGAAGCAAGCTGATTTGCTCGCTGACATGGCTCTTTGATGAAGAAGCTGGCCGACAGGATGGCAGCCTCGAAAATCGCGCCATGCGCTCGGGGCACACATTAACCCCATGCAGACCGTCACCATCGTCGGAACCGGCCTGATTGGTGCGTCGTTCGGGCTGGCCCTGCGCCGGGCCGGGTTCCGCGGCGCAATTCTCGGGGTGAGCTCGCCGCCAGCCCTCGCGGAGGCGCTCGCCGTGGGCGCGATCGACCGCGGCCTCCCGCTCGCCGAAGCCGTGCCCCAATCCGACCTGGTGTTCCTCGCGCAGGCCATCGGCCGGATCCTGAATACCGTCCGCCACATTGACCCCCTGCTGCGGCCGGGCCCAGGGGGCACCTTGATCACCGACGCGGGCAGCACCAAATGCGAGATCGTGGACACGGCCCGCCAGACCATCTCGCGCGGCCAGTTCCTGGGCGGTCACCCCATGGCCGGCAAGGAGACGCGCGGCGCCACCGGGGCCGATGCCGAGCTTTTCCGCGGACGAACCTGGGTGCTCACGCCCGACGAGCCGCGGGAGATGGAAACGCCCGCGGCCCGCGAATTCCGCGAGTGGCTGGAACGCATCGGCGCCCGCATCGCGGTTCTGGATTGCGATGAGCACGACCGCGTAGTGGCGTTCACCTCGCACCTGCAGCAACTCGCCTCCACGGCGCTGGCCGCCACCCTGGAAGAGCACGTCCGCTCGGCCGCGCTGGTGGCCGTCTCCGGCCCCGGCGCCCTCGACATGACACGTTTGGCCCTCAGCTCCTACGATCTGTGGCGCGACATCCTGGCCACCAACCCCGAGCACATCCACCGCGCGCTAGGCTTTTACATTCAGGAGCTCGAGCACATCCGTGAGAATCTCCGGACGCGCGAGTTGCAGGCGGAATTCCGGCGGGCCGCGGCGCTGGCGGCCCGTTTGCGAGGAGGCCGAAGTTAGGCCCGGCAATAACAGGGCGGCGCCCGCGGGCGGAGGTCGCAGGGGATAGAGTGGCCGGCAAAATTAAAGGCCCCGAGATGAGTATCTCGGGGCCTGCACTCAGAGGGTCGGCGGTGGGAGGGGACTCACCGCCTTGGGATGCTGTCTGTGTTGATCCGATAGTAGCAATTTCAGATCTTGTTGTCCAGTGTTTTTTAAAAAAAGATCCAAAATTCTTTTGGGCGTGCTGGCGGCCCACCTGCCCGCGCCAAATGGACACGGTGGCCGGCCGGCACACGGCCGGCTGTCTCGCCTTGCTGAGATCCCATGCAGACCCGGACGAAAGGGTGCGTCGCGAAATTGGTACTTCGGGTTTTTCCCTGGTTCCAGGCAATAGCCGTCCGGTATTTCCCTGCTCCCAGGCAACAGTCCGGCCCCGGTGTTTCCCTGCTCCCAGGCAACAGTCCGCTCCGGTCTTTCCCTGCTCCCAGGCATTAGTCCAGCCCGGTTTTTCCCTGCTCCCAGGCAGTAGTCCGGCCGGTTTTTCCCTGCTCCAATGCAGGGGTCCGGATAGCGGATGCCGTCTAACCAAAGAGATATTGAGTGGTTAGCTCGCAAATGCGAATCTCACGGAAGAGGCGCGGTGGAATGGACATATTTGAAGAAAAGCTGATGAAGAATGGGGAACGCGAGAGGCGCACCAAGCGGCGCTTCCACATCGAACAGGAAGTGAAATACAAGCTGCTGTACGGACAGCGCATCGCCGAAACCGGCCGGGGAACCACCGTCAACATCTCCAGCGGCGGGCTCTGGTTCACGACCGACAACCTGCTCTCCACGGGAATCCCGGTGGAGATTTCCATGAACTGGCCGGTCCTGCTGAACGATTCCTGCCCCATGAAGCTGATGATCTACGGCTGCGTTCTCCGCAGCAACGATCGCGGCGCGGCAGTTGCCATCGAGCGATACGAATTCCGCACCCAAGGCATGAAAGCATTCCAAGCCTCGATGCAACAGCCCACGGAACTGCGGCTTCACAACTAGCGTCCGGCAAGCCACGGAGTTGTGTGGCGGACGGATCGGCCTTCCGGCCGGTCAAAACCGCTCGAAAGCGGGTCCGCCACCAGAAAAAACCTCTCCCAGCACTACGGTCGCAGTGCACTACGGTCGCAGTTCAAACTCCACGAATTGACTGGCTATCCGCGGCGGGTTGGCGCTTGCCAGCTTATCGGTGATCGAAAGCCGCATCACATACCGGCCCGGTTGCATGCTCGCCGGGAGGGTTATGTAGCCCGCCGTCGCGCGACGCCGCGGGTCGTCTCCCGCCCGCGACGCAATCGCGACCGGCTGAGTCGAAATCACCATGTGGCCCTCCCGGAACAACACGATTTGCAGTTCCATCCTGGAAGCCTTTCCGGCGTCGGCCGTCAGGTTATACACTTGGCAAAAATAGTTGATCGGCTGGTTGCCGCGAAAAATGCGCACTCCGGGCGTCTCGTCCGGCTCCTTGAGGTGGAGACGGTCTCCGGTAGGCGAGTCCTCCGGGCCGGTGAGCTCAATCCCGGAAATCGCCAGCCGCCCATCCTCCACCGCGGGCACTTCCAGCCACTGGCTTGCCGACCCCATTCTCCCGCTGGCGCCATCGCGCACCACCGCGCGGACCTGCAGCATCCCGCTGCGCACGGGCAGATTCATCATGACCACGATGCCCGCGCGCAAGCCCTCCTGGTATTGGCTCTCGTTCCACGCCACGTCGATTCTCCGATCGTTATGTTGAAGCGATTGGCCGGTAGAGGCGATTGCGGCCACCAGGATTTCGGCTGCGCCGTGGTAGGTTCCATCCAGCCCGCGGCGAAAGGCCAGATCCCGGACTTCGAAATGCACCATCGCCTCCACGGTGGAACCCTGCGCGGAGTTGTAGAACAGGGGAGTGATCCGCGTGCGAATCCGGCCGGTGGTAAAGGGCTCCGACAGCGCTCGCGGCAGATCGTCTTCAAGCTGCCGGGGCGCGGCCATCTGGGGATCGCTGGAGCTCTCGGAAGCCAGGCGGGTGGAAAGCAGTTGCATACCGGGCCGCACAACTTTGAGCCGGGGGGAGACCGCCAAGGCGTCCGGCTCGAGGTAGCCGATCCGGTAATACCCATTGGGACCGCTCATGGCGCGTGCGAGCACCGCCGGAAGAGCCGCCCCAGTGCTCAGCAGCTCGCCTCCGGTGCGTTTGGCCATGCCCGCCATACCGGTCTCGGCGAGCTGAGTAAGAGCAAAATTGGTGAACGGAACCGGCACGACCTTGGTGGAGGGCCCGGACTGCTCGACCGGTACGGCTGCGGGGGCGGAAGGATCGATCCCGTATACCGAAACTTCGGCTCGCCTGGCATCGGCAACCAAGGTTTCCGGATCGGTGATGGGCTGCTCATTCAGACTGAGCGAGAACAGCACCACGGATTTGCGGCCGGGCAGCCGGCGCAGCCCCGCAACGGCCACCCGCAGGGTCCCCACGGCCCCGGTATTGAAGGCGTTGGCGCGGGCCGCCCCCGAGGTGTAAAAACGCCGTCGCGGATTGTAATAGAGGCGGGCAATCGCCCGGTGGAGCGTCTCTTTGTCGCTGGTGAGCTGCTGCAAGTCGCCCTCTCCGGCCCCGCTGCGCAAAATGGCGACCCGGTCATCGGGTTGGATGGCCGTTTCCACGAATTTTTCGAGCGCCGCCCGCACGTCGTCGATGGCCTCCGCCGTGAGAACCAGATCGTCCACCAGGAACACCATCGTACGCCGCGCGCGCGTATCGACATAAGTGCAGCTTGCGATCTTCATCGGCTTCGCGGATTCGAGCGAGAAATCCGCCGCGGTGAGGTCCGGCGCGATGCGGCCGGCGGCGTCCGCCACCAAGGCCTCCATGTCCGTGATGCGGCCGCTCGCGCCACGCGGAGACCTCACCGCCGGCGGGGGATCCTGAGCGGGCGGCAGTTGGGCCAAGCCGGCGCACGCCAGAAGAAGCAGAGATGCAAGCCGCTTCATAGACCTGCTAGGAATGTACCACCACGCACGCATCGCCGGAAGCCGCCGGCACGGCCACTCGGGGGCGAAATGGCAAAGCTCCCGAGGCCTTCCTGTCTGCGCGGATGATAACTTCTGATGACAGAGATGCCTCGTACTGCTATCTTAAGTTAGTATTGTCCGGTAGGCCGACGGAGTACAGTACCTGCGTTATCAAGATACATCTTGCGGAATGCTCCCGGAATCGGCTCTAATGCAGATGGAGGCCTTAATGTTTCAGCGGGTGCGCGTCTTCTGGCAGGACGAAACTGGGCAAGACATCGTGGAGTACTCGCTTCTCATTGCGTTCATTGCCGTTGCTACCATGTGGATTGTGATAGACGGCGGGAGCTCCGTCAGCCATATCTGGACCGGAGAGAACACTGTCATCGTGACTGCATCGACGACTGTCGCCGGCAGTTAGTGGATTCTTGCCGCCGGCAGTGAGAAGGGGGACGTCAGAGTACGTCCGCGAACCCGCGTTTCATATGGCGGAAGAACAAGCCACCGGCAATGAATGCCGCGGCGCTCAAGGCCCCCACGACCGCCAAATCGCGGAAGTCCGGCACGCGGGAGCTCAACAGCAAGACGCGGTAGGCCCGTACCAGATAATAAAAAGGATTCGCCGCCAGCAGCCCTCTCGCTCCGCGAGGAAACTGGCTGGCAGCCAGGAAGATCGGCGTCAGCCAGAACCAGAACGTCAGCACTACCGTAAGAATCTGCGCGGTGTCCCGCAAAAAAACCTGCAGGCTGGCCACAATCCATCCCAAACCCACCGCCAGCAGTCCAAGCACGAAGATGTACACCGGAAGCAGGATCAGAAAGATGCTGATCTGGTTCAGGTAGACCGCCGCCACCACGATCATCAGGGTGAGCGCGAGCAGGTGGCTGGCCAGAGAGGAAAGGAACACCGACACTGGAATCATCTCCGCCGGAAACACCGTTTTGGTGATGAGGTTGGCCTGCTCCAGCAGGCTGGAGGCGGAACGGGTCAGGGTTTCGTTGAACAACATCCAGGGCAGCATGCCGGCGAACAGGAAAAGCGGATAATTCTTGGTGACCTCACCATCAGGCACCTTCTGCCCGAGGCAGACTTGAAAAATGAAGACCCAGCTCGCGAGCAGCACCAGCGGATGAATCAATCCCCAGATCCAGCCCATGGCCGAACCCACGAAGCGCTGCTCGAAATCGCGCCGCACCAGTTGGAACAGCAGGCTGCGACGGTCCACCAAATTACGCAGAAAAAAAGTTCCGGGAATTTTTCTGGCCACGCTGGCAACATAATAGCTTTTTTTTCAATCACTTGCAACCTGCATTTTAATGTTGACAAGCGGCCCTTGGGCTGTTACAGTTTCAGTTTCGCCAATTGAGCCGTTCAAAATAGCCCCCCCGGCCCCGAGGTGCGTTATCGCCTCGAATCCAAATGGGCCGGCCGGAGAAGACTATGAAGCAAGAATATTTCGTAGTGGTGCTGGCGCACTCGTTACGCGGCAGGCTGCGCCGGATTCACGTCCCCCATCAGGCCGTCTACGCGATCCTCTGCCTGGCGCTCCTAGGCTGCTTCTCCGTGTTTGGATTCGTCGCCAGTTATGCCCGCATGGCATGGAAGGTCGCCAATTACAATGCCTTGCGGCGCGAGGCCGACGGTCTCCGCGCTCGTTACCAGTTCTTGCAGAGCGTGGTCAACCAGCGCAATGAGCAGTTGGCCAGCCTGCAGCTTTTCGCCAAGGAAGTCAGCGCGGCATTCGACATCAAGGAAAAGTTGGACGGTCCGGCCGACATCTCCGAAGGCAAGCTGGTTCCCACCTTCGACGAGAGCGTGGAGGACTACAATTATCTGCGCAACGTCAACGCGCTGTCCCTCCCTAGCCGCCGCTCCGCGCGGTATTACCCGCCGGTCAACGCCAGGCCCGACGGCTGGCCGGTGGATGGTGTCGTGATCGGCGTGTTCGGCCTGCGCATGGACCCGTTCTCCGGTGAAGGCGCATTCCACAAGGGCATCGATATCCGCGCCGCGACCGGCACGCCCGTGCGCTCCACCGCCGAGGGAACTGTGATCCACGCCGGCTGGGAAATGAGCGGATACGGCCGCCTGGTGGTGGTGGATCACGGCGGCGGCACGCAGACCTGGTATGCACACCTTTCCCGCTTCAACGTCACCGTCGGCCAATATGTGCGCCGCTTCGACGTGATCGGCGCGGTGGGCAGCACCGGGCGCGTGACCGCGCCGCACTTGCACTACGAGGTGCACATTGGCGGCGGGCCGAAAAACCCCTATTCCTTCCTGGGGAAGCCCGGCGTATCCCAAACCCCGCCGCTACCGCAACTTGCATTCTGAGCTTTCGGGGGCGGTCCGGCACCCGCAACAGAGGGGGTGAACTGCGCCATCAAGGGTTCGGCCCCCGGGCCGGTCCGGGAAGTTGCCGGCGCGAGTGCCGAGTCATGAAGTGCAGCAGATCCTCTTCGGTGATGCGCCATGTGGAGCCGACCCGAAAACCGCGCAGCAGCCCCGAGGAAAGCCAATGGTACACAGTCTGACGCTCGACTTTGACCTTGCGGGCTACCTCCGCGGGTGTATACAAACTCGGCAGCGCCATAACTCCGGCTCTTCCAACTTCATTGGATGCACCCTCGCGGTATCGGGTTTCGACGTGCGAATCCCGCCCCAAGCGCGCGCCAGCGCAGCTTGAGATTGCAGGCGATTCAGCCGATAATGAGGCTTCCGCATGGAACCGAAACCCGTTCCCACCGACGCACCCGAGAGTCGCCCAGGATGGGCGCTCCCCGAAGCATTGGAATATCTTGCCCAGAGCGGCGCCGCCAATTTGGTTACGGAGATTATGGACGATTTTCGCACCGACGTGGCGGCGCGCCTGCTCAAATTGCGCCAGGCCGTGGCGGATAACTACGGTCCCGGCATTAAGATCGAGGCGCATTCCATCAAGGGCAGCGCCGCGCAAATGGGCGCTTCGGACCTGGCCGCCGCCTGCCTCAAGCTGGAAATCGACGCCGGCCCCGATAAGTGGAGCCTCGCCGGTCCACAGGTGGAGGCAATTCAGGCGCTATTCGATCAGGTCTGCCTGGCCATCGGGCGCCACCCACTCGGCGGAAAATAAAGCCGCCGCCGGGGGCCATAGTCCCGTACCATGGCCGGCCCGCCTCGGGAATTCGATCGCCGCGGGTGCAGATGTTGCCGGAGCAAGCCCACTCCGCGCCCGGCATGGAAGCCAGCATCAGGCCAAGGGAATCGTGCCGGTGACAGTGACCGTACCGGAGGTGGCCCCGCCCGGCGCGCCGTTCGAGACCGTCGCCGTGTTATGAGCAGGGAATTCGGGAACGGCAGTCCCTCTTCCCGGCCGGTGGGGCGCTCGGCGCCCGGAGATTTCAATCCCGTAGCGGTGGACAAAGCCCACGCGCCGTCAAGGGCGGCGGATCGGGCCGGGCGCAACGGTAGCACGAACGGGCGGCTTCTACTGGTGGGGCTGAGGGCCGCCTTTTTGCCGGAAGACGCTTCTCTTGGCGACCGGTACACCGGCGGCGGTGCCGGCCGGCGGCGGGTCGCCGATCACCAGGACGAAACCGTCGCTCACTCCGCCCGCGTAGCCGCCCTGCGCCGAGGCAGGCGAGGTGGGAAGGCCGATATTGCCGTAGCCTGTCACGAACATGGTTCCGTCCGCCCCCACGGCGATCGAGGCAGGAAAGTAGTTCGCGGCGCCGCCCATGTAAGTGGAAAAGACAATCCCGTTGAGGCCGCTCACGCCGCGCCGGATTTCAGTAATAAACAAGTCGACGCCGCCGGGCCAGGTCCCCTGCAAGGCATTGTTAGTGACCGGGAAATTAGGAGATAGCGTATACCCGGCTACATAAATGTTTCCCGCGTCATCGCTCGTCACTGAAGTGCCCGTGTCGCCGGAGGAGCCGCCCAGGTAACTGGAGTACAGAAGCCCCTGGGTGAAAGGCAGATTCGGATTGAGCACGGCGACCCATGCGTCGGTATCTCCCCCGTAGGTGTGCTGCACGGCATCGGGAGTCACCGGGAAATTCGGCGAGATGGTGTAGCCGGTAATGATCACGTTGCCGTTGGGGTCGAAGGCCATGCCCAACACCGCATCGTTTTTCGAACCGCCGAAATAAGTGGCGTACACCAGGCAGTTCAGGCCCGATTGAGTAAGGTCCATGATGCCAACGATGACATCTTCGCCGCCGAAGGGCGAGGCCGAGTACTGGTATCCGGCCATGGCGAACTCCGTGGAGAAGGTGGAGGCGGAGAAATAGACGAGATTGTTGGGTCCCAGCAGGATATTAGCCCCGTAGTCGTCATCTTCGCCGCCGATATAGCTGGAATACAGCAGGGCGCCGCTATTGGGGTTCATTTCGGCGATAAAGACGTCCGAGTCCCCCCACAAGGCGGATTGATAGGCGCTGACAGTGACCGGAAAGTCGCTGGAAAGAGCGGTGCCGACCATATACATGTTCTGATTGGCGTCCACCGCAATGCCGGTCGCACTATCGTTGCCGGTGGTGCCGGACAGGTAACTCGAATAGAGCAGAGATATGCCGCCGTATAGCGCGGGATTGAGCTGATACACGTAACAGGACTGGTTGGTTGCGCCGCCGGTGGTTTGATAGGAGTTGCCGGCCATGGGGAAATCCGTGGATGTGGTGGAGCCGGTTACATAGAAGATTCCGTTGGCGTCCACATCCAGCCCGAGCGGTACGTCGTCGCCGCTGCCGCCGATATAAGAAGAATAGACCGGCTGAAATCCGCCCGAGGGAGTAGTATCCAGGATTTGTATGAAATTGTCGATCCCGGCGTCGTAATCGTTGTTATAAGCGCCGTTGATGTAAGGGATCTGGCCGGTGTCGGTCTGGCCGGCGAGATAGAGAAGCCCGCCAGTTTCAAGCCCTGACGGAAGGGCAATAGAAAAAGAACTGGGCAGCAACTTGGCGGCGTTCACCCGGTCGGTGCCGGGGCCGCCTAGGTAAGTGCAGTACTCGATGGCCGGATCGACCACCAGGGGTTTGGAGTGGTCATACCGGCCCAGCCGCAGTTTGACGGCGCCATCGGCCATCAAACGGTACGCCCCGGAGACCTCGCGCCGCGCGCCGGAGGGATCCTCCTGATAGACATAAGGCTTGTGCTGCACGAGCTTGCGCCCGGCGGTTTCGAGGACCAGGTCGCCCTCGGGCGAAAGGCTGACGTGCGCGGGTCCGTCGAATTTCATGGCGATGGCGGCCGGGTCGGCGCCGGGCTGGAGCACGAAATCGTATTCCAGCAAGTTGCGGCTGCCGTAGTAGACCAGGTCCACACCGGGGTACACCGAGCGATAGCGAACCTTGGCGTAGTTCTTGACGCCAGTGTGCCAGTTTTCCCTGTGGCCGAGAAAGTAATCGGTGCGGCCGGCGAGCGGATCGAGCGGCTCGATGACGGCCTGGGGATTGGAGTTGGCGAGCGAAATGCCGGCATGGGCCGAACCGGGGATGGAAAACACGGGACCGTTGGCGGTGAGCAGGAGGGTGTAATTGCCGGCGCGCGCCACATAGCGGACGGCCGGGTCGAACTGGCCCTGGTTGGCTTCAAAGCGCAGCGGCATGCGAGCCAGCGCGGCCTGCGCGGTGGCGGGCGAAGCGTTATGCGCCGCTGGGCGCCCGGCGGCGCCAAGCGCCGAGGCGGCCGACACGAACAACACGATGGCGAGCGGACGAAACATAGAATAACCTTCATTAGAACATGCAGGAGCGTGGTGGAAAACTGGGCGCGCCATTCACAGGCGTGAAAGCTGGAGTCATTCCAAGGAGAACTCTGGGGCAGGTGTGCGCGGGCGCGAGATGCCAGGGCAGAGATGGACCTACGGTCCTGGGGCGAAGGAGCGTGCGGTTTACAGCCTTGCAAGATACGACGAGCGGCGCGGGCCATCTGAAAGGCGTCCCCGGAGGGCTGCCCCGCCCGGGGCGGGCTTTACCAATGCAGCCCGGCTGTCTTCCGCGGGCGGCGAGGGTGGATGCGGTTGTTACTGTGCGGTGCTCCGTGGGCGACGCCAGTGCAACGTCCGCTTGTGAAAGCTCCGTTGGAGGCTCAGGCGGCGCAACGTGCGCCCGCCCTTGCCTGGTGGCGGCCGCGCCACTTGACAGTTCCTCTCCGCCGTCGCTGGTTAGCCCGGATGCTGGCCACCCTACGACTAGGGCGCCAGCCGCTCCTTCCAGACCTACGAGGCCAGGCGGTATCGTTTAACGTCGATCTTCTCCTGACGGATCTTGGCCAGCTCGTAGTTGACCTGTAAGCGCATCCACATATCCGGGCTGCTGCCGAATGCCTTAGACAGCCGCACTGCCATTTCCGGGGACACCCCGGTCTTTTCGTTTACCAGATTGTTTAGGGTCTGCCGCGTCACGCCGAGCGCC
Organism: Bryobacteraceae bacterium; assembly: GCA_052144935.1. GTDB lineage: Bacteria > Acidobacteriota > Terriglobia > Bryobacterales > Bryobacteraceae > JOPF133. The sequence goes on from JBKQPR010000134.1 coordinate 21,726, forward strand.
TTAGCGGCACCGGTGACGCTGAGTCCGAGCGGGCCCAGGCACATGGTCCGGACGAGCCGGCCGGGGTGAGAGGGGTTCTTCATGGGCATAAATACGTCTCCTAGTGGTAGTCCACGAGGTCCACGTCGTGTGCGTTGCCGTCAAGAAAGCGAAACGTGATCCGCCAATTTCCGCTCACGCTGACGGACCAGACGCCCTCTTGATCGCCCTTCAGCTCATGTAGCCGGAGACCGGGAAGGTCCATATCCGCGGCGCTTCCGGCGGCATCCAGGGTAGTTAGAATATCGGCGATCCTAGCGCGAAGATTGGCATCGACGTAGCGCGGCTTGCCGTTGTACATGCTCTTCAGCCCGCGATGGCGGAAGGTCTCGATCAGAACTTCAATTGTAGCGTGACAATGGTCAGTTATCAACGGAAATGGTGATGATGGATTTCCGCCGCAGTTGATCGGCCGGCGCGCGAGGTGAAGCGTTGGCCCGATATTTGCCCGTTCACGGTAGAATTGCAGTTTGTGGCCAAAACGCTTCCCAGCACCGCTGTGACCATAATTGAGTATCTGCACGAGAGACTCGGGATTGTTCCTCCCACCGTCGCCGGCCGGCCGACGAGTCTGGACGTGAACGACGACTGCGCCGTCATCCTCAGCACCGTCCTGGAGGTCGTTAAGGCCGTGCCTGATGATCTCCTACGGGTGACGGCGGAGCAACGCGCACAATTGCTTGCTGCGACGCAGGACTTGGCTCACACGGTCGGGTTGCTCAAGAGCCAAGACGTTGTCTCGCGCAGATCCCACGGGTACCCCGTATTGCGACCGATGCAATGGCTGGAACGGGTGCAACCATTCGTGTACAATCGGTATGCCACCGAGGTGATTCGTGACGTGCTGAGGCAATGCCCAGATGAAGTTGTCCAGCCGTCAACCCGCGACCTGCCATTCATCGCCGATACCGGTTTGCGGGAGAGTCTGCGGCTCGATGTCAGCGCCGTCAACATCGCACTGACCGGCGGCGAGTACAAGGCGGCAACAGTCCTCGGCGGTTCGGTCGTGGAGGCACTGCTGCTGTGGGGATTATCGCGGAAAACCAGCTCCGATCGGCAAACCTTTATCGGCACCGCGACCAGCGGGAACCACTTGGCTCGGTCACCCGATCCCGATCCTAACAAGTGGGATCTGAATACCTTTATTGAGGTCGCCGTGGCGGGGAACCTCATCCGGCAAGAAACTGCTGCCATTGCTCGGATCGCAAAAGATTTTCGGAACCTCATCCACCCCGGACGGTCAAACCGGCTAAATCAAGTATGCGACCGCGGCACAGCACTCGCTGCCATCTCTGCCGTGGAGCACGTGATCACCGATTTCACGAACAACCCGCCATAACAAGAAATCCGGTAGCGGGCTCCTTGCATAAACCCGGAGCCTCTCCATCATTCGGCCCGGAGCCTACGGCGCCGGTTCCACATGCACCAGCACGTCGGCTACCCAATCGAGGGTGTCCATGACGCGGAGGCGGACCTGGTGCGCCACCTCGTGCGATTGGCGCACGGTCATTTCGGGATCGACTTCCAGGTGCAGGTCCACGTGGTAGCGCAAGCCGGTTTTGCGGGCAAAGCACTTTTCTACGCCGCGCACGCGAGGGACACTGGCGGCGGCGGCGCGAATCTGGCCCATCATGGCCTCGTCCGGCATGGTATCCATCAGTTGCATGGTGGTATCCCAGGCAACCCGGACTCCGGCGGAAATGACGATCAGGCCGACCACGAAGCCGCCATACCGGTCGGCGTCCAGGAAGCGCCTGGGATCGCGGAACGTCAAGCCCACGGCGCACAGCGCGACGATCGCGGAGATGGAATCCATGGCATCGTGCCAGGCGTCGGCGGTGAGCGCGGTGCTTTTGATCTTGCGGCCATGATGGAATTTGAGGCCGGCCAGCGCGCTCTTGGCGGCCAGCGACAGGAACAGCGGCCAGACCACGTAGCCCGCCAGCGGCTCCCGCGGCTGGCCCAGGCGTTGGATTGACAGGGCGGAAATCAGGGCGCCTCCCACGGAAAGCGCCAGGCCGGTCAGCAGACCGCTGACAATTTCGAGGCGGCCGTGCCCGTAGGGGTGGTCTTGGTCGGCAGGCTTGGCCGCCAGCGTCAGCCCCAGCAGGACGATGCCGGAACCGAAGAAGTCGCCGGCCGATTCCAGCCCGTCGGCCACCACGGCAGTGGAATGGCCCGCCAAACCGGTGAGAATTTTGAGGACCGCCAGCAGGGCGGTGACGATCATTCCGGCGAGGGCGATGCGTTGCCCGATGCGCACCTCCGCTCGCTGAAGAGACGCCCTCTGGGCAGTTTTGCCGGCCCGGCTCGGGGGCGCCCCTGGGGCCCGGCTCGGATCAGGCACTGTCACGGCGCGGCATCAGGCGCGCGCGGGATCGCCGGTCTCGGTGGCGACCCCCAAGTCAGCGAAGGCGGCGGCGGCCTTCTGTGCGTCGAATTGGCCTTCTCGCGCGAGGCGCGAAAGGGCGGCGGCGGCGATGGACTCCGCATTGATCTCAAAATGCCGGCGCAGATACTCGCGGTTGTCGCTGCGGCCGAAACCATCGGTGCCCAGCGTGACCAGGCGGCCGGACAGCCAGGGAGCGAGCTGATCGGCCACCACCTTCATATAATCGCTGGCCGCCACGATGGGCCCCTCGGCGCCACGGAGCGCCTCGACAATGTAGGGACTGCGCGCGGGCTCGGCGGGATGCAGGCGGTTCCAGCGCTCCACGCCGAGGGCCTCGCGGCGCAGCTCGTTGTAGCTGGTGACGCTCCACACGTCGGCGGGCACGCCGTACCGTTCGCCAAGAATGCGTTGCGCGCGCAAGGCCTCGTTGAGAATGGGGCCGCTGCCGAAGAGCTGCACCACGGCCTTGCCGTTGGAGGCGGTCTGGAAACGATAGATGCCCTTCAGCACCTCCTCGGGATTCAGGCCCTCGGGCATGGGCGGCATGGGATAGTTTTCGTTGTACAGGGTGATGTAGTAGAAGCGGTCCTCCAGCTCCTGGTACATGCGGCGGATGCCATCCTGCACGATGATGGCGATTTCGTAAGCGTAGGCGGGATCGTAGGTGACGCAGTTGGGCACGGCGCCGGCCAGCACGATGCTGTGGCCGTCCTGGTGCTGAAGACCTTCGCCGGAGAGAGTGGTGCGGCCGGCCGTACCGCCGCACAGGAAGCCCTTGCCGCGGGCATCCCCAAAGGCCCAGACGAGGTCGCCCACCCGCTGGAATCCGAACATCGAATAGTAAATGAAGAACGGGATCATGTGCACCCCGTAGTTCACGTAGGCCGTGCCGGCGGCGGTGAAGGAAGCCATCGACCCGGCTTCGGTGATGCCCTCCTCGAGAATCTGGCCGTCCTTGGATTCCTTGTAGTAGAGGAACATCTCGGCATCGTGCGGCTTGTAGAGCTGGCCCTGGCTGGCGTAGATGCCGAACTGGCGGAAGAGCGATTCCATGCCGAAGGTGCGGGCCTCATCGGGGATGATGGGGACGACACGCTTGCCGATTTCGGGATGCTTGAGCAGCAGAGTGAGCACGCGGACCAGCGCCATGGTGCTGGACACTTCCCGCCCAGCCGAGCCTTCCAGCGATTCCTTGTAGTATTCGAGCGGCGGCGCCTCCAAGGGAGAGGCGTTCGACGAGCGGCTGGGCATAGGTCCGCCCAGCAGGCGGCGGCGTTCCTGGAGGTATGCCATTTCCGGGCTGTCGAAGGGCGGGCGGTAGAAAGAGGCGTTGCGCGCGGCCTCTTCGGGGATGGGGATTTCGAAGCGCGAGCGGAAGTGGGCGATCTCGGCCTCATTGAGCTTCTTCTGCTGGTGGGTGATGTTGCGGCCCTCGCCGGCTTCGCCCAAGCCGTATCCTTTGATGGTGTGGGCCAGGATCACGGTGGGCTGGCCCTTGGTTTCCACGGCCGCTTTGTAGGCATTGTAAACCTTGCGCGGATCGTGGCCGCCGCGGTGCAGGCGCACCAGATCGTCGTCGCTCAGGTGGGAAACCAGGTCGAGCAGCTCGGGGTACTTGCCGAACAGGTTTTTGCGGACGTAAGCGCCGTCCTTGGTGATGTAGGTCTGGAATTCGCCATCCACCACTTCGCCCATGCGCTTCCGCAGCAGGCCGGTGGTATCGCGGGCCAGCAGGGCATCCCAATCCGAACCCCAAATCAGCTTGATGACGTTCCAGCCGGCGCCGCGAAAGGCCGCTTCCAGTTCCTGGATGACCTTGCCGTTGCCGCGCACGGGTCCATCCAGGCGCTGGAGGTTGCAGTTGATGACGAAGATCAGGTTATCCAGCTTCTCGCGAGAGGCCAGGGTGAGCGATCCCATGGATTCGGGCTCGTCCATTTCGCCATCGCCCAGGAAGGCCCAGATGTGGCGCGGGCTGGCGGGCACCATGCCGCGGTTCTCCAGGTAGCGCATGAAGCGCGCCTGGTAGATAGCGTTGATCGGCCCCAGACCCATGGAGACGGTGGGGAAGCGCCAGAAATCGGGCATCAGCCAGGGATGCGGATAGCTGGAGAGACCGGGGTGCTCGCGCAGCTCGTGGCGGAAGTTTTTGAGATGCTCCTCGGTGAGGCGGCCTTCCAGGAAAGCGCGGGCGTAGACCCCCGGAGAGGCGTGGCCCTGGAAGTACACCAGGTCGCCGGGCTGGTCGCCGAATTTGGCGTGGAAGAAGTGATTGAAGCCGACTTCGAGCAGGGTGGCCAGCGAGGCGTAAGTGGAGATGTGCCCGCCGATGCCGGGATCGTACTTGTTCTGCCGCACGACCATGGCCATGGCGTTCCAGCGGATGAGGCTCTTGATGCGGCGCTCGATGGCGCGGTCGCCGGGATAGGGCAGCTCGTCCTCCACGCGGATGGTATTGACGTAGGGCGTGTTGATGTGCGGGGGAAGGTCGACGCCGTTGAGGCGGGCCTTGTCTGACAGTTGTTCCAGCAGATAGGCGGCGCGGTCCGGCCCGGCCTCATCGATCACCTGGTCCAGCGCTTCCACCCATTCCGCAGTCTCCCGCGGATCCAAATCCACAACCCTCTGGTTCAGTTTCTGGTGCATTGATACTTTCATTATAAAGGGGCGGGTGAGGCGAGGGGGAGATCCGTTTCTCACCGCGGAGCCGCGGAGGACACCGAGACTTCGCAGAGAAAACCAAGAGATAAAGTCTTCTCTGCGAAGTCTCCGCGTTCTCTGCGGCTCCGCGGTGAATACGGGCCGCCCGTTCCCGAGTACAATGTGGTCATGGTCAGACTGGAACACGTGCTGGATTCGTGGCGAACGATTCGGCAGGACACCGTGGCGGCGGTGGAGGATTTCCCGGCGGAGGAGTTCGATTTTCGCCCGGTGCCGGAGGTGTCGACCTTCGGCGAAACCGCGCGCCACATTCTGAATGCGGGGCATGCGCTGACCGGCCTGATGCTGGCGGGCGACGTCAATTTTGCGACCCCTGATTTCCGCGAGCGCATGAGCCGCCAGACCGTCGCGCTGCCGGCGGGCGCCGGGCAGGCGGAACTGGCCGCCGCCCTGCGGGAATCGATTGCCGAACGCACTCAGGCGCTGGCCGCGCAGCCCGCGGCTTTCTTCGACGAAATGATGACTCGCATGGATGGCCAGCGGTTGACCCGGCTGGAGATGCTGCTGCTGATCAAGGAGCACGAGCTGACGCACCGGGCGCAGCTTTTCTTATACCTTCGGATGAAGGGTATCGTACCCTCCACCACGCGGCGCAGGCTGGCGAAAGGGGCCTCGAAATAAAAAACCGCGCGGTTTCGGGATTCGACTTGCAAACACGGAAATCTATCGTATAACAGTATTTTTGGGGAGGAATTGAAATCCATGGTCACGTGTCCGGTATGCGAAGGCGCCATCGATGTGGACGAGGAAGACGTCGACGAAGGCGACACGCTCAGTTGCGATGAGTGTGGAGCGGACCTGAAAGTGGTGGGCACCGATCCTCTGGAATTGGAATCGGCTGAAGACCTCGAGGAGGAGGAAGAAGAAGAGGATTTTCTGGAAGACGAGGAAGAGGAGGAGGCCGACGAAGATTGGAGATAAGATGAAGAAGGCTGGCATGACGAAAAGCGGGTGCTCGCCGGCGATTTCGGCACGCGGCAGGTTTGTGGCCGGCGGCAGGTGGCTAGCTGTGTTGACCGCGGCAGCCATGCTGTGCGCGCCCCTCGGCCTGGCCCAGTCGTACAAGGACACATACGGGAAAAAGAAAGACGACCATATGCGCAGCGTGCAGGGTGTGGTGACCGGGCCGGATGAGAAGCTGGTTTCCGGCGCCGTGGTGCAATTGAAGAACACCAAGACGTTGCAGATCCGCTCCTTCATTACCCAGGAGAATGGCAGCTATTACTTCCACGAGCTGAGTACGGACGTGGATTACGAGTTAAAGGCCGATTTTCGGGGAGCTTCCAGCTCCAACAAAACCCTGAGCTCCTTCGATACCCGCAAACAGGCGATCCTCGATCTAAAGTTGAACAAGAAGTGAACTCTTCTTCTCCGCGCCCCCCGGCGAAACCTCCACGCCTCCGCGGGGATGAAGTTTGGCTGCCTACACTTCCTGCCGCGCAGCTTCACCCGTCGCAGTGTCCCAGACGACGAATGTAGAGGGCACATCCGTCCGCGTTCCGTCGGCGGCGAAGGCCGCGCCCATGATCGCGCCGGGATTGATGGCCAGCGTGGGACCCACGCGCGAGATGTCGAATACGTGGTTGTGTCCGTAGCAGACCACGTCGAACTGGCCCGAAGCCGCCATGGCCCGCGCGATTCCGTCATAGTGGTTGACAGCCACGCGCCGGCCATCGAACTCGCCTTGGAACAGCTCGCCGTGGATCCGGATCTGCGGATAGAGGCGGGCATTGGCGGTGATGCGGAACAGGTCGCCATCGTTGTTGCCGAACACTACGTGGATCGGACCGGTGAAGCCGCGGCCCAGTTGGTGCACGATGAAGGGCGAGCAGAGGTCACCGCAGCAGATGAGCGCGTCCGCGCCCTGGGGTGCCCCCTGGGCCCGATCCAGCGCGGCGGCCAGTTTCCAGACGTTGTCGTGAATGTCGGAGAGCACCACGATGCGCATGGCTCAGGCTCGCTGCGGCCGCAGGCGGGCGGCGAACTTCTGGCGGAATTTTTGAACCTTGGGAGCCACAATGTACGCGCAGTAAGGCTGCTGCGGGTTGTTGCGGAAATACTCCTGGTGGTAGTCTTCGGCGCGGAAAAAAGTGGAAGCCGCTCGCAGCTCGGTGACAACGGGGCGCGAGTAGGCGCCCTCGGCTTCGAGCTCCCGGATCAGCTCCTGGGCAGTGGCGCGCTGGCGGTCGTCGTGGTAGAAGATCGCCGAGCGGTACTGCGTCCCCGCGTCGTTGCCCTGGCGGTCGCGCGAAGTCGGGTCGTGGATGGCGAAGAAGACCTCCAGGATGTCGCGGTAGGAAGCCACCTCCGGATCGAAGGTCACCTGCACCACTTCGATGTGGCCGGTCCTGCCGGTGCACACGTCCTGGTAGCTGGGCCGGTCGAGGTGGCCGCCCATGTAGCCGGACTCGACCAAGGTCACGCCGTGCATCTCCTGATAGACGGCTTCCAGGCACCAAAAGCACCCACCGCCTAAAGTTGCGATTTCCTGCGCCATAATTCCCTCCGCTTTACCGTTTCGCACTATGGTGTCAACTGTACCGTCACGGTGACCGAGGCGGTCACCTGGACGGTGCCGGTCACGACGGGGGTGGTGACAGCTACGGGACTGGCGCTCGCCACCACCGGCGTGTAGGTGGTTCCCTCCAGCGCCGAAAGCACTGAACCGGCTTTGGCGCCCAACCCTCCGGCGATGGCGTTGGCGTGGGCAAGCGCCTGTTTGGCCGCCAACCCCAAGGCCTGCTGCACGTAGGGGTCGGGGTTTTGCAAACCGAAGCTGATGCCGCTGACGCTGCTGCCGCCGGCTTGGTTGGCGGTGTCGATGAGGCTTCCGACGTTTGACAGATTGAAGTCGGTCACCTGCACAGTGTTGGTGGCAGTGTAACCCACGATGGCCGGGGGAGACGCGTTGTTATAACGCGGAGAGATGGAATATCCGACGGTCTGCACGCTGCCGTTGGTTCCCAGGGCGGATTCGAGAGCGTTGATCAGAGTGGTGGTCTGGGCGGCGTTCTGCGTACCGGCGTTCTGCGCGCTGGTGCCCTGGGTGACGACCGAGACCGTGAACTGCGCCTGGTCGGGCGTGGCCGAGACGCTGGCTGTGCCTGTGGATTGGATGGTGCGGCTGGCGGTTTGCGCGACCAGCGGAGCGCCCAACCACGAGAGGAGCAAAAACACACGAAGGTTGCGCATATGGGATCCCAGGTTCAATCGTATCAGCCCCCAGGTCACCACGAAGGCGCGGCGGAGAACCGCGGGGCATCCTGTCGGGTTCTCCGCGCTTCTCTCCGTGTCTTCGGGCCCAGAGGGCACTCCGGAAGTTTCCTCGCTCCAGAACAGCGGCGTCAGTCGATGCGAAGGGCTCCCCGGTGGGTGCGGCGCACACAATGGCCCCTCTTTACGGATCTTTACGGGCGCCCCGCGCAACTCCGCATGGCCCATTGGAGTTTAATATGTACAGAGGTGCAAGAAATGCACGGTAGACGACCTTTGGCGTTGGCGATGGTGTGCGGCTCGATCGGGTTCTTCGGGATCGCGGCCTACGCCGGGAAAAAAGAGGCCGATCGGACCCGGCAGTTCTTCCAACAGATTCCCAACGACGAGAAGATCCTGCAGGCGCTCAACCGCCTGACCTTCGGTCCGCGGCCGGGCGATGCCCAAGAGGTTCGCTCCATGGGCCTGAAGAAGTGGATGGATTTGCAGTTGCACCCGGAACAGATCGCCGAAAATCCGGTTCTGGAAGAGAAGCTGAAGTTTCTGGACAGTCTCACCATGACCAGCGGCGAGCTGGTGCGCAATTATCCGGCGCCCCAGATTGTGCGCCAGATGGTGGCCGGACAGTTGCCTTTCCCGAGCGATCCCGAGCGGCAGGCCATGATCAAGAAACTGGTGGCGCGGGCGGAGAGAAAGCAGGGCGAAACCGCCGCCGGCGACGCCAATGCGAAGCCCGGCGCGCCGCAACAGCCGCCGCTGGCCCAGATCCTGACCGCGGACCAGATCCGCACGCTGCGCCGGGGCACGCCGGTCGAGCGCGTGGCCTTCTTCGAGACCCTGCCCAGGGACACCCAGGATGAAGCCATCGCGGCCATGGCGCCCCAGATGCGGCAGGGCATGTTTCCGTTCGCTTCGCCGGATTTGCGGCGCCGCATCGAGCTGACCAGCGGCCCGGCGCAGGTAGTGGCGCGCGATCTCTCCGAAGCCAAGATCCTGCGGGCCGTCTACAGCAACCGGCAGCTCAATGAAGTGCTGGCGGATTTCTGGTATAACCACTTCAATATTTACCTGGATAAGGGCGCCGACCACTATCTGGTTACGGATTACGAACGCGACACCATCCGTCCGCACGTGCTGGGTAAGTTCCACGACTTACTGGAAGCTACCGCCAAGAGCCCGGCGATGTTATTCTACCTGGATAACTGGCAATCGGTGGGACCCGACGCGCCGCGGCCGCGCGCCAACCCCGCGAACACCAAGCAGGCCCGCCGCGGGCTGAACGAGAACTACGGCCGCGAGCTGCTCGAGCTGCACACCCTTGGCGTGGATGGCGGCTACACCCAAAAGGATGTTACCGAAGTGGCCCGCTGCTTTACCGGCTGGACCATCAACCAGCCGCAGCGCGGGGGTAAGTTCACCTTCAACCCGCGGCTGCACGATAACGGCGCAAAGTCCGTGTTGGGCGTCGCCATCCCGGCGGGCGGCGGCGAGAGCGATGGGGAAAAGGTGCTGGATATCGTGGCCCATCATCCCGCGACCGCGCATTTCATTTCGCGCAAGCTGGCGCAGCGTTTCGTGGCCGACGAACCGCCCGCCACGCTGGTTGACCGCATGGCGGAGACGTTTCTGAAGAGCGGCGGCGACATCCGCGAAGTGCTGCGGACCATGCTGGCCTCGAAAGAGTTCTGGTCGGCGGGCGCGTACCGCTCGAAGATGAAATCGCCGCTCGAAATGGTGGCCAGCGCGGTGCGCGCGGTGAATGGCGACGTGGATTTCGCCTTCCCGCTAGTGAACCAGGTGGCGCAACTCGGAGAACCACTGTACCGCAAGCAGGAGCCGACCGGGTATTCCAACTCCAGCGCGGAGTGGGTGAACACGGCGGGCCTTCTGGCGCGCATGAATTTTGCCCTGCAACTGGCCAACAACAAGATGCCGGGCGTGAAAGTGGATCCCGCGCAAGCGGCCAAACCGGACGACCTGGCGGGTATCGCTCTGGGGTCGCCGGAGTTTCAGAAACACTAGGAGGCGCCGTTTGTTCACCGCGGAGTCGCGAAGATCACGGAGGAAGAACGGAGAACCAAAAGAGAATTTCTCTGCGTTTTCTCTGTGTTCTCCGCGTCTCCGCGGTGAATGGTAGCGGCCTGAGAGGGGAAACGATTATGAGTACACGGCGTATTTTTCTTCGCAATTCGGCGCTGGCGATGGTGGGAGTGGGCAGTGCGCCCCTGTGGTTGAAGCGCGCGCTGTACGCGGCCGACGCCCCTTCGCCGCGTAAAAAAATCCTGGTGGCGATTTTCCAACGCGGCGCCGCCGACGGACTCAACGTGGTGGTGCCGCACGGCGAAAGGGCCTACTACGGCTTGCGGCCCACCATTGCCGTGCCGCGGCCTTCGAGCGCCAATCGCGAAGATGCCGCCATCGACCTGGATGGCTTCTTCGGCCTGCACCCGTCGCTGGCGCCGTTGAAGCCGTTGTTCGACCAACAGCACCTGGCGATTGTGGACGCGGTGGGGTCGCCCGATCCGACGCGTTCCCACTTCGACGCGCAGGACTACATGGAATCGGGCACGCCCGGTTTGAAGGCCACGCACGATGGCTGGATGAACCGCGCGCTGCCCAAGGCGCAAGGGCTCAAGCCGGTGTCTCCGGTGCGCGCCGTGTCGCTGGGGGCGACGCTCTCGCGCTCCATGGCGGGACCCAATCCGGCGGTGGCGCTGCAAAATATCGCCGGCTTCCAGGTGCGCGACGCCGAGGCGGCGCGTCAGTTCCAGAACATGTACATGGAGTCTAAGGATCCCGTGCTGCGCGCGGCAGGCAAGGAGACCTTCGAGGCAGTCGCGATTCTGCAATCGGTGCAGAAGCAGCCGTACCAGCCGGCGGCCGGGGCCGAGTATCCGCGCGGGCGGTTCGGCGACAGCCTGCGGCAGATCGCACAACTGATCAAATCGGATGTGGGCATGGAGATGGCATTCGCGGATATCGGCGGCTGGGATCACCATGTCAACGAGCTGGGCCAGCGCGCCTCCGAAGGGCAGCTCGCCGTGCTGCTGCGCGAATACGGGCAGGCGCTGAGCGCTTTCTGGCGCGACATGGGCGACCGCATGGCGGACGTGGCGCTGGTGACGATGTCGGAATTCGGCCGCACCGCGCACGAGAACGGCAACCGCGGCACCGACCACGGCCACGCCAACTCGATGTTCGTGATGGGCGGCGGCGTGAAGGGCGGCAAAGTCTACGGCAAGTGGCCCGGCCTCGAGACGGAACAGCTCTACGAAGGCCGCGACCTGGCGCTCACCAGCGACTTCCGCGACGTGCTGGGCGAACTGGTGGCGCGCCACATGGGCAACCCCTCGCTGGCCGGCGTTTTCCCCGGTTACAACCCCAAGTTCCTCGGGTTGGTATAATTCGGGAAGCCCCGTGCAGTCGTGGCGAAACTGGCAGACGCGCCAGACTTGGGATCTGGTTTATATATCTCAGAAGTTCCCATATGTTTCAATCGCTTAGATGCCTGGGACCCTAGGTAATGTAACCGGTTTTGTAACCGTTGGGCGGATGTGGCGGAATTGGCAGACGCGCTGGACTTAGGATCCAGTTCCCGCGAGGGAGTGAGAGTTCAACCCTCTCCATCCGCACCACCTTTACTCTTGAGGTAGCCTTCAATACGCGCGCCAGCTTCAGCAATGTTTCTGCCGCGGACGCTGTTGTAGCGGTCAAAGACTGCCCGCGTCTGATCCCCATCGCAACTCGTTCCGGCACTCCGGCGCGTGTGCAGGCCGAGTCGTGCCCCCCCCGATAGTCCTTGATCTGGCGCCCGCGGCGGACCACTGCGGAATTGCTGTACCGGCCTGTTGCTGGTCGGGGAACGAAAGAGCGTCGAGCCGATGGCCGCGCTTGGCGCCCGATGACGTGCGGAGTGTGCACGCTTCTTTGCATCACTTCGTCGCACAGTCGCCCTGGAGCGATGCCGATATGTTGCGGCAAGTCCGCAATTACGTTCTGCCGGCGATGCAGAAAAAAGTGCCGGTGACAGCAGGACCCCACAACCCGGCGTTCGCTGCTTCCGCATGGACGCGTCGCGGTCTCGTGGAAGTGCCGTCTTGCGGGACTGGCGGAGACGGGTCGGAAGGCGTTCTTTTGTGGCCGTCCGGACCGATGCGTCCTACGATGGAGGATTTGCGCGACCGCCTGTCCAGGCACGCCCCGGCGGCGGCAAATGCCAGCAGGGCCGGCTTTGCCGGAACGGGCGCCGATGACCACCGAGCTTACGCCGACTCCAAATTCCCCCCGAGTCCAGCAACTTCGATGCAGAGGCGCCGGGAGTGCAACGGGCCCGGAGAAAAGCGCGGGGAAGGCAAAGGGAGATTTGTCTGCACCGCGCCTCTGCTTCCGAGCGGGGTTGCGCCTACCTGGCGCGGATCACCATTTTGCCCACGCCATCGGTATACTGCTCGGCGATGGCGAAGGCTTCGGCAATGCCGGTCAGCGGGCGCGAGTGAGTCAGAAGTGGCGCGAACCACTCGGCGTGGTCCACCAGCAGGCCGAGCGCGTCCTCGGACTCGTGGTTGGAGCGCCGCACATTGAAGATCGCCAGCTCCTTGCGGCGCATCGGCGAGACCTCGAAGGGCACAAAGCTGGCCGAGTGAATCCCGGTGAGCACCACGCGGCCCCCATTGCGCGCGGCCTGGATGGCCTGATTGGTGGTGTGCTCCTTGGCCGCGCAATCGATGGCGCAATCCACGCCGCGGCCGGCGGTTTCGGAGTCGATCTGCCGCACCACGTCGATCTGGCCTGGATCGAGCGCCGCGTCGGCCCCCATTTGGAGCGCCAACTCGCGGCGATGCGCCACCGGCTCGACCACCCAGATGCGGCCGGCGCCGGCCACGATCAGGCAGGCCAGCGTGAGCAGGCCGATGGGACCCGCGCCGAACAACGCCACCGTTTCGCCCGGTTCGACGGCGGCGAACTGCATCGAGTGCAGGCCCACCGCCAGCGGCTCCACCAAGCTGGCCAGCTCGAAGGAAAGACCCGGAGGAATCGCCAGCAGGTTGGTGGGCGGCAGGTCCACGAATTCGCGGAAGAACCCCGGATGGCCCGGATTGCTGAGGAATCGGAGGTTGGCGCAGATGTTGTGGCGGCCGGCGCGGCAGAATTCGCAGTGGTAACAATAGAGGGCCGGCTCCAGCGCGGCGCGGTCGCCGGGCGCCCAACCGGTGACGCCCGCGCCGGTTTCGATCACCGTGCCGGCGGGTTCGTGACCCAGCACCATGGGGTACTGGCACGGCGTATCGCCGACGGCGCCCTCGGAATAGGAGTGCACGTCGGAGCCGCAGATCCCTACCGCGTTCACCTTCACGCGAACGTGGCCCGGGGCGAGCGAATCCAGCGGTACCTCCACCACGCGGAATTGCCGCGGGGCGGTGAGTTCGGCAACTAGCATGAAGACCCATTGTAAAATAGGTCGATGCTGAATTTTCGCGAGTTCGAAGCCGGGCCGGACCCATTTGGCCGCAAGTTTCAGGTGCTCTTCAAATGGCTGCAGACGGCCATCTCCATCCGGCATGCCGACACCGTCGACGTGAAGTTTATTCTGCTGGAGGACAGGAGCGCCGAGCTAGAGGAATGCCCCCCCGCGGGCGGCTGGCGATCCGAGAAGACCATCGCCTTGCCGCACGCGGACCTGCTGCGCGTCAGCCTCGAAACCAGCCGGCCCATGGACGACCCCTGGTGCGCACGGCTGGCCATGCTGCATCTGCTGCACCTGGTCGAGACCGGTGAGGACATGGAGAAGGACCTGGTAACGGTCCCGCCGGCGGACCTGGCCCGCTACGCCAAGGAGTTGGCGCGTCCCGGGGAAAAGCCCGGCACGGAAACGCACGCGGCCTAAACGTGCGCGGCCAGCCTGACGGACCGGCCCAGGGCTTAGGGGGCACCCCACCCCGTCTGTCCCACAATGTGCCCAGCGGGGTGGTCTTTCGATTCGCGGAAATCTCCATAGAAAAGCAGGCGCGCGCGGTGTTGCGGCGACTCCCACCGATAACCGGCCGGCCAGTGCGCATCGAGCGGGCACATGGCTTGCGCGACCGGCGTGGGCCGGTCCACGCGGGAGCGTTCCTGAGGGAGCGCCGAATCGCCCTCGACTGCGCCGCGCGGGAATTCCGCCGCATTTTCGCGCACGAGCTGTTTCATTTCGTGTGGTGGAAGGCGGGCAATCCGGCGCGGCGGTCGTTCGAGCGGCTGCTGGAGGGCGAACGGAAGTCGGGCGCGCGCGGAGAATTGGGCTGGTCGGCGGAGTGGCGCAAGGACGCCCTGCGCGCCGGGGACAGCCGCGCACGCAGCCGGCGCTGGCGGGAATACTGCTCTGAGAGCTTCTGCGACACCGCAGCGTGGCTCTATGCGGGCGCCGGGCCGCACGCCGAGTTCACCCTGGAGGGCCGCTTCCGGCCGGGCCGGCGCGCCTGGTTCCGGGGTTTCCTGAACGGCAGACGATTGTCGATATAATCGAAGGAGGAGAGATCTGTGCCAGCATCGCGAATTTCCGCCGTTATCGCCGCCGCCATCCTGCTGGCCGGCTGCCTGTTCACGGGCTGCTCCAGCGAGACCGTGAGAGCGGCCTCGGTGAAGCCCGACAACGAGCGCAAGGACGCGCCCGAGTTTGCGCTCAAGGACGCCGACGGCAAGCTGGTGCACTTGAGCGATTACCGCGGCAAGGTGGTGTTGTTGGACTTCTGGGCCACCTGGTGCGGACCGTGTAAAATCGAAATTCCATGGTTCATGGCCATGCAGCGCAAGAACAAGGACCGGGGCTTCGAGGTGCTCGGCGTGTCCATGGACGATGAAGGGTGGGAAGTGGTGAAACCGTTCCTGGCGGATCTGCAGGTGAATTACCGGGTGGTGATCGGCAACGACACCACGGCCCAGCTTTATGGCGGCGTGGACGCGCTGCCGACGACCTTTCTGATCGATCGAGGGGGAAAGATTGCCGCTGTCCACGTTGGTCTGGCGAGCAAGAAAGATTTCGAAGATGGCATTGAACAACTGTTGCAAGCTCCTGTGGGCGGCGGTATTACCCGCGCTGCTCTGCCTGCCCTGCTGGGCGCAAGATAACGGTCACCTGAAGGTCGGAGAGCCCACCAAGGCGTCGGGAAAACGCAATGCGGCCGTGCAGGTGCGCATTCCCGTAATGGTGGACAAGGGCTTTCACGTGAACAGCAACACCCCCGCCGAGGATTATTTGATTCCCTTGAAGCTGGTGTGGAATCCCGGCGGAGGGCTGATTGGCGGCGACGTGGTGTATCCGAAAGCCACCATGGAGAAGTACGATTTCGGGGATAAGCCGCTCTCCGTTTTCACTGGCGATTTCGAGCTGCTGGTGAAGTTCCGGGTGGCGCCGGACGCTCCCGCAGGCCCCGGAGTGAAGGTGGGCAAGTTGCGCTACCAGGCCTGCGACAACAAGGCCTGCTATCCGCCCAAGACGGTGGAAGTCAGCGTTTCGTACCAGGTGCAGTAGAACTGCACGCAGAGCGGAGAGCTGAATCGCAGGCGGAGCGGCGTGGGACCAACTGCCTTTTCTACGGTTAGGGACCGTTTCGTTCAAGTGCCGTTCAACTTCCCACAACGCCGTTTATCCGGCTAATCTCTGCCAATTTCAATGGGGTGGCGTGGCGAGTCGCTCGACCCCGCGCACGATCGTTTTGCACAATGACGATGCGGGCCGCAAGGGGTATCTATACCAGACTGACCAAGGACGCAGAGGCCCCAGCCAGACGAGGCTTTTGAGAGTGCTCCGATGGAAGGAACAGTCGAACGAAAAGGAAAAATAGCTTGCCCGCGGTCAGTAAAAGTGCTTGATTGGATAAAGCCTCGTACCTCAGGATTGGCCGGTATAAAGCCGTTTGGGGAGCGTGGGCGCCACGGATGCGGGACCGCGACGGACCAGCCACACGGACCATTTCCGAATGACCGATCCGCCGAGATTACTGCTCCTTGGGTGAAACGTGGGCCCACTTCGGTACTTCGGCGCAGAATACCCTGGACGCGCAGCCAAAACGTGCCCCAGCGGCCAAGATCGCCGGCAGGCTATCCTTTGGCAGTGCTGGTTTCGCGCGCTATGTCCGCGGACGCACGCATCAACCGTTCGAAGAATCGGTTGGCAGCGTCGGCCTCCAGTTTTCTGCCCCGGCGTGCCGCGCACAAACGCGTCGGGATCTGCTCTCTATCGCTGGCGACCTTATAGGCGGTCACCGCGTCCCCCAAGATCGACTTCCGATACAATTTCATACTCATAGCCATTCTATTAAACTTGCCGTTGCGCATGCAAGGCGCTGGAAAGGAAATCATCATTCGCATATTCGAGCAGCAGTTCAATGGACTCCGGATTATCCAGCGTTCTAAGCAATACGGCCAGATTCGCATCAAATGTGCCGATGTTCACTACACCGTACGGTCGAGCACCAACGGTTTGATCCCATAACGGGACCGCAAGCAGCCATTCATGATGCCGCTTCGTCCGTGCGAGATACGCACCGTCCGACAAGGGATCGCCGTTCGCCCGATCGTACACCCGCGGTTCGAGGCGTTTCGCCGCCCGTCCGGCAATTCCATCTCCGAGTGCTAGACCAATCTCCCACGTGTCCAAGCTCACGTCGGTACCGCCCACGCTGCGCAGGATTTCGTGCTCAGGCGAGCCCGTAACATCGACCGCCATCAGGTTCAACTCCAATTTGCCCTCATCGAAGTCTACGTCCGCATCGGGGTCGGCTTCCGAGGTGAGGCGATGTACCTCGTCCACCACGAATGCTCCTAAATCGGCGATTGCTTTCAGGACGGCCTTCTTCGCCTCGGTGACTTCGCCCCCTGGCGCGGAGGAAAATAACTTCCGGATGGCCAGAAGGTCGCTGCGCCTCTGCGCTATGATCACAGCCTGTGCGGGCGATATCTCTGTGCCCCCGCGACGGCGTCCAAGCCGCCACACGACGCGGTAGGCGGTCCAAGGAGGAGGATTCCTGAATCGCAACATGGCTACTCGCGTGAGCCGTGAAAAGTAGAATTGTTCCCGGGCCTCGGCGGTCAGGTGCTCGTCGAATACCTCGACATCTTCCGTATCCCCGTGGAAGAGCTGATAAGCTTCTACAAAAGCATCTGCTTCCAGTTCCATCGCGGCGGGGAAACGTACCATCATGTTCAGCTCGGCCACCTGCTCCCACCGGATGCTCTTTTGGAGGAAGTCCGTATCGTCCTGCTGGACCGTCCCTTTCCGGCGGAACTCCTCAACATCCATGGCATAGACGTTAAAATCGAGGCTCTGTAGCAGGACCTGCGCCGGTTCCCTTTCACTCGGAGGGTGATGAAAAGCGATGTTCGAGCGAACCAACCGCGGCTGCACTTCGTCCGATTCGAGGAAGACCCGCGGTGAACTGCGACTGCCGTCGATCACATATCGCGAGAGATGCCCGGCTTGAACCCACATCGGCGGCAGCGCGTATCTCGATTCCGAGCCGCTCCGGCAGTCCACGACACCTTGCAGCGCTAGGTCGTTCCGGGCGTCCCCATCCTCGTTCACTTCGATATCCCAGCTCATCCGGGTGCAGCGCAGCACGCGATCCCTGCCAAGCAGCCGTCCTCGCGGATCTGGAAACTGCTGGGTGGCTTTAGGCGACGTCCAGTTTCTGACCGGGAAGCGCTCCACCACTTCGGCGTAGAACTCACGCAACTGAACGTGGGCGCAATGCTTGTCGGAATCCGGCTTCACGGCACTCGAATGGTCGGTGTCAGGCAGCCTCCGGGCATCGCCGAAGTAACGTCCAGCCGAGTCCAACTCCACCACGGGGGGAAAACGATTTAAAATCGGCGCCAGCCACCGCCGGTAGATCAGAAACCGATGCTCGCACAGCTCACGCCCCATCAGGTCCGGGATAAGCTTCTGTTCAATGAGGTCTCTGAACCTGCGGTCCAGGTCCGCCAGATCGGGTGACTTCCAGCCGAGTTGCCGTCCAGTCTCGTGTTGCAGTACAGCGAGCAGATTCTCTAGACGATTCGCGTACTTGGAGCCGATCGACGGAGACGCGACGAGTAGCAAGGCGATTTTTTTGCTCCGGAATCTCTCGCGCCAGCGTTCCAGCATGTATCGTGTGACGATGCCGCCCAAGCTATGGCATACAAAAACGATCCGCTGCGCCTCGATTACGGCCGGATATCGGCCCGCGGCGATCAGCGCGGAGAGCAGCTCTCGTGCACAATCCGCAATCGTGAACGCTGTAGAATCGAAAGTAGTATAGTATCCGCCCAGGTACACACTGGAGTCGTCGAATAACTTATCCTTCGAGACGAGGTCCGGCCAAAATGAACGGGCCTTTTCGTTTCGCCAACAGGCATCAGAGTTCGAAAGAACGCCGTGTACAAAGACGATCACCGATCCCGTCTCCCGGTAGACCCGCCAACTGTTGTTGTCCGCCCCGGTGGGAACCTCGGGAACATTCACGGGAGAGATTGATAGGGGCGACATAATCGTCCTAATCGAACCGTTATCGTAGCCAGCGCCCTCCGGTGGCGGTTCCTCACTCCTTCAGGAACTGCCCGATGGCCCTCGTGGCTTGGCGGATGCGCTGGTCGTTTTCCACCAGCGCGAAGCGCACGAAGCCTTCGCCCAGCGGCCCGAAGCCGATGCCCGGCGAGACGGCTACCTGGGCTTTTTCGAGCAGCAGTTTCGAGAATTCCAGAGAGCCGATGGAGCGGTAGCCCTCGGGCACCGGAGCCCACAGGAACATGGAGCCGCGGGGCTTTTCCACCGGCCAGCCGGCGCGCTTCAATCCGGCCACCAGGACATCGCGCCTTCTTTGATAGATCGCGCAGATTTTTCGGGTGTCTTCGTAGCACTCCCGCAAGGCAATGATGGAAGCGATCTGAATGGGCTGGAACACGCCGTAATCCAGGTAGCTCTTGATGCGAGCGAGCGCCGCGATCATCCTGGCGTTGCCAAGGCAGAAGCCCACCCGCCAGCCCGCCATGTTGTAACTCTTGGACATGGAAAAAATCTCGACGGCCACCTCCCGGGCGCCCTCGACCTGCAGGATGCTGGGCGGCTGGTAGCCATCGAAACCGAGGTCGGCGTAAGCGAAATCGTGAATGATCATGGTGCCGTACCGGTGCGCCAGGCGCACGATCTCGCGCAGGTAATCCAAATCCACGCAGGTGGTGGTGGGGTTGTGCGGGAAGGAGATCAACAGCAGCTTGGGCTTGACGGAAGACTGGCGGTAGAGATCCTCCAGGCGATTGAGAAATGTGGCGGCGTCGGGCATGGGCAACATGCAGGCGCAGCCCTCGGCCATGAGGACGCCGTACTGATGGATGGGATAGGCCGGGTTGGGAGAAACCACGGCATCGCCCGGTCCCACGGTGGCGAACAGCAGGTGCGCCAACGCGTCCTTGGCGCCGATGGTCACAATGGCTTCGCGATCGGGGTCGAGTTCCACGCCGTAGTTGGCCTGATAGCGCCGGGTAATTTCCTCGCGCAGTCTGGGAATGCCGCGCGACTGCGAATAGCGGTGATTGCGGGCGTTGCGGGCCGCCTCGACCAGTTTGTTGACCACCACGCGCGGCGTGGCGCCATCGGGATTGCCCATTCCGAGATCGATCACATCGATCTGCGCGGCCCGCGCTTTGGCCCGCATTTCATTGATGACGGCGAAGACGTAGGGCGGCAGTTTCTGGATGCGATAGAACTCTTCGGAATCCGGGAGCATTCTTTTCCATTTTACGGGATCGGGCGGCGGTCTATGCCGCACTTGTAAAAAAATCGTGCCGCGGTGCATGAAAAGGTCCCCTCGGGGCCACGGTCAAGTTCCTGTGGGAGTGCGCGATATGAGGGTCACCGGATCACATGGTGGACCGCCCAGTACTGGCTTGATCGATAAATATTGAGAAAAGCTCGTATCGGAAGGATTGCCCCGGGGGCAATTCGGTGTATACCAATTCAACAATCGGGGGCAAGAGGGAAACGCGGTTAAGCAGTCAAGCCAAGTGGCTTTGAGGGAGGTCTGCCATGTCTCGTCGCACTCTGTGGATCATTCTCGTATCGCTTAGCGTTTTTTTGGCGCCGGCCAACGCCCAGGTTACGGCTGTGGCGCAAGTGAGCGGCACCATTTCCGACCCCAGCGGCGCCGCGATCGCCAACGCCAACGTCACCATGACGGAGGTTGACAAACAAATCGCGCACGCGACCAGGTCCGATTCAAGCGGCAGTTACACTCTGCCGAATCTTCCCGTGGGTCCTTACCGCCTGGAAGTGAAGGCGCAGGGGTTCAAAGATTACGTTCAAACGGGCATCGAGCTGGTGGTCAATAACAATATCGATCTCCCCGTGGCGATGCTAGTCGGCTCGGCCACGGAGACAGTCGAAGTCAACGCTACGGCAAGTATGGTAGAGACGAAGGAAAACTCGATCGCCAATCTGGTCGACCAGCAGCGCATCAACGAGCTGCCGCTCAACGGACGGCAAGTCACCGATCTGATCTACACGGCGGGCGCCGCGGTACCGGCGGACGGCGGGGACACGGGAAGCAAGACTTTCTGGAACGCCACCCGGATCGCCATCGCGGGCGGGCAAGGCAACGGCACCGCCTATCTTCTGGACGGAGCCGATGCCACCGACGCGATGTCCAACGTCAACCTGCCATTCCCGTTCCCGGACGCTCTCCAGGAGTTCAGCATCGAGACCAGCGCGGTGTCGTCGCAATTCGGCACCCATCCGGGCGCGACCGTCAACGCGGTTACCAAGTCCGGCTCGAACGGATTGCATGGCGACCTGTTCGAATACATCCGCAACGGCGATCTGGACGCGCGCAACTTCATTTCGGTGACCGGTGCCGACACGCTGAAACGAAATACCTACGGCGGAACCGCCGGCGGCCGGCTTATCAAGGACAAGCTGTTCTTTTTCGGCGGGTTTCAGGGTGTGGAAAACCGCCAGAACCCTCCCCAGTTGACCACTCACATTCCCACCGCAGCCATGCTCAGCGGCGACTTCAGCACGATCGCCTCGGCCACCTGCGGAAAGGCCGTGGCGCTGACCAACCCCAATGGCGGGGCGCCGTTCCCCGGCAACCAGATTCCGGTGACGCAGATGGATCCGGTGGCCGTGGCGCTGTCGTCGAAATATCTGCCCACGGCGGCAGCCAACCAGTGCGGCCTGGTGACGTATGGCATCCCCCAGACGGGAGACGAACAGCAGTGGATCGAGCGCACGGACTGGGTGGTGAGCGCGAAGCAGACCGTGTGGGGAAGATACTTTTTCGATCATTGGACGAACCCGCCGGTATTAGTCGGCCAGAATCTGCTGACCACCACCTCGCCCGGCAACTTCGAACTGGCGCAGGAGGCGACCGTTGGCGACTCGTATACCTTCGGCCCAACCCTGGTCAACACGTTTCACGTGAGCTTCAACCGCCGGCGCGACAACCGCGGGCCGACGGATTTTCCAATCAATTGGACCGATCTGGGGTCCAATATGTACAGCGCGGTGCCGAACTTTCTGCTGATTTCAGGCATGACCGGCGGCTTCACCACCTACTGCGGCACCTGCGCGCCGGAACATTTCGACGTCGACGAGTACCAGGTGGCCGACGACCTGAACTGGGTGAAAGGCAGACATCAATTGGGCTTCGGGTTCAACGTGATCCGGGTGCAGAACAACACCATCTCGGGCTTCGATGAAAATGGCGCGCCTACCTGGAATGGCACATTTACGGGTCTCGGGATGGCCGATTTCATGCTCGGGAAGATGAGCGACTTCCAGCAGACCAATTCGACGCCGGACGACCTGCGGTCCTGGGTCATGAGCTACTACGCGCAGGACAGTGTACGCATCAACAATCACTTCACTTTGAACTTCGGTCTCCGCTGGGAACCGACGTTCTCGGACCCCGATAAATACGAGCGCGGCGATTCCTTCATTGAGTCGGCTTTCCTGGCAGGTCAGGTCAGTACGCTGCATCCGACCGCGCCTCCCGGGCTGTTCTTTCCGGGCGACCCGGGAATTCCCGCCGCGAATTGGGCCGGGCAAAAGGCCAATTTCGCGCCGCGCGTCGGCCCGGTGTGGAATCCGAGCGGCGAAGGCAAGGATACCCTACGGATGGGCGCCGCACTCCTATACGACTCTACCGAAACCTGGTTCAATGAACGCGAAACCACCAACCCGCCGTACGGCAACGATATCGACGTCGGGGCGGCCACGCTCTCCAATCCGTGGGGCGGCTACCCGAGTGGAAATCCATTTCCCCAACACGGGAATCTTTTCTTCCCGACGTCGGGCACTTACATCGATATGCCTCTCTATCCCAAGTCCACCTACGTGGGGACTTGGAATGTCACCTATCAGCGGCAACTCCCGCATGGCTGGATGGTTTCCGGAAGTTACCTGGGCAACAAGACCACGCACCTTTGGATCGCTTTGGAAAGAGACCCCGATATTTATGTTCCCGGAAACTGTACCGCGGGTCAATACGGCCTGAACGGCGGCGGGTGCGTGTTCCTCCACAGCCGCGGCCAATTACCAGGCCCGCCGGCTCTTGACCCTGACGAACCCGGCCACGGGCATTTACTACGCCAGCATCGACGAGATGGACGACGGCGCGGTGGCCCGCTATCAGGGCCTGCTGTTCTCCGCGCAGCATCGGGGCCAGCACTACACCTTCCTCACTAACTACACCGACTCTTACTGTCTGTCGGACTACGATTTCGGCGCCGCGCTGGCCGGTTCGACCAACTCGCAGATCTTCAATCGCCATGCCGACTAGGGCCCGTGTATCTCGGACGCACGCAGCCTCTTCAATGCTTCCCTGGTGGCGACAAGTTACTGGAACGGAAGCAAGGTTATGAAGGCGCTGCTGGGCAATTGGGAGATCGCGCCACTGTTCAAAGCCCGCACCGGCCAGCCCTTGACCGTGGGGACGGGCACGGACAACTCGCGCACCGACCTCGGCAACGACCGGCCGAACCAGGTGCTGCCGGACTATCGCGCGACCAACCCAATCTGTTCATCGAGCGCGATATGCGTCCAATGGATCAATCCGGCGGCCTTCACCGCGAATCCGATTGGTACCTACGGCGACGAAGGACGCAACGCCTTGCGCGGACCCGGCTACTTCGGCTTCGACCTTCAACTGAGCAGGACCTTTCGAATGGGAGAGCGCTACCGTCTGCAACTATACGCCAACGCGTTCAATATCCTGATCACACTAATTTCGTGGGCGGTTTTGCCCCGGCCGGACAGCCCGCGGGCGCAAGCTACGGCACGGTAAGCACAGCGCTAAATTCGTCGACGTTCGGACAGATCACCGGCGCCTACGATCCGCGCATCATGCAGTTCGCGATGAAGTTACATTTCTGAGCGGGGCCGCTGGGAACTTCCAAGCAGGCGCGCGGCCGGCGCCGGCGAACGGGAACTTGGAGGTCGCGTGCGGCGAGCCGTGACGGCACAGGGGGCGCGCTACAGATCTTCCGGGCGCAAGCCGGTGTGCTTGGCCATTTCCGACAGTGCGACCGGTCCCAACTCCTCCTTGTCATGGTAGGCAAAGCGGTATTGGGGCCACCCCTCATGCCGTGGCGTCCGATGGGAACCGGAGGGTGCGGGCAATACGCCACCCCATGCGCTGCAACGCCGCAAGCGCCCGCCGCGCCTTGGTTGCGGGCCATTCGCTCATGCGGCAATGCAGAACTGCAACGTGTCGGCTGCGGGGTTCATCTCTCCGTGCTCGATTTCCTCAGCAATTACGCGCAACGCAAGAGTCTTGGCCTTCAGCGTCGCTTCCTCGGGAGTCGAGCCGTATACCGTAACGCCCGGCAGTTCGGGAATGTCGCCAATCCAGCGGCCGTCCGTCTCGCGGAGCAACCGGATGGTAAGTTGCATATGCTTCATCCTACCAGGATCCCGAGGTTCATGGACCGAATCGCTATGAGCCTGGACTCCCAAATCTCGCGAACTGTGGCGGCTCAGTGAGATTACTTCTTGATCGCCACTCTGGAGAAATACGCGTCCGTGTCCGGCCCGATCCACAGCGCCACTTTCCCGTGCGTCTTCCCCAGCTTCAGGTCATTGACGATCAGGCATGGCTGAGCCGCGCCGTTCACGTAAAGTCGGGCGTGTGTCCCGGACACCACAATCTTCAGGCTGGTCCATGCGCCCGGCTCCAGATCGGTGTAGGACTCATACACGCCGGGACTCTCGTTGCGCAGCCGCTCCCAGGGAAAATCGGGGTTCGCCATGTACTGGGTGGAATGGTTGCGGCGGAGCTGGTCCTCGGCGCGCCCGTTGGTGGGCCGCAGATAAAAGCACTCGAAGTGCGAGCCGTCGGGCTGGATGCGAAACGCGATGCCGGCGAATCCCCGCGCCGAATCCGGGGCTCCCGCGCGGGGAGCCGCGGCGAAATCGGCCTCAATGGTTCCGTCCTCAAAATCCGAGTCCGAAAGCAGCGCCATCGCATGGCCCGCGCCGGCCTGGGTGGGCATAAGGCCGGGTTGGTCGAGAAGCCGGACCGCCGGCCGCCCGCGATAAGTCGCCAGCTCGGCTTTGACGTTGACGGGCGCCAAACCGGACATGGACTGGAATTGGTAGTTCTGCCCCGGCAATTCCCGAGAGGTAACGAGCAGCGCCAGAATCGCCGCCGCCGCGAATCGCGGGCTGGAGTGGCTTACGGATCTTTGCATACGTACTCAGACGAAGATGGCAGCCAGAGGTCGCGGCGGCGCTGGTCAACGCGGAACCTGGCAGCTAAATTGCCCATCCAAGATGGTAGCAAGTCCATTCCCACGGAGGCTTCCGGGAATGGCAAGGAGGGGTATGCACGCTGTACGCCGCTTTGCCGGCAGCTTGATCTCCAGTTTGCGCCATTCACTGAGCGCCAGGCGGCCGGCACGGCCCAGGGCGCCCGCCGAGGCGCCCCGCATCGGCCTGGCGCTGGGTGGCGGATTCGCCCGCGGCATCGCCCACGCGGCGGTGCTCGAAGTTTTCGAAGAAAATCAGATCCCCATACACTGCATCACCGGGGTGAGCGCCGGGGCCATCGTGGCGGCGGCTTACGCCAGCGGCCTCACGCCCGCCGAAATCGCGCGCGCCGGCTGCCGCATGCGCTTCGGCGACGTGGGCAGTTGGACGCTCTGCCGCATGGGCTTCCTGGCGAGCGAGCGCATGAAGCGATTTCTGGAGCGCCTGCTCAAACGCTACCGCTTCGAGGAAATGCGCATCCCGCTGGGCGTGATCGCCACGGACCTCTGCGCGGGCCAGCCGGTGGCCTTCCGCGACAAAGGCGACGTCTTTGTGCCGATCCGCGCCAGTTGCGCCTACCCGGGCCTGTTCCTGCCCGTGCGCCACGAAGGCCGCCTGCTGGTGGATGGCGCGGTGACGATGGAGATCCCCGCGCTGCTGGCCCGCCAGCTTGGCGCTACGCACGTGATTTCCGTGTACCTGCCGGCGCAATCGGAGGCGCGCCCGCCGCGCCATGTGTTTGAAGTGGTGAACCGGTGCTTCCAAATCCTGCACGAGCGCTCCGAAGAGGGCTGGCGCGCAGCCAGCGACTTGGTGATCGCGCCGGATGTGCGGGCGGTGGCATGGGACGGCTTCGGCTGCGGCGAGGAACTGCTGAAGGCGGGCCAGGAAGCCGCGCTGGCGGCGCTGCCGGAAATCCAGTCCTGGCTGCCTCCGCGGCCGGGCCAGCCGGCGCCCCGCGAAGCGGCGGTCTCCCGGAGCCGTCCGGAGATAACCGCTTCAATCGCCGCCACGGCTCCCTTACGGGGCGCCCCCTGAGCCCGGCTCTGAACGCGAGCCGGAGCCAGCCCCGGAGGGCAGCGGGCCAAGCATAGGCGTTAAGAAAGGCCCGACGTGGCTGTGGCGGGGCTTCTGCGGGCAGGGCGTTTTTCGTGCCGATGAATTCGGAAATTCCCAAAAAACGCCAGTTTCCGGTAAGATCACAATGCAATGCGGCAATGGACGAGAAGCCCACAATATCGTTCCCGACGCGCGGCAGCCAAGTTCATAGCGGCCATTTGGAACGCGGTGGCTCGACATGTTCGAGGCTGACGCGGCCCACGGCTGTGGGGCTCGGCGCGCTGATCTCCCCCTCCTTCGATACGGAGAACAACATGCGAGAGGGAACGCCCTGCGGAAACAGGATGCGATAGTAGGCGCCACGCTTCTTCACCGTGTACGCGACGGTAATGCTGTGGTTCTCCAAGACCACAGAATATTCATACGGCGTCGCTCTCTCAACCCGTGACGTGATTTTCGTCGCCTGGCTCGCAAGGGCCGTCTGGCATGAGCTGGGATTCTGACCCCTGGAGGACCGAGGCGCGGAGGTGCGCGGTAGGCGAGCGGGACGCGAGCCCGCGCCGGAGCGCCACCTGTGCTACGATGCGGCTTATGCCTGACATTAATCTCCATGAATGGCCCATTGAAGCCTTCGCGATCGTTGCGTTTGCGCTGTCGATCTTCAATTTCTTCGTATCGCTCTGGTCCATCAAGAACCTGCGGGCGTTGAACGCGAAGACGGCGGACAAGCCTCCTACCGCGTCATAAACGCAATCTCGACGTTGCCTTGTGTATCCGAACGCGCGAAGCGCCGTTACGATAACTGCTTAAGAACTTTCGCGCGCACGTCCCTCTTCCGCGCACGCGGCGGAGCTCGCCGTCAAGTTCAACCATCCCCGAGACGTCGATGGGAGCGGGAGGCGCGCCAAAGCCGCCCGCAACATGAGCCGCGCCTGGGCGAGTTTCGCGCGAAACGGCAATCCGTGCCACGACGAGATTCCCGCATGGCCCGCCTCGGGTCACGCAGTGTGCAGAAGCATTCTCTGCCCCGGAAGACCGCAATGAAGCGCTGCGGCGCTGATCCAATCCAGTATCGTCTGCGTGCGGATAGGCCTCGAGAAACCCTGTGTTTCCCGGTAATCCGACAGTTCGCGCAAATTGCCTGCTTCGGGTGCCGTCTGGAATCCGAGCGAACGTCGTAAGTTCAGATAAGCCTCGATGTGCGCCCCAACTGAGCCGGATTCATTGTGCTCCTCCCGGCCAAGGTAAAGCGACCTGTGCCAGGGATGGCAGGTCGAGTTTGGCATAGATGCCTGTGGTGGTGAGCGAACCATGCCCGAGGATGTCAGCGACCTCTTTGAAACTCGCTCCGCCGCGCACCGGGGTTGTGGCAAGCGTGTGCCGCAGGACGTAAGCGCCAGCGCATGGAGCGCCGATTCCCGTTTGCCGCAGCAGGAGTTGGTGGTGATGCTGGATGGCGACGAGGCCGGGCGGCTGGCCAGCCAGAAGCTGGCAGCGCGGTTGTGGAAGAGACTTTCGCCATCCATGGTGGAGGTGCCCAGCGGCCGACAACCAGATCAACTGTCGACTGAGGAAAGCGAACGGATTCTGAGCAGAGCGAGCGGCGCTCCCGGAGTACCATGATGGCATTGCAGTTCGATTCGGCTCACGCGAGTTCCCGCCGGTCCTTGCTGTAACCGGCCCGTCAGCGGCGACGTTACCAAGGCCTGCATGAGCGCGTCCTCGACGTTGTGAAATCGGCCCATTTTCATGCCTTCCATGATGAGCGCTTCAAGTTCCGGTCTGTGAATTATCGTCATTACGGCGCCCCACCCCATCTTGATGTTGGCACATACGGTCCCGATTCGCAGTGGACTTCAGGGATGACAGGGGCCGGACGTGCGGCTCACTCGCCCTCACGTCCACTGACCTTCTGCGACTGCATCACGAACCTCTCCACGGGGCGGCTTAAGCCCTCCGGCATTGGGGAATTCCGCCGGGGCCCGCCCCAGCCCGCCTGGAATCCGTTCTACAATATCAATACATTCGCTGACCGGCTGCCTTTTTGCCGAGGGGACCCTGGCAGGCAGCGGGATTCCACGCGAGGAGACTGTCTGATGAAGCGCATCATCGCAATGCTGGCTTCGGCGGCGCTGCTGGTAGCCGCGGAAGAAACGGTGGCGCCTCTGGGCTCCTACACGGCCGCGGAACGGCGTCAATGGGAGTTCCAGCCGCGAAAAGACCCGGCGCCTCCCGCGTTTTCCGAGGCCGCGGATCAAGCCTGGTTGAAGACGCCGGTGGACGCCTTCATTCTGGCGGGTCTCCGGAAAGCCGGCCTGAAACCGGCGCCACGGGCCGACCGGGCCACGCTCATTCGCCGGATCACCTTCGACCTGATTGGCCTGCCGCCGACGCCCCAGGAAATCGACGCGTTTGTAACCGACAAGACGCCCCACGCCTGGGAGAAAGTGGTGGACCGTTTGCTCGCGTCGCCGCACTACGGCGAGCAGTGGGGACGCCATTGGCTGGACGTGGTGCGCTTCGCCGAGTCCGACGGGTATGAGTACGATATGCACCGGCCGGACGCCTGGCGCTATCGCGATTACGTCACCCAAAGCTTTAACGACGACAAGCCCTACGATGCCTTCGTGAAAGAGCAACTCGCCGGCGATGAAATAGACCCCGCTAACCGGACCTACCTGGTGGCCAGCGGTTTCAACCGCCTCGGGCCGCTGCGCAAGAACGCCGGCAATCAGGACGTGGCCAGCTCGCACAACGAGGTGCTCACGGAGATGACCAACATCGTGGGCGCGGCGTTTCTGGGCGTGACGGTAGGCTGCGCGCGTTGCCACGACCATAAGTTCGACCCGTTCCGCCAATCGGATTACTACCGGCTGCAGGCTCACTTCGCCCAGATCCAACCCGACGATCTGGTGCTGGCCAGCCGGGAAGAGCAGGATGCCTGGAAGGCCAAGGCCCAGCCGGTGGAACAGCAGAAACGGCGCCTCCAGGCCGAGCTGCGGCGCGCGCCCGACGCCGCCAAGGCCAAGCTGGAAATGGATCTGGAGGCTCTCGACGACCAACTGCCGCCTCCGCTCGAAGCCATCTACAGCGTGAAGGACGACGCGCACAAGGCTACCCCGGTAAAGGTTCTGTTCCACGGCGATTATCTGAATCCGGTGGCCACGGTCGGGGTACGGCCGCTGGGAATTCTGCTTCCCGATGGCACGCCCGAGGCGCCCATTCAGACGGAGAAGCCGCGCCTCAAGCTGGCCGAGTGGATCGCCGATCCGGCCAATCCGTTGACCGCGCGGGTGATGGTGAACCGCATCTGGCAGTATCATTTTGGCCGGGGCATTGTAGCGACTCCTAACGATTTCGGGCGCATGGGCATGCGGCCCTCGCATCCCGAGCTGCTCGACTGGCTGGCCAGCCGGTTCATAGAAGGAGGATGGAAACTCAAGCCCATCCACCGCATGATTCTGCTCTCCAGCGCCTACCAGCAATCCAGCCTCTCTCCGATAGAGAAGGCTGCCACGGAAAAGGATTCGGAAGACGCCCTGTTGTGGAAGTTCAACCACCGGCGCCTGGAAGCGGAAGAGATCCGCGACGCGATGCTGGCCGTCTCCGCGCGCCTGAACCTGAAGGCGGGAGGCGCCAGCTTCATGGTTCCAATTGATCCCGAACTGGTTTTGATGCTGAAACGGCCGCAGTATTGGGTTCCAACCCGGGACAAATCCGAATACAATCGGCGAACCGTCTACATGATCTATAAGCGCAACCTGCGGCTGCCGTTCGTGGAGGTGTTCGATGCGCCGGACACGCTGCTCTCCTGCGCGCGGCGCGAGCAATCGACGCACGCTCCGCAGGCGCTGGAATTATTGAACGGCCAAACCTCCAACGATCTGGCGGCGGCCTTCGCGGCGCGGCTCATCAAAGAGCGCGCCACGGCGGCCGAACGGGTGGAATACGCGTGGCGCCTCGCGGCGGGCCGCGCGCCCACGGCCGCCGAAAAGTCGCTGGCTCTGAAATTCTTCGCCGGTACTCCGGACGATCCCGCCAAAGTGAAGGAGTTCGCCCTGGCGGTGTTCAATCTGAATGCGTTTCTGTATGTGAATTAGGGGGGAATGAGAATGTCCGAACACGTTCGATATGCGCGCAACCGCCGCGAGTTTTTGACCGACTGCTTTTGCGGCGCCGGTTCGCTGGCGTTTGCTTCGATGATGGCGGAATCGCAAGCCCGCGCGGCACGCTACAATCCCCTGGCCCCCAAGCCTCCCAACATGCCGGACCATGCCCGCGCGAAGGCCTTCATCTTTCTGTATATGGCCGGAGGACCTTCGCATCTGGAGACCTGGGATCCCAAGCCGCTGCTCAACCAGCTCGATGGGCAGAAGCGCCCGGCCGAGTTCGGCGACGTGAAATACCAGAACGTCAATTCCGATTCCAGGATTCTCGGATGCAAGCGCACCTTCCAGAAGTGCGGAAAGTCGGGCATCGAGGTTTCGGACCTGTTCCCGCACCAGGCCAAGGTGATTGACGACTTGTGCGTGATTCGCTCCATGCACGGCGACATGGTGGTGCATTCCGCGGCGCAGTACCAGATGATGACGGGCCGCGTGATTCCCGGCTTTCCGGCGATGGGGAGCTGGGTGGTGTACGGGCTGGGATCGGAAGCCGAGTCGCTCCCCGCTTATGTGGTGATGCCGGCGCCGGAAGGCGCGCAGGAGGCCGGCCTGCCGATGTACCAGCATGGATTCCTGCCGGCGGTCTATCAACCCACCATGCTGCGCCCCGGCAGCAAACCGGTTCTCAACCTGGACCTGCCCAAGGGCGTCTCGCTCGAGGAGCGGCGCAAGACCATCGACCTGATCCGGTCGCTCAACGAGGCCAACCTGCCGGGCGAGGACCCCGAGTTCGCCGCTCGCATTTCGGCCTACGACACGGCCTTCAAGATGCAAACGGAGGCGCCGGAGGTTTTCGACCTCACCAAGGAGCCGCGGGAAACCCTGGAGCTATACGGCGTGGGCGATCCCTTGACCGACGATTACGGACGGCGCTGCCTGCTGGCGCGCCGCATGGTCGAAAAGGGCGTGCGTTTCGTCTGCGTGGTCTCTGGCGGGGGCGCTGCCGATACCGAGTGGGACGCGCACTCGGACATTGAGAAGAACCACATCAAGATGGCGTCCATGACCGACAAGCCGGTAGCGGCGCTGATTCAGGATTTGAAACGCCGGGGCATGCTGGATTCGACGCTGGTCCTTTGGGGCGGTGAATTCGGCCGCTCGCCCGAATCGGAGAAGAGCAAGGGGCGCGACCACCACAACACCGGCTTT
Source organism: Bryobacteraceae bacterium (assembly GCA_052144935.1). Taxonomy (GTDB): domain Bacteria; phylum Acidobacteriota; class Terriglobia; order Bryobacterales; family Bryobacteraceae; genus JOPF133. The sequence continues at coordinate 53,221 of JBKQPR010000134.1, forward strand.
TCGATGTGGGTGGCGGGCGGCGGATTCCGGGGAGGAACGGTTTATGGCGCCACCGACGCGATCGGTCTGAAGGCCATCGAGAAACCGGTTCACTTCCGCGACCTGCATACGACTCTGCTGTATCAGATGGGCCTCGACCAGGACGCCCTGAGTTACATGTATCTGGGCCGCAAAGAGCGGTTGACCGAAGTGCGCGGTGAGATCCTCAAGGAGATCGTCGGTTGAGGCGCCGCGGGCTGTCGACCCAGAGCTGGGCCGCCTAAGCCGTCCAACCTCACCGAAAGAACTAGCGCACCTCACCGAAAGACCAGCGCGCCAAACCAGTGGGTCTGGGCTAATGTCGGCTTGAGGGCCTTGACGCAGAGCTGGCGAGCGCGAGGTCAATCCGAGGAGAAAATGAAGATCGGAATTCTGGGGTCGGGAGATGTGGGCCGTACACTTGGCGCCGGTTTCCTGAAGCACGGCCATGAGGTCATGCTGGGCACGCGAGATCCGAAAAAGAAAGAAGTGAGCGACTGGGTTCGCGAAACGGCGGGAGCCACGGCCGGAACCTTCGAGGAGACCGCGCGCTTCGGCGAGATCGTTGTGCTGGCAGCGCTCGGGCGCGCCGTCGACAGCATCATCGATTTGGCCGGGCCGGCGAATTTCGCCGGCAAGACGGTGATCGATACGACCAATCCCATCGCCGAGGGGCCGCCCGATCGCGGCATCCTGAAGTATATTACCGGACCGAACGAATCGCTTGCCGAGAGGATTCAGGCCAGGATTCCCGCCTCGCACGTGGTGAAGGCATTTAACAGCGTCGGCGCCGCGTTGATGGTCAACCCCCATTTTTCGCAGGGCATGCCCACGATGTTTTTCTGTGGCGACAGCGGCGGCGCGAAGAGCCAGGTTTCGGCGATCATCCAACAGTTCGGCTGGGAACCCTACGATTGCGGTGGCCTCATTGCGGCGCGAGCCCTGGAGCCGCTATGCATCCTGTGGTGCCTGCCGGGTTTTCAGAGAAACGAATGGCGGCATGCATTCAAGATGCTTACAAGCTGAGCGATTGCCGCGTGGCACCGAGCCTCTGCACTGGATAGAATAGGCATACCATGACCAACGCCCTCGCACTCGTTTTCCTCGCCTGCGCCCCAGCTTTCGCCGATGGCGGAGCCATGACGCCTGCCGAGCGCACTTACCTGCTCGAACAACTGGAAAGCTCCAGAAAAGAGATGCTCGCCAGCATTAAGGGGCTGACGGAGGCGCAATGGAAGTTCAAATCCGCGCCGGCCGTGTGGTCGATCCAGGAATGCGCCGAGCACATCATTCTGGCGGAGGACTACATCTTCGCCGGGACCCAGAAGATGCTGCAGACGCCTGTTATCGCTCGGCCCGCCACTTCCACGGAAGAGGCCGATCGGAAGATCGTGGCGATGATTAAGGACCGTTCGAAAAAGGCGACCGCACCGGAGCCGATCGTCCCCACGGGCAAGTACGCCACGCCGGCCGATGCGGCCCGCGAGTTTGAGGCGCGGCGCCAGAAGACCATCGAATACGTAAAGACGACCAAGGACGAGTTGCGCGTGCACTCCGCCGAGGGTCCCGTGGGCCCCATGGACAGCTATCAAATGCTGTTGCTGCTGGCGGCCCATTCCTCGCGGCATACCGCGCAGATTCTGGAAGTGAAGGCCAATCCCGGCTACGCGGCGATGACAAAGTCGATGGCCGCGGCGCGGTAGGGCGGGCAGCGGGCGCGCCCGTTCCCGGCGACTGGAGATTGGCCATTCCGAGGCCACCGGTGCCCCCGCAGGGGTCGTGGCGCAGGCTCTTAGCCGGCCGCGCCCACACTCGTGTGGGCGCTTGGCGCCGCGGGGAGGCGGCGCGGGCGTAGCGCCGAGACGAATCTCGGCGCGGCAGACTGAGAGGCGACTGAGAGTCTGCGCCACGACCGCCCAATTCCCCGTAACCCGCGCCCCTCCGCTTGCGCCTACCAAAGGAAATGCACTATCGATTGCTCTCCGCCCTCCTGCTAGGGGTGTGCGGATTCGCCCAGACTCTGCCCTCCGGCGTCGAAAAGAAGGCCTCCATGGGGGGCATCACGGAATACGATTTCCCCAATGGACTGAAGGTTTTGCTGTATCCGGACCCGGCCGAACCCAAGATCACGGTGAATGTCACCTACCTGGTCGGCTCGCGCCATGAGGGGTACGGCGAGACCGGCATGGCCCACCTGCTGGAACACCTGGATTTCATCCAGACCACCAACGGCCGCGATATCAAGAAGGAAATTACCGACCGCGCCAGCAACTGGAACGGCACCACCTCCTACGACCGCACCAACTACTACGAGACGGTCATCGCCACGGACGACAACCTGAAGTGGGCGCTCGGCCTGGAAGCCGACCGCATGGTGAACGTCAAGTTCACCCAGCCGATCCTCGACACCGAGATGACCGTGGTGCGCAACGAGTTCGAGCGCGGCGAGAATAATCCGCAGAGCATTCTGCGGGAGCGCGTCGAAGCGACCGCCTATCTGTGGCACAACTATGGGAAGTCCACCATCGGCTCCAAGGACGACCTGGAACACGTGCCGGTCGAGCGGCCCGCCGCCTTCTATCACAAATACTACCAGCCGGATGACGCGGTGCTGGTGGTGACCGGCCGCATCGACGAATCCAAAACCCTGCAATTCGTGGCCGACACTTTGGGCGCGATTCCCCGCCCCGAGCGCAAATTGATAGCCGACTACACCGTGGAGCCGCCGCAGGATGGCGAGCGCTATGTGGAGCTGCGCCGGGTGGGCCAGGGCCAGGACGTGATCGTGGCCTACCACACGGTGGCCGCCGGCCATCCCGACGCGGCGGCCCTGCAGGTGCTCGCGGGCATCATGAGCGGTGGCGGCGGACGCGGCGGGCGGGGCGGACGCGGCGGCGGTGGCGACGGCGAGGAAGGCCGGCTCACCAAGGCGTTGGTGGATAACAAGCTGGCCACTTCCGCCGGCATGCAGTTCGAGCAATTGCACGACCCCGGACTGGTCTTCCTGACCGCCAACCTGAACAGCTCGCAATCGCTGGACGCCGCCAAAAAGGCGCTGATCCAAACCCTCGACGGCGCGATTAGCGAGCCGCCTACGAAGGACGAGGTGGATCGCGTGAAGAGCACCCTGCTGCGCAACCTGGAGCGGACGCTGGCCGATCCCCAGTCGATTGCCACCGGCGCTTTGAACACCGCCATCGCGCAGGGCGACTGGCGGCTGATGTTCCTGCAGCACGACCGCCTGGAAAAGGTGACGCCCGAAGACCTGGTGCGCGTGGCGAAGGCCTATTTCAAGCCCTCCAACCGCACCGTAGGCTACTACATACCCGACCCCAACCCCGACCGCACCGAAGTTCCCCCCACTCCCGATCTGGCAGTGCTGCTGAAAGATTACAAGAGTAACGTGGTGATTTCGCGGGCCGAGGTTTTCGATCCCACTCCCGCCAACATCGAAGTGCGGGTGGTCCGCGACAAGCTGGCCAACGGCATGAAACTGGTCATGCTGTCCAAGAAGAGCGCCAACGACATGGTGACCGCCACCATCGAGCTGCGCTTTGGCGACCGGAACACCCTGAAAGACGAGAACAGCGCGGCGCAGCTCGCGGGCGCCCTGTTGATGCGCGGCACCAAGACCAAATCGCGCCAGCAGATCTCCGATGAGATGCGCAAGCTGAACGCGCAGATCGCCGTTTCGGGCGGCGGTGGCGGCGGGTTCGGAGGGCGGGGCGGCGGTGGTGGACGCGGCGGAGCCGGCGGCGGCGGTGGAGTCTCCAGCGCCAACGCGAATATCACGGCTCCGGCCGCCAATTTCGTCCCCGCCCTGCGGCTGGCCGTGGAGTTACTCAAGGACCCCGCCTATCCGGTGAACGATTTCGACCAGATGCTCGACCAGCGGCTCAAAGCGCTGGAAAATCCGCCTACCGAACCGACCCAGCTCGCCGCGGAGAACCTCAACCGTCACCTCAGCCCATGGTCCAAGGGCGACGCCCTGTACCAGGAAACGCGCGAAGAGCAGATCGCCGCATTGAAGAAGGTGACCCTGGACGACGTGAAGAAGTTCCACGACCAATACTACGGCGCTAACTTCGGCGTATTCGCGGTGGTGGGACCTATCGACGCGGCCGCCGTGAAACAGGCCGCCACCGAGCTGCTGAGTAACTGGAACACGCGCATGACTTATAAGCCCATCGTGGCCGCTTATAAGAGCGCGCCGCCCATCAACCAGAAGGTGGAAACGCCCGATAAGGCCAACGCGCAGTTCGAAGCCGGCGTGCGCTTCAAGATGTCCGAGGAGGACCCGGATTACCCGGCCATGCTGCTGGCCGGTTATATGTTCGGCGGCCCCATTACCTCGCATATTTCGGACCGCATCCGCAACCGCGAGGGCCTCAGCTACGGAGCCAACGCGCGCGTGGCTATTCCCACCGAGGGCGATGACGCGATGCTGAGCGGCACCGTGAGTCTCAACCCGATGAACGGCCCCAAGGTGGAGTTCAGCTTCACCGACGAGTTGGCCAAGACCCTGCGTAGCGGCTTCACCGACGCCGAAGTGGCCGATGCCAGGAAGGCTTACCTGGATGCGCGCGTGGTCGGGCGCTCCACCGACGCCGCCCTGCTAGGCCAACTGGCCTCCCACGAACAGCTCGGCCGCACGATGATGTGGGACGCGCAGATCGAACAGAAGATCCAGGCGTTGACCGCGGCCGAGGTCAGCGCCGCTTTCCGCAAGCACATCGACCCGGCGCAGTTGTCGATCGTCAAGGCCGGCGATTGGATGGCTGCCAAGGTGTATCAGTAAGTTAACTAAGCAGACAGAAGTCAGCGAGGCCACCGGCGGCGCCGGATTGAACAGACTGTGACTCCTGCCCCGGCCGACCAGAAGCCTGTCCGCGCCGCGGTTTTTGGAGACGGGCCGATGTTGAAAACGAAGGGTTTGACTGGGAGTCACAGACCAGAAGTAAACCCGCGCCGGTGCGGAGAGGGTGCGCAACGATTTCCGGCGCTGTGTCTGAGATGGGGCGTGCTCTGGCGGTTTGGCCAGCATTAGCTTGCCCAGTTCCCGAGGATTGAGGCGTGATCCTGGCAATCGATATCGGCGGCACCAAGTTCTCGATGGCGGTGTTCGACGGCAGCCGTTTGGTGCGCCGGGAGTCGCGCGCTACCGACGCCGGGGGCGGCCGCGAGTGGATGCTCGCCCAGATCCGCGACATTGCCTCCGAGTGGCTGCACGAATTCGCCTTCGAGCGCTGCGGGATTGGCTTCGGCGGCCCCGTGAATTTCGCGGCGCAACGAGTGGTGCTTTCCACGCACGTGGGCGGCTGGCGCGATTTCGACCTCTGCGGCTTCGTCCGCGACCTTACCGGCGCGCCCGCCGTCATGGACAACGACGCCAACGTGGGCGCGCTTGGCGAAGCCGAATTCGGCGCTGGGATGGGCTATTCGCCGCTGTTTTACATGACGCTCTCCACCGGCATCGGCGGCGGCATTTACGAAGAGGGCCGCATCTGGCGCGGGGCCGATTCCTACGGCGGCGAGATCGGCCATCTCACCATCCGCCCCGATGGCCCGGAGTGCCTCTGCGGCGCGCGGGGCTGCTTCGAGCGGATGTGTTGCGGCCTCTGGCTCGAGCGCGATTTTGGCAAGACTGCCAAGGAGCTGATGGGCGATCCGGCCTTCGTGAGCCGTTACGTGGTGGATCTGGCGCTGGGATTGAAGGCCGCCATCATGCTGCTGAATCCGCAGCGGATTGTCATCGGCGGCGGTATTGCCAAGGCGGGCGACCGCCTGTTTATTCCGCTGCGCGCCGAGTTGCGCCGCCAGATTACGAGCTGGTCGGCCGCCAGGATCGACGTGGTCCCCGCCGCGTTGGGCGACGACAGCGTGCTGTACGGGGCCATGGCGCTGGCGGGGCGTGTGGCATAAGACCGCTCCCTGACGGGGTGCCCGCTGGGGGCCCGGCTCCGACAGGTCGCGATGCTTGGGAGGCGCTCTCAGAGCCGGGCCCAGCGGGCACCCCGTCAGGGAGCGGTTGGCCCACGCTATACTGGACCCAAATGCTTCCGAAACTGGCGCTAATCACCCTATCCATGGGTGCGCTGCTGCTTGCGGCCGACCCCTCAACGCCAAATCTTGCCCCGCAAAAGGTTCAGGTGTCCCACACCGATCGCCTGAACCTCCCTGCCGGCGGTATCCTGCGCCTGCAACATTCGTTCGGCGAAGCCGGGATCGAGGGCTGGGATCGCCCGGAAGTGGAGATCACCACGATCAAATCGACCAAGGACTTCTACCCGCCCGAGGACCGCGCGAAGGCCTCCGCCGAGTTGGACCGGGTACACATCGCCGCCGAGCTCCGTGGAAAGGATGTGATCGTGGCGACCGGTTATCCGCACCGCAGTTTCCCGCCCAGCCTGCCCTGGACGGAAGCCACCATCGATGTCGAATACCGGATCAAAGTCCCCATGGATGCCGCGATCGAAGTTCAGCACGGCACTGGCGACGTACACTTCTATAGCGTTTCGGGGGACATTCACGCCGACGTGCGGAACGGAGGGATCACGCTGGATTTGGCTCCGGAAAGCAAGTATGCGATTGAAGCCCGCAGCGATTGGGGAGCTGTGATTTCCGATTTCCCCGGGAAGCCGCACCGGAGATTTTGGCTGATCGGCCACCAGTTCACCGGCAAATCCGCCGATGGCGCGCACAAACTGGTGCTTCGGGCCGGTTACGGAGACATCGTGATCTTAAAGGCCTGGAAGCCCGAAGCCACGCACTGAGGGAGGCGGCCGATGCGTAAAGTAATCCTGGGCGTTGGCATCAGCCTCGATGGCTACATCGCGCGCCCGGATGGCGCGGTCGATTTTCTGTTCATGCCGAAGGATTTCTCGATGGCCGAATTCCTGGCCAGCGTGGACATCAGCATCATGGGCCGGAAGACTCTGGAAGCGGCGCGGCGGCTGGGCGCCAAGTTCGATTCGCCGGCGGCCAATTACGTCTTCTCGCGCTCCGAAGCCGCAGGGGCGCGCGATGGCGTTACCTTTGTCAACGAGCCGCCTGCCGTGTTGATCGAGCGGCTCCGCAAGCAGCCGGGCAAGCACATCTGGCTGATGGGCGGCGGCGAGCTGGCCCGCGAGTTTCTCATCGCCGACCTGGTCGACGAAGTTCACCTCGGTATAGTCCCGGTGCTGCTCGGCGCAGGCATTCCGCTGTTCCCGAGTGGATTCCAGCAACGGAACTTCAAGCTGATCGAGAACAAGACTTACTCGCAGGGGTTGATTGCCCTAAAGTACGCCCGGGAGTGAGGTGGGACGGCCTATCCTGGCTGCCGCCTGTGGCGGAGACCCGGAACCCCAGTTTGCAAGGCCGTAACTCAAGAAAAAGGGCGTCAACCCCGCGAGCCACAGGATCGCGATTTGGCCATAGTTGGCCGCTGGCGAATCGAACTTGGCGCCCAGCCGCGCGGCTTCCAGAGTCTTCCGGCCCATAGAATCGAGGCGGCGAACACCAGTCGCTCGGCAACCGGCTGCGCCAGGAGCACCCCGACGGCTGCGATCACCGGCACAGTTGCTGACGTTGGACAGGACCCGGCCGGAGCGCAAGAAACTGGCGGCCACCGCGCACTCGCAGTCGGGTCTCATGGGTGGGGTCTCTTGCGGGTTTGACAGACGGGGCGCCCTTTGGGCCCGTCTGCCCCACCTGGCTGCTCCAGGCCTGGCTGCTGCGGGCTGGCGGGGCAGGCGGGACCAAAGGGCGCCCTGTCTGTCAACCGCTCCAGCGCCGCACGATACGCCGCAGGCACTACGATCACAGGCCGGCGTGCGCGGATGGCTTCCACCGCCTCCCCGGCCGACGACGCTCTGCCTGTCGCCATCATCCATGCGGCCACTGCCGCCGCGCTGCGGGAGTAACCCAACGCGCAGCAAACTAGCGTGGGCCGCGCTCTCCCGAAGTCTTCAATCGCCTCCGCGGCTGCCTCCAACTGGCCGATGGTGGGTGTGAGCAGATCGAGCATCGGAATCGAGCGATAAGCGATGCCTTCGCTCGCGAAGGGCAGCTCGGCAGTCAGATCCACTACCGAATGGATGCCTAACGCTTCCCGCTCGGCGCGCCGCGGAATCCGCCCCAGCCAGACACCACTCGAAATTTCCTGCGCGGGCGGCTGATGCCGCGTGTGCCACCGCGAGTTGAGCCATGCTCCTAACAGATAGGGCGCCAGCACACCGATCGCCGCCGGGGTCATGGCGCCGGACTCCGATTTGCGAAAGAGTTCCGGCCGGCCAATCCAATAAATGCCCGCCACCACAGCCAGCGCAGCCGCGGGCCACAGCAGAATCCACGCAAGTCCGCCGAGGCGCCAGGCGAGAACACCCGCAATCGCCGCCCCTGCCAGGTACACGGCGGCCAGTCGAAACCGCCGCGGATCCCGCGATCGTTCCGATGCCGCCCGGCGTCCGCGAACTGGAAACAGCATCATCGTGAACAGCCCGGCCCCGAGGCCGGTGGGCAGGTCGATGAAATGATGCTGGTATGTGGTGAGCGTGGAAAGCGCCATCAGGACAAACCAACCCCTGACCAGCCACAACGGCCACCCGCGCATGTGCCGGCTGTAGGCCGCCCACAGGACCGCCGTCAGGGCGACGTGCAGCGAGGGCGCCTGGTTGAAGGGCCGGTCGAAGCTCATGAGAGCGTCGAACATGCTGCCGAACAGTCCGCTGGCGTGGGGCCTCGCGAAGGTGAACTGCAGAGGAACCAGCAGGAAGCCGGCCACGCAAAGCGCCTGCACCGTAATGAGCCGCAGGCCCTGCGTGCGGAGCTCCGCGCGCGTCCGGCACAGCAATAGAGATCCCGCGTAGAAAAAATCGGTGGTCCAGTACGGCACAATCGTCCAGGGAAGAAAAGGGATGCGGCGCTCCCACCCGAAGGCCAGCTCCGGCACGTTGTGGCGCAGACCGGTGACCCAGTTGGCAAAGCCGTAACTCAGGAAGAAAAAGGGCGTCAAGCCCGCCAGCCACAGGATCGCCAGTGGCCATGGGCGGCGTTCGTCCGCTGCGGGGTGCCCTCTGGTCCCGGTTCCGGCGGCCGTCAAGGGCCGATCCTTTGGGCCATGGAGACGGTGAAAATGCCCCAGTCGTCGGCGAGCTGCCGGGTCTTGCGGAAACCCGCCGCCTCGACTAACTGATCGATCTCCTGCTGAGTCCTGCGGCGCATGATCCAGGGCTTGTGATCGCGGTGACTGGACAGCGTCCGGGCGATCATTTCCAGTTGCGGGTGCCACGGCTGGCCCGTGTAGATCAGGTATCCTCCAGGCTCGATGGCCTCCGCGAACCCGGCCAGCGACTCGCGTATGGCCGCGTTGCCGGGGAACAACTCGTAGAGACCCGAGACCACGCCCACGGTCGGCCGCGGCGTGATCGCGGCGACGGAGGCACGGTTGAAAGCGTCTCCCCGCTCGAAGTGCGCAATGGCCTCCATCCCTTTCTGCCGGATCAGCCGCTCGCCGTGACGGACGTTGATCTCGCTGAAGTCGCGGAGCAGAATGCCATCGGGCTTTTCGGCCAGGGATTCGATGGCCTCCAGCACGTACCGCCCGTGCCCCGCGGCGATGTCGGCGATGCGCACCGGACGCCCCGCCGCTCGTAGCGCCGCGATAGCCTCGTTAAGCAGGCGCTCCAGATGCTCCTTGCGGACGCGGATGCCGCGCCAGCCGATCGAGTTCAGATAGCACCAGTCGATGAATTTGCCGAGCGGAGTGATGCCGGAAGGCCGGTTCCGGTACACGTAATCCAGCGTGCTTCCGGAATCGAAGCCAGTCGTGAAGCCCAGGCGAATGCCATCGGAGAGTCGTCCGCCAGTTCTCATGCCGAACCGTGTCAATCCGAAACTCAGCGCCTTCGGTGAGAGGGAGGGCAGGGGCCGGCTGAGCCGCTCGAACTCGTCTCTGGTGTACCCGGCGCGATCGGCATCCAGCAGGGAAGTCGAAACCGGCGCTTGGGAGAAGCATTTCTCGATAAATCCCCGCACCATGGCGATCGCCGGGCCGCGATCTCTTTCTCCCAGAGTGTCGTGATAGAAGCCTTCCAATTCTTGCTTCTCCTTCACGCGCGAGCCGAGCCGGTCGAAGAATCGGTGCTGCGGCTTGTGGTGCACCACAAAGTCCGCTCCCGAGATCAACACCTGGGTGGGAACCTGGATGGCTTGGGCATCCTCAATCACGCGGTCCGCCGTGCTGTAGAGGGCCAGCAGGATGTTGGCCGAGATCGGCCGCCGGATCAAAGGGTCGGCTAAGTAAGAAGCGATGCGCTCCGGATCGTGCGTGAGGGCTCGCGGTTTCACATAGGACTTTACGTAGAAATTGCCGAAGAGCCGGTAGCGGAGCCGCAAAATCGAGCGGGCCAACGGCACGTAAAGTTTCACGCTGAACGCCGGCGAGGCCAGAATCATGCACCGGATCGGCGGAGCATAGTCGTGTACCCAGGTGGCCACCAGCACGCTACCGACGCTTTGCGCCAGGACCGCGATATCTCCCAGGGCGATTCCGAAAGCGCTGGAGATATGGCGGACGAACCCGTCGACATCGTTGACGAGCGTGCCGATGGTGGCGGGGATGGAACCGCTCTGCGCTTCCGCCGCTTCCGCCGCGGGATCCACGGAGCGCCCGTGGCCGCGAGCGTCCCAGGCGAACATCGCCATCGAGGGCAAATCGAGTTCGTCGACGATGTGCTGCAAGCGGCCCGAATGTTCGTGGCCTCGATGAAAGAGGACTACGGCTCTGCCGGCGGGCCCGCCGGCTGCGGGCCAATAGCGATAGAACAGGCGGGTTCTATCGCTCGCTGTAAAGAAGCGCTCTTCGGGGATCCGCATAGCAGGAGGAACACTAACCGACTGCATTGTAATTTACAGGACGAGCTTTCTTTTCGGCGACTCCGTTTCGTACCCGGTTGACAATAGTCGCGGCGAGCAGTAGGGCGATTAACCTGGGGAACAGCCATGCAACCCAAGGGGCCAGGCTGCCGCCGAAGCCAATCCACAGCGCCATGGCTCCGAAGACGAATGCCCGGTCGCTCTTGCCCATGGGGCCGTCATATCGCCGGCCGGCGCCGATCATCGGGGCGACGGTCCCGGCCATCTCCGAAACCGCCGCTAGCCAAATGACGGCGCCAATCCAGAGCGGCTCGAAAGGGGCCAGATACGCAAAGGGCAGGTACAGAAAGGCGTCCGACACCACGTCGGTCAATTCGTTAAAATACGCACCCAGATCCGATTTCTGGCCAAACTCGCGCGCCAGCATACCGTCGATGGCATTCATCGCCATGCGCAGGAAAAGGAATACGGGCAGGATCAGCAGCAGCGCATGGAACTCGATGCGGGCTGTCAGCAGTACGCCAATGGCCACCGAAAGGGCGCAGGCCAGCAGAGTGACATGGTTCGCGGTGACTCCAGCGCGTGCCAGCAGGCGCGCGAAGGGCCGGAGCAGCCCTTGAAAGCGCGGCTTCAGCGAGTAGATGCTGGGCACAGTTCAGTGTAGCCCGGAACGCCCGCTCCGGAGTTTGGCCGCCGCCGATCTAAACAGAACGTCATAAATAATTGCGCACCGCTCTCTTACGTTCGCGGCTCTGAGTCGGCGCCGTGCTGAGCCGCGAACGTAAGAGAGCGGTTGTAGCGCGGACAATAACGTCGCCGTGTTTAATAGGGCTGCCAGGTAAGCGTGGTCTTGCACAGCAGGGTGTCGTTGTGCTCGACGTTGATGTGGTGCTGGGCCACCGCCAGGGCGGCGTCCTGGGCTTCGGTGGCAGTAGCGAACTCCTCATCGTGCACCACGCTGTCCCCGTGCCGGCGGTCGTTCAGCTTGAGCACCCAGTGGCCCTCGCGCTGCTCCACGATAAGCTCCACATAATCGTACTTTGCTTTGTAGCCATGCGCTGAGCTCATGAGCATTAGTATAAGAGAAAAGAGCCTGCCACAGCGAACCGAGGCTCCCTCGGACGGTCCGGGCGCCGCCGGCCCTTATTTGAAATTCTCCACCAGCTTGAGGTCGCTTTCCTGGCGGTCCGTCTGCGCGAACAGGATGGTGCGCTCGTCGGCCGAGACGGTGAACAGGGTGCCGGCCCCGAAATCTTCAACATCCCTGGGGAAGTGTACGTACTCGAACTTGCTGTCTGTGGCGGTGCGCAGGACCCATAGGCTGCGCGCATCGGGGAAGTAATAAATGCTGCTCCCCGCCAGCGCGTAACGGTACCTGACGGCGCCGGGCAGCACCAGCTTGG
>JBKQPR010000135.1:0-21405 GCA_052144935.1 Bryobacteraceae bacterium
CGGGGGCCGGGTCGGTGGTCAGGCGGAGCGCCGGACCGCTGCCTATCAGCCGCACGTAGATATCGAAGTTGTCGTGGCGAGGGCCGTCCCAGGCGAAGGCGACCTGCTTGCCGTCGGGAGAGAGGGCGGGTTCGTATTCCAGGCCGGAATAGCTGGTCAGGGGCCGCACCTGTCCCCAATCCGCGGCTGGCGGCCGGAGGAAATCGCCCAACCACCAGGCTCCCGCGGCGCCCAGCGCCAGCCCGGCCGATAGAACCGCGACCCACTTCCAGGCCCGGCGCGGTGGGGCTGCCGCCGTCGCCGCCGTAGCCACAGGCACGCCGGATTCGATTTCGCGCTGCAGATCGTACAGGCTGATCTTGAGGTCGGCGGCCGATTGGTACCGCCATGCCGGGTCCTTGCGCAGGCACCGCTCGATGATCTTCTCCAACTCCCGCGGCAGCCCGGCACGGATTTCGGCCGCCGGCCTTGGATCCCCCTGCAAGATGGCGGCCAGCGTCGAGATTTTTGAGCGGCCGAGAAAGGCGCGCTGGCCGGTGGCCATCTCGTACAGCACCGCGCCAAAGCTGAAAATGTCCGCTCGCGCATCCACTTTGCGGGCCTCGGCCTGCTCCGGCGACATGTAGGAAACCGTACCGAGAATGCTGCCTTCCTCAGTCTCGGGCGTGGTCGTGGGCATGGGACGCGTGAGGTCGGAGTCGGTCGATTCGTTCAAGTCGGAGAGCTTGGCGAGGCCGAAATCGAGAAGTTTCACCTGGCCGGGCTGCCCGCCTTCGGGCCCCGCGATCATGATGTTGCCCGGCTTGAGGTCCCGATGGACGATGCCGGCGGCGTGCGCGCGGGCTATCCCGTCGGCCATGGGGATGGCATACTTCAACAGTTCCGCCAGCTTCATGCCGCCGCGCGGGATGAGACGATCCAGCGTTTGACCGCTGACGAACTCCATCACGATGTAGTCGGCGCCGTCTTCCGTGCCGATATCGTGGATGGTGACAATATTGGGGTGATTGAGGGCGGAGGCGGCCTTGGCCTCCTGGACGAAGCGCAGCTTACGGTCGGGGTTGGCGACCTTGTCGGCCTGCAGAACCTTGATCGCGACCAGACGGTCGAGTTGCGTGTCACGGGCTTTGTAGACGACGCCCATGCCTCCCTCGCCGAGCTTCTCGAGGATCTGGTAGTGCGCGATGGTCCGGCCGATCATGAGCTTACGTTTGTTCAAGTCTACCCCGGATATCGAACCCGAGGCAACGTCGAATTCGGCGCCGCATGGCAGGCATGCTGTCGGGGAGATTGTCAGAATCGCGGCCGCGCTTCGACAGGAGCCCGCGAGCGTAGCCAATGCGATAGCAGAACTGCAAGAAGAAATTGCCAAGCGAGGCTATCGAGGGAGCCGAGCCATTGAAACCGGATGCTCTTGCACTGACTACCGGGCGGACCCTGGTGATCCGGCGGCCCTCATTGCAGCCATAGAACAAGCAAAATAGAACAAGCGAAATCCCTGGGTGACCCTGATCGGGCAATTGCCCGCCTCAAATCCGACGTTGAGCGCTTGATCGCTGGCGCCACTCGCGATTTTAAAAAACTACGCGACTGGTCGGGAACGATTCAACTCAATACCGTGAAGACGCCTCTGCTAACCACCATCGACCGGTATGTGCGTGAGTGGGATGTCGTGACGGCTGCCCGAAAGGAGCGGAAATCGCAGCTTTCGGAGATTGCGGAAGCAATTCGAGGTAAGCAAGCAGAGCTTGATCGCCTGGCCGCAGAAGTCGGGAGAGCTGGTGAGAATGAGCTGGCTGAGAGAATCATAGTGTCTTGAAACCAGGCCGGCCGATCAGCGTCTCCGCGGGGAATACCGGCCCCCGTTTGACATCCCCGCCGAATGATCCGCAAACGTCGGGATCGCCCGTGGCGGCTCATTGAAGCTTCAGCCTTCGAAAAGACTCTGGCCGATCGGGTCAACCTCGATTTCAAATCGCATAGGCGCTTCTGTGCGCCCGAGGAAGAAGTCCTTCGGCTTCGCCAGTTCGCCTACCCTATTCGTACCGCGCGCGATCTGTAGAATCTCCAGCGCAAGCCCGGCCGCTGTCTTGCCCGAGCCGTTGTTTCCAATTAGCAGAACGGACGACAGCCCGGGATTGGCAGCTCGAAGTTTTCAAGACGGCGGAAGTTATGAACGTAAAAGCGATGGATCACAGAGCAACGATACCGCGCCACGGACCGATCGCCGCGTGCGTTGGTGGTCGGGCCCCGCTGCTACAGGCCGGCCGCTAGCCGCCCAGCGCGCGGTCGAGAATCGCGATCGCCTGGTCCATCTCCTCGCGCGAAATAGTGAGCGGCGGGGTCAGCGTCAGAACCGTGCCCATGGTCACCTTGAAGCTGAGGCCGAGATCCAGCGCGCGGTACAGGGCGCGTTCGGCTTCGACGGCGCTCGCCAACTCCACGCCGAGCAGGAGTCCCAGTCCCCTTACCGCGCGAATCACGGGCCGGCGGGCCTGCATCTCGCGCAGCCTGGCGAGGGTGTAAGCGCCCATTTCGCGGGCCTTCTCGGGCAGGCGGTTCTCCTCGATATACTCAATCGCCGCCAGGGCCGCGGCGCAGGCGACCGGGTTCTTTTCGTGGGTGTAGTGCCCGAGCGCGGCGTCGCCCGCCACGTCCAGGTCCTCGCGCGCGATCAGCGCGGCAAGCGGGAAGATGCCGCCGCCCAGCGCCTTGCCGACGAGCAGCATGTCCGGGACCACGCCGGAATTCTCGCAAGTGAACATGCGGCCGGTGCGTCCCAGAGCGTGGGGGATTTCGTCGAAGATGAGGAGCGCACCGTGGCGGTCGCAGGCTTCTCTCAGGATGGGCAGATAGCGCGGCGGAGGGATGAGCGAAGTGGCGCGCACCGTCTCCACGATCACGGCGCCGACGTCACCCTCGCGCCGCATCACGTAATCGACGTGTTCGGCGCAGGCGCAGGAGCACTCGGCGCCACAGCGCCAGGGACACTCGGCCGGATCGGGCGGCGACACGTGCAACGCTCCCGGCAGCAGCGGTTCCATCGCTCGACGGAAGATCTCTTCGCCGCCCACCGAGATGGCATCGAGCGACGCGCCGTGAAAGGAGTCCCACAGCGAGATGGTCTTGAAGCGGCCCGTGGCAAAGCGCGCGAGCTTGAGCGCCATGCCGACGGCGCTGGTTCCACCGGGCGCGAACAGCACCTTGTTCAGGCGGCCGGGCGCGATTTCGGCGAGCTTCCTGGCGAGCCGGATGGCCGGGAGGTTGGTGTAGCGCCGGGTGCAGAAAGACAGCTCGCGCATCTGCCGTGCGATCGCTTCGATGACACGTGGGTTGCCAAAGCCGACGTGGTGGACGTTGTTGCCATGGAAGTCGAGGTAGCGGCGTCCTTGCAGATCTTCGATGTAGCTGCCCTGGCAGCCTGCCAGCACGTTCAGGCAAGGCGTGGACAGCGATTGGTGGAGGAACCAGCGGGCGTCTTCCGCGAGCCATTCCCGCGTCGTGGGGTCGAGGCGCTCCGCGCTCCAGCGGTCGCGCTCCGGCGACCGGTTGCCTTCACCTTCGGGACTCATGCTACAACCCTACCCCGATTTCGGCCGGCAGTGGGGCATCACCAGGCCCTGCACATGGGCCTGGCTGATGCCCAGAACCCAGCTCGCGGCCAAGGCGGCGGGAAGTTTCGATCGGGTTCGCACAGCATGGCATGGCTGGCCGCGAGCCAGCGGTGAGCCGCGAGAGAGATTGCGGATTTGCCGGGCACGCAGGCCTCAGTTAGTTAGCCGCAAATGCTTCTGTAACTGGCCGGCCGATCCAGCATTCGGAGGGTTTGACGCCCAGGATATAGGCCACCGTCAGGGCGGTGTCGTAGGTGCGCACAGGCGTCCTCAACTCGCGGCCCGCCGCCACTCCGGGTCCCATGAGTATCCAGGGGATTTCGATCTCCGCCATGGTTGAGCCGCCGTGCTTCTTGCCGGCGCCCCCGTGGTCGGAGGTGACCAGCACGATGGTACGGTCGGCCATCCCGGCGTCCTTCAAAGCGGCCAGCATTCTCCCTACCAGTGCGTCCGCTTTGGCGACGGCCTCGTAATACTGGGGCGTACCCCAGCCGAATTCGTGCCCGGCGTGATCCACATGGTCGCAATGAACGAAGGTCAAGGCCGGTTTTCGCTCTTTGACGAAAGCCATGGCCATGTCCATAGTCTCGTCGGGACCGTTGCCATGTTTGAGAACGTCCACGGCTTTGCCCTCGAGGAGGCGCGCAAAGCCGTCCCAGTCGTGGAATACGCCCATGGCGGCACTCGGACGCTGGTTGCGCGTCAGGCCGAAGATGGTGGGGAAGATGCCGCCATCGCCGGTGCAGATGGGGGTGATTTCGAATCGATCGGGTTGCCAGTCGTTGGAAGTGACGCCGTGCTCGGCCGGTCCGGCGCCCATGATCATGGAGGCCCAGTTAGGGCTCGAGACCGTAGGGATGACACCGCGGGCGTGCAGGGTGTAGGCGCCCAGGCGCATCAGGTCGTGAAGAATCGGCGTCGCTGCGTTGCGGACCCCGTCGGGGCTCATTCCATCGAAACCAAGGATCACCACATGGTCGGCCGCGATCGTTGCGCCGGCCGCCGCGAGAAACAGAACGACGAGTTGAGAAGCTCCGCTCACCGGCATCTCCCAATGCTATCAGCCCGTGGCAAGAACCGCTCCCGGGACAGATGCGCAAAGGGGGAGAAGACGCCTGAAAGGTGGCGGCAGCCAGGATTAGCAGCCAGGATTGGCTGCCTCACAGGCTGTCCATTTTATTTGCTGGCCACCACCCTAGACTGGGGCGGGATCAATTGCTTTTTGCGGCAACCATCTGCCGAGAGCCCGGCACAGTTCCTCCAGTCTCACGGGCTTTGAGATGTAGTCGTCCATCCCCGCCGCCAGGCACCGGTCGCGGGAGCCCGCCATGGCGTCGGCCGTAATCGCAATCACAGCCACTGGCCGCTTCTCGCCATCCCGGCGCCGGATCTCACGGGTGGCCTCGTAACCGTCCATCTCGGGCATCTGGCAGTCCATGAGGATTAGGTCGTAAGGCACCAGTGCGGACATTTCAACCGCCTCCCGGCCGCTGGAGGCCACGTCCGTGCGCAGACCGAGGGTTTCCAGCATCCGGCAGGCGACCTTCTGATTGACGGCATTATCTTCCACAACCAGAACCCGGCTGTTGCCCGCCGCGAACTTCCCGGCGACGGCCGCCTTCAGATCCGCCGCCTTCGGTTTGGGCCGCTGGCTGCCGGAGAGCTCCGCGCCCTGCCGCTTGGCCCAGGCGCCGGCCAGGGCATTGAAGAGTTGCGGCTGGCGCACCGGTTTGCTGAGACACGCATCGAGAACGCCGCTCTCGATCGGGCTGAGATCATGGAATTGCCCGAGGGAGATCAACATCACAGTCACCGGGGCGCCGAGCGCCGGATGGGAGCGAATCGCCCGCGCGAGTGCGATCCCTCCGTCTACGGCCGTCGGGCAATCCAGAAGGACGAAGTGATAGGGGTCGCCAGCTCGCTCGGCCGCAAGCATGGCTTCGAGCGCCTGCTCGCCGGCGGCCGGACTTCCGGGGCGCATGCCCCAACCGGCCATCTGTTCCCGCAGCACATGGCGGTGGACTTCGTGGTCGTCCAGGATCAGGACCCGCAGGCCGGCGATGTCCGCCACGGGAGGTGGCGCCACGTGCGGCTGCGAATCCAGCCGCAGAGGCAGTTCGAACCGGAAAGTGGATCCTTCTCCCAGGCGGCTCTCGACTCCAATGGACCCTCCCATGAGGTTCACGAGCCGTTTGGAAATAGCCAGTCCCAGTCCCGTGCCGCCATATCTCCGCGTGTCGGAGCCATCCACCTGGCTGAACTTCTCAAAGAGCAACCCGATCTTCTCCTGGGGAATCCCCACGCCGGTGTCCCGCACGAAGACCCGCATCTGCGCGCTTCCGCTATCCTGCGCCGCGCAAACCGCGGAGACCAGGACATGACCGTTGGATGTGAACTTGATGGCATTGCCGACCAGATTGGTGACCACCTGGCGGATGCGGGCGCCGTCTCCGATAAAGCGCCGCGGCGTCCGCACGGGATATTCCAGGAACAGGTCGATCTTCTTATCGCCGGCCCGGGAGGCCAGCAGATCGTAGACTTCTTCGACGACCTCGCAAAGGTCGAACGGATACGACTCGATCTGCAACTTGCCGGAATCGATCTTGGAATAATCCAGTATTTCGTTGATCAGGCTGAGCAGAGTTTCCCCCGACCGGCGCACGGTCGAGGCGTAATCCCGCTGGCGGGGCGTGAGATTGGTGTCCAACAACAATCCCGTCATGCCAATCACTCCGTTCATCGGGGTGCGGATCTCATGGCTCATGTTAGCCAGGAACTCTCCCTTGGCGCGGTTGGCCTGCTCGGCCCGTTCCATGGCTTGGGCCAGATCGCGGGTCCGTTCCGCTACCGCCGCCTCCAGCGTCGCTCGAACCGTACGTTGGCGAATCTCCCGCCGCCGCCACCACCAAAAGACGAGGTCGGCGAGCGCCAGGAACAGGCCCGCCTGCGACTGCCAGGCCAGATACCAGGGCGGACGGATACGAAAGCTGAGGACCGCCGAGTGGCTCCACACTCCCGGTTCGGCTTCGCCCTGAACCTCGAACCGATGGGATCCCGACGGAAGCTCGGCGAAACGGACTTCCCGCGTCTGCGTTTGCATCCACGGGCTGGAGTCGGCGCCGATCCGGTAACGGAAATTGACCGCCTGCCTCTTGTAGGAGAGCATCGTGAAGCGAAGCACCAGAGATTGGGTCGAGGAATCGAATTCGGTGCTCCGGACCGGCACATCGTTGCGAAACACGGAGGTGATCAGCGTTTCCGGCAGGACAGTTTTCGGCAGGGCCGCCGGGTAAAACCGGGCCAGTCCGTTGCTGGTTCCCACCCAGACAGCGCCGTCGCCCTCCGGGAGGTACGCGTGCGCGTTGCAATCGTTCCAGACCAGCCCGTCGGAGGTGTCGTATCGGATCCATCGATCGCCCTCGAGCACGGCGACGCCGCTGTCCGTGCCGAGCCAGTGCCGGCCGCGTGCGTCGAAGAACTGCGAGTAGACGACGTTGCTGGGGAGGCCGTCGTCGACGGTAAAGTGCCGCAGCCGCGGATTTCCGCCATGGACTTCGAGGCGGGTGATCCCTACCGGCGAGAAGTAGGCAATCCAGAGCGCCCCGTCCGGGCCGGGCGTGACCGACTGAATCAAATTATCCTTGAGCCCATCGGCGACCGTAAGCAAACGGTGCACCTGCCCCTGCTGAATGTAGAGTCCCCGATTGCAGGCTACGAACAGGCCTTGATCGGTAGACCTGACCTCGTGGACGAAGGCGCCGGCGATGGGCAGGGGCACCAGCTCCAGTTGCCTGGCGCCGGGCGGGAGCCGCAGGACGCCCTGCGGCGTGGACACCCAAATCGTGCCGGTGCCGTCGCGTCCGATCTCACTGATCGAGAAGCTCGCGACCGGCTGGGCCGGAGGATAAACGATCCGCCGGCGGGTTCGGGGATTATACCGCACCAGCCCGTTGGCTCCGCTCTGATAGGTTCCCACCCAGATCGAGCCGTCGGCTTCCGCGGCCAATCCATACACGGATAACTCGCCCACCGCATCGGATGGCCGAAAGCGCCAGCGGCCGCCCTCCCGGGATCCCCGAAACAGGCCGCGGTTGGTGCCGATCCACAGGTCCCCCGCGGCGTCGCGCATGATGCGCCAGATTGCCGGGTTGGCAAGCCCCTCTTGCTCGGCGAAGCCTTGCCATTGGTCGCGTCCGAGCCAGCGCGCCAGGCCGTGGCCGCTGTAACCGAGCCAGAGTGAACCCTCGCGGTCTTCCATCGCCGTGAGCACTTCCGCGTGTCGCAGACCGCTCTCCGCGCCGTAATTCCGGCAATGGTCGCCGTCGCACACCGTCAAGCCCGCGTCGTGCGGAATCATCACCTGCCCGAGGCGGTTGGGCACCAGCAGCGAACCACGCGTGGAGTCCAACGGCGGGAGGTTGGGCACTTCCTGAAAACGCGATCCCGGCGATTCGCGCACCAGCACTTTTTCGGCGGAGCGGATCCACACGCGCCCGGCAGCGTCTTCCGCGATGCTTCGCCAAGGCCCGCGGGCCACACCGCGGTCGCCGCCCCACTCCTGTTCCCGGCCCTCTTTGAGCGAGCAGAGCAACAGCCCGCAACTGAACCAGACCGTTCGATCGGATGCCACGAATACGCTATAGGACTGCTTAGGCGAAACGAGATGCGGCGGCCCCGTACCCTGAAGGGGCATCGATCGAAGGCCCAGCGGCGTGGCCACGTAAAGGTTGGCGGCATCGCTCGCGATGGCCTGCCCGCTCGTCAGTTCCACGTCTTCAAACCCCGGAACCACCACGAAGGCACCTCCGGCGAACCGGAATAGGCCGGCGCTCGATCCCGTCCAGAACTGGCCGTCGGCCGAGCTGTGCATGGAGCTGACGCTGCCCTGTTTCGTGGCGGACCTCACACGGAAAGGCCGAAAGCGGTCGCCATCGTAGCGGAAAAGGTCTCCCTCCGTCGAAACCCAAAGGAAACCCTGGCGATCCTGGTGCAAAGCGAGAATGGTGGGGTTGGTCAAGCCTTGGTCGGTTCCATACAGTTGGAACGACCAGTGTTGTGCTTGTCCCGGCAAGGGGCACAGCAGCCACACCAGGGCGGCGATCCGGATTCGAGATGCCAGAGACATCCTGGGTACTTATCGGCCGGAAACGGCTGTGGCTGTAGGGGAAGTTTATGGAGACCGACCCGAGGCCGCGGGCCTCCAGGGCGACCCGCCAAGCGGCCACAGTCGCCTATGTAGACCGGGTAATCGGGGAGGAAACGCTGTCGAGCACCAGCGCTACGGGCATCAGCCACCGCCATGCCGGTCGCATCATCCGTCAGTACGAGGAATTCGGCCTGGCCCGTATCTCCCCCGGAGGTTACCGCGAGATCGTCGACAACATAGTAGACAACTGCCTCGAGATCGATGGCCGGCAGGCGCCCATCGTTCCCGAAAACGCCTCCGTCATCCGCGGTTTCGTCCGCGCCAGCGTTCCCGGCGTGCGGCCCGAAGGCCGCGCCCCTGATACCGGATCTGGAACTCCGTCTCCACGCGCTAATCCAAGATGTCAAAGAACACCTCCGCCCCAACCCGCCCGTAGGCGCCATCGCATACCTCAAGGACACCGCCTATACTGCCATCCGGGAATGGGACCGCATCGCCCGCCGCCTGGAGGAGGAGTTGGACCCGCACAACCGCTAGCCTGCTAGCTCTAGCCTGCTAGCTCTAGCCTGCTAGCTCTAGCCTGCTAGCTCTAGCCTGCTAGCTCTAGCCTGCTAGCTCTAGCCTGCTAGCTCTAGCCTGCTAACTCAGCCGCTCCAGGTGAGCGCCCGCCCTCCCTCCTTACGCCGCCCGGCGCGATATGACATGCTAGGAAATAGCTAATGACAGATCAGAAGTTGCAGATTATCCCGTTGGGCGGACTGGGCGAGTTCGGAATGAACATGACCGCCATACGTTCGGGCAGCGACATCATTGTGGTGGATTGCGGCATGATGTTCCCCGAGGCCGAGCTGCTGGGCGTCGACCTGGTAATGCCCGACCTCACCTATCTCAAGGAGCACCAGGCCGAAATCCGTGCCGTCGTCCTCACCCACGGCCATGAAGACCACATCGGCGCGGTGCCTTACTTCCTCTCCGAAATCGATGTCCCGGTCTACGGCACCGCCTTCACGCTGGCGCTGGTGGAACGCCGCCTGGAAGAGTACGAGCTGGAGCAGGAGCCGCGCTTCATCAAGGTCAAGCCCAAGCAGATCGTCGAAATCGGCCCGTTCAAAGTCGAGTTCATCCACGTCACCCACTCGATTGTGAGCGCCGTGATGCTGGCCATCACCACGCCGCTCGGCGTGATCGTCCACACCGGCGATTTCAAGGTGGACCCCACCCCCACCGACAACGAGCTGTTCGATCTCCACACCCTGGCCGACTACGGCAAACGCGGCGTACTGCTGCTGTTGTCCGATTCCACCAACGCCGACCGGCCCGGCTACACCGAATCGGAACGGGCCGTCCGCCCGCGCATGGAAGAGGTGTTCAACCGCGCCGAGCGCCGCGTGGTGGTCTCCTGCTTCAGCTCATCGATTCACCGCATTCAGCTTGTGCTCGACCTGGCGCAGGAATACGGGCGGCGCGTGGCGGTGACCGGGCGCAGCATGGTCTCGGTCACCGAGATCGCTCATTCCCTGGGCCTGCTGGATATTCCCGACGGCATCCTGCTGCGCCCGCAGGACGCCATGGACCTGCCGCCGGACAAAGTGGCCTTCCTGATTTCCGGCACGCAGGGCGAGCCGATGTCCGCGCTGGCCCGCGTGGCGGTGGACAATCACAAGCACGTCTCGGTCGAGCGCGGCGATACCGTGGTGCTCAGCGCGCGCATCATTCCGGGCAACGAGAGGGCCATCTTCCGCATGATCGACCACATGTCGCGCCGCGGCGCCGACGTGCTCTACGGCGTCATGAACCCGCCGTTGCACGTTTCCGGACACGCCAGCGTGGAGGAGATGAAGCTGGTGCTGAACCTGGTGCGCCCGCGCTACTTCATGCCCATCCACGGCGAATTCCGGCAGCTTTCCAAGCACGCCCGCCTGGCCGACCATCTGCGCTTCGCGGGGCTGGAAGAGACCTTCATCATGGAATCGGGCGACGTTCTGGAGATCGACCACCACGGCGCGCGCCGGGCCGGGCATGTGCAGGTAGGCCGCGTGTGCATCGATTCGGGGTCGGTGGACGACGTGGTGCAGGAGGTGGTCATCCGCGACCGCCGGCACCTCTCCGAAGACGGCATCGTGCTGCCCATCATCGCCATCAACCGGCACACCGGGCGGGTCGAGAGCCTGCCGGAGATTGTCAGCCGCGGATTCGCGCCGGCCGGGGACGGCTCGGCGTTCATCGAAGGCGCGCGGCAGGCGGTGGCCAGGACGCTGGAAAGTTCCAATCAAGAGGAGAAGACCGATTGGGGGGTAATGAAGGAGAAAATCCGCTCCGACCTGAAGCGCTTCATCGTGAAGGAGACCTCGCGCCGGCCGATGATCATGCCGGTGATTCTGGAAGTGTAGCCCCGCAATATCTGGAGGACGCCTCGGGATACCGCGGCCACGCCGAGCGCGTCCTGATTCCCGCCGATGAGGCCGGCGTGATCGCGGCGTTGCGTGAGGCTTCCGCGGCCGGTGCGCCGGTCACGCTGGCGGGCGCGGGCACCGGGGTTACCGGCGCGCGGGTGCCCTTGGGCGGATGGGTGTTGTCGCTCGAAAAGCTGACCCGGCTCGAAATCCACCCCGGTTACGCGATGGCCGGGCCCGGCGTGCTGCTGCGCGATCTGCACGCCGCGGCGCAGGCGGCGGGCCAGTTCTATCCGCCCGATCCGACCGAGACTTCGGCCTCCATAGGCGGCACCATCGCCACCAACGCCAGCGGCTCGCGCAGCTTTCGGTATGGAGCCACGCGCCGCTGGGTGGAGCGGCTGCGCGTGGTGCTGGCGGACGGCCGTCTGCTGGAAGTTTCGCGCGGCGAACCGATCGATTTCGACCCCGGCGAGACTCCCCTGCCCCGCGTCTCCAAGAACACCGCGGGCTATCTGCTGCGGCCCGGCATGGATTGGGTGGATCTGTTCGTCGGATCGGAAGGGACTCTGGGCGCGGTCACCGAAGCGTGTCTGCGCCTGCTGCCGCTGCCCAAGGCGGTTCTGGCCGGCGTGGTGTTCTTCCGCGACGACGCCTCCGCCATCGACGCCGTGGAGGCCTGGCGAAGCGCGGCCCCGCCGCGCATGTTGGAGTACATCGACGAGGCATCGCTCGGGTTGCTGCGCGCGCGCTTCCCCGAGATTCCCCGCCAGGCTCGCACGGCGCTGCTGGTCGAGCAGGAACTGGATTCGGAAGACGATCCCGAACTGGACCGCTGGCTGGATCGCATCGAGGCCGTCGGCGCTTTGGCCGAGGATTCCTGGTTTGCCACCTCGGCCGCCGACCGCGAGCGCTTCCGCCGATTTCGCCACAGCCTGCCGGAATTGGTCAACGAAACCGTGCGCCGCATGGGATCGCTGAAGATGCACTCGGATTACGCCGTGCCCCTGGAGCGCAACCGCGAGATGCTGGCGTATTACCGCACCCGGCTGGAGGCCGAATTTCCGGGCCGCTACGTGATCTTCGGCCACATCGGCGATGCGCACGTGCACGTCAATATTTTCCCGGACGGCTCGCTCTCCGGCGGCCAGGCGAAAGCCACCGCGCTCCTGCTGGAGTTCGCGCGCCACGCAGTGGAGCTGGGCGGCACGGTTTCGGCCGAGCATGGTGTGGGCAAGCGCAAAGCCCACCTGCTGGAGCTGCAGTACACGCCCGGCGAGTTGTGCGCCATGCAAGCCGTGAAGCGCCGCCTGGACCCGCGGGGATTGCTGGGGCGCGGGACGCTGTGGAAGTAAGCCGCGGCTGGCGTCCTCAGGCGTTCGTGTTCGAAGATATCGACATGCCACTTCCACCGGCCGGCACAGCCCCTCCACAGGTGTTAGATTAATATTTCGAGCCATGGTGGTGAGGATTCGGTTTGCCCGCGGGGTCAAGGTACAGAGAAAGCGCCGGAGGAACCGGCGGCTCGCGCTGGCCGTGGGCGCCTTGCTCACGCCCGCCACGGTGATGGCGTGCGTCTTGGCGCTTTGGCGCATCGCGGCGGATCTCAACTGGACCAATACGTTTGCCATTTCGTCGGGGCTGTTTTCGCACTGGCAAGTGTGGATGGGAGCGGCGGCGATGCTGCATTTCTGCTCCCGTGCGTTAAACCGCTACGGCAAAGGCAGCGATGCGGCCGCGTCGTAAAGGCCGGAAACGAGTTTCTGTTATTCTAGCTCTTAGAGACTCGTAGAGACCCGCCATGCCACCAGTAAGGTACCCGTACCGAACCAGATCGTCATTTTACGGATACTTCCCGACGGGCGTAAAGTGGCTTCTCATCAGCAATACGGCCGTCTTCCTGCTGGATTTCCTGGGCGGCCGCGCCTTACATGGCCACCTGATGACGCTGTTTTCGCTGTTTGCCGAAGCGGCCGTGCGAACCCTGTTCGTCTGGCAGATCTTCACCTACATGTTCCTGCACGGCGGGATCACCCACCTGCTGTTCAACATGCTGACGCTGTGGATGTTCGGCATGCAGCTCGAGCAGGATTGGGGCACCCGCCAGTTTCTGAAGTATTACTTCCTGTGCGGCATGGCGGCGGGCGTGTGCGTGCTGGCGGTCAACATGGCGATGGGAGACTGGCAATCCCAGACCATCGGCGCCTCGGGCGCGATTTTCGGCTTGCTGCTGGCCTATGGCGTCCTGTATCCGGATCAGAAGGTGCTGGTGGGCTTCCTGTTTCCGCTCAAGGCCAAGTACATGGTGATGATCTACGCCGGGATCGAATTGCTGCTGACCCTGGGGGCGACCAACACCGGCGTGAGCACGATTGCGCACCTGGGCGGCATGGCCTTCGGCTGGGTGTATTTGAAGGCGCGATGGCCGAAGCTGAGGCTGCCGGACTGGCGGGGCGCTTACCGGCAGTGGAAAATGCAGCGCGCCAAAAAGAAGTTCCAGGTTTACATGCGCAAACACGGCAATGGTCCGTGGATCAACTGAGGTTTACGTGGCACAGACTCTCAGTCTGCCGCGCCGGGATTCGTCTCGGCGCTCCCCTCACCGTGGAGAATTTGCCCGCCCCCAGCCCACCAGCCTTTATGCCGCAATCTCGCCCCGCCTGCCTCACCTTTATTCAGAGGGAAAGTGGCTCTTCGTGACTTGGCATCTTCACGGCAGTCTTCCACGGGCCATGTATCCTCCCCCCGGCAAGGTCTCGTCCGGAGCGGCTTTCGTCCGGATGGATCGGCATCTCGATTCGGCACGCAGCGGATCCCTGTATTTGGCGCAGAAATGCATCGCGCGCCTGCTCGTTTCGCCACCACCCGTAGCACCGTATTCACCGGCCTCGCTGAACGTCACCGTGGTCGCGGCCTGGCCGGTGAACGTGGTCGAGGGGCGGCGCCCGGAGTTCCGCCTTCTCTACCGCCGGTCTCCCGCTCGCAAATGTCACCGTGCCCGGTCCGCGGAACTGGCTCCATGCCACCGGGACGAATCCCGGCGGACCCAGGGTGTACCCCGGCTGAGAGTCTGCGCGCATGGCCCTGCGGGCCACCAAAGATCATGTAAACCGGCGGCATGGCAAGCTTTGCACCCCAGATGCAGTCCTGGGTTTTCGACGTTGCGCCACATCTGCCGCAACGGCGCTCCGAAGCCCCGCGTCTTCTGGTATAGTTACCTCAGAAGTAAGCCTATGCGACTCCGCCAACTCTCATTATCGTGCGCCACCGCACTTTTCGCGGTGGCTGGACTTTCGACCGCTCAAGATCAGGGTCCGGTGCAGGGTCCCGGCAACACCGTCGCCAAACCGAAAAACCCGACTTCCGACTCGACTGGCGCCCCCGGCACGGATCTGCCCAAGATTCCCTCGCAATACAAGAAAGATAAGGTCGATGTCGGCAACCTGCAGACCTTCAAGGCCAACGTCGATATCGTGTCGCTGGACGTGGCCATACTGGACACCAAGGGCCACTTCATCCCCGGCATTCCGGGCGCGAATTTCCGGGTCCTGGAAGACAATGTGCCGCAGCAGATCAAGTCCGTGACCGCGGGCGAAGCGCCCATGACCGTGGCCATGGTGATCGAGTTCAGCAACAAGTTCCAGCGCCTTTACGGATCGGCCTGGTATCAGACGTTGCAGCTTGCCTGGGGTTTCGCCAGCACCTTGAAGCCGGAAGATTATGTGGCGGTGGTGGCGTACGACATCAAGCCGGAGATCCTCTCCGATTTCACCACCGACCGGTCGAAGACGCAGGAGGCGCTGCACCGGCTGACCATCCCCGCGTGGAGCGAGGCCAACCTGTTCGACGCGGTCACCGATACGGCCGAGCGGATGTCGGAGATCGAGGGGCGTAAGGCCATCCTGCTGATTTCCTCGGGCATCGACACGTTCAGCAAAATCACCTTCGACCAGTGCCGCAAGAAGCTCCAGGATGCGGGAGTGCCGATTTACGGGATCGGCCTGATGCAGGCGCTGCGCATCATGAACGAGAGCCGCATGGGTCCGATGCAGAACATGGATTTTCTGCAGGCCGACAACCAGATGCGGACCTTCGCCAAGGAGACCGGTGGCGCGGCCTACTTCCCGCGCTTCATGGGAGAGGATCCGCAGATTTTTGGGGACATCCACCAGTCGCTGCGCAGCCGCTACGTGGTCACTTACGATCCCGCCAATAAGAAGCACGATGGCACCTACCGGAAGATCAAGGTGGAGCTGGTGAACCCGGCCACCAACGAGCCTCTGCCGGTGAAAGACGAAAAAGGAAAGCCCATCAAGTACTCGATTGTCGCCAAGGCTGGTTACAAGGCGCCGCGCGAGGTCGAGTAGGGTACGCGCCGCGCCACATGCCTCTGCCCGCTGACGCATCACGGGATCTCCGGTGCTGTTGGGCGCGGTGGGCTCTCGAGCGCGCTGAGCGTCGGGGTGAAAGCCGGACTGGTGATTGGGGTGGTGACGGCGATTGCCAGCGCATGCACCTCTTTCATTGAATGGATTGCGGATCATGTGCCCGAGAAGCGCATGGGTGTCTTAGGAGTTGGCTTGATCCTCATCGGCTTCGCGCTGCAATCCGTCCGGTATTGGCTGGCGCTGCTCGACGTGAGTATCGGTTAGGATGGTTTGTGGCGCAGACACTCGTGTCTGCAGCGTCGAGATTCTTCTCGACGCTCTTCTGCGAGCATCCCCGTGCTAACGAACTCGCTGCGGCGAGGCGGCGATTTCGGGGACCTGGTCTTCTATAGTCTTCGCGATGCATAACGAAAAAATGAGATTCCTATGCGATACCGGCTCTTGGGCAACGGCGGACTTCGAGTTTCGGAGGCGGCGCTCGGCACCATGACCTTCGGCGATGATTGGGGCTGGGGCGCCACCAAGGACGAGGCGCAAGGTGTACGACGGCTTCCGGGAGGCCAGGGCAATTTCGTCGACACCGCTAACTTATATACACGAATGGGACGAGCGAATCGTTCCTCGACTGTCGCAGACGCTGTGAATCTCAATATTTTGGATCTAAATCGAGCCTCATCGCGCCGAAGTCTATCTTGAACGCGCGACCTTGTCTGAGAAGGTCCATGCCGAAGTTACCGGCACAACACTTTGCTCCGATCTGCTTCAGGAGCACGTGGGCGGGTCGAAGCACCACATCCAAATGGCCGACATTGAGCTTCAGCTCTGGCACCGTAATGGAGCCAAAACTCTCAGCGTGGCCGACTCCGCGCACCTCCGTTGTGTCCTTCTTGCCGGCCTCGCTTACGAGATTCGCGAACTCCTCGGCAAAGTTCTCATAGAGATCCGTGGTTTGCGCACCTGTGTCGAGAGTAGCGAGAATTTTGCGCCGTCCTAATTCGGCTTCTATGACCAGGTGATCGTCATCGAAAAAGAGGTTGGATCTGCGAGCACCTGTGGACGCTGATTTCATTCCGATTTCGACTACTCCGTCCTGGCTCCAACGCAGCGAACGGAGGCCGAGGATGATGGGAATTCCGATCAGGCCACGCCGGCCAATCGGCAAATCCGACCACGGCTCCTGGTCGTCTCGGAAGACTGCAAACGACACGTTGTTGAAGTGGATACCACCTACAACGACCTCCGGAGCTACTGCGGTGCGGAATCCGACCCTGACCGCTGTTCCCGTGTTCAGCGTACCACTGGTGTCATGAATCGCGAGGCCGAGGCGTTTCGCCTCCGATTCGCTCATGCAGTTGACCCATGCCCCCGTGTCGAAGAAGTATGTTGCCGGACTCTTATTGATCGAGATCGGGATGAAAATCTTGTCCGGCTCGTGACTTAAGATCGACGGTCGGAATTTTCCAATTACCTGATCAGGCAAACCGCGAAACCCGGCGATTGCCGACTGCTCGTTTTTTAATTCGCTCTTATTTGGGAAAGCCTCCCACCTGGCCTCCATGTCCGCAATAAAGTGATGATACCGGCCGGTTCGGAAGTATATATGGGCCAGCCATTCATACGCCTCGTATGCTTCATCGGAACTGGGTGCCGATGTAATTACCGATTGCAGGAGATGCTCTGCCCGGCGGTCATCATTGAACACCGCCGCCACAACGCCACGATACAGGGCCGAGCCTCTATGCGCTTTAAGGGCTTCGTGGAGTTCGGTCCATCGCCGGGCTCCATAGAGCGATTTGAGATCGGCATCTACAGGTTGTCCGGCGCCGATAGCAGGCAAAATAATCGACAGAAGGTATACCGTTCTCACACATAGCATATGCGGATCCATCCACCAATGACCGTGCGCGATCTGCTCCAGATGATCGAAGCGCCACAAGCCACAATTTCGTCCCGCGCGGGCCTTCCATCCGGTAATTTGACCCTCCAACAGAATTCCAAGGAGCTACCGTCCTTCTCCCAGGTCATGCTGCCATCATGGAATGAAGCCCGTAGTCTTCCACGCGCAAGCTATAGCCAAGCTATCCCTTGCCAAACCGCGCCGCCACGCGCTCGGCCGAACGTAGCGTCAGCGCCACGAACGTGAGCGTGCCGTTGGTGCATCCCGCGTTCGGCAGCGTCGGCGAGCCCGCCACGAACAGGTTCTCGTGGTCGTGCGTTTGCCCGAAGCTGTCGCAGACACTCGCAGCCGGGTCGCTGCCCATGCGGCATCCGCCGGCCGGGTGGTCCAGATAGTTCCCCGCCCCGGTGCTCAGCACCTTGCCGTTGCCGGCCTGTGCCAGCTTTTGAAAAAGCTGCTGGAAGTGTTCCCGCGTGAAATCGCGGCGCGCCTGGGTGGCGGCGTCCGGACGATGCTCGATCTTGGGCAAAGGGTCGCCGAAACGGTTCTTGGCCGAAGCATCCAGCGTCAACGAGCTCTCGCGGTCCGGATGCACATCGTAGTATCCCCGGACGCGCGCTGTTCCCCGTTGCGCGCGCTGCCGCCAATCGGCCAACAGGCTGTCTCCGAGCAGGATTCGCCCATCCGCTCCGCGCAGCCGCGGCTCGTGTCCGGCGGCGCTTTCCCACACGCGCAAGTCGTGCCGCACGTAACGTTCGCGATCCTTCGTGCGGAAAAACTGGCGCGAAATGAGACCGTGCTGCTCGTTCATGCCCGGATAAATCCTGGCGTCGATCTCGATCATGGCGCTCTGGAACGCGTGCCCGCACATGTAGCGGCCCACCAGGCCGGAACTGTTGGCCAGCCCATTGGGAAACCCCGGCGAGCGCGAAAGCAACAGCAGGTGCGGACTCCAGCAATAGCCCGAGGTCAACGCGAAAACCCGCGCGCGGTATTCCACCGGCTCGTCCGGCTTCTGGTAACTCACGGCTTCGGCCGCCGCCACCGTCGATTTCGCATCGTCGAGCACCAGCTTGCGAACCAGCGTCTGGTCGTGTAGCGCGAAGTTCTTGCGCTCCAGCAGCCGGCGAAACGTATAGTCCGGCGAATAGCGCGCCCCGGTTGGGCAGATGGTGCAGGTATTGCAGCGGATGCATTTCGCGCGGCCGTCGTATGGCTCGGTGTTTTTGGCCTGCGGCGTGGTTTGAAACGGAATGCCGCTCTGTTCCGCCCACTTCTTGAGCTCGATCAGGTTATGCGTCATCGCCATGGCCGCCATGGGATACGGCTCGGAGCGCCGGTCTTCCGTGAACGGGCTCGGCTCGCCCGAGACCCCCAGGCGCCGCTCCGCTTCGCAATAGAACTTCTCGAGCTCGGTCCACCCGAGAGGCCAATCCGTGTATAGCCCGAACATCGTTTTGAGCCGCAGATCTTCTTCCGAAAATCGATTGCACGTGCCGCCCCAGTGCAGCGCCGAACCACCCACCGCCATGGTGCGCGAGATGATTCCTTGCGCGGCCTG
The DNA here is from genome assembly GCA_052144935.1 of Bryobacteraceae bacterium. GTDB lineage: Bacteria > Acidobacteriota > Terriglobia > Bryobacterales > Bryobacteraceae > JOPF133. The sequence continues at coordinate 19,000 of JBKQPR010000135.1, forward strand.
GTCCTCGATGAAGTCGCCCGGCCAGGCATTCTCGGCGTATTCGATGGTTCGCTGGCGGTAAGTCATGCGGTTCTCACTGTCGAAGAGCCGCTTGCCCGCCTCGACTACGGTGATGGACAACGCCGGCCGCAATTCGGAAAGCTTCAGTGCCAGCATGGCCGCGGTAATGCCGCCGCCAATGATGCACACATCCGATTCGTAGCGCGGCATCAGGCGCGCCCCTTCAGCGGCGCCGGCGCCTGTTCGGAACCGTCCAGGCCGCGGCACAAGTCGCGCCCGATGGCGGCGTGATAGCACAGGTCGTTGGCGTCGCTGGACCGGAAGTAAAACGCCATCAGGTCGGCGGCCACGTGGCGCCCGTCGGGAGTGCGCGGCAGGTCGGTGATCCTGGCCTGCTCCAGTGCGGCCGTCACAGCCTGGCGTTTGGAATCCATATCGCCCGAGTCGAGCGCCGCGCGAAGCGCCTCAAGCTGGCGCAGATAACCCGGAGCGGGTGACGCTGCCTTCGAGCGCAGCCGCGTGTTGCCGTACCCGTGATCCATTTCCGCATCGGCGCGATAGCCCCGCACCCAGCGCACGAACGCTTCGGCCGTCCGATCGATCCCCGCGCTACCCAATTCCGCTGGCAACACTACTGCCGCCAGCGCGCGCAGCGTATCGTCCTGATTCGCGGGAAAATTAGCGGCCTGCGCCCAAACCCGGACGCTCGAAAGACGCAGCGCGCCGGCGAGGGAGGCGGCCCAGCTTAAGACGGTTCTGCGCCGGATTGTCATGGGTGGAAGTATATCGCATATTCTCCTGACGATTAAAGTCTGCTCAGCGCCCGTGGTGCAACGCTAATCCTTGCGCTCTTTGATCAGCTTGAGAGTACCGATATGTGAGGGTTGGTGTCTCATGCCGCCAAGGTGGTTCCTTCGGTTCTGGACAGGTCAAGCCGGTCGCGGATGAATTTCACGAGGATTGAGATTTTGGCGGCAGTCGCGAGAAATTCCGGGAGGGTATTGCGGAGGGCGATGGCGACAACCTGTTCGGAGGGGGCCAGTCCAGGGCGAATGGTGCGGATCCACGAGCCGAAGGACTGCCAAACCAGCGCGGGTTTCGTCGCGGAGAGAATCTGAAGCAAGCCCTGGGCGATGAGCCCGAGTTGGATGTGGCGATGGTAGGCGGCGATCTTTCGGCGGACGGCGTCGCGGTAGGCATCCGATTTGCGGTGCAGGTACTGGTTGCCGCTTACGCGTCGTAGGGGCGTCATGGCCGCCATCCAGAAGTGATAGGCATAGGCGCCGATGATGCGGAGGGCCTGTTTGAAGGACACTTCGATCTTGAATCGCAGGCCATAGATGCGGATGATGTCCAACGGGGGCAGGGTCAGGTCGGTGCACATCAGCAGGATGGCGCCGCGAAGGGGATGGAGTACCACGACGAAGCGGACGAGGATGCCGACGGGGCGCCACAACAGGTCGGCGGTCCGGAAGCGGAGGATCACAGCCTTCTCGCCATAGACGGGGCTGGGCGCCTCCTGGAGCCGGCCGGTCTGTTTCAGCAGAGTTGAGACCTTGATCTTCTTGCCGTACTTGGCGGGCCGGCCGCGGCGCCGCGGCCGCTGCGGCGGCGGGAGTGCAGCCGGGAAGAAAGCTACGCTGTTGCTCTTGACCCGAGTGACCAAGTGGTTTCCCTGGGCCAGTAGACCTCGAACTACTTTGCCGCTGGCATAGTAGGCATCGGCCACAAAGTAGAACGGTTGCTGCAGAGCCAATGAGTCGAGCAGCAGGATCATCTTATCCAGCAGGGTTCGTTGGTCGCGGTTGGAAAACACGGCGCCTTCGTGGATGCGACAGGCCAAAGGCAAGGCAAATACGCTGGACAAGGCTTCGGTGAGCACAGCGACCGCCTGACAGGAGTGGCCAAAGATGTACTCCGCCTTGTTGTTGGATTCGGATTCTTGATGGAGCTTTTTGACTCCGGGCATCTTGCGACCGGCCTTGGCGACCTTAATGCCGTCACCGACGAGGACGGGCCTGCCGTTGACGCGCAGGATGCCAGGGCCGAGCCGGAAGAGCAGAGCGCACCAGGCCCGGGTGAGTTTGTCTAGATCCAGGGCCGGGCTGTGGAAGAAGTCCAGGAGGCGGTCGTAGCATGCCGGCTCCAGGCCCAGGGCGCGCACGATGCTGGTGACCCCCAGCAGATCCTTGCGGACGGACATTCCCGCCAGACAGAGGGTCATCCACAGGAAGGTTCGGGTGCGGGCGCAGGCGGAGCGCAATTCGCACACCAGACTCCACCAATGGTTCCAGAGCATGAAGCGGCCTCCTTGCCGGTCGGCTGGATCTTCGTGTTTTCGGTGTTGATAACTGTGCGGATATAGTATAGCATGTATATGCTATACTGACAATACCGAATGCTATA
>JBKQPR010000136.1:0-10204 GCA_052144935.1 Bryobacteraceae bacterium
AGTACTTTGTTTTCAACGCCGGCGTAAACCCTGAAAAATGCCGTGAAACGCGAAAGCCGCGGCAGATTTGGCGGTCTCGCTCCGTTCCATCCGGCCCGCCGGGGGCCCAGCTGAGCCGCGACCGTCACTCGCCGTTGGCGAGCAAGGGAGCGGTTTCGGCCAGGAATCCCCAAAACGGTTAAGCACCCCCTTTCTTTACGCGGCCAGCGATTCGCCAGCGCTCCAGACGTCGCGGACCACGGCCTCGCGGAAGAACACGAGAGTGGACCGGTCCTCGCGCGTGCTGACGCGAACGGAATCGCCGGAGCGGATCTGGCCGGAAGCCAGCAGATTGGCCAGCGGCTGGACCAGCAGACGCTCGATGGCGCGCTTCAGATGGCGGGCGCCGTACCGCGAATCGAATCCTTCGCGAAGCAACATCTCGCGAGCGCTTTCGGCGATGTTCATGTCGAACGGCGTGGCCGCCCTCTCCAGCCGCTGCTGCACCATCGACAGTTCGATGTCGAGAATCCGGTGCAATTCCTCCTCGCCTAGCGGTTTGAAGACCACGATCTTGTCCAGGCGGTTGACGAACTCGGGCGTAAACCTGCGGCGGGCCGCAGCCACGCCGACACGCGCCATCCGGACGTCGAGGCCGCCCTGGAAGCCGCTATCCTCCACCTTGGGGCTGAAGCCCACCTGTGGAGTGCTGAGCGCGGTCATCTCGGAAGCGCCGAGATTGCTGGTCAGGAAAATCATCGAGGCTGAGAAATCGACCCGGCGATTGTCGCCCAGCGTGAGGATGCCCTTGTCCAGGATGCCGAGCAGGAGATTCCACAACGCGTCCGACGCCTTTTCGATTTCGTCGAAGAGCACCAGGCTGAGCTTGAGCTTGTCGGTGTGATGCCGGTTCAACGCCTCCTGGGATAGAAGCGGGTGGGTCTCGCGATGCCCCAGGTATCCCGGCGGCGAGCCGATCAGCTTGGCGACCTCGTGGCTGTGCTGATACTCGGCGCAATCGATCTTGATCATCGCCTTGGGGTCGTTCAGAAGGGACTGAGCGGTCGCCTCGACGATGCGCGTTTTGCCCGATCCGGTCGGGCCGAGGAACAGAAAATTGCCGATCGGGCGTCCGGCCGGCGAGAGGCCGGTCACGTGGCTCTGGTAAGCCGTGACCACCTCGCGAATGGCTTCGTCTTGTCCAACCACCAGTCGGCGGAGACTGGCTTCCAGGTCCAACGCCTGTCTTCCCGTCCTGGTTGTGTCCAGCAGTACAAGCTTCGACATTTTGCGCTCCTTCCGCAACGGTCATTCAACCGTTAACCCAACTATGCGCTTTCCGAACCCGGAAAGAATCACGAGATCGAAGGCTTTTGGGTTAACACAGTGGATCAAGGCGGCGATACCCTTGCCGGGTTATGGAATCCGGTAGGGGGCCAGTTTGGAGCAGGCACTCCCGGCGCGGCTATAGGCAAAGCACCGGCGGACGCTTCCGCGAGTCGACCTTTCGCCCGAGGCTGGACGGTTGCGGTAAGGGCGTCTCACGCGAGTGATCACAAATCCCCGGACGCAAGCCGACTTGTCGTTCCCTATCCGGAAGAGGCGCCAGGAAGGTTCGGCAACCGAGCCAACGGACTGGCGTCCCAAGCCGAATCCGCCAAGTTGAGAAGGACCGCAGGTCCCTATATGTAGTATGCTGGTGGGCAGAAACCACAAGGAGTTGTGGGACATTGGCAGCGATGGCGAAATGGTGTAAAACTAAGGTTGATTCAAATGATGCAGGAAGCGGCAGCGGATAAGCCGAAAGGACCGGAACTCGTCTTCGGTTTGGTTGGCCCCCTCGGTACTGATCTCGACCTCGTTGGCCGCGCGCTGCAAGACGTGTTGAGCCAAGTGGAGTACAAAAGTGAGGTTCATCGTCTTAGCCTACTTATGCGTGACGTTCCGAAGGAACCCTGGTCTCTTCTTAAGGAGGGCCCTTTCGATCAGATGGTTGACAGCCATATGACGGCAGGTAACAGATTCTGTGAAGTTCTCGAACGAAACGATGCCGTCGCCCTTCTTGGTATCGGTGCGATTGCTGACACGCGGGACGCGGTTATGGGTGACGCCAACGTCTCCATTCCCCGATTTGCTCACGTCTTAAGATCATTGAAACGGCCGAAAGAGGTCGAGACGCTTCGGAAGATCTACGGACCAACATTCTTCGTGGTTGGATCTCATGCGCCTAGGGCTAGGCGCCTTCAAAACGTTGCAACCAAGATTGCCGAATCGCACTTTAGTAATAAGATCTCTGAGCACGTCATCGAGGCGGAGAGGCTATTAAAACGGGACGAAGCAGAATCGGGGGATTCCGGCCAGAACGTCCGAGATACGTTCCCTTTGGCGGACATCATCGTGGACTCGACCCAAGAAACAAGGATGACCGAATCGCTTTCACGATTCACTGAACTCCTGTTTGGGAACACTTTCCATACGCCCACAAAAGACGAGCAAGGCATGTTCTGTGCCAACGGAGCAGCATTTCGCTCTGCTTCCCTTGCTCGGCAAGTCGGCGCGGCATTGTGCCGGGGCGATGGGACAGTCATCGGATTGGGAGTCAATGAAGTACCGAAGTTTAGCGGCGGCTTATATTGGGATGACGATTCGTTTGATGGGCGCGATTTTCGTAGCGGATATGACACCAGCGACAGGATGAGGGAGAATCTCCTTGCCGATATCCTGGACCGCCTGCAAAAAAATCAGTGGCTTGCCGAGTCCAAGAAAACCACGCATGTAACCGAAATGGTCAAGGAGGCGCTAAGGGACGGCAAGGATGGCGAAGAGCCGATAATGAAGGGTGTCCAATTTACGAGCACAATCGATTTTGTACGCGCTGTTCACGCCGAAATGGCCGCGATAACCGACGCAGCTAGACACGGTGTTGCAACTAAGGGTTGTGTCCTTTACACCACAACATTTCCCTGCCATGACTGTGCCAAGCACATCGTCGCAGCAGGAATCAAGCGCGTTGTTTATCTCGAACCATACGCGAAGAGTCTTGTAGGAGAGCTCTATTCGGATTCGATTGTTGTCGATCGAGAGGGACAATGCGGGGACAAAGTTACATTTGAACCTTTTGTAGGTATAGCCCCAAAACGCTACTCGGACCTCTTTGCGTTGGCCGGCCGAAGCCGAAAGAACAAAGATGGCACTGTCAAAGCATGGCGTCGATCCGGGTCTCTCCCGAATATTCCTGAGTATAGCGTTGCGAGGATGGCCGCTGAACAAAAGGAGTTCAAGGATTTCAAAAACGAAATGGAAAAGAAAGGCTTAGTGCAGGAGGAAACGAATAAATGAGTTTACGAAAGGATTGGCTCAATCGTCAATTTGTAAGAGTTGATGCCGACGTGCGAAATTGGCCTATCTCTATGAAGGTAGAAGCTGGTTTTGCGGCTAGAGAACAGGCTGGGCAAGGGCTATCTTGTACTTCTAGCGAGAAAGCTGCGGCAGTTGAGATGGCACCTAAGGAGCCAGTTAAGAATAAGGATTAACGGACCATGGACGTCCATTGCCTTTGGCAAGCTGATTTATCGCTCCGGACGCCCGTCGCGGAGCCGCGGAAGGCAGCGGAGCGTGTCCTCCGTGAGACCATCGCGTTTCACCGGGCGACCGGCGAATCATCCGGCGGTGGGCCAAACTGACCCGCTACCTGAAATCCTATTGCCCTGGAGTCCGGCCGATGGTCTGCTCGAGTTCCGCCTGCGCGAACAGGTGCGCCAGTTGCGCCTGCAGGAGATCGGCCTGCGCCTTGTAGCTGGCCGCGGAAGCCTGCCGCCGCGCCGACACCAGGACCACGCCCTCTGTCAACTGATTCTGCGTGACCCGTTCGCCCTCGGCGCGCAGCTTGACGACTTCGGCGGCCACCTGCAACATTTGTTCCGTCCGCTCCACCTTGTTGAGGCTGCGTTCGATCTGCACGCTCATGGAGTCCTTCAGCTTCTCGACGTTCTGTTCGGCTTGCGCCAACTCCGCTTCGCGCTCGCGCACCACGGCGCGGCGCTTGCCGAAGTCGAACAAATCGTAATTGAGGGAGGCGCCGAACGTGCCGAAGTTGTGGACCAGGAACGGAACGCCGCTCTGATAGCTCTGCCGGGCAAATACCGAGACGTCGGGAATGTACGCCGATTTGGCGGCGGCCACCCCAGCTTTCGCCTGTTCGACCTTTTCCTGGGCGGCGGCGATCTGCGGATTCTCCGCCAGCGCCGCGCTCAGGGCTTCCTCGCGCGAGGGTCCGGGGAGCGCGACCGGTTCCACGGGGCTCAGTTCCAGGCGCGTGTCGAGGGGCAGTGCGAGCAGGTCGTTCAGCTCGTAATTCAGGTCGGAAAGCTGCAGATCGAGGGTGAGCGAATCCTGTAGGCTCTGCAACAAGCCGGCCCGGCCTTCGATGGCAGCCACCTTGAGGGCATTGCCGTTGCGGATGTCTTGCTGGCTCTCGCTCAGGCGCGTCTCGGAGTAGGCGCTTTCCTGCTCGGCGGCGAGTTTCCGGAGGCGCGTGGTCAAAATGTTGTAGTAGACCTGGTGGACCTGAAGCGCCACCTCGTTTTCGGCGGCCTTCAAATCGTCGCGCGAGGCGGCGGTCTCGGCGGCGGCGATGCGGTTGGCCGCGTGGATGCGGATGAGCGGCGTCAGCGGTTGCGTCAGCGACGTTCCGCTGGTAAAAAACGTCTGGTTGCCCTGAGTGATGAGGACATTGCGATCGGGCGACAGTCCTCCGCCCGGGATAGTGCCAAACGCCCCCGCCGGAATGCCGATGTCCTCAACCGCGGTGGTGTGGGCGATCATCGACTGATTCTTGAGCTCCGGAAAGTAGTCGGCCCGGTTGGCGGCTTTCTTCTGTTCGTTTTCAGCCACCTTGAGGCGGGCGATCTTCAACGAGCGATTCTGCGCCAGGGCCATCCGGACGGCATCGGGAAGGGTCAACTTCTGCGGCTCCGCGGCGAACGCGGCGGGAACGATTAATAAAAGATAAGCCAAAAGACGACGGCTCATTGCGATTTCTCCTGAGGGCGAAGACTAATGATGGGGGGACGCATGAAGGCGATCAGCAGCAGATAGGCGGCGATGACCCAGGCGATGAGGAGGAAGGCGTCGGAGATCGCCATGGTGAAGGCTTGGGCTTTCACCTGTTGCGCGAGGATCGCGACCGACCTTGCCTGCGCCTCGTCCGGCCCCGCTGAGGGGGGCGTCAAGGCGGCGGCGATGCCGCGCAGGCGTTCCACCACGGTCCAATTTCCGATGTCCACATACTGTCCGAGCAGGTTGGAATGAAACTCTTCCCGGACGGCGATGAAACGCCCTATCACCACGGCCCCGATTTGCCCGCCCATCATGCGGATGGTGTGCATCAAGGCGGAGGCGGTAAGCGTATTGGTGACGCTCGAAAGCGCGCCCATTTCGACCAGGGTGAGAATGATGTTGGTGACCAGGGCGACGAACGCCACGCCGACGCCGAAGGAAATCACGAGTTCCGGCGTCACGAAGCTGTTGCCGGCCCAAGAGGAGTCAACGTGGGCGGCCATCCAGCAGCCGACAGCGACGGTCGCTAAACCGGCCGCCATAACGATGCGCGGCTGAATGAAGACGACGGCGAAGACCGTGACCCAGACGACCAGAAACTGCGGCGCTGCCACCCAGGCCAGCGCGGCGCCGGTCTGTAACGGCCGGTACCCGGGAATCGCGCTCAAGAAGGAGGGCTCCACCAGCAGCGATCCGAGCAACGAAAACCGGATCGCGAAGATGCCCAGTCCAATCAGCCAGATGTTACGGGCGCGGAGGAAGCTCAAATTCAGCAGCGGATTTGGAGCAATGTAGCGCCGCAGCAGGGAAGCGCCAAGCAGCAGGACGCCGGCGGCCACCATGCCGACGATGATCCCGGAACGCCACCAGTCCAGGCGCTGGCCCTGGTCGAGCGCGGCGTAGATCAGGCTGAGGCCGGCGCTCAGGTACAGGAAGCCGCGCCAGTTAGGCTTTTCGGGCTGATCGGCGGGCGGAACTCCGAAGTACACGCAGACCATAGTCAGCGGCATCAGCAGAGCGCCGGTCCAGAAGATCCAATGCCACGAGAGGTGGTCCATGTACCAGCCGTGAATGTAATGGCCGACGTGGCTGCTGACCACGACATCGAGCGCGTATGCCGCGATGCCGAAGACGAGGAGCTTCTTTGGGAGACTGCGCGCCACGAACGTGAGAGTGAGCGAGTAGAAGGGACCGAGCGCGACCCCAGCGACCGCCTCGAGCGCCAGCAGCACGCCGAGATTGGGCGCAAACGGCAGGGCGATGGACGCCGCGGTAAAGACCGCGCCGCCGATGAGCAGCACGCGGCGGATGCCGTAGGATGCTCCCAGGAAGACGCCGAAGACCGCGGTAAACATCATGCTCATGTTGAGCACGGTGGGAATCCAGGAGGCGCCACCGAAGCTGTAGCCGAGGGCGCCGCGGAGATCGGGGAGGCCGGCGCTCAACAGTTTGCCGACAAGCTGCGAGGTGGCCACGCCGAGGAAGACGCCCAGGATGCCGATGTACGGATTCACCGATACCGGGGACGCGGCCGGCGCTACGGGCGGCGCGGTTGCGGTTTGTTCCGCGGTGGCGGTCATCGCGAAGCGGTTCCCGTGCGGACGACGGCGATCACCGAGAGGCCGGGCCGGAGGCGCAGAAGATCGCGGCTTTCGTCGAGGACGATTTTGACCGGCACGCGCTGCGTCACCTTGGTGAAGTTGCCGGTGGCGTTATCGGGCGGCAGCAAGGCGAACTGCGCGCCGCTGGCCGGTGCGATGTGCGCCACTTTCCCCTTGAGCGCGAGGCCGGGGAATTCGTCGATGCGGATTTCGGCGCGGTCGCCCTCGCGAATGTTGCGCAATTGGGTTTCGCGGTAATTGGCCTGCACCCAGATCTGCCGTTGGACGAGCGAAACCACCTGCGTGCCCGGACTCACCAACTGGCCGGCGCGCACCTTGCGTTCTCCGACGATTCCGTCTTCGGGCGCGACGATGCGGGTGTATCCGAGGTTGGTGCGGGCGAGATCGAAGGCGGCCTGGCGGGCCTTGAGGTCGGCGCGGAGCATCAGTTCCTGGGAATCGAGGACGGCGCTCTGGCGTACCTGGGCTTCGAGTTCGGCGCGATTGCTGGCGAGGTGAGCGGAGGCGCGGTCGAGGTCGGCCTGGCGGCTGACGCGCTGGGCGAGGGCGGAGCCAACCTCGGCTTCGTTGCTGGCGCGCGTGGCGCGAAAGCGCTCCTCGTTCGCGACTGCCTGCTCGAGTTGTTGGCGGGTGGCCGACTCCACGGCGAAGAGCGCCTCCTGGCGCTTGCGCTCGAGCAACGTGCGCTGTGCGTCGGCATCGGTGGCGGCGTAGGCGCCGGTGGCGTTGGCGATGGCGGCATTGGCGGCGGCGATGCCGGCCTCGGCGGACGAGATCTCGGCCTCGGCGCTGGCGATGCCGGTTTGCGCCTGGTCGATGCGGGCGTCCTGCAGCTCCTTCTGGCGCTGATTGTTGATCAAGCCGCTCTCGCTCGAGCGCACGGCGGCCTCGGCCTGGTCGGCCTGAGCGCGGAAATCTTCGTCGCGCAGGGTCACGAGCAGGTCGCCGGCCTTCACCGCCTGATAATCGGAGACATCGACGGTGGCCACGATACCGGCGGCTTTGGTGCTCAGCGGCGTGACGTCGGCGCGGACGTTGGCGTCGTCGGTCTTCTGCTCTTCGCCTTCTCCCGCCCAAGTGGTCCAGTTGGAGGAGAGGAAGAAGATGAGGCCTATGGCGATGCCGAGGGTCGCGACGGCGACGATACGGCCGCGAAATTTTTGGGCAAGGGTAGCGGGCATAAATCAATTCCTCACTGTTTTGGATCGTTCGAGGCGGTGTTTTGTTGGATCAGCCGGTTGGATCAGGCGGTTTCGGCGACGCGTTCGCGCGGCGGGATGGCGAGCGTCGGCGGCTCGAGCGCCTGGCCGCCGGCCCAGGGGACGCGGTAGATTTGCGAGCAGATGCGGCAGCGGTAGGCGCCATGGATGGGCCACATGGGCGCATCGTGAGTGAGGCGGCACCAGAGGGCGGCGAGGCGCGCGGCGAAATCGAGGCGAGGTTCGGCCTGGTCAGGCATACTGCTCCTCCCGCACTGCGCGATTCGCCGCGGGGATCCAGCCCTGCATGCGGGCCAGGTTGGCGGTGAGGCCGGAGAGGCCGATGGCCAGCGCTTTTTCGACTAACTCCGGATCTGATTCCAGAAGACTCGCCACGTCGTGGAGAGGCGCGCCTTCGAAGACCTGCAAGAGAACGGCGGCCCTGGGAAAGGGTTCGATACGCAGCAGCGCGTGTTCGAGGTCGGATTTCGTGGAGGCGCGATCGAGCGCCCAGGGGCAAGAGGGCAGGTCGGCATCGCCGTCGCGCCGCAAGGCGATTCGGCGGGCCGAGTTCGCGAGTTCCTCGCGCACGGCGGCGAGCGCGTTGGCAATCACCAGGCGCCGGAACCACACCTCCTCTTCGCGCGAACCGCGCTTGGGGGTCCACGAGGACAGGAAATCGCGGGGATCGGGGTCTGCGGAGACGGACTCGATGGTCACCTCAGCGGCGATTTCGCGGCTGCCCGTGAGAAGGGTGGCCAGCCAGTAGAGACCGGCTACGTTCGGTATCGTTTCAGGCATGGGCGGCTTTCTCCAATTCGGAATTCGACCAATCGCCGAGGCGGAGGATGCCGCGGGTGACGGCGATGGTGACGGCATGGGCGCGATCGTTGGCGCCGAGCTTGGCCAGGATGTTCTTCATGTGCATGCGGACGGCTTCGCAGGCGATGGAAAGCTGCGCCGCCACCTGCCGGTTACCGATGCCCCAGGCGGCCAGTTGCAGCACCTGGACCTCGCGGGCGCTGAGGGCGCCGGGGGCCTGGCAGGCCAGCGGACCCGGGATGGTCCGTCCGCCGGCCTTTACCTGGCGAATGGCGTCGACGAGTTCGCCGAGCGGGGCCGATTTGGGGAGGTACCCATGGACGCCGGCATCAAGGGCTCGCCGGGCGTGCATGTGGTCGTGGGTAGAAGTGATAGCGACGATGCGGGTGTGCGGGAATTCGGCCAGGATGCGGCGGGCCAGTTCTTCGCCGGGCATGTCCGGCAGCAGGAGGTCGAGGGTCACGACGTCGGGACGGTAACGGCGGACATCGTCGAGAGCCTCTTCGCCGGTGGAAGCGAGGGCCACGACGATCATGTCCTCCTCCCGATTGAGGGTGGCGGCGAGTCCTTCCTGGACGAGTTGATGACTGTCCACGGTGAGGACGCGGATGCGCCGGGGAACCGGCCGGAGGGCCGGACTTGCCAGGATTGCCAACGCTGCGGTGGCCATGAATTTCTCCTGTCTCCAAGGTACGGCGGACGGGCATGAGGGCACATCCCGAGAATGAAGGTTTTTGGGATACCCCGGCGGTTGGTGGAGGGGGGTACCTCCATCGGGTAGGCGGGCGGTGACGCATCGGGGTGACGCATCCTGTGATGCGTGCGTGTGTAAGCGGCTTGGTTTGTGTTGGCTGCGGCGATTGGTGACGCATGGCATTTGCGGATATCGGGCGAATGCGCAAATGGGGCTGGCGCGGCCGGGACGGGTGCGCTTCATACGGTCGTGGCTCCGAAACTGAGCCGTCGCGGGGTTTCCGCGCCAGGGGACGAGGGCGTCCGGCCCGGAGGGCACCCCTCAGGGGACCGCTCCACCAGGCGATTCCGAACATCGATGTTCGGAAATTCCGGACTGTTTTACTGAAAACAAACAGCTTAAGTGGCGACGGACCGAACATCGTGTTCGGAATCGCCGATCTCGTATCCGACGCCGACGTTTCCGGACATGTATGTCCGGAAAAATGGGGGAGCCTTGTGGAAAACAAACCAGTTATTGGTTTGGGACCGGACATACATGTCCGGAAGTCCGCTTCCTCCGGGCTGATTCGCTCTCGCGAACCCTCCCCAAGCCACATTGTATGTCACGCGCTGCGGGAGGCTCGGCGGGGAGGAATTGTGTGCGGCCGCTAAGTGGTTGAATTGGATGGTGTTGGAGGCGCAGAAAAAATCATCGAACTTAGTGAATGCTTTAGGTTTGCTCGGTTCCGCGGCGCGCGGAAGCCGGTCAGCAGATACGGCCTGTTCGCCGCGGAATCGAGTAAACCGCGCGTTGAACTAAACCGCAGGCTGAGGCCGGCTCTTTAATGG
>JBKQPR010000137.1:0-39324 GCA_052144935.1 Bryobacteraceae bacterium
GCCGCATTCCCGCGGGGCGCCCCACCCTCCTCTCAACCATCTCCTCCCAAGCCCCAAAGATCCGGCGTCGACGACCCACTCACCCTGCCAAAGCCGTTTCGCACCCCCCACTGTCTGAATTGCAGTCACGTGAAACAAGTGTTTCACGTGAAACAAAACAAATGGTAGAATGGTAGAGCATAGGTATACTTCTACCATGGGCCTCAATATCAAGAACGCGGAGGTAGAGCGGCTAGCCAGTGAGGTAGCCGGCTTGGCGCACGAAACCAAGACCGAAGCCATCCGCCGGGCGTTGTTGGAACGCCGGGCACGGCTTCAAGCCCGCGCGGGAAAGCCGGGGGGGCGCAGGGGCCTGCGCGATTATCTGGAGCGGAATGTCTGGCCCATGGTTCCTCAGGAAGAGTTAGGGCGCGTTCTCAATCGCGAGGAGGAAGACCAGATTCTGGGCTACGGGCCGGAAGGCTACTGAGGCAATGGCTACCGAGGCAATGGTTCTGGATAGTTCCGCGATTGTCGCCATTCACTTGCGAGAACCTGGCCACGACCGGCTGATCGAAGCAATCGACGATGCCGAGGTCGTAGTCGTCGGAGTTCCTACGCTGCTCGAAACCGCCGTGGTCTTGACCACGCGGTTGGGCCAGGATGCCCGTCCGGTGCTGTCCGCTTTTCTCCGCCGTCTGGAGGCCGAGGTGGTCGCGTTTAACCAAGACCACCTGGATGCCGCCACCACCGCCTTTCTGCGCTTTGGACGGGGACGCCATCCCGCGGCCTTGAATTTCGGAGACTGCATGGCTTATGCCGTCGCGTCGGTTGCCGGTATGCCCCTGCTGTTTACGGGCGAGGATTTCGCCCGGACTGACATCAAGCAAGCATAGGAATCCGGGGCGATAATGAAGAGCGTGGACGACGCGCTGCTACTGCACCGCCTGCATTTTGCTTTCACCATCACCTTCCACTATCTGTTTCCGCAGCTCACCATGGGCCTGGCGCCGCTCATCGTCATACTGAAATCCCTGTACCTCCGCACGGACAACCCGCTCTACAACCGGGCGGCGCACTTCTGGGCGAAGGTATTCGGCATCAATTTCGTGATGGGGGTGGTCACCGGCATCCCCATGGAATTTCAGTTCGGCACCAACTGGGCGCAGTTCGCCAGGGTCACCGGAGGCGTGATCGGGCAGCCGCTGGTGATGGAGGGCGTGTTCTCGTTCTTTCTGGAATCGGCCTTCCTGGGACTGTTTCTCTACGGCGAACAAAGGCTCGGGCGGGGGGGCCATTGGTGGGCGGGGTTCGCGGTGTTCGCCGGATCGTGGCTTTCCGGCTTCTTCATCATCGTGACGGATGCCTGGATGCAGTATCCGGTGGCCTTCGAGCGAACCGCCTCCGGTGAATTCCAGGTCACCAGTTTCTGGGGTCTCCTGCTGAATCCCTGGGCGTTGATTCAGTACTCGCACAATATGTGCGGGGCGCTAATCACGGGCGTTTTCGCGATGGCGGCGGTGGGCGCCTATTACCTTCTGGAGGAGAAGTTCATCGAAGAAGGGCGGGCGTTTCTGCGCGTCGCGATGGTGGTGGGGGTGGCCGCTTCGGTGGCGCAGATCTTCCCGACCGGCGACCTGCACGGCAAATTTATGGCCGCGCACCAACCGGCCACCACGGCGGCCATGGAGGGGCTGTTCAAGACCGAGGCCGGCGCGCCCATCGTGCTTCTGGGCCAGCCGGACGTCGAGAACCAGCGTATCGATAATCCGCTGGTTGCCAACGACGTGCTCAGTTTTTTGATTTACGGCACGGCCAGGGCCCAAGTTCGGGGGTTGAACGCGTTTCCGAAGAGCGACTGGCCGACTAATATCCCGCTGGTCTATTTCAGCTATCACATCATGGCCGGGCTGGGGACCATCTTTGTGGCGGTGATGGCGGCGGGAGCGTTCCTGCTGTGGCGCGGCGCGCTCTACCGCACGCGCTGGATGCTGTGGATTCTGCTGCTCTGCCTGCCGCTCCCCTACATCGCCAACACGGCCGGCTGGATGACCGCGGAGACGGGCCGTCAACCGTGGCTGGTTTACGGGCTGATGCGAACGCCGGAAGGCTATTCGCAGTACGTCGGCGCGGGCAACGGCCTTTTCACTTTGCTGGGTTTCATGGGACTGTACGCGCTTCTGGCCATCCTGTTCTTGTTTCTGGTGTTTCGCACGATCGCGCACGGGCCGGTAGAAAAGCCGGCTTCGGACATCGCCTCGGGGGCGCCGGTGACGATGGCTTGAGAGAGAACATGACATGCTGCTGACCTGGTTCCTGCTGGTCGCGATCATGCTCGCGGCCTATGTGGTCCTCGACGGATTCGACCTGGGCATCGGAGTGCTGCATCTTTTCCTGGCGCGCACCGAAGAAGAGCGCACCCTCCTGATCCGCACCATCGGTCCGGTGTGGGATGGCAATGAAGTCTGGCTGCTGGCGGGCGGTGGAACCCTGTACTTTGCCTTTCCGCTGCTGTACGCCTCGGGATTCAGCGGCTTCTACCTTCCGCTGATGATGGTCTTGTGGCTGCTGATCCTGCGGGGAATCGGGATCGAGCTGCGCATGCAGCTTGACACGCCGGTCTGGCGCGGGCTGTTTAATGGATGTTTCGGAATTTCCAGCCTGCTGCTGACGGTATTTTACGGGGCCGCGTTGGGCAATGTGATCCGCGGTGTTCCCTTGCAGCGCGATGGCTATTTCTTCCTGCCGCTGTGGACCAACTGGAAGGTGGGCCCCGATCCCGGCATTCTGGATTGGTACACCGTGATCGCAGGCCTGCTGGCGCTGATTGCGCTGGCGCTGCACGGGGCCAATTATGCCGTGCTGAAGACCAGCGGCGCGCTCAACCTGCGCGCGCGGCGCGCCGCGGCCCGGCTGTGGCCCACGCTGGTTCTGGCGACCGCGGCCAGCCTGGCGGCGACGCTCTACATTCGCCCCAGCCTGCTGGAGAATTACCAGCGGCTGCCGGCGCTCTACGCGATTCCCGCGCTGGTGGCGGCCTCCCTATTCGGCACCTGGCGCCTGGGCCGGGTGGGCCACGAGCGCGGCGCATTTTTGTGCTCCAGCGCCTATCTGGCGCTGATGCTTTTGGGCGCGGCGGCCGCGGTGTATCCCAACTTATTGCTGTCAACGACCGACGAGAGCTTGAACATCACGGTCTTCAATGCGCATTCGGGCGAGCACTCCCTGGAGATCGGCCTGATCTGGTGGAGCTTCGGGATGGCCCTCGCGGCGGGCTACTTCGTGTTTGTCTACCGGATGTTCCGAGGTAAGATCACGGGCAGCTTCGATGGGCACGGTTACTAACTTGAGTGAGGGCTTTTCGATTCTGCCTGGTGTCTTTGGGCCGCGGGAAATAGAAAACCTGATCGACGCTGTCTCGAAGATCGGCCGGGATCGAGGAGTTCGTAGCTGCGGCGGTGTGTATGGCGTCCGCCGGCTTCGGCTGAAATGATGTATCGTGAAAAGAGGGGACCTGAACTGCTATGCCCATCCGGCCGAGAGGAATCGCGCAGCCTGTAGGGTTGATCAAGAGCCTCAATTCCATCCAGCACCGCATGCCCCCAGGATTCGTCAAGTGGCGTTTCACATTTGACAATGACTGGAGCGGAGATCCGGCAATCTTCTTTTCGATTGTCCTGTCGGACGATTCAAGCCGACCCCCGAAGCTCCGTCAAGTCACCAGCGCTATCACAAGCCTCATCACCCAGGAGCTTGATCCGCTAAACCAATGGGGCCTCATCCCCTATTTCAGCTTTAGAAGCCAGTCCGAACAAGCCGAGCTCAAAGACGAGGTGTTCGATTAGGTCATGGCGCTCGCCGACGACCTGCTCGAACAGGCGCAGCACCTTGCCACGCGAGATCCCAGGCGTCCCAGGCAGGCCAGTCTTCGGCGCGCCGTCTCCACCGCCTACTATGCTCTATTTCATCTCTTGATCGCCGCCACGATATCGAACTGGAAGAGTCGTGATCAGCGAGCTCTGGTTGCCCGCGGATTCGATCACAAGTCCATGAAGGACGCATCGAACAAGACCGCAGGTAAGCAGTTTGCTCCATCGGACGCCGTCGTTGCGGGTCATCTGAAGATAGTGGCTCAAGCCTTTGTGGAGCTTCAACAGCGCCGACACGCCGCGGATTACAACTACGTCAAGAAATGGTCGAAAACCGAAGTCCAAACGCATATCGACACTGCCATCGCGGCGTTCCAAAGTTGGAAGATCATACGCAAGGAGCGAATCGCGCAGGATTATCTGGTATCCCTCCTGATTAAGGAGCGCAAGGATTAGCGGCACCACGCCGGGATGGTAGCCGCCGAAAAGCGACCGGCTTCCCACCGGAATGGCCAACGGCTCGCCGACACGGAGGCAGCATCGATGAGCACCCCCGGTTCAGCGGTCATCTTGCCATCAGGGTCAACGTTCCACCGGAACCCGGTCCTCGGCAACGACAATCTCATGGTGATCCGGCAACCGGCTTTCGACCGACTCGAACGCGCGCACTCCCTCGATGACATAGCGTTCGACCTCGTCCATGCCGAGGATCCACCTGGCGCCGTCGTTCCTTTCAAAGTGCTTCGTCGTGCGCGTGATCGAGTTGTAGTACGCCGTTGTTCTCACGAGCAGTTTCTCGATCGTCGAAGCTCGTTTGCTGTCGAACCGCTCGAGCCGCTCCAGGGTGACGTTGGGGAGATCCAGGTGCCGCGCGATCAACTCGACGAGAGCGGCAATATTCACGTTGTTGTCCGCGGTGGCGTGATGCACGCCGTTGGGAACGTTGGGATCTTTGAATAGCTGGAAGATGTCGTGGCAGACATAGTCAACCGGGATGATGTTGACCCCCACGTCCGGATTGGCGTACGCCGCGACCGAGGAGTGTACCTGCTTGAGGTATCGTTTCAGGCGAAGCATTTCCCGAATCAACCCATACAGGCCCGTTGTGCCGCCGCCCGTCTGGTACGATTTCGACGGACCGATCACCACGGATGGCCGGACTATCACCAACCGTATTTCTTTGGCGTCGCATAGGGCCGTGATGAGGTGCTCCGCCGCGCACTTGGTTTCTTCATAATAATTGTTGAAGGCGGCGGGACGATGCAACCGCTCGGGCACACGACCTTCGTGAATACCCACCGTATAGGCCGTGGAGATATAGAAGAACACGCCGCATCTCAACGCCGCCGCGATATCGACCGCATGTCTCAGACCGTTGATGTTGTGATCGTAAATTACGTCCTTGTTCTTTTCCTCAACTTTCAATGACGACGCGAAGTGGAAGAACGTCGATCCCGGCGACCCCCTCCGTGCCGGATCCAGCCACGCTTCGCTGAGTCCCAAGCGTGGGAGCGTGATGTCGGATCGAATCGCGGTCACGCCGTCGAGGTGCAACGCCGGCTTTTCCGGATAGCTCCGGTTCACCGCGAGAACCGCTTGCTTCAGTCTCCCGGTACACGCTTCGCCGCTACTGCCTCGAACAAAGCATTGAACGCCGTACTCCCGGGTGGAGAGATAATTTCGGATGAAGTGGCTTCCCAGAAACCCCGTTCCGCCGGTGATGTATACCGTCTTCATAGCAACGAATTCTCTTGGCGTCGATTCACACTTGAGTGGGAACGCCCGGTCCTCCGGCTTCGACACGCGAGGCGGTTAAGCACTGGCGGAGCCTTCGACCGCCGTCTTTCGGCCACGTATCGATCTTATCCCAAGCGGCGTACGCCGGCCCTTCGGCGGAAATGAAGAATACCGCATCCATGCCTTTGGACCGCTTTAATGTTTCGAGAGCCTGCCGCGGCGTTTGCACAATCGGTCCGGCAACGTTGAAGGATGTGTTAACGGCCACCTCAACGCCGATTCTACGGCCGAGGGCTCGAAGATAGGCGTAGGTGAAGGGGTCTTGCGCTTCTTCGACGATTTGAATGCGCGCCGTGCCGTCGCGATGTATGACGGCCGGAATCCGCGCGCAGGCTTCGGGCCGGGCCCGGGCGGTGAGAACCATGTAGCGGTAGGCATTGTATCCCGCGTCGGCTGCGCCAGGAGCGAGTTCAAACCATCGCTCGGCTGCGGCGCGAGTTGCCATGGGAGCCAACGGCCGCACCGACTCGCGGTACTTCACCATCTGGTTGAGCACCTGGAGGGTCTTCGGATTGCAGGGATTGGCGAGAATCGAGCGGTGACCCAAGGCGCGCGGCCCGGTTTCCGCCGGTCCCTGAAACAAGGCCAGCACGCCATCGCCGGCGGTGATCGACGCCATCAGATCCACAACCGCATCCCGGCCTGCCTGCCCGCTGACGTCTCCCAGACTGGTCCAGCCAATCCCGGCTGAGGCCTTCAGCGCTTCCAGGATCTCGCGGTCGGCGGGCGCGCGGCCGCAGTAGAAACTGTGCTCCAAGGGCACACCCCAGCGAGCTCCGGCGCGGATGGCGAACTGATAGGCGGCCCCGCGCTCACACCTGCGTCGCCAGGCGTTGGGGGCACCCAGAGGTGGAGCCGGGTATCCCGAAGCCCCAGGTTTGTTTCGTAGAACTCTTCGTTGAAATGTTCCATCAGCCGCATATTGGCGAGGCCGTTGAGTGCGGTACCGCCGGAGAGAACCAATCGGCTGCTGCCAGTCGACCGGATCAAGTGTCCGATGACGTGGAACAGGACATCCTCGAACACCATTTGAGTGGCCGCGGCTATGTCGAAGCGGTCCTGACTGCGCAGTCCCGTCCCTAAGTCCTCTACACGAAGCACTGCGTCCGGATTCCACATCATCTTAACGGGTGTGGGGTCCCCGATGATGCGGCGCAACTCCGGCGTGTAGAGTTTGCTCAGCAGGCTGCGGGGCCAGTTGGCGAGCGCTCGATTCAGGGTCGCATGGCCGTCCGGGCCGAGGTAAAAGATCTGGCGCAGCGCCGGGTAATACTTATTCGTAAGACGGTCCTGGTTGCCCCAGGCGGCAGCACCCATATATCGTCCCTCGCTGCTTAGAATGGTCCAGCCGCCCTGAGTGGAGCTCAAGACGCTAAAGAAAGCCCCCAGCGAATCGAAGACGCTTCCGTTGCTCCGCAAACGGCGAAGGTTCCCTTTTTCGGCCAGGTAAAGCGAAATCGATCCGTCATCGCCGAACCCATCGAGTACGGACACCATGACAGGCTCCGGCGAGTTGGCGAAGGGAGAGACGCCGAACGAGAAATACGCATGATTGTCGTGGTGGCCTATTCCCACCAGCGGGATGGCTCCGCGCACACCGAACGTTTTCGCCAACTTGTAGGGGGACCGGCAGGATTGGAACAGGTGCGTGATGTTCATTCCGGGAAAAGCGCTCGGGCGCAGCATGCACCAGCTTGAAGGACTCTCTTCGATGGCTGTGCGCAGCAACAGAGCGAAGAGTGCCGCATAGTCCCAGCTTGCCACACACACATCGATCCGCTCGGGGCCGATACCCAGATGACGAGCCTGTTCGAGCAACTCGGACAGAGCCATGGCCGGAAATGCCGCCTCATGCTTGACGCCTGAATACCGTTCCTCTTCGTTATTACAGACGATTTCCGGCGCTCCGCCGGGAGCCACTCTCAAGAGCGCCGCTCCCGCGTTGTGGCCGGCGGGCCCGAGGCCAAGCAAATATACGGTCTTGCCGCGCCGCAGTTTTTCGCGAACTTCGGCAAGGCGCATGGCGGCATACGCGCTGGTCTCGCCGTAGAAAGAATGCCCGGCAAACATGGCGGCAAGCATTGGACGGCCGATGCGGTAGACAGCCTCGGCGAGCCATGGATGGCGCGGCCCCAATTGGGCACCCTTACTCATTACTTTGGGACGCTCCGTTCGGATGGCCGATTCGGAGACCCGTTTGCCGCCGGGGGAGATGACGCCGAAAACAACGTCCCGGCGCCGATGGAGGTCAGGCGCAACTGGCGGTCGCAGCCGCGGCTTTCCTCTACTCCGCTGCGGCTGCCGCTGGATCGGTAGGACAGAGTCGACAACTGCCCTGCAAAGTTGCAGGTGGTGTTGGCCCCGTTGGGGTTCAGACCAAACTGGCAACTGCCGTCCTCGTTATCGTACAGGCGGGAGCCTTGCGTGACGCCCGACAGGTGGCCCATCGGGTGGTACTGGCAGCTCAAGGGTGTGGGCCCGTATGCCATTGCGCCGGATAGGACTTGCGAGGTCATCCGCCTTGATTATCCCACCTGCAGGCGGCGTTGAAAGTCCACGGCGCGGAGGGGATGTAGAGTTGCTGTGCGGCGCCGCGGCCCACCTGATTGTAGCCGTAAAGGCAGAAGAAGGGTTGGACCCGTTCAGGTTGAGGTAGCCAGGAGACTGGCGGCTATGCATTCGCGTTGAGGATGGGGCCAGACTGATGGTTAATCGTGCCGTTGGGACCGAGCAGGGCTTCATTACCATGACCCTTACTCTGGCTTCGGACCACTTTCCCTTAAAGAGACCACCGCGGCAGCGGAGGACCAGCGGAGGAGAGAGCGGCGACGGGTGGCATGGCCTTTGGCTTTGGGGTCCGAGGTTCTGAGCACCCCGGCGCCATTTCCTCCGCTGGTGGACATCCGGTAAAGCCGGCCTAGCAGGACAGCGAACTGACCGTCCCAGGATGTCCGCCCTGTTGGGTCGAGTTCTCAGCGCCCGCTGCGGTGGCTGACATGCCGAGCAAGCGGTGTGCTGACGTCCTCTAACGTATCCAACGCTGGTCCTCCGGCTGCTCCAGCGGTCTCTTTCAGGGGCTCCGTGACGGCCTTCCGGAGGGAGGCTGGGAATGGCCCGGTACTTGCTCCATATTTAGTCAATGCTGCGAATCTTGTTGATTTCCGGCCTGCTTGGCTCCGCTGCCGGTACGGCGCGGTCCGCCGACGCCATCAGCGAGGCGCGGCCCGCAACCCTCGAAGGGGGTTACCGCCAGATGTACAATCTGCAATTCGGGCAGGCCCACGTGACGTTTCAGGGCTGGGAGGGGATCCATCCGGCCGATCCGCTGGCCGCGGCTTCGGACGCCGCGCAGTACCTGTTCGCGGAATTCGACCGCATGCACATTTTGCAGTCGGAGTTCTTCACTCACGACCAACACTTCGTCACCGACCACAAGCTGACGCCCGATCCGGCCCTGAAGAAACGCTTCCAGGAAGCCCTGGCCGTCAGCCGCGGGCTGGCCAATCGCGAGCCTGGAGAATCGGCCGAGTTCGCCACGGTGCTGTGCGACGGGCTGGAATCCGACTATATGGCGCTGATCGAGAAGCGCTACGCGGCCGCCTTTGCGCGAATGAAGCTTTCCCGCACGCGCGCCGAGAAACTGCTGGCGGCCAATCCCACCTACTATGATGCCTGGGTGCCGGTGGGGCTGGAGAACTATATGCTGAGCGTGAAGCCGGCGCCGGTGCGCTTGCTGTTGCGGCTGGGAGGCGGCGAGACCAACAAGGCGCTGGGCCTGGAAAAGCTGCGGCTGGCGGCCGAGAAGGGGCACTACCTGGCGCCCTTCGCGCGGCTGCTGCTGGCGGTGGCAGCGTTGCGCGATCACCACGACGACCAGGCCCGAAGCCTGCTGGACGGCCTATGCCGCGATTTTCCCCAGAATCCGCTGTATACGCTGGAGCGTGCCCGGCTGGATCGACTGACCGCTTCGATTGGGCGTTGATCCGTCGGAATGGGGCAGTGCTCAACACCGCATATGAGGGAGTCAGGGGCCGCCGGATCCCCCACCGCGCACGCCGACACCGCGCGGTTCTTCGGCAGCGCAGGTCCGGACCGAGCCTGGCGGCATCTCCGCGCGTAGGGCTTCAATAGTGAAGGAACGGGCGGTAACCCGCCGTGTCATTCGCACCGCAGGGCGACCAGGGATCGACCGCGGTGGCTCGCACGCGCGGGGATGTAGCCACGCCACGAGCGCGATTTCTCCCAGGAGCAACCGCGCCGGGGCTGGCGGCGGGCCTGCTTCGCACCGCAGAGCGGCCACGCCTGCTGGCCCACGATCTGCAGTTGCGGTACCGAGGGGCTGGTGCGGGGCAGCAAGCTCGTTTTTCTGGGTGAGCCAAGCCCCAGGAATTCGGCGTTCCACTGGTATAGAATTAGTCAGACCATATGCCCTTAGCAGCCGGCGGGAAGCTGGGCCGTACGAAATCCTCGCGCTGATCGGCGCGGGCGGCATGGGAGAATTGTTTTGCGCTCGGAACCCGCGCAGGGGCCCCGAAGTCTTGTTGATGAAGACCCGGGAGACGTGATATTTCTGGAAAGGAGTCAGCCAATGGAGCCAACGAGACCCAAACTGCCGAGCGAGGCCATAGAACTCTATAATCTCTTTATTCACGGCGAAATCAGCCGTCGCGCCTTTATGGACGGCGTGCAGCGATTGGCGATAGGCGGTCTGGCGGCGACCACGATTATCGAGGCGTTGATGCCGAACTACGCTCTGGGGCAGCAAGTGTCCAAGACCGATGACCGGATCAAGGCCGCCTACGAGACCGTCCCGTCACCGCAAGGGAACGGGAGCATCAAAGGATATCTCGTCCGTCCTGTCAGTGCCGACACACGAGCTGCGACGGCAGCGAAATTGCCCGGTATTCTCGTGGTCCACGAAAATCGAGGTCTGAATCCGCATATCGAGGACATCGCGCGGCGGCTCGCCCTCGCGAACTTCATGGCGTTTGCGCCGGATGGACTCACCTCTCTGGGCGGCTTTCCAGGTGACGACTACAGAGGCGGCCAGATGTTCGGCAAAGTCGATGGCAAAAAGATGGCCGAAGACTTCGTGGCCTCCGCCATGTGGCTGAAATCGCGCGCCGACTGCACGGGCAAGATCGGCGCCACCGGTTTCTGTTACGGGGGCGGCATCTCCAATACCCTGGCGGTCCGGCTGGGAGCCGATTTGGGGGCTGCGGTGCCGTTCTACGGCGCCGTTCCCGCCAAGGAGGACATTCCGAAGATCAAGGCGGCGATTCTGGTCCATCACGGGGAACTCGACACGCGGCTGGCCGCGACATGGCCGGCGTACGACATGGCCTTGAAGGAAGCCAACGTTCCGCACGAAGGCTATATCTACCCTGGCGCTGTTCACGGCTTCAATTGCGATGCGACGCCTGAACGCTACAACAAAGCCGCGGCCGACCTGGCCTGGCAGCGCACGATCGACTGGTTCAACAAATACGTGCGTGGCTGATTTCGTCCGTACTTCGCAAGAGTAGCAAGCCCCAACCCGGTCACGGGCATGGCTCTGTCCGGATGCCCCGTAATCCAGGCTCGGCCAGGAGGGCCTGCAGCTCGATCCGCAGGCTTGTCTCGTCCCATCCTGCGTTCAAGGCCGGTTGATTGTCGCCGATCACCAACGCCCGCCATCGCTGGCCCGCATTGCACGATGCCGTGCCAAGCGGCGCGTCAAAAAATGGATTCACCGGAACAGGTCGCGAAAGACCATGAAGCATTCCTGCGGCGCCGGGCGCTTGAAAGACGGCGGCGTCAACGGCCTTGCTCCATCAGCCGGATCACGCCCAGCAGCGCGCCCCAATGGTAGTAGGCATCGCTGCTGCGCACGTCGTTGCCCTCACCGGTGATGGAGTTGTAGTTTTCGTAAATGGCGCGGTCGCTTTGCCACGACTTCATCAGCAGTTTGTACGAGCGCTCAGCCAGATCCGCGCGCGCCGGCGCCAGATCGTAGTTGCGCAGACCCAGATAGACCAGGAAGTTCATCGGGCCCCAGATGCGCCCACGCCAATAGTTCTGGTCCTGAAAACCAGGCACGTTGCGCGCGATCGAAGGGATCACCCACTCGCCGTAAAACTCCCGTGGATTGAAGTAATGCTCGCGCACCATGCGCGCGGCCTGCTCTGGCGTAGCCACCTTCGCGAGCAGCGGATAGAAATTGGTCGGCGAGAGTCGCGGCGAATTCTCGCCGGTATCGGTACGCCGGTTGAGGTACATACCGGTTTTCTCATCCCACAGCGTGGCAAGCGAGCCTCGGTAACGGCTGCCCCGCGTCTGGAGTTCGCGGGCATCCTCGGGCTTGCCGAGGATCCTGGCGATCTCGGCCAGCGCCTGGCAATCGGCCACGTAGAGCGCGTTCAACCCAACGTCAGCCAACTCCAGCCGGTTGGTGTGCGGATTGAAGGGCACGCCGTCGTACATCGGCGAGTTGTCGAGGCCCGACTCGTACAGGGCCGCCTGGAAGTTGTGATAGATTCCGTCGACAAGCTGCGGCACGTCGTCCGATCCCCAGGCCAGCAGCCCGTTGGCGTCGCGCGCGGCCGGCCACCAGCGATTCCAGCGCAACAGTTCGTCGTAGACCTCGGCCAGGAACCAGCGCTCCATGTGCCGCTTGTAAAGCTCCAGCACGATCAGGCTTCCCACGGGCGGCTGCGACCGGTCGTCGCTCTGAATGTTGTAAGCCGAAGCGCAATTCGGAACGAAACCGCGGCGCGTGACACCCTTGGTTACCTCCACCGCATTCGCAAAGGCCAAGTCCCGGTTGTACAGGCCATACATGAAGGCGGCGAAGTAGGTGTCCCAGTCGAACAGCACGTAGCCGCCCCAGCCCGCGCTCCACAGCCGGCTCACGGGAGCGATGGCGCGGTCATTCTCGGGATCGTACGTCAGGTTCCAGCCGAGAATCGTCTGCATCGCGGTGAAGACCTCCTTCGCCGCACCATAGTCGGCCAACCGCTTCGAGTGGGCGTCGCGGTGCGCTTCGACGACCGCCGCCACCTGGTCGAGCGTCTTCCGCGACCCCGTGTAGACGGCGAAGCGCCCTTCAAGCGCCATCGAGAGGTAGGGCGTGCCCACCGCGACAAAGGGATCGTCCACCTCCGCCGCGGTTGTACGCACCTCAAACACCCGCCCGCCCTCGCGGGCCGACTGCGCTTTCAGCACCGCGCCCTCACGGCGCACCCCGCCCGGCCGGTTCCAGTAGTAGCCCGCCTCGACGATCAAATGTTCCGGGCGGAGCGCCGCCCGCTTCTCGACCGTCACGAGAATATACTCCTCGTCGTTTTCCGCGGCGCTTTGCACCAGGACAACGTTGTTCGCCTCGGGTCCGGAACCGCTGGTATTCAGCTCCAGCCTCAACTCGGTGTAGAAACCGTCGTCCGAGTGCGGACCCAGCCGGATCTTCTCCGGCCGGCGCGCCATCGGGTTGGCCTGGAAGAATGTGTTCTGGTACATGTGGCCGATACCCGCGCTCTTCAGGCCCAACGTCAGCGCGAAACCGTCGGGCAGGTGAATGTGCGAGAGCACACTGTTCGTGCTCCAGGTATTCCAGCCGCGGCACAGCCGCTGCTGCAGCGCTTGGTACTCTGGCGTGCGGAGCGTGCGGGAACTGTGCTGCGCATGAACCGGGAGGGCAGTGCCGGCCCAGACCGCGATCGCGGTCAGACCAGCAGTGGCGGCCCGCAGCGTGGTCGCCGTGAGACGAGATGCAGATGGCTTGTTCATCGCAAGGAATGTCTTCCGCTGGAATCTTCATTTGGACTCCAGAGTCCCGTTTATTATACTTCGGTGTACGCCGCGTGGACCGAAGCTCTCGGCCGCGGTCGCATCGCACGGCCGCCCCCCGCCGCGCAACGGGCGGACGCCGGGTTGAACCGGCAGGATGAGGGGCGGCCTGGCGGCCGGGCACTGGCGCCGGACGGCGATCCGAGAAGTCCGGCGCCGCCGCCGCCGTCATGCGCGCCGCCTGGCGCACGTCGCGAAATCGGCCCGCCACCAGCCGCGGGAGACCGGGGAGCCGTCCACCAGATCGTGGGCCAGCAGGTGTGACACCACGTCAGAGATGGTAATTCGTCCCGGCCTTGCGGTTGTACCGAGTGATCTCCCGCTCGATCACACCGGCTTTCATCCAGGGCAAGCCGCCTGAGTCATCCCTGTCGATTCTCTCAAAGAAGATGCGCCCTTTTGCCAAGGCATACTTCCACGGCCATTGGAAAGCCCACTTGGTTCCCGAGTCGAACAAGGGATAGCGCTGCTTCTCCCCATCGACACAGAGTTGACAGGCGTACTTGTCCTCCATATCCAAGACAAATGCGTCGCCGCTGGCGTACGCGAGAAACACCAGAGGACCCATAATGACGATCGTATTCCGACTCGCCACCGCTTGGGCGACGATGTAGTCGCACTCTTTGGGCAGGTCGAGACTGGTTTCCCGAGTCGTTTGCATTCAATCACAGGATAATCCACGAGGCGGGGTTCCTGTCGGTCCGGATTTCCGCCGGGGAGCTGCACGCCTCGGGCGGCGCCGCCGCGCGGATGCTTCCTGCGGTGGCCTGCTGGCCGCACAGCCAGCCGCCGTTTAATCGAACGGCTTCAGCAGATAGCGTTTGACCTGCTCCAAACGCGTGCAGTCCGGGCAGTCCGGATGACAAGTTGAGCCGGCGTGAGCCATGAGATACTCCATCTGCTCCCACATAACAGCGGCGGCAGGTGCGGGCGCCAGGTAACGGCTCTCGCGCGCTACCTCAACCGCAACCTGAGTATGTTGGCCGGGCGATAAAGAGATGCTCTGCATAACAACGCTCCCATCCAGAGTTAGTGTTACCCACGCGCCCGTGGATCAACAGTCATGCCCGTACCCCGCAGGTACCGAATACCGACCACGTTTACCAGCGGGATGATCGCCAAAGTTAACAACGCCGGCAACGCTGGCGTTTCCCGCCCCTGCGAGCGGCGGTGAATCCGGAAGCGGCGGAACGCATCCACGAAATGTTCCGGCCGCAACCAGACTGCCCGCCGGCACCAAGAGCGCGCCCCAAAGGCGGCGCCGCCGCTTCAAGGTGCACAGCTTCCGTGACATCCTTAGCTGCAGGAGCTGCAGCAAAACACACGAAGAATCCAGACTGCTCGCCAAGTGGAGTCGATTCCCGCTCCACTTCGGTTGCCGGTGCTCTCTCCTGATCGACGCCCGATGAAAGGTGTGCGCGCGGGGCAGTAACCAACCCTCTGCCCCGCCCGGCGTAATAGGCTTGGGAGGACGGGACCGATGGAACGCGCTGACTGGCCCCACCCACTGATCACTCCTGGTAAGTCCCCGTCCCGCCGGATGTGGCGCCGGCAAGCGCCCCACCATCATTCAACCCGGTCCCGCCAATAGCCCGGGCGGCGGCGTCCGTGGGCGACCGCAATAATTTCCAAACCGCCGGTGGTTTCCCGAAAGACGACGAAGTAGGGAAATCTCTGGAGCACCATCCTCCGCGTGCCAAACGCGTACTCGGGAAACTGACCGGGGTGACCTCCAATTCGGTCGATGGCGCGGTCAAGCTCATCCAGGAACATTTCCGCGGCGCGCGGACTACGCTGCCGATACCACTCAGTTACAGCCTCGGCCTCTTCCAGGGCGGCGGGGTGGATTCGAACCGGCGTCCGGCTCACGGCTCCCGTCGAGACCGGAGACGGCGGCGCGCATCCTCCCAGGGGATGGGAGCAACGGCTCCGCTGTCAATCTGCTCAAGACGCCGCTGGATCTCCTCCCGCCAGGCTTCTTCCGCGCCAGCGTCGACCGCTTGATCCAGACTGCTAATCAAGGAGTCGATCAGCGCAGCACGCACCTCAGGCGGTAGAGCCAGCGCATCTCGTAGCACCTCCGCCGCATCCCGTTCCATGAGTCCATTCTATCGCCAGCCGTTCAGTGGGGCAGAGGCGCCGCCTCCAAGCCGCGCACGCTTTCGAGTGCCCTCACATCCCCAGCAGCCGCGCCGCATTGCCGCCCGCAATCGCGGCTCTCGATTCCTCCGAGACATTCAGCTCGCTCAGCGTTTCGCGCATCTTGGGGATGCTGCCGATCTGGTGCGGGTAGTCGCTGCCTGCCAGAAGATGGTCCGTGCCCGCAAAATCGATGGCCAGTTGGACGGCCCGGATGTCAAAGTTCACGGTGTCGTAATAAAAGCGCCTCAAGTAGCCGCTGGGCGGGCGCGGGATGTTGGCGCGGCATTCGCTGAAGGCTTCGAAGCCGCGGTCCAGGCGCTCCGCCAGGTACGGAATGGCGCCGCCCAGGTGGCAGAGCGCCCATTGGATTCTCGGGAACCGCTCGGGCACTCCGCGGAACACCAGCTTGGCGGCGGCCAGGGTCGTATCCATCAGGAAGCCGACCAGCGGCATCAGCCAGAAATCGGTCATCGCTTCGACGCCCAGGGGATGCGTCGGATGGATGTACAGCACCGCGCCGAGCTCGTCGGCGGCTTCGTAGAGCGGCCAGAAACGCTGGTCGTCCAGGCCGGTGCCGTTCACATTGCTGAAGAGCATGGCGCCGCGGAAACCCAGGTCCCGGCAGGCGCGCCGCAGCTCGCGGACGGAGGCGGCCGGGTCGTTGAGCGGGAGGGTGGCCAGCGCGGTGAAGCGGCCGCGTTTGGTCCGCGCGATCTCGGCGAAGGCGTCGTTCACCAGCGCGGCGAAGCGCACAGCCGTGGCGGGCGCTTCCACATGCGTGCCCGGGGTGGTCAGCGTGAGCACCTGTGTGGCGATGCCCTGCTCGATGAGCACCTGCTCGCGGTAATCGATGTCGCGGTGGCCGGGCACGGCGATGTTGTAATCGCCCGGATAGAAGATGCGCGGGTTGCCGTCGCCGTCGATGGTGACCTCGACGGCGCTGGATCCCGAGCGCAGGGCGTCGAGGTAAGCCGGAGGATAAAAGTGGTTGTGGAAATCGATGATCATCGCAGCCAGAAGTAGTAGACAGGCAATCCTAACACGACGATGCCCAGGCCGGAGGCGGCCTGCAGCGGATCGGCGGCGATCTGGATGCCGGCCACCACCAGCGCCGCGAGGCCAAACGAGAGCGGGATCAGCGGGTAGCCCCAGATGCGCCACGCGGGCGAGTAGCCGGCGGTGCGGCGCACGCGGAACAAGCCCCAGGTCATCAGCGCAAAGAACAGCCACTCGGTGTAAACCACGCGCGTGAACAGAGCGCGGTAGGTGCCGGTGGCCACCAGCACCGCCGACCATACCGCCTGCGCGACGATGGCGCGAGAGGGCGTGTGAAAGCGCGGGTGGATGGCGGCCAGCCAGCGTGGCGAGAGGCCCTCGGCGGCCATTGCGTAATAGGTGCGCGGGCCGGCCAGAATGACGCCGTTCAATACTCCGCTGGCGGAGAGGATCACCAAAGCCGAGATGATGGCGGCGCCGTAAGCGCCCGCCACCGCCTGGGCGGCGTCCGCGGCCACCCGCTGCGAGGCGGTCACTTTCGCAATCGGCAACAGATAAAGATAAGCCGCGTTGAGCGCCACATAGCAGGCCGAGACGATCAGCGAGCCGATCAGCAGCGCGCGCGGAATGGTCTGGCGCGGGTCGCGGGTCTCGCCGGCCGCATAAGTGACCATGTGCCAGCCGCCAAAGGCAAACAGCGCGGCGCTCACTCCGAGCACGAACTCGCGGAAGGATATGGGCACAATTGGGGCAGGGTGCCCTATGGGCCCGGGCGTATTGGCGTGGCTGCCCAGCGTGAACGCCATGATCAACAGCAGCACAATGGCGGCCAGCTTGCTGGCGGTGATCCAGGTTTGCAGCCGGCTGCCCTGCCGCACGCCCACATAGTTGACCAGCGAAAGGGCCAGGATGGCGCCGATCGCCACCGCCCGGATACCGCCATCGCTGAGCGGAACGAAAAACGCCACGTAGCGCGCCAGCACCACGGAGCTGGCGGCGATGATGCCGGAATGCGCGCTCCAGAACATGGCCCATCCCCAGAGAAAGCCGCACGCCGGAGACAGCGTGCGCTTCAGATACACATACACGCCGCCGGTTTCGGGAAAGGCCGAGGAAAGCTCCGCGCACACCAGCGCGCCAAATAGAGAAAGGATGCCGCCGGCCGCCCACACCGCCAGCACTCCGGAAATGCTGGGCACGTGGCGGTTGATCTCCGAAGGCTGCACGAAGATCGACGCGCCGATGATGATCCCCACCACCATGGCGGTGGCTTGCGGCAGGCGGATGGGGCGGTCGAGAGAGGGGCGGGCCTCGGGAGTGGCTTCGGGAGTGGCCAAGATGGGCAGTGTATCACGTGCTATGCTTTCGGCCAATGGGAAAAGCCAAGGCGGCGGCGCGGCAGTGGTTCATTCGCGGGCGCGTGCAAGGCGTGGGCTTCCGCTATTTCGCGCAACGCGAGGCGTCCGCCCTGGGCCTGGTGGGATACACGCGCAATCTGGACGATGGACGCGTAGAGGTGTACGCCGCGGGACCCCAGAGCAAGCTCGACGAGCTGGCCGGCCGCCTGCATCGCGGGCCGCGCTGGGCCGACGTCCGCGGCGTGGAAGAACGCGAAGCGGCGGTAGAAGTACGCGACTCGTTCGAGATCGAGCCGTAACCTGCAATTGCCTCCAGCCGCCGCGCTATCCCTTCGCGAGTTCTTCGATCCTCCGCAGGAGCATAGGCATCCGTGCCTGGCTGGCTGCGTCCGGCAGCAGGTGACCTGGTAGCGCGTCGAGAAAGCGAGGGTCTCCCAATAGCGCGTTTAGCTCCCGAGCCAGGTAGGCACGCAGATCAACCGAGGCGGCTCGTACTTCATTCAGCAACGCCGGACGACCATCAATGACCGAAAGCACATCTTCCTGGTCGTGGCTGGCGAAACGATCGCGCCCGCCCCGGCCCTTGAACGCTTCGAGTTTGGTTGCCAGGGAAGAACGGCGCGGTGATGCTGCGGATTTTCAACGACGGCTCGATCGTCAGCACCTCGGCTGACTGCATGGCCGCTCCGTACCAGCGGTTTGAGAATCCCAGGATCTCTGGTCCAGCGGCATGACATCGAGAACTACCTTGCCACTTCTCCATCGGCAGAGCGGTGCTCCTTCGCTTATGTCCTCAGCGAAACCGGCGCCTCGGAGCCGCTCAGCGAACCGAACATATTCACCGTAGGACTTGATTTCGGCGATCACGTCAACGTCGATGGTCGCGCGGACACCTGGGGCAGCATCGTCTGTGATCAGCAGGCCCGTAACGCAGCCGCCGACAAAGACAAGCTCGTCCAAGTGGTCCCAACAGCCGTGCGGCCGAGAGCAGGAGTTGACGATTGGTGTCACGCATGAACTGCCGACCGAAGACGACCGACCATCATCTCCTCCGCCAATTTGCGCTCGCGGGCGCGGCCATCCCTGAGCGCGTCGGCCAAAGCCAGAAGTTCGTAGAGAGCCGGATCGCGGAGGGCCGCTTTGGCCGCTTGCTTGTATAGCGGCTCGAAGGAGATACCCCTTTGCGATCCAGTCGCGTATGGCCAAACGGGAGGTGGCTCATCGCCCAAGGCGATGACTTGCCGCAGAGGCTCGGCGGCGTATGAAGTCGGCACGCCGCGGGTCAACTCCCCACGCTCGGCCGGAAACGCATATTTCAGTCCGTGGATCAGGAATTCCTCAATCGCAGAACGGTTGGGGCGTTCACCGAGTTCCGGGCCGTGCAGTAACCGCGATGCCTGGGCGCGCTTGACCGCGGCATGAACTTCCGAGGAGCTCATGGAAAGTTCCATACCGATTTGAGAATAGGGCGGCCGTGGTGGTGGATGCCGGCAGAGTTGCAGCACCACCGCGATATCCTGGGGTTTTAGTATCGCCACAAGCTCAATTCTACATTCGCGATTCGCGAATAGCGAATGGTAGTTGGCCGCCAGCGCCGTGGCCGGCGGCTTGCGAATCCGGCCAGGGGAAAGGCCGTCGAACGGAGCAGTTCGCGCCGGTTCATCGGATTTCTATGCGTCTCAGCGCTCCCGCGGGCGTGGCGGTGGATGGCGCTGGCAACCTCTACATTGCGGAAATCGGCAACAGCCGTATTCGCAAAGTGGCCGCGCGGCGACGGGGATCATCGATCCCCAGAGGGTGGTGAAACGCGGGCAGCTTTGCGCCTTTCACGGCTTGAGTTGCAAACGCTCCAAGTGATCCCGGCGGAACGAGTGCCTCTCAACGGCCATCGGGCCTCGACTGGAAGATTGCCGTGGAGATCCGGCCGGAAAAGAAGCGCCTGGCGGCCGGCCGCCTTCCGCCCGCGTGACAGCGCGTTCTGGCCGTCCCGGGAACCTTCAGATCTCGCCGTTGCTGAAAGCGTATTTCTCTTGCAGGCTGGCGAGCGCGGCCCCCACGGCGTCTTCGGGCGGCGTGTAAGCGCCCAGCAGTGTATTCAGCTTTCCAACTCCGTCCGGGTACCTGTCTCCCGCGTAGGCCTTAAGTTTCTTGTATTCCAGAAACTGGGGCGCCGACTGCTCCAAAAGCGCCCGCATGTCCTGCAGCATCCGCTGCCGCTTGGTCAGTTGGGTAGTCAAGGCGTCGCGGACGTGCTGTGGATACTCCTCGGTGAGATTCGGACCGTCAATGGCCTGCCGCACCTGGCTCAATTGAGCGCTGATCGCCACTGCGGATTGCGCCAGTTGCGCAGCCACCGAGGCGTTTTGATCCAATTCGGCTCCGCGGCCCGACCCGTTTGCCGTGATCCCGCCGCACCAGGCGCGCGCGCTGCTTACGAAGTCTTTTTCGATCGCAATGGCGCTGGCAAAGTTAGCCTTTTGTCCATTGAGCGCCTTCGCCAATTGAACCGCTTCGGTCCGCTCTTGCTTGCCGCATCCCGTAATGAATGCAACCGCAGCCAACCACCACCAGTATCGGGATTTTAAGACGATCATATCCGTTCCTCGCCAGCGACCCAAGTATAGGCCGTTTCTCCGAAGGTGTCCAACCGCTGCGTCTCAATCCTCTCAATCCACACATGTGAACTGGCCCGGACGCCAGACTTTCACTGAGTTCCCCACCCCATCACCCTTTTCCTTCCGCACGTTACCGGCAGGGCCCGCCTGCCGGCCTGGTTCCGCCTGGTACACGTCGAATCGGGCAATCCAATCGCCGCAAATGAAATCGCCCTTGCTGCCGTTACCGGCGCAAGGGCGATTGAGCTGAATCGAGAGGTAGTTCCCGCGT
Source organism: Bryobacteraceae bacterium (assembly GCA_052144935.1). Taxonomy (GTDB): domain Bacteria; phylum Acidobacteriota; class Terriglobia; order Bryobacterales; family Bryobacteraceae; genus JOPF133. The sequence continues at coordinate 20,852 of JBKQPR010000137.1, forward strand.
GCGCGCCGCTACTGTCCGCCGCCGCTGCCGCTATCCCGCCTCTTCAAAGTGGGCCGATCGTCGGAATCGGTATTGGTCGTGCCGGTGCCGGTGCCGTCATCCACGGTGCCGCCGCTGCCCGGAGCCCTCCGCAACCGCGGACGGTTGGGATCGTCGCCGTTCACGTTGCGGCGGTTGTGCAGCATCCCCAAACGCGCCTTCACGTCCACGAACTCCGAGGTGTTCAACACGTATTCCGGCTTGTCCGGCAGGTCCTTCTGGATCTCGTTCTGGGCCGCCTTAATCCGGTCGTCCGTCATCGGGTGGGTCGAAAAGACCTTCGCGACCGATCCGGGCTTCTTCCGCTCCAGCGACTGGATCTTTTCGAAAAAGTCCACGAACGAAAGCGGGTCGTAGCCGGCCTTATACATATACTGCAGCCCGAAGAAGTCGGCCTCCCGCTCGGCCGCCCGCGAAAACGTCAGGTAGCCCATGGGAATCGCCAGGCCGGCGCCCTGCCGGATGGCATAGCCCGTCCACCCGCCCAGGGCGATCGACCCGACAATCGCGGCGATCTGCATCAGTTCCAACTTGGTCGCCTGCCTGGTGCCATGGCGGCACGCCACGTGCGCGATCTCGTGCGCCATCACGCCCGCCAGCTCGGCTTCGTTCTCCGCCTTCAAAATCAGCCCGGAGTTCACGAAGAAGAAGCCGCCCGGCAGTGCGAACGCGTTGACTTCTTCCGAATCCAGAACTTTGATGGTAAAGGGAACCTTGGCATCCGAGTTCCGCACCAGGTTCTGCCCGAGGCGGCTTACGTATTCCGCGACGGTGGGATCGTCCACAATCTTGGCTTGGCGTTCGACTTCCTGTGCCAGTTGCTTGCCCAGCGCGATCTCCTTCTCCAGCGAGTAGAAGTTCACGCCCTTGCCTACATCCCGGTCGCCAATCGCATCGGGATCCTTCTTCTTGTCATCCGCATAGGCGACCGCCGTGAGGCTCAGCACAGCCAGAACCGCCACGGGCACAGTGCATCGATGTTTCATCGCTCAGAGCTCCCTGCTAGTTACACTATACGCCTAATCCTGGGCGTCTGGTGAGTCATTGTGTTAAACGCGGCCCACCCGAGGCCGGTTTCGCAACAGATGTGAAAAATCTGTCGGCCTTTCCAGGTTTTGGCGCTGCCCCTTGGGGGCGCTTTGCGGCCGGCGGCTAATGGCTAGTACAGTCCCAAACTGATGACTTTGCCCGAAGGATCCACCAGGACATCCAGCTTTTTGTCCATGTAAGAGTAGAATCTTCGTCCTTTATTCGCCAGTGTGGCATTCACCTTGCCGCCCCAGAGGTGCCGGCAGTCCGTCCAGGTCAGGTTGCGGGGATAGACGAAAACGGTTCGCAGACGCCCATTCGCGCGGTCGAAGTCGAGCTCCAACAGCCGGTACCGGCCGGTAGGATCCGCAAAAGCCAGGATCTGCCCGTTTTCCACGCCGTTCTCATCGAGCGATGCCCGCCGCCCGGTGGGTTCGCCCAGGATCGCCCGCGCCTCGGCCTCCCGCCACTGCCCGATCTCTTTCTGGCAGAACATTCCGCTATCGGCTCGCAAATCCTCTGGAAGAAGCGGTTTGACGGTTGATGGCGCCGAGGCCACGGCTTCGCGAGGCTGAGCTTCGGCAGCGGGCCGGGGCGAATCCGGCCGAAGCTCGGGAGTTTCAGGCGCCACCTGGGGTGAGGAGGGGGACGGGGAGACGGCTGCCGGCGCCGCTGCGGGTACGGAGACAGTTGCCGACGCCGCCGGCAGTGCGGAGGCTGTGGCCGGTACCGCCGGCAGTGCGGAGGCTGTGGCCGGTGCCGCTGCGGGTGCCGCGATTGTGTCCGGCACCACGGGGGCCCCGGAGACGGTTGCTGCCGCCGCCGGCAGTGAAGAGGTTGTGGCTGGAGCTGGGGTGGGTGCGGAGACGGTTGCCGTTGCTGCTGCGGGTGCGGAGATTGCGTCTGGCGCCATCGGGGGCGCGGAGACGGTTGCGGCCTCCACAGGCAGCCCGGAGCCAGTGTCCGTCGCCGTCGCTTGCGCGGAAGCGGTTGCCGGCGCCGTCGGAAGTGCGGAGGCTGGGGCCGGCTCCGCGGGCGCGGAGACGGTTGCCGGAGCTGGGGTGGGTGCGGAAGTGGTCGCCGATGCTGTCGCCGCTGCGGAGCCAGTGTCCGGTGCCGTTGGCGGCGCGGTGACAGGTTCCGGCGCCGTCGCGGGTACGGAAGCGGTTGCCGGCGCCGTCGGAAGTGCGGAGGCTGGGGTCGGCTCAGCGGGCGCGGAGACGGTTGCCGGCTCTGGGGTGAGTGCGGAAATGGTCGCCGGTGCCGAGCCAGTGTCCGGTGCTGTTGCCGGTGCGGTGACAGGTTCCGGTGCTGTCGCAGGCGCGGAGGCTGTCGCCGGTGCCGCCGGCAGTGCGGAGATAGTGTCCAGCGCCGCCGGCAGTGCGGAGCCAGTGTCCAGCGCCGTCGCAGGTGCGGAAGGGGTTGCCGGCGCATCCGGCAGTGTGGGGATTGTGGCCGGCGCCGTCGGCAGTACGGAGCCGGTGTTCGCCGTCGCCGTCGCGGAAGCCGTTGCCGGTGCCGCCGGCAGCGCGGAGACTGAGTCCGGCGCCGTCGCCCATCCGGCGACGGTTGCCGGCGCCGCCGCGGGTGCCGAGCCTGTCTTCGGCGCGGGCGCGGAAGCTTCCACCGCCTTCTGCGGCTTTTCGGGCACGGGCGCGCCGGGCAGCGTGACAACCACGCTATCTTCGAGTTCCGCGTTTCGGAGCACCGGCGGCACAGGCGTCGCCGTGCGATCCGCCGCGCGCCGGTCATCCCCCACAGCCAGTCCCGTAATCAGTACGGTCAGTACTAGCAATCCGGACCATTTCATAGTACCCCCAACTTTACTCCGTTCCGCCACCCCGGATTGTGTTGTTTTTGGACAGCAGCCGTCGGGTTGACCGAGGTTATCTTTTGGGTACGCGGGCGGTCCGGTCTTGAGGCGGAGGTAGAATAATGTTGATGAGTGAAGCAGACAGCCAGGCCCTGCCGCCGGCCACGTTTACGTTTCTGGTGCTGTCGCTGCGGGCGCAGACCGAAATCCAACTGGGACTGATGCACTTCGAGGAAGACGAGGAGAAGCCCCAGCCGAACCTGCCGGTAGCCCGGCACAGCATCGACCTGCTGGCCATGCTGCTCGAGAAAACCAAAGGCAACCTCGCCCTGGAAGAACGTCGGCTGCTGGAGAATTCGCTCACCGAGTTGCGCTTCCGGTTCGTGCAGATCTCCGAGGAGCTGAGTCAGGCGGCGTCCCAGAAAGCCTGAATGCCGGAGCGCTCGCTCAAGATCACGGTGCTCGGTTCCGGCACCAGCGTGGGCGTGCCCACCATCGGCTGCCACTGCGACGTGTGCTCGTCCACCGATCCGCGCGACAACCGCCTGCGTCCTTCGATCCTGGTGAGCTACGAAGGCCGCAACGTCCTGATCGATACCACCCCGGACTTCCGCTCGCAAGCCCTGCGGGCGCGCATCGAGCGGCTCGATGCCGTGCTCTTCACGCACTCCCACGCCGACCATATCATGGGCCTGGACGATGTGCGGCCGTTCAACTTCCGCCAGAGGGGACAGATTCCCATCTATGCCGCGCCCGAAACCATGGCCGCCATACGCCGCTCGTTCCCGTACATATTCGATAGCGCGAAGAAGGAATCCAACGTGCCGCAACTGGACGCGCGGGAGATTTCCGGCGCCCCGTTCGACGTGTTTGGCGTGGAGTTCCAGCCGGTGCCCATCCTGCACGGCAGCCAGACCATTTACGGCTTCCGCTTTGGCGGGGCGGCCTACCTGACGGACCACAGCGACATCCCCGAGGAATCCATGCAACGGCTGCGCGGGCTGGACGTGCTGTTCCTGGACGCTTTGCGGTATAAACCACATCCCACGCACTCCACCGTGGACCGCTCGGTGAAGACCGCGCAGGCGCTGGGAGTTCGCCGCGCTTTCTTCACCCACATCTGCCACGACCTGGGGCACGCGCGGGCCGAGAGCCTTTTGCCGCCCCACATCCGGCTGGCCTACGACGGGCTGGAACTCACCGTGGGGGCCCCTGCTTAGACCCATGCTTAGACCCATGCGGATCTATCGCAGCCTGGCGGAGACGCCTCCTGATTTCGGACCCAGCGCTCTGACCATCGGCAATTTCGATGGCGTCCACTTCGGGCACCGCCGGATTCTGCGCTGCTTGAAGGCGCTGGCGGACGAGCGCGGGTGGAAGGCCTCGGTCCTGACCTTCGATCCGCATCCCACCCGCGTGGTGGCGCCGGATCGCTCGCCGCGGCTGATGACTTCTCCCGAACAGCGCGCCGCGCTGATGGGCGAAGAGGGCATCGAGCAGGTGCTGATTCTCCCGTTCACGCCGGAATTGGCGCGGCTTTCGCCGGAAGAATTCGTGCGCCAGTTAGTGGTGGAGCGGCTCGGCGCGCGGGCCGTTTTGGTGGGCGACAATTTTCGTTTCGGCCACCGGCAGAGCGGCAACATCCGGGTGCTGCAGGAACTGGGGCAACGGCTGGGGTTCGAGACCATGATCGTGCCGGCGGTGACGTGGCGTGGGCGCCCGGTGAGCAGCAGCGGGATTCGCGAGTTGATTCTGGCGGGGCGGGTTTCGCTGGCGGCGCGCTGCCTGCAACACGCTTATGCGCTCGAAGGGCAGGTGGTGAGCGGCCGTGGGGTGGGGTCGAAACAGACCGTGCCCACGCTGAACCTGGCGCCCGAGGCGGAGGTGATTCCGGCGCGCGGCGTGTATGTGACGTACACGCGCGACCTGGAGGAGGAACGCGCCTGGCAGTCGATCACCAACGTCGGATACCGGCCGACTTTCGGCTCGAGCGAGGAGCTGTCGATTGAGACCTATCTGCTGGGTCCGCTCGAGGGCGCCGGCCCGCGGCGCATTCGCGTGGAGTTTCTCTGGCGGATTCGCGACGAGCGCAAGTTCGCCTCGCCGGAAGCTCTGCGGGCGCAGATCCTGAAGGACGCGCGCGCCGCCGGGAGCTACTTCCGGCGCGTCAGAAGCCGGATCGGGCGGGTGCCGTGCGTTTCCTCCTGAGCGGTATTTCGCTGATCCTGATCGACCTGCTGTTGGCGGGCGACAACGCCCTGGTGATCGCCATGGCGGTGCGCTCGCTGCCCCAGCGCGAGCGGCGCCTGGGCAGCGCGGGCGGCGCCGCCGCGGCCGTCGCGCTGCGGATCGCCCTGACCACCGTGGCGGCGCGGGTGCTGACGATTCCGTTCCTGCAGTTGGCGGGCGGCCTGTTCGTCCTCTGGATCGCCGTGAAGGTGATGATCGACGCCAGCGAACCGCCCGATGCGGCCCCCTCTCCGAAACGCTTCTGGGAGGCTGTGTGGTACATCGTGATCGCCGACCTGACCATGTCCACGGACAACATTCTGGCCATCGCGGGCGCCTCCAAGGGAGACTTTCGGCTGATCGTGTTCGGGTTGTGCGTGAGCATTCCGTTTGTGGTGCTGTCGAGCAACCTGCTGGCGGAGCTGATGAATCGGTATCCCGTCACCATCTACCTGGGCGCGGCGATTCTGGGACGGGTGGGTGGTGAAATGGCGATTACGGACCCTTGGGTCGCGGGCTGGCTGCACCCGACCGACCTGGCGCGCTACGCGGCCGAAGGCGTTCTGGCGGTAGCGGTGGTGGTCGCGGGGTGGTGGCTGGCGCGGCGGCGGAGGAGTTAATGACAGGTTCGGATGTACCCTCACGGCTTCCGGCGACTGCTTGGCTGGCGAGAGCCTGGGACGCGGCAGCGGTGGTGGCGCCGTGGCTGAGAATCGAACTCAACCTTCCGGCCCTATCATTAGTCTTGATCAACGCAGGAACCGCCACCGGCGCCTCTGCCTGCACGCGCGCAAACTCACGGCTTGCCTCGTATGTGCGTGCTGGCAGTCCGCGGATCTCAGCCTGGATGGCGCCCACACGCTGATCCCGGTCTGGTAGAGTCTGAAACACGCGCCACGTGCCGGCTGCCGGCGGCTGGACTCGTCCCACGTAGGAAGCCAGGCACGCGGGATCGTACCCGGCGGCCGCCATCGCTTGGACCGCCAGGTAATCCGCCTCCCGTTCGCGGACATGCTGGAATCGGAGCATCCCCATCGGCACCGCTAAGCCAACCCAGTGAGGGGGCATGCCCGCCACGGCAGGCTGCGCGTCAGTCTGCTTGACCCGTAGCGGCTGACGAGCCGCGTCCCATGACGTGCCGCCACATGCGCCATGGCGTGCGCCAGCATCCCCGCGAACTCCGCTTCGTTCCGCGCCGCGGCGATCGGATCCACCGAAACGAAGATAAAGCCGCCGGGAAAGGCGGTCGGCTCGTGAGTCGCTCCGCTTTGGGGGCCTTCCCGGATCGTCTCAATCTGGTACGTCCACTCGCCGGGCAAACTGCGCGGCCAGTTTGGCGCCCACCGCTTCACGTAATCGCTGACGGCCGCGTTATCCGGCGGCGCAGTTCTTTGGCGGAACTCCAGCGCCAATTGCTGGCCGAGGGCGATGTCCTTATCCTTGCTATCGGAGATCACGCCCTGTCCGCTGCCGCTCCTGCCCTTGCGCGACTCCCGCGGCCAGCATCGCGACACACCATAGACACCGCATGTCATTCGCCTTTCGCCGGTTCGACGCGCCGCCGGGCCGCCGAGTTTCGTTTCCAAAGGTGGTTGCGTTTCAACCTGGCGCCTGGGGAACGACCGATCGCCGGCTCCGATTTACTTCAGGCAGAAAGATCCCCCAATGCGCAACATCGCACTCGTCCTCGCACTGGGCTGCCGTGCCGTTACTCCTCGCGCAGTCATCCTCGTCTTACCGCGTCACCCACACCTGCACGCTGGGCGGGGACGCGGAATGGGGCTACATCGTGGCCGGATCGGGCGGCGACGGTATAATCGGTGGCGAGGGAAGAACATGGCGAAAATGCGCGCCGTTCCGGTTGCCGCCCCCGGTGCGGCTTTGGAAATCGTCGAACGGGAAATTCCCGATCCGGGAGCCGGCTCGGTAAGAATCAAAGTGCAGGCTTGCGGCGTCTGCCACAGCGATTCGGTGACCAAAGAAGGGGCCCTGCCGGGTCTCCAATACCCACGCGTGCCGGGCCATGAGGTAGTAGGAGCGATCGACGCCGTGGGCCCGGAAGTCGCGGGTTGGACGGCCGGCCAGCGCGTGGGAGTGGGCTGGCACGGCGGAAGCTGCGGATATTGCGACGCCTGCCGGCGCGGCGATTTTTTCGCCTGCCAGACCGTCACCCGGATCACCGGCGTTACTTACGACGGGGGTTACGCCGAATATATGATCGCCTGGGCCGGCGCGTTGGCGCGGGTTCCCGACGAGCTGACGGCCGAAGACGCGGCCCCGCTGATGTGCGCCGGGGTGACCACGTTCAATGCGTTGCGCAACAGCGGCGCGCGGCCGGGCGATCTGGTGGCCATTCTGGGCATCGGCGGGCTGGGCCACCTGGGCGTGCAGTTTGCCGCCAAGATGGGGTTCCGCACCGTGGCCATCGCCCGCGGAGCCGACAAGGAACCGCTGGCCCGCCAACTGGGCGCGTGGCATTACATCGATAGCCAGGCGGCCGATCCCGCGGCGGAGCTGGCCAAACTGGGCGGCGCCAAAGTGATCCTGGCCACGGTGACCAACGGCGACGCCATGACCGCCGCGCTGGGCGGTCTGGCGGTCAACGGAACCATGATGATCCTGGGCGCGGCCGGACCGATCGCGGTGTCCCCGATCCTGCTGCTCACCGGAAAGCGGGACGTGAAGGGCTGGTATTCGGGCACCTCCATCGATTCGCAGGATACCCTGGCGTTCAGCGTGCTGGCGGGGGTTCGCTCGATGAACGAAGTGTTTCCGCTGGATCGCGTCGCCGAGGCCTATGAGCGCATGCTCAGCGGCAAGGTGCGCTTTCGTGCGGTGCTGACGATGGGCGCACGGTAAGTGGGGCATGCTCCGGCGCTTTGGCCAGCTCTGGCGCTTCGGCCAGCTCTGGCGCTTTGGCCAGCTCTGGCGCTTGGGCCGGCTCTGGCGCTTGGGCCGGCTCTGGCGCTTGGGCCGGCTCTGGCGCTTGGGCCGGCTCTGGCGCTTGGGCCGGCTCTGGCGCTTGGGCCGGCTCTGGCGCTTGGGCCAGCTCTGGCGCTTTGGCCAGCTCTGGCGCTTGGGCCAGCTCTGGCGCTTTGGCCAGCCTTAGGCTTGCCCTACGATTTGCTTTTCCTGCCCGAAACGTGATGTGATGCCAGACTAATGGCCCCACCCGTTTCTCCGAAGGAGCTTACCCAGCGCCCCACGCACGTGCGCTACTGGGTGATCGTATTCGCCGTCGCACTGGCGGTGGTCACCTACATCGACCGCGTCTGCCTGTCGGCCGCAACCCCGGCTATGCGCCGCGACCTGGGTCTGTCGGCCAAGCAAATGGGCTGGGCCTTCTTTGCGTTTGGCTGCGCCTACTCGTTGTGTGAGATCCCCGGTGGATTGATGGGCGACCTGATGGGCCCCCGCAAGGTCCTCATGCGCATCGTCATCTGGTGGTCGGTGTGCACGGCCGCCATAGGACGGGCGTGGGGGTTCGCTCCACTCGTCGTCACCCAATTCCTGTTCGGCGCCGGTGAAGCGGGCTGCTTCCCCAACCTCACCAAAGCCTTCACCACCTGGCTGCCCGAACGCGAGCACGTGCGCGCACAGGGCATCATGTGGCTGAGCGCCCGCTGGGGCGGCGCTTTCACTCCCTTGCTGGCGGCCTGGGTGATGAGCTTGGTGGGCTGGCGCAATGCGTTCGCAATCTTCGGCTGCCTCGGAGTGGTCTGGGCCGTGGCTTTCTATTTCTGGTATCGCGACAACCCGCGGCAAAACCCCAGGGTGAACCAGGCCGAGCGCGACCTGATCACCCGCACCGCTCCGCCGGCCGCCGGCCACGGCAACGTGCCGTGGCGCAGGTTCTTGCGCTCGCAGCAGGTGTGGATGCTCTGTTGGCAGTATTTCTGCCTTTCCTACGGCTGGTACTTTTATCTGACCTGGCTGCCCACCTATCTTCGCGAGGGCCGCCACCTGGAATTCACCCACGCCGCGTTGCTCAACGTGCTGCCGCTGTTCGTCGGCGGCATGGGCAACCCCGCCGCGGTATTGATCACCGGCCCGATCACACGCTGGACGGGCAGCGTGGCCGCCGCGCGCCGCCTCATCGCCTATATGGGCTTCGCCGGGGCCGCCGGTTTCCTGCTGCTCTCCACCCGGGCCGGCGATCCCACCCTCGCCATGATCGCCATGGGGATCGCCAGTTTCTCGAACGACCTGGTCATGCCCGGCGCCTGGGCCAGCGCGATGGATTTGGGCGGCAAATATTGCGGGACGGTTTCCGGCGCTATGAATATGTGGGGCAATATTGGCGGAGCCCTGGGGCCGCTGGTGAACGGCTACATCCTGGGCGGCGGGCTGGAGATCAAGCTCTTCCATCTGAACTGGGCGCTCCACTGGGGCGGCGGCAATTGGAACCTGACCTTCTATATTGCCGCCGGGGTTTACCTGATGGGGATCGTCTGTTGGAGCTTGCTGGATCCGGTGACACCGTTGGACCTGTGAGTTTCCTGGCGGCCCACCCTAAAGTTTTCTCCCATCCCGCCGATCCATTCGGTGATGACTTGGATCTGGATCTGGATCTGGATCTGGATTCTGCTGGCTGCCTCCGCCTTGGCCCAGACGGCAGATCCCTCCGCCCCTAAAGGCGCCTCTTCGACGGCGCCGGCGCCTCCGGTTTCCGCCCCGCCGCCGCAGGCCCAACCGCCGCCCACACCCTCGCCTCCGATTGCGTCCAAGCCGCCGCCCGCAACCTCGCCACCGGTTGCAGCCGGTCTGCGGGAGGCGCTCCAAAAGCAGCGGCAGTCGATCCGCCGCCAGGCCGAACTGGCTGGAACCTGGATGCTCCCCTTCGAGGGAACCAGGTATGTGGACACCCCTTGCGAACCGATCGCCGATGCCGTGGTGGCGCCCATCATCGAAGGTGCGGCCCAATCGCAGAAGGTCGAACCGAAACTGCTGCGCGCGGTGATCGACCAGGAATCCGGCTTCCATCCCTGCGCGATGTCGTCCCGTGGCGCCAAGGGGTTAATGCAGCTAATGCCGGAAACCGCCGATCGGTTTAGCGTCCGCGACCCATTCGATCCGCGGGAGAATATCGAAGCCGGCGCCACATTGCTGAAGCAGCTCCTCGACCGCTATAACGGGGATTTGCCGCAGGCCCTGGCTGCCTACAACGCCGGTTCGAGGCGGGTAGACGAGTCCGGCGGCATTCCGGATATTCCGGAGACGCGCGACTACGTCGAGTCGATCCTCGGCAAGCTCCGCTCCAAGGATCCCGACCCGCCGATCGCCCCGAAACTCACGCCCGTTAAGAACTGAAGCGTGGGGCATGCTCTGGCGCTTTGGCCAGCTCTGGCGCTTTGGCCAGCTCTGGCGCTCTGGCCAGCCCTGGCGCTTTGGCCAGCTCTGGCGCTTTGGCCAGCCCTGGCGCTTTGGCCAGCTCTGGCGCTTTGGCCAGCTCTGGCGCGTTGGCCAGCTCTGGCGCTTTGGCCAGCCCTGGCGCTTTGGCCAGCCCTGGCGCTCTGGCCAGCCCTGGCGCTCTGGCCAGCCCTGGCGCTTTGGCCAACTCTGGCGCTTTGACCAGCTCTGGCGCTTTGGCCAGCTCTGGCGCGTTGGCCAGCTCTGGCGCGTTGGCCAGCTCTGGCGCTTTGGCCAGCTCTGGCGCTTTGGCCAGCTCTGGCGCTTTGGCCAGCTCTGGCGCTTTGGCCAGCCCTGGCGCTTTGGCCAGCATTAGCTTGCCCGGAAGCCCCGTATTCTTCGTTCACCCGCGTTGGCCCCGGTTTCATTCGGGTGGAGTGGCGCGTTATCCTTACGAAGAAAGCGGGGGCGCTCCGATGAGCAAGAAAGTCTTGATCGTCACGGGAGACGGCGGCGACAGCTATGAGGCTCTGTACGCCTATCACCGGTTTCAGGAGGCACGTTGGGAGCCGATCGTCGCGGCGCCATCGCGGCGGCGCTTGCACATGGTGATCCACGACGCCGAGCCCGGCTGGGAGACCTATGTCGAACGGACCGGCCACTCGATCGAAGCCGACATCGCTATCACGGCAGTCGCCGCCAAGGAATTCGCCGCCGTGGTGGTGTTGGGCGGGCGAGCGCCGGAACACCTGCGTAACGATGCCAGCCTGCTTTCACTGGTGCGGGAATTCTCGGAACAGGAAAAGTGTATCTGCGCGATTGGCCACGGTCTCCAGGTCCTCATCGCGGCGGGAATTGCCAAGGGGCGCGTGGTCACCTGCCACCCTCATGTGCGCGTGGAAGTGGATCGCGCGGGCGCGGTTTACAGCCCCAAGCCGGCGGTGCGCGATGGCAAGCTTATTACAGCTCAGGGTTGGCGCTTCCTCCCCGAGTTTTACCGGGAGATCTTCGCCTGCCTGGAAGCTCCTCTATGATCCCGTGAGCACGGGGGTGCGCCCGGTGACTGCCCAACGCAGGAAAACCGATATCGAAGGTCGGTAGCGGGTCGATCGAACTGACCCACTACCCGAAGGTCTTCTCCGGGTGGATTTTCGTCCTTGTGTTGTTTCTCTTAGCGTTACTTGCGGCTCTGCGGCTTGGCGAGAGATTCTTAGGAGTCGCGGCAGTCATCGGCTCCCCCTATTTCGAGCAGCAAATGTGGCTGGAGATCAGCGACGCGGGCGTGAACGCCTGGGATCCCCCAAAATAATTCCTCTGGCTCAATCGGCGGTAGAAATCGCCTGCAATCCCCGCGGCCAACGGACCAATCGCGGGACGGCCGCCGGTCAGCAGCACCACCGCCACCAGCTTGCGGTTACCCACGTCGTTGAACGATCCGAACCAGCCCAGGTGCGTGTGGTTATCGGTGCAGGTCCCGGTCTTGCCGGCGATCGGCCCATCCTCGCGCGCCCGGTGCGCGGTGCCGAATTCCACCGCTCCCCGCATGCCCGGCTCCACCAGCGGGATCAGCTTGCCGATGTCCAGCCGGCGCTTCACCCTGGGGATGAAGCCCTTTACTTCCTCGGCATTGCGCGGGTATTGCAAATAGTAGAGGGTGCCGCCATTGGCCACGGCGGCCATCAGGGCGGCCAACTGCAGAGGCGTCTGCGAGATCCCTTCCCCGAAGCTGGTAAGCATGCCCACCCCGCCATTATTCGGCGGAGCCGCCGGGTAGCGGCCGGGTTGCTCGCCCAGGACATTCAAGCCGGCATTCTCCCCGTAGCCGAACAGGTGGGCGTAGTAGCTTACTTTTTCGAAGCCCAGTTTCTCACCTAGCGAGGCGAAATAGAAATTGTTGGAGTGCGCCAGGGCGTAGGTGAGGTCCATTTTCATGGCGCCGAGATGAAACTTGGTCGCCGGCTGGATAATTTTCTCGCTAAGACCCGCCAGGGCCACCGAAACCTTGATCGTGGAGCACGGCTGAAAGCCGGAACCCAGAGCGATCCGCTGGTTGACCATCGACAAGATACGCCCGTTGGAGGGGTCGACTACCACCAACGAACCGTTGAATTCCCCGAGCGCCTCCACAGCCGCGCGGCGGATATCGAGATCCTCGCCATCCACGTGGTCACCCAGGGTGGAATCGGCGTAAGTCGGCTCCGTCCACGGTCCCCCCGCGATCACGGGAGCGGCAGGCGCGGCGGTGCGCGCCACGGTCTTATGCACCTGCGTGGCTGGAGCGCTTGCCGCCACTCGCGTGAGTAACGCCGTGTGGGTCACCGCAGGACGGGACGACGCGTAGTATTTGCGTTTCTTCGCAGGGGTTACTGCGAATCCGAGGGTGCTGGCTAGCGAAAGCACCAGCACCAAACCGATAGAACTGGAGAAAGAGTACCTGTTCATAATTGCGGCACACCACGCCGGTTGAGGGGTTTCAGCCAGAGCCACAGCCAGGGTCATCACGTCCGGCCGGAGCAACCGGACTATCGAACATTGTGTATGCTCCCCACGTGGCCCGTCAAGTATCTTTTATTACATTTTACCATGGAATTTCGATTCCTGACCTTAAACTTCGCTCAGTTACTATGAAAACAAGTAGATTTCCTTGGATAGCGCACTCGATGTTCTCCAAACTGAGGTCGTAAATTGCCACCGGTGCCCCCGTCTCAGGGAACACTGCGCCGCGATCGCACAGACCAAGCGCCGGGCCTACCGCGAATGGGAGTATTGGGGCAGGCCGGTGCCGGCTTTCGGCGATCCGCAGGCGCGCGTCCTGATCTTAGGACTCGCGCCGGGAGCGCACGGTTCCAATCGCACCGGGAGAATGTTTACCGGCGACGGGTCGGGCGACATTCTGTACCGCGTGCTTCACCGGACCGGTTTCGCCTCCCAGCCGCTGAGCAAGTCGCGTGAGGACGGCCTCGCGCTTCGCGATGCCTACATCACCGCGGCCGCGCATTGCGCCCCGCCAGGCAACCGGCCGGCGCCCGAAGAGATCCGCAACTGCCGCCCGTTTCTGGAGCGCGAGCTGGAGCTTCTGCGGAACCTGAAGGTGGTGGTGGCGCTGGGCAAGATTGCTTTCGACAGCTATCTGGATATCTTGAAGGCGCGAGGCGCGATTCAGAGCCGCGCCGCGTTCGTATTCGGACACAACCGTCAGTTTCGGACCGCGCCGGGGCAGCCGCTGCTGATCAGCTCGTATCACCCCAGCCAGCAAAATACTTCGACCGGAAAGCTGAACGAGAAGATGCTTATCGAAGTGTTCCTGGCGGCCCAGCAAGCGGTCACCCCCGGCTGATGCGGCCAAGGCCACCGCGGTGTTCCGGGCGGTCCGTGAGGCGATCATGCCGGGCGGCACGGAAGGCGCCCCAGCAAGCGGTCACCCCGGATTGATACGGCCAAGGCCACCGCAGTGTTCCGGGCGGTCTGTAAGTCGGTCATGCCGGGCGGCACGGAAGGCGGCTCAGCAGGCGGTCAGGCCGGCGGCCCTGAAGGCGGCCCAGCAAGCGGTCGCGCCGGGCTGATGCGGCCAAATCCACCGCGCTGTTCCGGCCGGCCAGGACGCCGGCGCTCAGCCCGGCCGCGCGCAAAGCCGTCACCCCGGCGTGATCGTACCCAATACCACGGCCCGCCGGGCCCCCGTGGCAGACGGTAGATTCGATGGCCGGCCACGCCAGGTTTCGTGCGCCAGCATGGCGAACGCGATGGCCTCCTTGGCGTCGGGGTCGATCCCATAATCCGCCGAGCTGGCAATCGTCACCTCCGGAAGCAAACTCGCCAGGTGCGCCATAATTTGCGGGTTGTGCACGCCGCCTCCCGAAACGATCAGGTCCGCGGGGGCGCCGGCGGCCACCACCTGCCGAACGCCCATCGCCACCGTTAGGGCGGTCAGCACCGTGGCCGTCGCGATCAACTCTTCGAGCGGCCGGCCCGAGCGTTTCAATCGCTCCACAAACTCCGCTCCGAACTGCTCCCGGCCGGCGCTCTTAGGGGGCTTTCGCCGGTAATACGGGTCGCGCGCCAGCTCCTCCAGCAGCGCTCTGTTCAGCCTCGCCGACGCGGCGATTCTGCCGCCGCGGTCGCAGGTCCGCTTGCCATGCGAGAATTCGCGCGCCAGCGCATCGATCGCCATGTTGCCGGGGCCGGTATCGAAAGCCACCACGTCGTCCGGCGGAGCCTTCCGCCGGGCATTCCGCCGGGCACCCGGCGGAATCGCCGTGATGTTGGCGATGCCGCCGATGTTCAGGGCGATGCGCGTCCTCCGGCGGTCGCGGAACAGCAGGTAGTCGGCAAACGGCGCCAACGGCGCGCCCTGGCCTCCGGCGGCGATGTCGCGGGCGCGAAAATTCGACACCACCGGCAGGCCCGTCCGCTCGGCCAGCACCGCCGCCTCGCCAAGCTGCAGCGTGTTCTTGGCGCCTTCATGGTAGACCGTCTGCCCATGGCAGCCGATCAGCTCCACCGGCCCGTAGCGCCCGAGAGCCCGCCCGACCGCCCGCGCATACAGTTCGGCAAGCTCGTAATTCAGCCGCGAAATGGCCGCCGTTGTGGTGGTGGTGTTGGACACCGCCAGGATTCGCTGGCGCACCGCCGCCGGGTAGGGGGTTGACTGAAACCCCACCGTTTCCACGCCGCGCCCGCGAATCTCCACCACCGCCACATCGATGCCGTCGAGCGAGGTGCCGCTCATCACTCCTGCCACCCTCACGTGCCTGCCACCCTCACGTGCCCCCTCACGTGCCTGCCACCCTCACGTGCCTGCCACCCTCACGTGCCTGCCACCCTCACGTGCCTGCCACCCTCACGTGCCCGCCACCCTCACGTGCCTGCCACCCTCACGTGCCTGCCACCCTCACGTGCCTGCCACCCTCACCGTGCCCGCCACCCTCACGAGCGTTTCAACTCCTTCTGCAGCTCGGCCAGAAGCTGCAGCGCTTCTATCGGCCGAATGCGGTCCAGGTCGAGCGCGCGGATGCGCTCGGCCATCCCATAACCCACCGGCTCGAAGAGCTGGATTTGCACGGGACCCTGCGCTTCTCCACCGGCCAGCTCCTCGGTCACCTCATGCTCGCTCCGTTCGTGGAAACGCAGAACTTCGCGTGCCCGCTCGATCACGGCCAGAGGCAGACCGGCCAGCCGCGCGACTTCGATTCCATAGCTGCGGTCGGCGCGCCCCGGTTCCACCTTGCGCAGGAAGATAATCTGGTCGCCTGCTTCCTTCACCGAGACTTTCAGGTTGCGCACGCCCGAAAGCCGATCGGCCAGCTCGGTCAGCTCGTGATAGTGCGTGGCGAAGAGCGTCTTGGCGCGCGTGCGGGAATGGACGTACTCCACCACCGCCCAGGCCAGCGCCAGACCGTCATAGGTGGCCGTGCCGCGGCCGATTTCGTCGAGCACGATAAAGCTGCGCGGCGTGGCCGTGTTTAGGATCACCGCCGTCTCGGTCATCTCCACCATGAACGTGGAACGGCCCCGCGAAAGATTGTCGGATGCGCCAATCCGCGTGAAGATGCGGTCGATAATCGGCAGGCTGGCCGATTCCGCCGGCACGAACGAACCCATCTGCGCCAGGATGGCGATTAGTGCGGCCTGCCGCAGATAAGTGGACTTACCGCCCATGTTAGGGCCAGTTATGATAGCGATCGGCCCCTCGGACTCGCTGAGATACAAATCGTTGGGGATGAAGCGGCCGCCGTCCTGGCCCCCCCAGTCGAAGATGCGCTCGATCACCGGATGGCGGCCCGCCAGAATGCGCATCTCGCCGTCTTCCGCAAACGCCGGGCGATGATAGCGGTTCTCGGCCGCCACTTGCGCCAGCGACGCGGTAACATCCAGCTCGGCCACCGCCGCGGCGGTCGAGCGGATGCGCTGGGCCTGCGCGGCGGCGCGTTGCCGCACGTCGAGGAACAGCTCCCTTTCGAGCGTCAGAATCTGCTCTTCGGCATCCAGCACCTTGCGCTCGTAGTCCTTCAGCTCCGGCGTGGTGAAACGTTCGGCGTTGGCGAGGGTCTGCTTGCGCTCGTAATCGGAGGGCGCCAGGTGTTGGTTGGCGCGCGTGATTTCGATGTAGTAACCGAAGACGTTGTTGAACCGCACCTTGAGCGACTGGATCCCGGTGCGCTGCCGCTCGCGGCTCTCGATCTGCGCGATGTACTGCTGGCCGTTCTGGCGAAGGTCGCGCAGCTCGTCGAGGCCGGCGTGGAAGCCGGGGCGAATCGTGCCGCCATCGGCCAGGTTGAGCGGCGGCTCGTCGGCGATGGCTTCCAGGATCAGGTTGGCCACATCCGGCAGCTCGTCCAGGCGCTCATACAGGGCGCGCAACCGCGCCGCCTGCTGGGTCTCGAAGCAGCGCTTGAGCGCGGGAATTCTCTCGATCGAGCGGCCCAGCGCCAGCAGTTCGCGCGGCCCCGCCGTGCCCAGCGTCACCTTGGCCAGCAGACGCTCCATATCGAGGATGCCGCCGAGTTGTTTGCGCAGCTCGGCGCGCAGAATGGTTTGCTGCTGCAGCTCGCCCACGGCATCCAGGCGCAGGCCGATCTCTCCGCGATCCATGGAGGGCCGCAGCAGGCGCTGGCGCAGCAGCCGGCCTCCCATGCCCGTCTGGGTCTGGTCGAGCACCGCCAGCACGGTGGCTTGGGACGCGCCAGGTCCGGCGCCGGTTCCGGCACCGGTTCCGGCATCGGCGGCGAAGAGCGGCTCCACCAGTTCCAGGTTGCGCACCGTCACGGCGTCCAGCACCATCGAATCGGCGTTGTCGTAGAAGGTGGGCCTTTCGAGGTGCTCGAGCGCGCCGCGCTGCGTGTCCCGCAGGTAGTGGAGGATGGCGCCGGCCGCCCCCACCGCGGCGGGCCGATTGGCCAGGCCGCAGCCATCCAGCGAGAGCAGCTTGAAATGCTCGCACAACGCCCGGCCAGCGTAGTCGGCGGTGAAGACCCAGTCTTCCAGCTCGCTGCGCACAAAGCGCGGCGCCGCGCCAGCAGATACACCCCCGGCAGCCATCGGCGGCGCCAGATCGCCGGGGAACAAAACCTCGCGCGCGCCCAGGCTCTCCAGCGCGCCCGCCACCTCGCCCGGCTCCATTTCCGTAACTCGGAACTCGCCGGTCGACACGTCCACGTGGGCCACCCCGAAGCGGCTCCCGCGCGCCACCGCCGCCAGGTAGTTGTTTTCGCGCGAGCGCACTAGGTTGGCGTCCATCGCGGTGCCCGGCGTGACGATGCGGGTCAACTCGCGCTTCACCAGCTTCTTGGCCAGCCGCGGATCTTCCATCTGGTCGCAGATAGCCACGCGGTGCCCCTTCTGGATCAGGCGCGCGATATAGCCTTCGGCGGCATGGTAAGGAACGCCGCACATGGGGATGGCGGCGCCTTTTTCCTTGTTGCGCGAGGTGAGCGTGATTTCCAGATCGCGCGCGGCGACGACGGCGTCCTCGAAAAACAACTCGTAGAAATCCCCCAGCCGGAACATCAGCAGCGCGTGGGGAACCTGCTGCTTGATGCTGTTGTATTGCCGCATCAGCGGCGTGGAGGCGTCAGTGGACATCCCGGCTACCGGCTTTGTGGCCCAGGTTGTGCCCGTGGCTGCCAGACCACTGGCCCCCTCTGTGACCATGCCTGTGGGGCGGGCATTCCTGGGGTGCCCTCTGGGCCCAGCCGGGCCCAAAGGGCGCCCCCAGGCGGCTCTTTCGGGCCGGACGCAAATCGCCTCGCACGCGGTCGTCGCTGGCCGAAAGCCGACGGGGCGTAGGAGGCACCCAAGGGTTAGCTGCCCCACTTAAGCTCGCGCAAGCCACTCCCCACCTCCTCTTGCTTCTCTCCGCGCTTTCTCCGTTCCCTCCGCGCCTCCTAAGAAACAAGAATATCGACTGTTGGAAACAAAGGGGTTATACGTACGTGTTCTTGGTCCCGAAAATGGCACGGTCGAAGGCACTGTTTCCTTCCCCACCAGACTGGGGCCCGCCCCAGTCAAGATGCTC
>JBKQPR010000138.1:0-2687 GCA_052144935.1 Bryobacteraceae bacterium
CGAACGCTCCGCGCTGCTGCCTTGAACGCGGCGAGGACTCCGCCGCGTATGGACGGTCCTGGCGCATTTCGGCAGTTGGTGCATCAGACTCGAAGGACCGCTCTCCTTAAGGGTTATCGGACGCCTCGGACGCCTGCCGACACGGACCAAGCGAGAGGCTCGGATGGCAGGCGTCCGAGGCGTCCGATAAGGCTGGAAGGAGGAAACCGCGGGGAGGTTCGCGATGCTGGTGCCGGCCTATGGTGATTTGATCATCGCGAGAGATAGGCAGTCGGCAGCTTGAAGTCTGGCGCGGCGAGAATTGGTAGCGGTCTGCTCGGCAGGACCGGCACGGCAACGCGATTTGAACCCGATATTGGTGAAATCGGGTGCGCGAAGTACCGCGAGGCCAGGGTGGTGGATCGCGCGGGGCGCAAACCGGCCGGCGAGCAACCCGCCAATTCGACAATCCGGGAACGTGTCACGTGCCTGGCGATGCTCATGAGCTGTCGATCCTGATCCGCTGCGTCGGACGATACCGCGGTGTGCAACCACGCTCGAATGTCTCGATGACGATCATGCGGCCGCCGCAGCACGGACAGGGATACGAGGCCGGTGTGGGCTCGCCATCGTCCGCACAGCCGATGTCGTCAGGTTGCCGGGGTTGCTCGGGAACATGGAGCAACTGGCGGGCTCGGGCGATATTCTCGGCCCGGCCGCCATTGGCGAACAGGCCATAATGGCGGATGCGGTGGAACCCGCTGGGCAGCACGTGGATGAGGAACCGGCGGATGAACTCGTCGACGGCGAGTGTCATTACCCTGCCTCGTCGTTGTTCCTTGGCGCGATAGTCCTTCCACTTGAAAGTCACCCCGGCATCGTTGAATGCGATGATGCGGCTGTTGGCGATGGCGACGCGGTGGGTGTAGCGCGAGAGATAGGCCAGCACCGCCTCCGGACCGCCGAACGGCCGCTTCGCGTAGACCACCCACTCGGCTTTGCGTAACGGAGCGACATGGTCTTTGAATGCCTTGGGATCCGCCAGTGCGACCTGACTACCAAAGAACTGCAACTGCCCGGCTTGGTATGCCGCCAATAGCTGCTCCAGGAACAATCGCCGGAACAGTCGCGAGAGGACCCGGACCGGCAAGAAGAACCCGGGCCGGCACGCGATCCAGCGCGCGCCGTCTGGGGAGATGCCGCCGCCCGGCACGATGACGTGAACGTGCGGATGGTGGGTCAGCGCCGAGCCCCAGGTGTGCAGCACGGCGGTCAATCCGATCCGGGCGCCGAGGTGCTTCGGGTCGGCGGCGATGGTGATGAGCGTCTCGGCCGCCGCCTTGAACAGCAGATCGTAGACGACGGCCTTGTTCTGCCACGCGATGGCGGCGATCGGCGCCGGCAGGGTGAACACGACGTGGAAGTATGGGACCGGCAGCAGCTCGGCCTCCCGATCGGCCAGCCATTGCTTGGCGGCAATGGCCTGGCACTTCGGGCAGTGG
This sequence comes from Bryobacteraceae bacterium, assembly GCA_052144935.1. GTDB lineage: Bacteria > Acidobacteriota > Terriglobia > Bryobacterales > Bryobacteraceae > JOPF133. Next base: position 1,482 of record JBKQPR010000138.1, read on the forward strand.
CGATTGCGGCAGGAGTTGTAGGCGATGCGTACATGCGCGCAATCCTCGCAGCGCTCGACATGGCCGCCGAGAGCTGCGGTGCGGCAGCTCTCGATGGCCGACATGACCTTCAGTTGCGCGAGGCTCACCTGCCCGGCGTTGGCGGTGCGCCAGGCCGGACCATACCGGCGGAAGATATCCGCCAGCTCGATCGCTGGACGCGACACGGATAAGCCGCGATCAGGCGGGCGGTCTTACCTCGGTGAGCAGCAGGTCGAGCGGGCTGGTGACCTCGCCGATCGCCTTGATCGCGACACGGGTATAAAGCGCCGTGGTGTCGAGCTTCTTGTGGCCGAGCAATACCTGGATGACGCGGATGTCGGTCTTCTGTTCGAGCAGATGCGTGGCGAAGCTGTGCCGCAAGGTATGCATGCCCACGCGCTTGTCGATCCCGGCCCGCTGCGCGGCCACATGTATGGCGCCGTTAAGCCGCCGCACGGTGAGGGGTTGGCCCTGAACACGGCCAGGAAACAGCCATTCCCTGGGCCGCTTGACCAGCCACCACCGCCGCAGAAGATCGAGCAACTGCTGCGACAGCATCACGTAGCGGTCCTTGTGGCCCTTGCCCTGATCGACCCGGATCAGCATCCGGGCGCTGTCGATGTCACCGACCTTCAGCGAGATCACCTCGGAGGCGCGCAATCCGGCGGCGTAGGCGATGCTCAGGGCCGCCTGGTACTTGACGCCCGGGGCCGCAGCCAGCAGCCGGGCTACCTCCTCCGGGCTCAACACCACCGGCAGCCGTCGTGGCTCACGGGCGAACACGATGTCTTCGGTGACGTCGCCCCGTCGCAGCGTGACCTTGAAGAAGAAGCGTAGCGCCGTCATGGCGGCGTTCACGCTGGGGATGCCGAGGCCGCTGGATGCAAGATGCAACTGATAACGGCGGATGTCTTCGATGCCGGCCCGGTCTGGCGAATGGCCGAGGAACGCGGCGAAGTTCTTGACCGCCCGGATGTAGCCAGCTTGAGTCTTTAGCCCCAGCTTGCGGATGGTCATATCTTCGATCATGCGCCGGCGTAGTGGGCTTATGGCCTTGTCGGTCATGGTGGGCTCCTGTCTTGGGTGAGGTTGTGAAGCCCCTCCATCCCAAGACAGGACCTGCCTGCCCGCTACTGCGCCGCTATAACCTGCGGCGAATGCTTACCGCGACAGCGGTTTAGTCCT
>JBKQPR010000139.1:0-14752 GCA_052144935.1 Bryobacteraceae bacterium
CCGCTGATGAACGCTGATAAGATTCTTCGTTTATCAGCGTTCATCAGCGGCCAATATCTTTTCTGGCTATCTCCTCGCCCGCGGATCCGGCTTCACCACTAACTGCTGCGTATAATCGCTTCCGTCAACTGTTAGCTTCACCGTATAAGTCCCTGGCGGCATCCACTCTCCCTGCGCCCCCGGCGTGTCGCGGTAGATCGCGGAGATCGGATATTCCCCGCCGCGCCTCCCTCCCCCGCCCTGATGTGCGGCATGCAGATCCCAGACAAATCTATGCATCCCTGCTGCCGCGGAGAGCGGCTGGAAAGGACGAATCCAGTAACTGGGCACGTTGAGCGCGGGATCAATTGGCTCTGGCTTGTCCCCGCTCGAAAAGCGCCGCACCAGGTGGCCCGCGGAATCCAGAATTTCCAGCGTCACCGGCCCCGCAGCCGCCGCGTTCAAATTGTAATAGAGGATCGCGCCATCCGGCGGATTCTTGCCGGCTGGTTCTTCGGGAGGCAGCGGAGTGTCGGTGTTGGTATTGCGCGGCAGGCGGTAAGTCACGCGCGGCTCGAACAAGTGAGCGCTGGCGCTGGCGGTTTCGGCGGTAAGTTGGCGTAGCGGCGAGATATCGTCCAGAATCCAGAAGCCGCGCCCGTGGGTTCCCACCACCACGTCGCCCCCGTGAATCACCAGGTCGCGAATCGAAGTGGCGGGCATGTTCAGCAGCGGGCGCCAATCGTCGCCGTCGTTAAAAGAAACATAGACCGCCAGCTCCGTTCCGGCGAAAAGCAGGCCCCGGCGCACGGGGTCCTCGCGGACCACGTTCACCGGCCCATCCGGCAGGCCGCGCACCGTCTCCTGCCAGGTCACCCCGCCATCGTGCGTGCGGTAGATGTGCGGCTTCTGGTCGTCCAGGCGGATGCGGTTGATGGCGGCGTAGACGGTCTGGTCGTCGTAAGCCGATGCGTCAAGCTGCGAGACCTTGCTCCACGGGGTGAGCGCCGGCGGCGTCACGTTGCTCCAGGTCTTGCCCCCATCGCTGGTCACGTGGATCAGGCCGTCGTCGGTGCCCGCCCACAGCACGTTCACGTTGCGCTTCGAAGGCCCCAGCGCATACACCACGCCGCGGCGCGTAGCATCCTTCTTGGCGGCCTCGCCATAGGAAGCCACGCTGGCCGGCACCTCATAGGAGGCGCGCGAAAGATCTTCGCTGATGGCCTGCCACGTGTGCGCTCCATCGGTGGTCCTGAGCACCACCTGCGAACCCAGAAACAGGGTGTGCGGCTCGACCGGCGAGAAGATCAGCGGAGCCGTGCGCACATAGCGGTAAGTGCCGTGCGGCGCGACCTGCTCCACGTCGCTGGTGATGCGGTGCCACTTAGTAACTCCGTTGCGCGCGGCGCCGTAGATGATGTTAGGGTCGAGCGGGTCGGGCGCGATGTAAGCGTACTCTTCGGCGCCCACCGGATGCCACTCGCGGAAGGTGATCGCGCCGTCGTTGCCGCGGCTGGCCACCCCCGCCGAGCCACTCTCCTGCTGCGCGCCGTAGATCCAGTAAGGGAACTGGTTATCGGTGATCACGTGATAGAACTGCGCGGTGGGCTGGTTGTACCAGGAGCTCCATGTGGCGCCGTAATTGACGCTGATGGTGGCCCCCTGATCAAGCGCCAGCAGAATGATATTGGGGTTCGCGGGATTGATCCAGATGGTGTGATAGTCGTCGCCGCCTGGCGCGCCTTTGATCGCGGTGAAGCTCTGTCCTGCGTCGGTGGAGCGGTAAGTCGACGTGTTGGCCACGTAGATCGCGTCGCGGTTCCTGGGATCCACGCGCACGCAGGCGAAATCGGCGCCGCGGCCGTAGATGCGCTGCTCGGTGTTCACGCGCTTCCAGGTTGTGCCGGCGTCGTCGGAGCGGTACAGGCCGCCGGCCTCGCGCGACTCCACCAGCGCATACATGCGGTTGGGATCGCTGGGCGCAATGCCGATGCCGATGCGCCCCAACCCCTGTGCGAAGGCCGGCAGACCGCCGGTGAGCTGGCTCCAGTGGTCGCCGCCATCGGTAGACTTATACAGCCCGCTGTTCGGACCGGAAAACGTGCCGTTCTCCCAGGGGCCCTGGCGCGCCTGCCAAAGTACGGCGTAAACCGTGCGCGCGTTGTGCGGGTCGAAGGCCAGGTCCACTGCGCCCGTGTGCTCGTCTTTGTAAAGCACTTTTTGCCAGTTGGCGCCGCCATCGGTGGAGCGGAACACGCCGCGCTCGGCATTCGGACCGTAGGGATGGCCGAGCACCGCGACGAAAAGGCGATTGGCGTCGCGCGGGTCGACTGCGATCTGCGGGATCTGCTGCCCGTCGCGCAGGCCGAGATGCCGCCAGGTCTTGCCGGCATCGGTGCTCTTGTACATGCCGTCGCCCACCGAAAGGTCGGGCCGTTGCAGCCCTTCGCCGCTGCCCACGTAGATCGTGTTGGGGTCGGAGGGCGCCACCGCGACCGCGCCAATCGAGCCGGTGGGCTGATCGTCGAAGATGGGGTTCCAGGTGCGGCCGTAGTCGTCGGTCTTCCACACGCCGCCGTTGTTGACGCCGATGTAGAAAACGTTAGGCTGATCGGCGATTCCGGCGGCGCCCACCGTGCGCCCGCCGCGAAATGGGCCGATCATCCGCCATTCGAGGCCGGAGTAAAGCTTCGGATCGAAGTTTTGGCAAAGCAGCAATGGGACCACCGTGGACAAAGTCATGAGCAATCGACGCATTGTTTTTCAAAGCATAGCACTGGCGGGAAACGCTTGACGCGGGGGGCGCCCCCTTGGCCCCCTTGGCCCAGGCGTCCAGGAAGGCCGGCGATTGCGGATAGTGCGAGGTGCGCACGATGTTGCACTTCAATTCCTTGCGCAGCACCATGGCGTCGTGCGCCTCGACACGCGCCGGCATCGCACCGCCGGTGTACCGCCGGTGTAAGGATACGCCTGGTGCCGGTTCAGCCCGCGCAGCTTGATGTGCTGGCCGTTCAGGAAGAAGCCCCCTTCGGTGAAGCGCGCCTCGCGGAAGCCGATGCGAGTGGAGTAGGAGTCGCCGTTATCCAGCCGCGCAGTCACCTGGTAGAGTTTGGGATGCGCCAGATTCCAAAGCTGCACATCGCCCAGATTTTCGAGGGTCACATCGTGATACTCTGTCGCCGCGTTCACCGTGGCGGAGGCGGTCGCCACGACGCGGCTACCATCGCGCAACTCGGCGGCGATGGTGATGGACTTCGCCACTGGACCATCCAGATAGCAGCGCACCACCACCGCGCGATCGCTCGAAATCACGCGCACGGGCTTGGCGAAGACATTGGCCAGGTGGGTAGCAGGCACCACGCGAAGATCCACGTCGCGGTAGATGCCGCCGAAGGTGAGGTAGTCGATGCTGCGGCCGAAGGGCGGAATGTCGGCGCGCTCGGTCGAGTCCACGACGACGGCCAGCAGGTCGAGCCGCCGAATTTCAGATGTAGGTCAGCTCGAAGGAGAAGGGCGTGTACCCGCCGCGATACTCCTCGAACGTGGTAGGTGGCAGTTGGACAGCAGAGAAATTTCGGCACGGGTCGAAGCACCGATGCTCGTCCAGGCTCAGAGTTGGGTTGTGCCCAGCGTTTTCAATGTGTGGAAAGCGGTCAAACAGCTAATTTGGACGCGAATGATTTGTTTTGGGCGCGCACCGGCGCCCCGTCGGATGGGTACTCTGCCGCGCCACGCATCCCGCGCCCCGTCGAACGCCCGCGCGCCTTCCCCCGCGGAACCGGGCATGAATGCGCCAAAACCCACCGCCACGGGGTGGCGGGTCGCTCGACGGACACCAGCCAAGCCACCCGCCCTTACACGGCCAGCCATGACACCGAACGGTGGCAAAAACATAGGCGCCGGAAACTGATATACTCTTTTCGCCCGAGCGTCCGGCGCAGTCGCGCCGGGAAAGCGGGTCTATCCGTCCAGGTGCTTGCCAGTAACCAGTGGCAAGTTGGATCTGGGCGGGTTTGAACGGGGATCAAAACATCAGTGTGATAGGAGAATGCTATGTCTGTAGAACCGATAGATCAGTTGAAAAGTGCTTTCCGCGGGGAACTGATTCAGGCTACCGATGCCGCTTATGAGTCGGCCCGCAAGGTCTATAACGGGATGATCGATAAACGCCCACGCCTCATTGCGCGGTGCGTGGACGTTGCCGACGTCATCGCAGCGGTGGAGTTCGGCGCGGGAAATGGTCTGCTGACCGCGATTCGCGGCGGCGGCCACAACGGCGCCGGCCTGGGAACCTGCGACGACGGTCTGGTGATCGACCTTTCCCGCATGAAGGGCATTCGGGTGAACCCTGCGGACCGAACCGTCCGCGTTGAGGCAGGGTGCCTTTGGGGCGACGTGGATCATGCAACCCATCCCTTCGGTATGGCGGTACCATGCGGCTTCATCTCCACCACCGGAGTGGCCGGCCTCACCCTGGGGGGAGGGATCGGCTATCTCACGCGCAGATACGGCCTGACGATCGACAATCTGCTCTCCGTGGATATGGTCTTGGCCGATGGCAGCTTCGTGACGGCCAGCGCCTTCGAGAATCCCGATCTGTTCTGGGCGGTGCGCGGTGGCGGCGGAAACTTCGGAGTGGTCACTTCGTTCGAATTCCGCACCCATCCGGTTAAGATGGTTCAGTTCGGCCCGACATTCTGGCCGCTCGACCAGGCTGCCGATGTCCTCAAGGCCTATCGGCATTTCATTCTGGATGCGCCCGAAAACGTAGATGGCTTCTTCGCCTTTCTGGTCATTCCGCCCGTCCCTATGTTCCCCGAACATCTCCACAACATGACGGTATGCGGCATCGTGTGGTGCTGCACCGGGTCCGCCGAACAGGCGGAGGAAGCCACGAGGCCGATGCGATCGCTGGGGACGCCGCTCCTGGACCATGTCGCGCCTGCGCCCTTCCCGGCCGTGCAAAGCCTGTTCGACCCGCTGTTTGTTGCCGGCATGCAATGGTACTGGCGGGCCGACAACTTCACGGAGTTGAGCGATGAAGCCATTGCCCGGCACGTCGAACACGGCTCTAAAATACCCACCATGTTCTCCACCATGCACCTTTATCCCGTCAATGGCGCGGCCCAGCGGGTCGGCAAAAACGACACCGCCTACAGTTTCCGCGAAGCGCTGTTCGCCGAGGTGATCGTGGGTGTGGATCCCGACCCCGCCAACAGCGAAAAAATCACCACATGGTGCAAAGACTATTGGGCAGCCCTGCATCCGTATTCGGCCGGCGGCGCGTACGTCAACTTCATGATGGAAGAGGGTCAGGACCGCGTTCAGGCCACCTATCGGGACAACTATCCGCGTCTGGCCGCCATCAAGAAGAAATACGACCCCAAGAACTTCTTCCGGGTCAATCAGAACATTCGACCGGCCGAGTAAGGCAGGGGTGGGACAGGCGGGCCCAGAAGGCGCCCCGCCTGTCCCGAGGCCGCCCGTGGCGCAGGGACCAGGGGGCGCCCCGGGCTTATGTGGTCCGCCCAGCACGCGCTCTCAGTCAGCTCTCTGCTTGCCGCCCCCACACGCAGCCGCCTTTCAGGCGGCTCGGAATCGCCTGCCCCACCGTTCCGCTATAGTCAAAGAGATGTCCGCGGAAACCGAGCGCGAATGCGCCAAGGCCCGCCGCTATGTCCGGGTGCGGCGGGTGGATGAATGCGAAACCCTCGACGAGCTTTTCACCCACTGCCTGCCGGCTTTCGGCGGCGCCTACTTGCGGCGCATCTACCATATCCTGGACCGCGCCATCGGCATGGGCTGCCCGCTCACCCTGGCGATTTCCGGTCCCGTCACGGTCTCCGGCCAGCACCAGGCCTGGCTGCTCCCTCTGCTCGAGACCGGCTGGGTGGCCTACCTCTCCACCACCGACGCCGTCTGCTATCACGACGGCCACCGCAGCCTGGACGCTTACCGCTCCGGCCCCATCCACGAAGTCCCCATCTTCAGCGACGACGCCGCGCTGCGCGAGGAAGGCACCATCCGCGTCACCGACATGGCCTTCGACGAAGGCGTGCTGCTCGACCAGGACCGCTACCTCTCCGCCGTCCTGGCCCGCCCCGAGTTCCAACGCAAGATGACCGGCACGGAGCTGCGCTATCTGCTGGGCCGCTTCTACGCCGCGCAGGAGGAGCGCAACGGCGTGGCCCCCGGCCTGCTCTCCACCTGCTACCGGCTGGCCCTCCCGGTGTTCGTGGGCGCTCCCGGCGATGGCAGCGTCTTCCTCAACTCCATGAAGTTGTGGGCCATGCGGCAGGCCGGCCTGATCGAAAGCTATGCCTTCGATCTGGATCTGCACGCCGAAGTTTTCGAGGCCTGCGCCTACCACCGCTGGGGATTGTTCGACCACCCCGCGCACGCGCTGGCCACCGTGATCCTGGGCGGCGGCGTGCCTAAGAATTACAACTTGCAGCCCGAGCCCGCGCTCGGCCAGGTTCTGGGCCTGCCGAATGTGCGCGGCTATCAGTTCGACGTGCAGATTGTCACCGCGCCGGTGACGGATGGTTCGCTTTCTTCCTGCCCGCCCGCCGAAGCCGTAACTTGGGGCAAGGTGGACAAGGACACTTATCTGCAGAGCACCGAAAGCATGCAGGCCGACTATTCCATGGCCATGCCGTTCCTGGTGAAGGCCCTGCTCGACAATCGCAAGCGCTTCGAGCGTGTGGCCGAAGCGGAGGGCGCCGAGGCGCTCTTCGCCCGCGAACCCAAAGCCCGCGGCTATCTGCGGCCGCGCGCGGGATACCGCCTGTTTGACGAGCGCGCCGGCCTGGTGAGCCGCCTCAACGACGACGTGCGCCAGAACCGCGAGTGGCTCTTGCGCAGCATCGATTACCCGCTGGCCGCTCCGGCCGGGTGAAACGGTCGTCCCGGACCCGCCCTACCCTTCGTGGCCCCCACCGTTCGAGCCGCGGCCGCGCAGAGACGCCTCGATCAGTCCTTCGATGCGATGGATGGCGGCCTCGTGCTCGGCCAGCCAGTTGGCGTGGCGAATGATGGCCTTGTCTTGGGCGGCGAGCCATTCCTTCATGTCGGGAAACTTGGTCTCGTCGCGCGCCTGGATCGCTGCGATGACGGTCATATGGTCTTCCAGCCGGGCGTTGCGCTCGTTGACGTGGTTGACGGTGTCGGTGACGCGGTCGACCTTGTCGCTGAGGAGGTCGACTTTGTCGCTGACTTGCGCGATGCGCGCCTCAAGCTGGCGGTCGCGCTCGCGAAACTCGGCGGCTTCCGCGCGAAACTCAACCGCTGCGGCGCGGTTCTCGGCCGCCATCGCGCGGTTCTCGGCGGCAATCCGATCTATGTTTCGGTCAGCTTTTCCAGCCGTTCCTCGAAGGTCATCCGGTAGTCTCTGTTCCCTTAGTGTACCCACTTCAGCCGTGAGCTGTCCGAACGGCTCCCACGCCCTGCCCAATTCCCCGCCAAAGTCCACTCGCTATAATTGAAGTTCCCATGACAGCCGAGCTTGCCTGTTTCGAGGAACGGTGCCGCGCCCGCTTCTCCATCACCGAAGTGATCTACAATTGCCCCCGTTGCGGAGGCCTGCTGGAGGTGGTCTATGGTCCGCCCGAGCACACGCCCGGCGCGCTGAAGAGGCTGTGGCGCGAGCGGCGCATGTCGAATGACCCTCTGGACCAGAGCGGCGTCTGGCGCTACCGCGAGCTCATCCCGTTTCTGCCTGACCATAGCCGCGTGGTCACCTTGCGCGAAGGCTGCACTCCGCTGCTCGAAGCGCCGCGCGCCGCCCGCTATGGCGGCCTTCACCGTCTGGTCTTCAAACATCAGGGATTCAACCCCACCGGGTCGTTCAAAGACAACGGCATGACCTGCGGGGTCGCCCAGGCCCTCCGGCTGGGAATGCAAAGGGTGGCCTGCGTCTCCACCGGCAACACTTCCGCTTCCATGGCCGCTTACGCCAGTGCGGCGGGTCTGCAGCCGGTGATCTTCCTGCCCCACGGCAACATCGCCCACGGCAAGCTGGTGCAGGCGCTGGAATACGGCGCGCGCACGCTGCAAGTGGACGCCAACTTCGATCAAATCCTTGCCCTGGTGCGGCAGATTGCCGAACGCCTGGGCATCTACCTGCTAAACTCCATCAACCCATTCCGCATCGAAGGCCAGAAGACCATCATGGTGGAAATGATGGATCAGCGGGATTGGCGGGAGCCGGATTGGGTGGTGCTTCCAGGAGGCAATCTGGGCAATACCTCCGCCTTTGGCAAGGCGCTGCGGGAAATGCAGCAGCTCGGCTTGATCGGGCGCTTGCCGCGGCTGGCCGTGATCCAGGCCGCAGGCGCGGCGCCGTTCTACGAGCTCATACGCAGCGGCGACCGCACCAGGCTGCCGCGCGTGGAACATCCCGAAACGCTGGCCACCGCCATCAAGATTGGCGATCCGGTCTCCTGGCCCAAGGCGCTCCACGAGGTGACGGTTTCGAACGGCGTCGTGGAACGGGTCACCGAGCAGGAAATCGCCGACGCCAAGGCCATCATCGGCCAATGTGGGATCGGCTGTGAGCCGGCCTCGGCCGCAACCTTGGCGGGAATCCGCAAGCTGGTAGCCGCCGGTACGATGGAGGCCGATGCGGACGTGGTCGCCGTGCTTACCGGAAACGTCCTTAAGGATGCGGATTATATATATCAGTATCATTCCGGGGTGCTCCGAGCTCCGGATGGATCGCAAATCGCGCCGAATCATGGAAATCCACCCCTACTAGTACCCTGTGACGCGCAGCAAATGAAGGCATTATTAGATGGTTAACTATCGACAACCCCTGTTTGCGGGGGTACTGCCTTTAAGCAGTTTAGTCCTGGAACCCCTCTTGAATTCTCTTAGCACTTCTGATAAATCTGTGCTATGCCGTCGGTGAAAAAGCCTGTGGCCCGCGTCGAGACCACCCACGCTTTCAAAAAACACCTGGACTACTTGTATGCCCGCCGTTCAGCCATCGACGCGCTGATCGACTCGCTGCGAGCCTACGATCAGTTTCGACTGAAACAGGACGATACCCGGCGGCACAGAACGGCTTGACCCACTCGGCCTATCGAGCCAGAACCTTCTGAATCCGCTGCGACAATTCCGCTTCGCCTACGGCGCCGGGATGATAGAAGCGCACCACCCCGGCAGCATCCAGCAGAACGATCGTAGGTGTCGAACTGGCCCCGTAATTGAGGAAATTGGCCGCGCCGACGGGGATCGGCATGGCCGCCAGGGCCGGGTAATATTGCTCCCTGACCTTCTGGATGTACTGCTTTTCGGCCGCTGGCGTGGCGTCTTCCCCGCCCGCCGCATGGCCGTATAGCTTCGTCGGTCCCACCAGCACCAGCCCCTTGGCGCCGTAGGTGGCCAGGAGCGAAACCAGGATTGGCCCCTCCGCTTTGCAATCCGGGCACCAGTGGGCCCAGAAGAACAGCAGCACCGGATGGCCGCGCAGGCTGGCCAGCGACGGGGGCCGCGGCCCCAGCCAATCGCCGGTTTCCAGTGCCGGAGCGGGTTTGCCCTCCATGTCGAGCAGGTTGAGGTTTTTGCGAATGCGCTCGCCAATCGAGGTGGCGCTGTAAGCGGCCAGTTGTTGCCGCAGGAAAGCGATGGCTTCCGCCCGTTCGCCCTCGGCCGCCAGCACCTCGGCGTGGACCTCGATCGCTGCGCCCAGCGCCGTGGGCAGCCAGGGATCGGCGTCCAGCCTTCGCATCCCCAACAGTTCCGTCGCCATTTTCCGCGCTTCCGCGGCGTACTGGTCGGCTTGTGGAAGTTGGCGGGCATCCCACTCGCCGCGCGCGATCCAGGAAAGTGCGGCGGCCAGTTCGGGAGTGGCGCCCGATTGGGCCTGATAGGCTCGCGCGGCGGCCTGCGCGGAAGCCAGATCGTGCCGTTCGATCCAGCCGCGTACATCGTTGACCACGGAAAGAAAGAAGAGAAGCCCAGGCAGCATCTCTTTATTCTACGCACTAACCTGGCGCGGCTGCCGGGCCGGCCCATCGGGACTCTCTCCGGATGTCACCCTGGCGATCGACCCCCGGATGGCGTTGGGCGCGAGCGCGCGTACCGTGGTTGGGATGGTCGTGGGGTCGCGGCTGGCGATGACCGCCGAGGGCCTGGCGATCGGAGTGCCGCTGGCAGCCGCCGGAACGCGGGCCATGACGACGATGCTGTGCGGCGTCGACGCCAACGACCCCGCGACCTTTGCCGCGGTGTCCGTCCTGCTCTGCGCCATTGCCGCGCTGGCGTGCTGGGTCCCCGCGTTACGCGCCTCTCGCGGCGATCCGATCATGGCGAACGATGTGAAGAGAGCGATCCCTATTCGTCGCAGCAGGCCTTCGCGGTTCAGTATTTCGGCGGGTTGAAGTCGATGGTCGAATCCACCGCAAACTTGCGGTAGTTGACAAACGTCACCACGTTGGCGATTTGCCGATACGATCTCTCCATGTGAGCTTCGGAATGCGAGGGGAGCAGGTAACTGTGCCCGGCTACGTCAATGAAGTCGTAGTCCACTTCGACGGAAGATTGGAGGATCCCGGACTCCTTCGGGATGTCGTCGGCGGAAGCCGTGAGACGGAGCACCCTGGCGGTTTCGCTATCCAGGACTACTTCGCCGCGGTAGCCGGCCGCCGCCTCCACCATGTTTCCGGTCTCCACGCGGTGGCCCAACATGTAATGCGACTTGGCGCGCGCGACGCGGTACGTATAGACGGCCGCAGGACGCTTGCGAGTGTTGGACAATGCCTTCCACTGGAAATCGGCGGACGAGGACAGATCGAAAACACCCAGTAGCAGGCTGCCAAATTCGCCGCCCGTGATGAGTCCGTCCAGCGATTCGAGAGGCTGCTCCGTCCGGTTCCCATTCATGGCGACGAGCTTTTGCTTCTCCTTCTGCCCGAAATAGCTGAGCTGGATGGTAAGGCGGTCGGCCTTCATGATGGTGGGACTGGTCCTGTCGGTGCGCTCCACCTGTTCGGTGCAGATGAAATCCGGCAGCTTGCTGGTGTAATGGATCGCGATGTCCCTGGCGCTATCCAGAGTGCGCCGTTGTTCCTCCACAGTGGGCCGCTGGGCCGCCGCCGGCATGCATAGGAGCGAACCGAGGGCAGCGATAATCAAGTGGCGTCGCATGCTTCATCCTCCCCGGCCACCCGGTCGAGGTGGGCGATCGCCAAAAACTCGGTTGGCGTCGTCGCCCGATTCTATCTTCAGTCCTAGATTCTCGCGGATGGCTTGGAACAGCGTAGCATAGTCGGAAGCCTTGCCAGCGCATCGTGAATTGGAACCGGGTGCGTAAACCCGATCCCGCGGACCGCTCGCTTGCGGGTTGCCCCCGCTGAGCCGCGAATTCCCGAAAACGTGTACCCACCCATTGGAACCCTCCCGGCGATCCCCGTCTTTGTCGATCAGGGAACGGTCCATCGCGTGGGAAAGGAACTCCGCCAGTCTATCCGTGGTCATGTTGTACCCGGGGATGGTCAACCTTTCACGTACCGGCGGACGAAGCGCGCATCGAGATCGCCTGGACATCGCTTAACTGCGTATATCGGGTACACCATCTTGTATGCATCCGCTCCTTACCACCGCATCCGGTAGTGGGGGCCCTTTACTTTTTCCTCGCACGCGTTTAGTATGGTTACAACTCCCCCGATTGCAGGCGAGGTGAAGGCGTTGCTGAAACTCAAACGCGTGGAAGTGCAGGGATTCAAGTCGTTCTGCGAGCGCACCGAGCTGCGCTTTAGCGGGGACGGCATCGCTGCGATTGTCGGACCCAACGGGTGCGGAAAGTCCAACATCAGCGACGCCATCAGTTGGGTCCTGGGAGAGCAGTCCGCCCGGACCCTGCGGGGCACGCGCATGGAAGACGTGATTTTTGCCGGAACGCGCGACCGCAAGCCGCTGGGCATGGCCTACGTTACCATGACCTTGGTGGACCCGGAGCTGTATCAGCCCTCCGCCGCCCACAAGCCGCAACCGGTCGCGGACGCCCATCCGAAACGCCCGGCCGAAGTCACCATCACGCGGCGCCTGTTCCGTTCGGGCGAGAGCGAGTACCTGATCGACGGCCGGCCGGCTCGCTTGCGGGACATCCAGGACATCTTCATGGGCACCGGCCTCGGTCCCGAAAGCTACGCCATCATCGAGCAGGGGCGCATCGGGCAGATTCTCAGTTCCAAGCCGCAGGACCGGCGGTCGGTGATCGAAGCGGCCGCCGGCATCACCAAGTTCAAGACCCGCAAGCGCCTGGCCGAAGCCAAGCTGGAGGGCGCCAAGCAGAATCTGGCGCGCGTGTACGACATCCTGGAGGAGGTCACCCGGCAGGTGAATTCGCTGAAGCGGCAGGCCTCCAAGGCCAAGCGCTACACCGAGCTGAAGGGCGAATTGGAAGGCCGGCTGCGGGTGGTGCTGGCGGGCAAGTACCGGCTGCTGGAGCGGGACGCCGCCAAGACGGCCATCGACCTGAATCTGGCGGCCCACGAGTTGAAGGCGCAGATCGAAGAGGTTGCCCAAAAGGAGCAGGCCCACGAGACGCGCCAGCTTGCCTGCTACGAATTGGAAGAGCAGCTCACCGGGGCGCGCCTGCAGCTTTCGGATTCCAACGTGGAGGCGGAGCGCACCCGCGGGCAACTGGCGGCGCAGGTGAAAGAGAGCGGGGCCATCGAGCAGCGCATCGCCCAGGCGGAGAACGAGACCCAGGAGTTGGGAGTGCGGCTGGACCGCCTCGACGAAGAGATTTCGGCGCACCGCCAAAACCTGGATGCGCTGGAGGCGCAGACCACCCAGTCGCGCAGCCGCATGCTGGAGATCAACCAGCAGCGCGACGCCTTGCAGAACCGGCTGCGCGAGCGGGAGAAGGCCATCGAATCGGGCCGGCAGTTAATTCTGCGGCTGCTGGGCGAGGCTTCCATGCTGAAGAACCAGCTTGCGCAGATTGAGGAGTACCTGGCGGGGATCGAGCGGGAGAAGGCCCGGTCGGCACGCGAGGAGCAGGTGGCCACGGCAGAGATCGAGCGGCTGGAGGCGGCGCGCAAGCAGGTTTCCGAGACCGTGGCGCAGAGGCAACTGGAGCTGGAGACGGTGGTGGGCGAGCGTCGCCACACGGAAGAGGAGCTGGCCGAGCAGCGCAACACGGCGGCCGAGGCGCGGCGGGAAATCGACGGGTTGAAAAACGAGGTTTCCGAGATTCGCGCGCGCAAGGAATCGCTCGAACAGGTGCTGGCGCACCGCACCTACACCACCGAGTCGGTGAAACGGCTGTTCGCGGCACTGGAGCGCGGCAAGGCGGACGACTTGCGGCCCACCGGGGTGATGGCCGACTACGTGGAAGTGGACCCGCAGTTTGAAAAACCCGCCGAAGAGTTTCTGCACGAAGAGCTGGAATACGTGGTGGTGGAGAGCTGGCAGCAAGCCGAGCGCGGGCTCGACTTCATCCGCGCGGAGTTGGACGGGCGGGCCACTTTCCTGGTGCATCCCGAACCGGGAGCCAATGGCAAGGGGCAGCTCCCCGAACCGGCCATCGGACCGGAAACCGGAATCGCGGCGCGGCTGAGCGATTCGCTGCGGCTGACCAACGGATTTCGCGATCGCGCCATCGACTTACTGCCGCGCGTCTCGCTGTGCTTCCTGGCGGAAGATCGCACCGCGGCGCAGCGCCTGGCGGTGGCCTATCCGCACCTGTATTTTCTGCTGCCGGACGGGGTCTGCTATCACGGCCAGACGGTGACGGGCGGGAAGAAATCGGGCGCCGGCCCCTTGGCCATGAAGCGCGAGGCGCGCGAGCTGGGCGTCAAACTCCAATCCAAACAGAAGATCCTGAGCGACCGCACGGCCATGCTGGAAGGCGTGCAACAGGCGATCGTGGCCCTGGAGGCGGAGCTGGAGCGGCTGCGCGGGTTGCAGCAGGCGCGCGAGAAGGACCGGGTGGCGCTGGATCACGAAATGCGCAAGCTGGGCGACGAGCTTTCGCGGGCTAATTCGCGGCTCTCGGTGGCGAGGCTGGAGCTGGAGCGTCTGCGGCGGGATGCCGGGAGATCGGCCGTCGAGCGCCAGCGCAACCTCGCCGCCGTGGAGGAGAAGGAGCGGCTGCGGGCGGCGCGCGAAGAGGCTCTCGAGGCCGAGCGGCAGGATCTGGACAAGCAGGAGGCGCAGGCGGCCTCGATCGGCGAAGAGCACGCCGCCACGCGCGCCGAACTGGCCGGGTTGGAGGAGCGGCATCGCGGCGAGCGCACGGCCATGGGCCGGCTGGAGCAGCAGTTCCACGAAACCGCGGCGCGGCGCAACGCCGTCGCGCCGGAGATCGGGCGCATGGGCGAACAGCGTGCCCGTCTGCTGGCTAACAACATCGAACTGGATCAACGGGCCACCCAGCTTGCCGCCGAAATCGGCACGCTGGAGGCGCGCGTGAACCAGATGGCGGCCGAAGACGCGGCCATGCGGGAGAGCCTGCGGGCGGGCGAGGAAGAGTTGAAAACGCTGCGCGCCCTGGTGCAGGAAATCCATGAGCGGCGTTCGCAGATTGAAGTGGAGCTGGTGCGCAAGCAGGCCGAGCTGAAGTTCCTGGACGAGACCAGCCGCAAGGAGCTGAATTGCCCGGTGGAAGAACTCTCGGCCGGCCAGGAAACCGTTCCGGACGCCGAAGCCATTGCTGAGGCCGAGGAGCAGGCGAACGAAGTGCGGAGGCGGATCGAGGGGCTGGGGCCGGTGAATCCGGCGGCCATGGAGGAATACCAGGAGGCGCAGCAGCGGCAGGAGTTCC
>JBKQPR010000140.1:0-23140 GCA_052144935.1 Bryobacteraceae bacterium
CGGCATTTCGCGAATTCCTAACCGAAGGTTAGGAATTGGCGGAATTCTACAATACGCACCCAGCGCCTGTCAACACGGCGTTTGGCGGCCTCCGGGGAGGCCGGAATGCGCCGGATCCAAGTATTACTGACCTTCTTGATCGGCGGCCCTTATTTTTTCACCGACTTATTAATTCCTCGTATCCACAGTTACGATCTGCTGATGGCCAACGTGGCATTCTACCTGATGTTCTTCCAGGTTCCGCTGGTGGCGGCGCTGGTCTGGGCGTTGTGGGAGCCGCGCATCCGGCCGGCGAGCGTGGCTGTGTGGTCCCTGGCGGCGGGCAACGCATTCGGGTTCGTTTTCTGTTACTCGGGCGGCTCGGATTGGAATCATCTGTTCGATGCGATTCTGGCGCTGGCCTTGATTGCCGGCCTGCTCCTGCCCGGCGTGGAAAAGGCGGTGCAGACGCTGGCCTGGCGGGACGCGGTCTTCACGGTGCTGCTGGTGGTGCCGTTCTTCTACACCTCCTGGATCCTGCTTCTGCAAAGAGTCGGCGACGATGCCGCGGCCCTGCGTGCCATCCCGCAACTGGAGAGGGAATTCTCGGCCGGGGCCGATTTCCTGCGCTCCCAGCCGGGACCCGCGCTCTGCGAGAATCTCCTGATGTGCTATGCCGCCGGCAAACCGATGACTTACGATAACTTCGCCGTCGAGCAGTTAGTCAAGACCGGCACGCTGCCCGTCGCGCGCCTGCTGCGTATGATAGACGCGCATGAGTATCCTGTCATTCAGCTCGATATCTCCGGCGGAGAGCCGCTCCAGGCCGCCGAGCGGCAGCGCTTCCCGGCCGCGTTTATGGGAGAGTTGCTGGCGCGCTACCAGCCCGTCATGCGGACTTCGAGCTTCACGGTGTTTGTGCCGAAGTAGCGCCCATTTTGACGTGGCGCACGCACTCTTGCGTGCAGCGTCGGCACTCGTGCCGACGCTCTGGGCGCCGCAGGAACGGGCGTCGAGACGAATCTCGACACGGCAGGCTGAGAGCCTGGCTGAGAGCCTGCGCCACAAGCTCAGCGCCTCCGCGTCTCCGCGTCAAGTCCTTCCATCTGCCCCCCACAGCGCCCCGCCCGCAGGCTCGGCGCGAATCAGGTGGCGATGCGGGTCGAAGCCGGGCCGGCCCCGATAGTAGCGCTCCTCCAGACCGCGCTGGACGGAAGGCAGGTCCGCCTTCCGGCAAAACACCACCGCGCATCCTCCGAAGCCGGCGCCGGTCAGGCGCGCTCCCAAGGCTCCCGATTCCATGGCGGCCTCCACCAGGAGGTCCAATGCCGGGCAACTTACTCGAAGGTGGTCGCGAAGGCTGGCATGGGATTCGCTCAGCAACCGGCCGAACCGCTGGGCCTCTCTTCGCTCGATGGCGGCGACGGCATCTTTTACCCGCAGCGCCTCGCTCGAAACATGCAGAAAGCTGTCCCGCTCCATGCCGGCATCCAAACGGCCGGCCATTCCCAACCGCATGTCTTCGGGGTTTTCCCCTCCGAGGCTCTCCAACACTTCCCGATAGGACCGGAATCCCCGCCGTTCCCGCGCGGCGATTCCAGCCGCCCGCCGGGCATTATATTCTTCGCGGCGGCGGCCCGATTTCTCGGCGTTTTCGAGACTGTGCGCCACCAGGAAGGCCCAATCCTCGGGAATCGCAATGGGCCGCACGGAAAGCGGCTCGAATTCGATCAGAGAGGCGCATCCGCTTCTGGACGCCAGCACCGCCGCATGATCCATCCCTCCCCCTCGCGTGCCCACGAACTGTTCGCCTTCCGGCAAAATCTCCATCAGTTCCTCGAAGGCCGGCGTAAGACGATTGGCCCGCAGCAGGCACAGGGACACGGCGACCAGCAAGGCGGACGAAGAGGCCAGCCCCGCCGCGGGTGGCACGTCCGACACGATCGAGGCATCGATGCCCACGCCCACGCCCCAGTTCCGGCCGACCGCCTGGGCCGCGGCCCGCACGTAGTTCTCCCAATCCCCCGGCGCCGCGCACTCCAAATCCGCGGTCCACTCGAACTGCCGGAAGCCGTATCCCTTACTGGAGACATGGATGCCGCGGTCGGCGCGGGCCCTAAACGACACTCGAACCGACCTGCCGATGGCCATCGGAAGCACCGCGAGCGAGTGATAATCGATGTGTTCCCCGATGAGATTGACTCTCGCGGGAACCGAAATCGAATCATTGCCGTCTGCCTGGGTCATGGGTGGTCCATAATAGAGTTTCCGATAAAGATATAGTACATGGCTAAAGAATACTCGCTCGTTCCCAAGCGCGTCCCGCCGGTGGAAACCCGATTCCGCCGGATCGTCACCGAATTCCCCGTGCCCGAGTCGATTCCGATTCTCCAGAAGCTGCAGGCGTACGAACCGGTGGCCATGCGCGGCCAGCCGCCGGTGGTATGGGACCGCGCCGAAGGGTTTCAGGTCTATGACGCCTGGGGCAACCAGTGGATCGACTGGTCGTCCGGCGTGCTGATTGCGAACGCCGGGCATGGCCGCGCGGAGATCGCCCAAGCCATCGAGCGCCAGGCTTCTTCCGGACTCCTCACCAACTACTGCTTTCCGAGCGAGATCCGGGCGCGGCTGGTGGAAAGAATGGCCAGCCTCCTGCCGGAGCCGCTGAAGAAGGTCTTCCTGCTGACCACGGGTTCGGAGACCGTCGAGTGCGCCATCAAGCTGTGCCGCAGTTATGGAGCCGCGGTGGGCGGGCGCAACAAGCACGTGATCGTCTCCTACGACAAGAGTTTTCACGGCCGCACGCTGGGGTCGCAGCAGGCCGGCGGCATTCCGGCGCTGAAGGAATGGATCGTCAATCTGGACCGTGGTTTCGTGCAGATTCCCTTTCCGGACTGTTTTCGCACCGCGGACAACTCCTTTGCCGGTTTCGAAAACGCCCTGCGCGAGCACAATGTCGAGCCGCGCAACGTGGCCGGCGTGATCCTGGAAACCTACCAGGGCGGGAGCGCCGCCTTCGCGCCCGTGGAATACATGCGGACTTTAAGACAATGGTGTACCGGCCACCAGGCGCTGCTGGTGTGCGACGAAGTGCAGGCGGGCTTCGGCCGGACCGGAACGCTCTGGGGATTCGAGCATTACGGAGTGGTTCCGGACCTGGCGTTATTCGGAAAGGGGATGGCCAGCTCGCTGCCCATCGCCGCGGTGGCCGGACGGCCGGACGTGATGGACCTGCAACCTGCGGGCAGCATGACCTCGACCCACACGGGCAATCCGGTCTGCTGCGCGGCGGCGCTGGCGTCCATCCAACTGATCCTCGCCGAGGACCTCGCCGGGAATTCCGCGCGCATGGGCGCCGTGCTGCACGATCTGCTGCGCGCGCTGGCGTCGCGCGTCCCGCAGATCGGCCGGGTGGACGGCAAGGGGCTGGTCGCGGGTGTGGCGTGCGTGATTCCGGGAACTCGTGAGCCGGACGGCGGCCTGGCATTCGAGGTGGTCGGGCGGTGCGCGGAGAAGGGCGTCCTGATGTTCAGTCCCGTCGGGTATGGCGGCGGCACTGTGAAGATCTCTCCGCCGCTGGTGATCCACGAAGCGGCCATTCGCGAGAGTGTCGCGGTGCTCGAGGAGGCCTTCGCAGAGATCCTCCGGCAGAGAGCGCGAGCGGCCTAGCGATGCAGCCGCAAGTGCTCATCGTGGGGGCCGGCATGATCGTGCACGATCAGCTTCTGCCCTCTCTTTACCATATGCAGCGGCAGGGCAGGATCGGCGAAATCTCGATTTGCGCGCAGCACGGCCGGAGTGTGCAGGCGCTCGGGGCGGCTGCCGATCTGGCCGAGGCGTTTCGCGGCCAGTCGTTCCGCGCGTTTCCCGCCGGGGCCGATCGGGACCGCCCGCAGCCCGATCTTTTCCGCGAAGCGATTGCCCGCATGACGCCGCGCAACATCGTGGTGGCCGCGGTTCCGGACCAGCTTCATTTCGAGGTCGTCATGACGGCGCTCGGCCACGACCAGCACGTCTGCGCGGTCAAGCCGCTGGTGCTGAAACATGCGCAGGCGCTGCAAATCGCGGACGAGGCCTGGCGGCGGGGCCTGACGGTGGGAGTGGAATACCACAAGCGATTCGACGGCCGCAGCCTGATGGCGCGCCGCAAATATCGCGACGGGCTGTTCGGCGAATTCCGTCTGGGAACCGCCTGCCTGCTGGAGAAGTGGTATTACCGCCATTCCAATTTCCAGAACTGGATGACCACCGAAAACTCCGATGCATTCACCTATATCGGTTGTCACTATGTGGACCTGGTCCACTTCATCACCGGCCTGCAGCCGGCGGCCGTTTCCGTGTATGGAATCCCCGAGCGGTTCCCCAATGGAAGGGAGGGTTTCCTGTGGACCGATGCGCGCGTGATCTGGAATAACGGCGCATGCCTGAACGTGCAGAACGCGCTGGGGTTTCCGGATGCGGCTCCGGGCAGCAACACGCAGGGACTGGTCCTCTATTGCAAAGGCGAGTCGGATGGAGCGCTGATCGCGCATTCCGACCAATATCGCGGCTTGCAATACTGCTACACGCGGAAGAGCGGCGGGGCGGGAGCCACGGTTTACGCGGAACCCAGTCCGGATTATTTCCAGTACGTCGACCTGGGAGGAGGCGGCCTGGTGCCGGTGGGATACGGATACCGGTCCGTGGAGTACATCGTGGAAAGCTGCATCCGCGTGGAAGTGGAAGGCGGGGATCTGGCGGGCCGGCAGCGGATGTTGCGCGCGATCGACAGCGCCGGCGTGATGGCAACGCCGCGGAACAGCAGTTACAACGAACTGGTGATCGAGGCCGCGCGGGAGTCCATTCTCAACGGCGGGAAGACGGTGGAAATCCGCTCCGGCGGCGCACAACCGACGGCCCCGGTATGAAGTAAACTAAGCATGGCGTCATAAATCTGCGCATCCGCTCCCTAACGGGGTGCCCCCGGGGCCCGGCTCGGTACGGCCTTCTGAGCCGCGACCGTCAGGGAGCGGTTTGGTACGGTCGTCTGAGCCGCGACCGTTAGGGAGCGGTTTGGCGGCCCAGAGAGTAATGGCGCCGCGTTTGGCCTTCGGGAGGAAGACGCATGGCAACCACACAAGCCGAGCCGGTCGTTCGAACCGGGCAGGCTCCGGCGGGGGGCCCTTTGGGCCCGGCGATGGCGCCCCAACGCTACCTGGCGCTGGACGCCTATCGCGGGTTCATCATGTTCATCCTGGTGTCGGGAGGATTCGGTCTGGCGGCCCTGGCGCGAAACCGGCCGGCTTTCGCCTGGATCGCCGGCCAGTTCGACCACCGGCCCTGGGAATGGATTGCGTTCTGGGATCTCATCCAGCCCGCGTTCATGTTCATGGTCGGGGTGGCCATGCCGTTCGCGCTGGCCGGCCGCATGGCGCAGGGCGCCACCGGCCGCCAACTCTTCTGGCACGTCTCGGCGCGCAGTTTCCGGCTGATCCTGATGAGCCAGATCCTGATGTCGATCTCGGCCGGACGATTGCACTTCCAGCTCATCAATGTCCTGGCGCAGATTGGGCTCACTTATTTTCTCTGCTATTTCATCATGCAGATCGAGTTCCGCTGGCAAGCCGCGATCGCCGCCGGCCTGCTGATCGGGCATTGGGCGCTGTTTGTGGCCTTCCCTGGGACGGAGGGTCCCTTTATGTCGAAGACCACCAACATCGGCGCGGTCATCGATAAGTTCGTGTTCGGCCATATCAACCCCGGCTACTGGGCCAACCTCAACTTTGTAACCAGCACCGTGACCACGCTATTCGGCGTCTGGACCGGCCGCCTTCTCCAAAGCCCGCGATCGCACGGCTACAAGATGCAGGTGATGGGGATCTCGGCCATCGCCTGCCTGGCGCTCGGTTTTCTCATTCACCCCTGGAACCCCATCATCAAGCGGATCTGTACGACTTCGTTTACGATCTACAGCACCGGCTGGGTGCTCCTGATGCTGCTGGCATTCTTTTGGATCGTCGAAGTGAAGGGCTACACCAGGTGGACCTTTCCGCTGATCGTAATCGGCGCGAACTCCATTTTCATCTACTCGGTGGAAGAAGTTCTACGCTCCTGGCTGAACCGCGCCGTCGGGGTGTTTACTTTCCGGTTTGCCTTCCTGGGCGATTTCGCGCCCGTCGCCCAAGCCTGTACCGTCCTGCTGGTGATGTGTTACATGTGCTACTGGCTCTATCGGCGCAAGATTTTCTTTAAGCTCTGAAGCCGGCGGACCCGGCGGTTTTGGTTCCCCGCGTCCTGATTGTGACTTGCTGGCGTGAGCTGGACGCGCGGTTTCATCGACCAGATTGCGTCTGCTCTGAAATAGCAGCACCAACTGCGGCGATTGAACCGGCTATTTGGTTAGTCCGCAATTTTGCCGAGGCGGATGAGGCGAGACTTGATCGCTCCCGGCGTGCGGCCGTGAGAGTGTGCGATCGCGGCCATGGTTTCGCCAGCTTCGAACTCGCGCACGAGAATCTCCTCCTCGGCTACGTCCCAAGACTTGCCCGCTTGGGCCGGCAGTTCACGCCGCCTTTTCGGCGGCGGTCCGCTCTGCAAGGCCGCTGCGGCTGCGCGCAATGCCAAAATCGTGTCCGGATTGGAGAGGGGACCATCGCCGGGCAAAGACTCGCCAGTGTAAGGGTCGGTTCCGCTTGCCAGAGCCTGAATGATCCAGATGGCCTCACTGGTATCCATGGGCGGCCCGGACGGTTCGGGCCTCACTGGCCCGGCTAACCGGCAGGGATCGAGCGGCAGGATGCCGGCGACCAGCTTGTAGCAATAGCCGTCCTCCCAGGGGCTGCCTAAGCTGACGGTCAGCAGAATCTTGAATTCCGCGGCGATGCCGCACGCTGTGACGGGATGCCGGCCTGGCGGCAGGGCGCGAAAGGCGTTGAGCCAAGCCGGATCGGTGACAGGCAGGCGATACGATGTGCCGTCGAGCTGGAATTGAGCGCTCGCCTTGCGCGCGTTGTAGGGAGTCTGCTCGATTGCCCAGCTCAGGTTGGCGGGCCGAACTAAACACAGCGAAGAGGTGGCGGGTTCGGCCTCGAACCGGGCGGCGTAGATCTTGTGTGAGTAGTCTCCAAGCAGGGCAGGGCCATCGGCGAGATTGGATTCGAGCAGGGCGGCCGATTCCGGGGAGAGACCCCGTGAGATCAATTGCCAGGGCTGGTCCGCGATCAGCCAGTTCTCCGGCTGATGGGGAGAGGGCGTCCGCTCTATGAATGAAATCCGGATCCGATCGAAGAGTTGCGGGTAACTGCCATCCTGCAGAGCGAAGTAGTCCGGATAAAGCTCACCGTGCGAGGTCCGCGCGACTGGGCGGATCCATCCTCCGCCATCCAGCCGTAGACCCGCGATACAGGAACCGCGCCACTTGCTGGAATTTGCTAGACAGAGAATGTCGAAGACCGGCATCGTCGAGCCTACAGATGCGGAATGTTGGCGTCGCCCCACCTCTCGCATGAGCGTTCGAGGGCTCGGAGAAGCTCCGTTACCTCTTCCCGGCACGCCACAGCGGCCTCGACAACGTCCTGTCGGAACCTTCCGGCCGTTCTTTCGAACTGGTGAAGGATTTCGGCCATTTCCATGCAAGTTATCTTATCGCGCCATTTTGCCCGGCGCCCGCGCCTCCGTTCTGGGTTGACGATCCAAGTCCATTCTCCTAAGCTGGGACCGCCTCCGTGTGCCAAGACTATCCCGAGGCGTGCGGGCAAGGGAACCTCCCTGCCGTCCCGCGTCGAGCGAGGTGTTTCCGTAGCGGCGTTCTGATTTAATAAGTGATTGAGATGCGACGCCGTAACTTCGTTCGAAATCTGCTGGCCGCAGGGGCGCTCCGGACGTTGGCTCCGGACGCCGCCCTCGCTTCCCAGGCTCCCGAATCACCCGCTCCCGACCCCCAGGTAAAGCGGGTCCTGGTCATGTTCAAGTGCCACCTGGACGTGGGGTTCATCGATACACAGGCGAATGTCGTGCGGAAGTACTTCGAGCAGTACTTCCCGCGGGCCATCCAAACGGCGGCCGCCGTCCGGCGGGAGGGAAACGATCGCTATATCTGGACCACCGGCTCATGGCTGATCTACCAGTACCTCGAAAAGGCCGCCACGGAGCAGCGGCGGCAGATGGAGCAGGCCCTTTCGTCCGGCGATCTTGCCTGGCATGCGCTTCCGTTCAGTTGGCAGACGGAACTGATGGATCGCTCCCTGATCGCCGGGGCGCTGAGTCTTTCGCGGTCGCTCGACCAGCGTTTCCAGCGCACCACCACAGGCGCCAAAATGACCGATGTGCCCGGCCACACGCGGGGCATCATCGGCCCGCTCGCCGAGCACGGAGTGAAGTTTCTGGACATCGGTGTGAATTCGGCGAGCACGCCGCCCGATGTTCCGCCCATCTTTCTGTGGAAGGATTCCGACGGCCATTCGCTGGTGATGATGTACCATCTTCACGATTACGGCGGCGTCGTCAGGATTCCCGGATCGGATCTGGCTGTCGATGTGGAAATGCGCGGCGATAACTCCGGTCCCCATACCATCGAGGAGATCCGCTCTATCTATGCGCGCCTGCGGAAGCAATTTCCCAATGCCGCGGTGACTGCATCCAATCTCACAGACATCGCCAATGCCATCGAACCGTACCGCGGGCGGTTGCCGGTGGTGACCGAGGAGATCGGCGATACCTGGATTTACGGCGTGCCGAGCGATCCGCTCAAGGTGGCGCGCTATCTGGAAGTCGCGCGCCTGCGGAGCGAGTGGATCGGGAATGGGAAATTGCAAGCGGGCGATGCCACCGACCGTGCATTCCTGAGCAGCTTCCTTCTGGAAGTGGAGCACACATGGGGCACCGACACCAAAACCTGGCTGGATTTCGACCACTATACGCCGCACGATCTGCGGCAGATGCTGGATCAGCCGAAGTACAAGGTGGTGCTGTCCAGTTGGGTTGAGAAGCGCCAGGACCTGTTGGATGCGATTGCCACGCTGCCCGCGGATCTACGCGAGCAGGCCACCCAGCGCGTCGACGCCCTCAAGCCTGCCGAACCGGTAACCGCCGGCTTCGCGCGGCATCGCGCCACCGATGCCATTGAGACAAAGCACTTCACCATCGCGCTCGACCCAAAAACTGGCGCGATTTCGCGGTTACACGCGAAGAAGACCGGGCATGATTGGGCCTCCGCACATCAGTTGCTGGCCTTGTTTTCCTACCAGACACTCTCGAAAGCCGATTACGACCGCTTTTTTGCGGCCTATCTGAAGAGCCACGCGGACTGGGCGCCGAAGGACTTCGGCAAGCCGAATATCGAACGTTTCGGCGCCGAAAGCCGCACCTGGCTGCCGATTCTCACGGAATGCCGGCGGACCAGCGACGCCAGCGGTCACCGGATCCTTGCCGAGCTAAGGATCGACGATGCCGAGGGGGAAAAGGCGGGCCGCGCTGCCTGGCCGAAAAAGATGTACCTGGAATTGCTGCTGCCGGATGCCCAACCAATCGTCGACATCTCTTTTTCCTGGTTTGGAAAAGCTGCCAACCGCATGCCCGAGGGGCTTTGGCTCAGCTTCCAACCGCTGGCGCAGGATCCCCGCGGCTGGCTGCTGGACAAGGCCGGCGGCTCCATTTCTCCGTTCGACGTGGTAACGGGAGGCAACCGGACGATGCACGCGGTTCTCGGCGGCCTGCGTTACAAGGGACCCGAAGGCGCGCTGGCCATCGAGACGCTGGATGCGCCGGTAGTCGCGTTGGGTGAGAAGCTGCCGGTATACTTTTCGAGAGACCAGCCCGACCTGACCAAAGGATTCCATTTCAGCCTGTTCAATAACGGGTGGGGCACCAACTATATCCAGTGGTTTGGCGAAGACATGCGCTTCCGGTTCCGAATTTCGGCGTAAAGCCGGGGGCTAGCGGCGGCCGTGGGATGTTGTGCTCCTACGGGCCGCGGGAGTCAGCCCGTCACCGCACGCGCGGCAAGCACCTTGATGGCCTGTGCGGTTCAGCCGGGTGTCCTGGGCCTCGTAGATTTCGCCCATACCGCCGGCGCCCAAGCGAGAACGGATATACTTGCCTGGAGGCGTCCAATGGCGCCGAGGCTTCGAGCGTGTCGCGCTCGGGGGAGAGAATACAGTTGGTCCTGACCGATGTGGTGATGCCGAAAATGGGGGGCGTTGTGCGCGCCCTCGAGCGGACCCCCATCTTCCTCGCCAAGCCCTTGACCGCTGCGGCTCTCACCACTACCGTGCGCCGGGCGCTCGAAGAACCATGGCCGGTGCTTCCGAAGTGGCGCCGTGGGTCCAGCCCACCGTGAAACACAGGATTTGGCGCCAGTTGATCGCCGTGGTCGCCGGCAACCTCATCTATCTTGTGGTGGAGCCCTATCTCCCCTTGCGCGCCCAGCATCAGCTTTACCGGGTGGATTGGGGCCTGGCCGTGGACTTCTGGATATGCCTGGTCTGTTACGGGCTGATACGGATGGTGTGACGGAGGGCGCGCCAACGGCGTTTACTTCATGTGCTCGATCTTCTTGCGGATCTCGGCGGCCTTCTTCTGATCGGAAGCCAGCTCCACGAACTTCTCGTAGGCTTCCTTGGCGGCCTTCCTGTCCCTCAGTTTCTCTTCGGCTTCGCCTAGCCGCAGCCATGCTTCGTCATAGCCGTTGTTCCACAGAGTGGCTTCCTTGAAGCGGCCCTCGGCCGCCCGATAGCTGCCCTTCTTGTAGTAATACAGACCCGTCTGTACTTCTTTCTGGGCTTGCAGCGGGTTGAAGGAATAGGTCTTCTCTCCGACGGAGGCATCCTCTTCCGGAGGAACCTCCTCTTTGTTGCTGGTGGCCGGCGCGGTGCGCTTCTTCTGGAGTTGAGGCTGAGCCGGGGGCTGCGGCGGATCCTGCGCCAAAAGACAGGCTGCGCCCGCCAGCAGCAAGGCCACGATCCAACGGAGCATATTCCGATTTTACCAGCGTCGCGCGCGACGGGGAAATCGTTCCGCAGCCCCGCCGGCTTGCGCCGGGCCTTCGGCCGCGCCAAGTGCCGGATGGGCAAGCTAAAGCAGAGCTAAAGCATGCCCCACGTTATAATTGAAGCAAGCCCCCGCCCATGGAACTTCGCGATAAGGTCCCGCAACTCCCGCAGTCGCCTGGCGTGTACCTTTACAAGGATGCCGGCGGCCGGGTGATCTATGTCGGCAAAGCCAAGAGCCTGCGCGCCCGCGTGCGCAGCTATTTCAACGAGGATCGCCTGGCGGACACCAAGACCGGCACGCTCATCTCCGAAGCCCACGACGTCGACTACATCCTGGTGGATAACGAGAAAGAGGCCCTGGCTCTCGAAAACAACCTCATCAAGCAGTACAAGCCGCGCTTCAATATCCTGCTCCGCGACGACAAGACCTACCCCTACGTGAAGCTCACCAGTGAGCGCTACCCGCGCGTCTATGTAACTCGCCGCCTGCGTAAAGATGGCGCCACTTACTACGGACCTTTCTTTCCCGCTAACCTGGCGCACCGCCTGGTCCACTTTATCCACCGCCACTTTCTGGTGCCTTCCTGCAAAGTGGATCTCACGCGCTTTCATCCCAAGCCCTGCCTGCAATACCACATTCACCGCTGCCTGGGACCGTGCGTCGAGGGTCTCACCACCGACGAGGCTTATTCGGCCGCCGTACGCGATGTGCGCCTGTTTCTGGAGGGCCGCCACGGCGACCTCGCCCGCGGACTGCGGGCCCGCATGGAGGCCGCCTCCGAGGAGATGCGCTTCGAAGAGGCCGCCTCGCTGCGCGATTTGCTGGCCACCGTCGAGGAGATGGAAGAGCGCCAGAAGATGGCCGCCGCCAAGGGCGACGATACCGATATCTTCGCCTGCTACGCCGAGCCGCCCCTGGTGGCTCTCAACCTCTTCCATCTGCGCAATGGCCAGATCGTGGACCGCCGCGAGTTTTTCTGGGAAGACCAGCCCGAGTTCGACGAGGCGCAGTTTTTCAGCTCTCTGCTCAAACAGATTTACCTCGATCAGCAATACATTCCCGGCGAGATCCACGTCCCGGTGGAGTTTGAGGACCGCGAAGCCCTTGAAGAGCTGCTCTCGGAAAAGCGCAGCCGCAAAGTGGAGATCCGCACGCCCCAGAGGGGCCAGAAGAAGGCGCTCATGGGTCTTGTGGAAACCAATGCCAGGCACAGTTTCGACGCCCGCTTCCGCGTGCTCAAGCCCTCCTCGCGCGCCATTCAGGAAGCTTTGCAGGACAGCCTCAACCTGCCGTCGGCGCCTGCGCGCATCGAGTGCTTCGACATCTCCCACATCCAGGGCACCGACAAAGTAGCCAGCATGGTGGTGTGGGAAGAGGGGCGCATGAAGAAAGCGGATTACCGCAAGTTCATCATCCGCACGGTGATCGGCAACGACGATTTCGCCAGCATGCGCGAAGTGGTGACGCGCCGTTATGCGCGGCTGCAGGAGGAGAAGCTGCCGATGCCCGGGCTGGTGCTGATCGATGGCGGCCTGGGCCAGTTGCACGCCGCCGCCAGCGCCCTGGAAGCCCTCGGCATCAGCGATCAGCCGCTGGCCTCGATCGCCAAGCGCGAGGAGATCGTCTACGTGTACGGCCAGGAAGACGA
This sequence comes from Bryobacteraceae bacterium, assembly GCA_052144935.1. Lineage (GTDB taxonomy): Bacteria > Acidobacteriota > Terriglobia > Bryobacterales > Bryobacteraceae > JOPF133. Next base: position 12,596 of record JBKQPR010000140.1, read on the forward strand.
ACCGCTGGCGCTCGACCGCTTCTCACCGATCCTGCACCTGATCCAGTCGATCCGCGACGAAGCCCACCGCTTCGCGGTCACCTTTCATCGCTCCCGCCGCAACGCCCGCCAACTTACTAGCGAGCTGGACGCTATCGAGGGCGTGGGGGCCAGGACGGTGCAGAAACTGCTGAAGGAGTTTGGCAGTTCGGAGCTGGTCCGCGCGGCCACCGAGGACCAGTTGGCCGCCGTGGTCGGGAAGGCGGCCGCGCGCAGGGTGAGGTCGCACTATGTGTCGCCCGTCTCCCAATAGGGCGGCGGCACCGTCTGCTTTCCCAGTGGACAAGGATCGATCGCTCGAGCGCAACAAGCGATTTGGATGCCGCTCCGTATGGTGGCGCCAGGTATCCAATCGAAACAGTCAAGCTGACAATCCGGATTGCCGGATTGCATGTTCGGCTACGCCCGGCCAAGCGTACAAACATCCCGGGTCAGCGATGGTTTATACACAGCTCTCCCACAGCAAGTCCTGCCGAAGTAGATGAAAATCAGACGTGAAAAACTGTGGAAATCTGGTCAGCGGGCACACTATTCTTCTTGCCCTATCCGCCTCTTGGCGCGCACAATCAGGCCCTGACATGTTGACGGCAGAAATCCGGTGACATCGGGCCGGGACTCGCGAGTTGATTTGGCGGAAAGGGGACGATAGAATCAAATCTCTTTCGTGGCTGAAAAACTCTTAGATCTTTTTGATGAGCTAGAGCCAGATCCATGGCGGACTTCGCAGCCATTTTCTCAAGACGTGGCGAATGCACACGCTGTCCTCTTCGACCCGTTGAGATCACGGGATCGGCGAGCCGAAGTCTTAGCGGACTGGCTGAAGGAATCGCAGCCTTGCCTGTTTGGAAGGATGGCGGCCTAAGGAACAGATTGCCTATTGCATACTGACAGAAGCCGACGTGTTAAGGGGAGAGGAGCATGTCAGAGACATCATTCACCAGAGCAGAAGGGTGTGGCGGAGGAACGGTCTGCTTGGGAAGCAGCATGCCTTCGTTATTGCGCTCATATCTTCCGCCGTCGCAAATGCTCGTCCTGGACCGGTGCTTCGCGACTTGGCTATGCGCCTTTGCGGGATTTACCTTTCTGACGAACCGGCGATGGATTGCATTTTCTTGGACTCCTTATCACTGGAGATTGACCGGCCAGGCCTTAAGGAGCACCGGGTCTGGCGAGTAGGCGTAAATTTCTTTGGTGCCCAGGGCGATCAGAGATGGTGGCACGACCACCGGATACCCGGAGGTATAGCGTTCTCGATGAATTCAGTCGGGCATATGACGCGTGCACGCTTAGAATCCGAAGTGCCAAAGCGGCCAGCGCTCGCGAAGATTGAGCCTGCGGACCACCTTGTGGATTTTGCGCTGCTTTTTGCGATGCGAACTATCCATCGCGCATCAAAAGGAAAACTGCCAGGCACACGTCTCGCCGATCGCGATGCATCTTGTGCTTTACCTGAGAGCCTTCGAGCCGCAGCGCTACGGGAGATGGCCGCCTTTAATGAACGCGTCTATTTCGGGCACTACCATACGGACATAACGATTCCGAGTGAATATTTTGATCCCAGCGCTACTAAACCCTTGAATTTAAAAGAACATGCGCTCGACTTTACCTACTTGCACGACAAATCCGAGGCAGACTATGGTCTTATGGGAATAGGGGAGGAAATCTCGGAAGAGGATGTCCTTGCCGCGCTGGGGTGGGACACCTAAGGAAGAGTCGGAACGAAAATAGAGTACGATGGCTGAAATGCAATCAACACGATTGGCGGGTCTCCAAGCGATGGACCTTGACGGAACCCTCGAGAGCTTGCTCCAAGTTTACTCCAAAGACCCTGATCTCTTCTTTCGCCTGGCGACAGAACGGATTGAGGAATCGGCTGCCTACCCCCTTTCTGAGCTGAGCGCATTGGCGCACAAAGTTCGTGAGATTGTGGCGCACGGCTACGAGGTCTCGCTTAAGGCAGCAGAGGCCGAGGTGAAGGGCGCCGGCCAAACGATCCACTTTAGCCGCGATTCGGTTGATAAGGTGAAGGCGTTCTTAACCGCCGTCAATGGAATCGGCCGGGTGACAGCCGGGGGGAAGGACTATCGAGGACGTTTCGCCTCCGAGGCAGAGATCCTGTTCCTTTTAGGCGATCAATCAACCTGGAGCGCTGATCAAACCAGGCTGCAACAGATTATGGCGGAATCCCCATCCGTTCTGCGTCTTGCAGATGAAGAGCGGGCCGCCGTGCAAGGCGGCACACCCGCATACTGTGTGCACGCTTTGTTGAAATGTGCCACTCGCGTCGTCCAAGCTCCCGCGGCGGTCTTCCGCGGTTTGCGACGGGAAGGGCAATTGACGGAAGGACTGGCATACTGTGGGATCCCCAAGCGGGCCTATGGCAACGATGCTCAACCTCTAAACCAAAGTCTCAACGGATTTGTTTTTGTGGTGTATGCTGATGCGCAGGGTTATGTTTTCGATTGGGACTGGGTCCAGGCGGACCCCAGCGATCCGTCTGTGCCGGATGGCGCCTCGGAGCGATTCACATCTCGCGTTGAAGCGCCCACGGCCGTTCTGGTCGGTGTAGACGACCTGCATATCGGAGAATTTCGGGCCAGGGGTTGGTACTCGCGTCGAGGCGACTGCATTTTCTATTACATCTCCGATGTCCCTTCGTATGCGAGTCGGGTGAACGATGAGCTTACGGTTTTCTCGAGCTTCGCGGTCCCCAATCAAATGACAGGATGCAAGGTCAAGAACGTCAGCAGGATCTGGAAAGACGTTCGAGAAAGTGACCGCTTGCATCAGGAGCCGCAGGCCAACATTCCACTGGTTTCGATTCTTGCAAATTCGTATGCCATTCAAGCCCTGAATGGTCACGCACCTCACTACCTCGAATTGTTGAAGCATGCCTATTCTTCCGGCGCACAGGTCCAACTATCGAACGGGGCCGAAGAATTGGTCGGTCCCCATAGCGTTGGGATTTTCGCCCCATCGGCCGGCGAACGAATGCCGCCTAGACCCTAGCCTAGTGCCCCGAGTTGCCCACCGAGCTTCTAGGTCTAGGACCACCGCGAAGTCGAGGCTTTCTTCTACCGCATGACGGGCACCGAAGCTCGGAACTGAGCTGATTCACTCACAGCCAACGGAGGCGGCGTGATCGGCGGGCGCCTACGAGCTCCCCAACCCCACAAACACCACTCCCAGCAGCCCCAGCCCCAGCCCCAGCATTTCTGCTTCGTAAACGTTTCCTTGAAGAAGATGCGGGACCACACCATGGTCCAGATATAGCCCAGCGAGACCATCGGGTAGAGCACCGAGACCTGGCCTCCCTTGAGGCCCAGGGCATAGAAGACCGACGATCCCAGGTAGAGAGCCACTCCCAGAATCAGGTTGCGGTTGACGAGGGTAACCAGCGATCGGCCCACCGTGGCGGGCCCGAATTTGAGGAACACCGCCCCGAACGAGCCGACCACCGACGCGGCGAAGACCAGCAGCATCGAACGCAGCAGCACCGGATTCACTCGCGCCCTCCGCGTCCCAGCACGGCCACGCCCACCACGATGGTCGAGATCCCGATGTTCTTGTACAGGTTGGGCGGCTCGTGCAGCAGCGTGTAGGAGAGCAACGTCACCCACACGTAGGTGAGGGCGATGATGGGGTAGAGCATGGAAAGCTCGCCATCGCGCAACGCCACCACCAGCAGCAGGGTGTTGACGCCGTATAGCGCGTATCCCCCCATCAGAGGGAGATTCGTGACGATGGCCGGCAGGCTGGGGGTGAAGCGCTCCATCCCCAGTTTCATGAGGATCTGGGCGGCCGCGCCCAAAACCGTGCAGCAGGACACCAGCATAATCGAGCGCCGGCGGCGAGCGGCAGTATCGTCCGGGGGATGGCAACGGCAGCGGGGGAACTCAATCGATCAGCCTCGGCAATCCCAAAACAGGATCGCGGGGATTCCGCTAGAATGGAGATCTGTGGATCAAGACAACCTGGCGGTCGCGGACGAGGAACGTGGGGAAGCGCCCGAACCGCAGCCGGCGCCTACCGAGCGCGGATTCATCGCCGAGTGGACCGTCACCATCATCCTCCTGTTATTCGGCACCAGCAATCTGGTGCAGGCCTTTGTGATTCCCACCGGGTCGATGGAAGACACCCTGCTGGTAGGGGATCATCTGCTGGTGGATAAGCTGGCCTATGCGCCCGCGGGACCGGCGTCGCGGCTGCTGCTGCCTTACCGCGAGGTGAAGCGCGGGGATATCATCGTATTCCGATACCCCGTGGACATCCGGCAGACCTTCGTGAAACGGGCCATCGGCGTCCCCGGCGACCGCATCCGCGTAGTGAATAAGAAACTGGAGCTGAACGGTAAGTTCCCGGATGAGCCGTATGTGTACCATAAGACCGGGTATGTGGACTCATACCGCGATAACTTTCCGAGCGAGCCGAACGGCCACGTGGCGCCGGCCGCCATGGATATGCTGCTGAACCACGTGGCCAACGGGGATGTGGTGGTGCCGCCGGGGTATATCTTCGCCATGGGAGACAATCGCGATTCGTCGCTCGACAGCCGTTACTGGGGCTTCGTGCCGCGGGAGAATATCATCGGCAAGCCGGTGGTGATCTACTGGTCGTTTGATGCGCCCACCGACGCGCTGGTCAGCCCTTCGCTGACGCTGGACCATGTGCGCGACCTGGTGACGCACTTTCCCACTAAGACGCGGTGGGGGCGAACCTTCCACCTGATTCGCGGCTATCCTCTCCAATAACCATGAATCCGCATTTTCATGGGCTGATCCTGGCCGGCGGCCGGGGCACGCGATTCTGGCCGCGCAGCCGCAAGCGCTCCGCCAAGCAGGTGCTCAACGTGGTGGGCGAGGGTTCGCTGATCCAGGCGACCGTGGAGCGGCTGAAAACGCTGATTGCGCCCGAGCGGATGTGGGTGTTGACCAACCATCATTTGCGGGACATCATCGTCAAGCAGTTGCCGGAGATTCCCAAAGCCCAGATTCTGGCCGAGCCCGTGCAGCGCAACACGGCGCCGGCGATCGGCCTCGCGGCGCACGTGGTGCACTCGGTCCATAAGGACGCGGTGATGGGGGTGTTCCCTTCGGACCATGTGGTGGGCAACCCCGGGGCATTCCGCGGCGTGCTGCGGGTGGCGCTGAAGGGCGCCGCGACCGGCCGCCTGATGGTGGTGGGGATCCCGCCGCGTTGGGCCGAGACCGGCTACGGCTACATCGAGTTTCCCCCCGGCACCCAAGCCGGGACCAAACAGCCCGTCCCGGTGCGGCGGTTCCACGAAAAGCCCGTGCTGGCGAAGGCCAGGCGATACCTGGCGGCGGGCAATTTCTACTGGAATTCGGGCATGTTCTTCTGGCGCGCGGACGTGCTGCTGGAGGAGCTGCGCGCGCATCTGCCGAAGACCGCCACGCTGCTGGCGTCGCTGCCACGCTTTGGGTCGCGGGCCTTTGCCGCCGAGCTGAAGCGCGTATTTCCGCTCTGCGAAAACATCTCGATCGACTACGCGGTGCTCGAGAAATCCAAGCGCGTGAGCGGCGTGGCCGCCGCGGATTTCGGCTGGAACGATGTGGGAAGCTGGAACGCCGTCTACGAGCTGCTGCCGCGCGACAAGTGCGGAAACGTGGTTGCCCTGGACACGGTCTGCCTGGACGCCCACAACAACTTCGTGGATGCGCGGGGAAAATTGGTGGCGCTCGTGGGAGTGCGGGACCTGATCGTGGTGGACACCCCCGACGCGCTATTGGTTGCCGCGCGCGGCCAGGCGCAACGAGTCGGCGAGGTGCTCAAGACGCTGGCCGAGCGCAACCGGGAAGATTTGCTGTAGCCCGTGGGGTGGGCCATCCTGCCCTGGGGTCCCCTCTGGGGACGCCTTTCAGGCGGCTCGCCGGCTGGGGGTGCCCCCTGGGGTGCCCCCTGGGCCCGGCTGCAGCCATGATTGGCTGCCCACGGAACCCGCCCCGCCCGGTTTTCATGATAAGATCGAAATGCCCGCCTCCCTGTTCAGAGACAAGGAAAAACTTACATTCGTACAGTTCTATGCAAAAGCAGGAACCGAAGAGAATTCTGGCTGTAGTCAGCGATCTGTTCTTCTCGTCCAAGCTGATTGAGGCGGCCAAACGCGCCGGCCTGTCCCTGGAGTTTGTCAAGGACGCCAATGAGGTCATGGATAAGGCGCAGTCGCGGCCGTCGCTCATCATTTTCGATTTGAACTACGAGGCCGTCAGTCCCCTGACGCTGATCGGCAAACTGAAGGGCAGCGCCGACACGCGCGGCATCAGCCTGATCGGCTATCTGTCGCACGTGCAGGGCGAGCTCAAAATGCAGGCGCAGGAAGCCGGTTGCGACATGGTGCTGGCGCGCTCGGCCTTCTCGCAAAACATGCCGCTCATCTTCAAACGCCACTCCGGCCTGGGTTAGGCTAGTAGGGTAACGGACTCCGTTCACCACGGAGACGCGGAGAACACAGAGAAAACGCGGAGAAACTCTTCCTCTGTTAGGTCTTCTCCGCGTTTCCTCCGTTATCTCCGTGTCTCCGCGGTGAACGTTGATCGCCACTCCCCTCATACCGCCGGAACCTCCACCTTCACCCGTCCGGCCGTCTTTACCAGCGTCTCCCAGTTGCCGTCGGGGATCGGAATGCCCTCGCTCAAGCGCCGGGCCTCCGTGCGCCACTCCGGATCGCCCGCCACCAGCACGTCCTCGTAGCCCGGCGCCGCGGGCGTCGACTTCATCAGGTTGACCAGCCATTCCACGCGCTCCGTGAACTCCTCGAGCGGCATAAAGCGCGCGATGTCAATCGCCAGAAAGGTCTGGCTCACCCGCACGGTCTTGCCGCGGAAGCGGATGCCGCCCACCTGGTTGGCCATCGCGCCCCCGCCCAGCGCCCCGCACAGAATCTCCACCATCATGGCTAGCCCGCTGCCTTTGTAGCCGCCCAGGGGCATCAACATCCCCTTGTAGGCCTCCTGCGTATTGGTCGTCGGAACGCCCCGCGCGTCAAACGCCCATCCCGCCGGAATCTCCGCCTGGCCGTTGATCATGGCTTTGAAGACTTTGCCCGCCGCCACCGTGGTGGTGGCCATGTCCAGCAGCCAGGGACCGGGCAGCGCCACGCAGATCGGGTTGGTGCCCAGCCGCCCCTGGCGCCCCTGCCACGGCGGGACGATCGGCGAAGCGTTGCACATCACGATACCGATCTGCCCCGCATCCCGCATCTTCTGCGCCCACCAGTTGGCGGCCCCAAAATGATTCGATTCGCGCGCCACCACCATCGCCATGCCCTGGGCTTTGGCGATTCGCACGGCGTGCCCGCAGCAGGTCTCGGCCACCCACTGGCCGATCCCGTTCTGCCCATCGTAGAGCAGGCACGAGCCGCTCTCCGACACTACCTGCCCATCGGTGTGCGCGTCCATCTCTCCGGCCAGCAACTGCTCCACGTAAAAGGAGAGAAGCTGGATCCCGTGCGAATCCACTCCGCGCAGGTTAGTGGCCACCAGCGTGGTGGCGACCAGCGCGGCCTTGTGCGGAGGCACGCCGGCGGCGAGTAAAATCTGTTCGGCAAAGCGTCTGAGGGCGGAAGCGGGAATCAGCGGCATGAAGCTTCAGAGTAACGCTAAGGGGCGAATGATGCTCAAGGGCATGGACGACGCCGGTCGCCCGCAGACCGTCGCTTAACCCTAAGGTGCATCGTCGCGGCGAGGACCACAGCGCCCTCCCCTCAGGCAGCCGCCGCACACACGAGGTCCTCGGCCTGCCCGCCGGTTTGCTCGTTTCACCCCCGCGGCGGAACACCTATATGGGGGCGCCCGGTCCATACGCTACGCCACCGGACCTAAGGCGTGTTGACCGGGCGCGGAGAAACACGTATGGTTGCATTATTGAGAGAATAGGATTGAGGGCGACATGACGGTTCAACTCAAGCCGGAACAGGAGCAAATAGTCGGGCAGGCGATTCAGGCTGGTCTCATCGCGAATGCCGATGACGTGGTGGACATGGGCATTGCGGCCATCCGACGGCGTTTGGAGACCCGGCGAGACGAAGCGGCCCCGGCCGTTCTTTCGGCGGAAGAGTGGGAACGCGAGTTTGACGCTTGGATTGCGAGTTTCCCGGACACACCGCCACTTCCCGATGAGGCGTTGAGCCGCGAGAGCATGTATCCGCATCGGCGGTAGATGCGGATCCTCATGGACACGAACATTCTGGTTCGCGCCGCACAACGCAGTCACCCGGCAAGTCGAACAGCGGCGGATGCCGTCAAGAGGCTTCACCGCAAGCAGTATGCGCTATGTGTGGCGCCCCAGAACGTGATCGAGCAGTGCAGTCGGGCGTCGGGTGTAATACGTGGTCAATCAAAGAATTAAAGCGAAGATCGATGCGGCTTTGCGGCGTGGGCTCCAGATCGCGCCACCAGCGCCGTCAGCGTCACAAACTTCACCAGCGCCACGACCGATTAGCTCACCGGCACAACTGGCCAACGTCCGCTGCATCGTAGACGCGCTCAAGCACGGTGAGAAGACGCTAACGATCCGGGAGATTGCAGAGCGGCACGGCCTGAGCGATTCTACAGTCCGCCGTGAGTTCCAGGGCAGGTTGGGGTGCTTTCGGATCCGAACGAAATTGGTAGTGACAGAGACGCTTTACACCCAGTGGTTGACCGATATTGTCATGCGTCGTGCCAGCTAATGCCTGCTAAGGCACAGGCCACAGGTTGGCAAGCTACTTGCTACCTGACCAGCCTGAGCCGATCCGGTTGAACCGCGGGTAGTCGGTCCCTATAGTTCCGCATGGCCGCGGCGAAGATCTCTGCCGCCTGCTGTTGTTCTTCTCGACAAAATTTGGCGTAGTGCAACCGGACCGTTTCCTCCGTGTCGCCGAGCCATTGCCCAACCAGCCTGACGGATGCGCCGCCCTGCAACAAGGTCGCCGCGAAGGTATGCCGGAACTTGTGCGGTATCGGCTTCTCCCACGTTTCTGACGTCGCTCCGAAATGAGTGCCGCTTTTCTCGGGAATGCGGTCTTGCTGCATCAATTCTTCGGCCCGATTGAATGCGACCTTGATTCTGTCTCGCCACTCTTGGCACCCGGTTTTCAGCAGACCGCTGCCCGGCAGGAAAAAATACTTACCCTGCTTCGGAGTCTTGGCGAGTTCAGAGAGACGCTGAGAAAGCTCGTCCGGAATTGGAATGTGAACGAAGTTCTCTTTCTTCATCCGCCGCGTTTTTTTGGGATTGCACCAGATTGCGTAGGAGTACCCGGCAAAGTGGAACGGCTGTAGTTGACTGACCTCCATGCGGGTCACATCCGAGATTCTCAGCCCGGTGTACCGCATCGTAAGGATAAACGCTTGGAGTTCTTTCGCCCGCTTCTCGCCCGATCCGACCATTGAGCCTGTGCCTTCCCGGATCTCGGCTGCGGCACGATAGATGTACGACAGCTCGGCTTCGGTGAACGGCTCTTTCGGTTCGATGACCAGAGACTTCACGACGCCATACTCCTTCGAGGCGTAGTTGTCGGACAGCCACTCTTTGCGGACGCAGAACGAGAGGAACTCCCGGAGCATTCCGATATTCCAGCGTAGTGTGGCGGGCCTAATCGGCTTCCGGTCGTCGAGGCATTTCCAAGACCGGATGAATTCCTTCCACACGTCCTCGTTATCCAGCTCTTGAACGAACTGTAGGCCTTTGGTGACGGTGGCGAACGGAACGAGTCGAAGATCGAGAAAGCTCTTCACCGCGGCATAGCGGGGCGGCAGGATCTCGCCCGTGTCGAGTTGAGCTTTCTTGAAGGAGAGAAACGTGCGCGTTGCCGTTGAAACGGTCGACAGTGCTCCGGGCTCCGCAGGCGCCTCTGATCTGTCTGGCGGCCTGGTCGTGCTGCCCCAAGCTAGCCAGTCTTGCTTTACCGCTTCCGCGGCGGTCCATGTGCGTTGCCCTGTGCTCCGCGGCCGGATATAGGTTTTGGAGCCATTGCGGTTGACTAGCGTGCCTTCCGAGTAGATCGAGCAGGAGCAGTCTTTGACCGAGGTCTTGCCCTTCTGGGTTTCGGTCATCCATTCATAGATGCGGTACTCCTTGGGGTACGCGCCGCTACATTGCTTCTCGTGCCGCCGGAAGAGCTTGAGGTTGGACTTGGGCATGGAGATATGTTACCCATAATGGCACCTGAAAGCAACGGCATTCTATAAAATATTTATAATGTGATATATAGCTGTAGTGTCATGTATTTCCTTCGGGGGTGCGTGGGCCGGTCGAACGAGCGGCGTTAGCACGGTTTGCAGTGAGCTGCTTTGGGGATGTTTCATTATGAGGCATGTCAAGGTTCCTCATCCGACGTGTAGCATGGGAGACGGCGCCGGCCGGCGGGCGGCGCTCGCAGGTGATAGAAGGGAAAGGGCTTCGCGGAAGGCGAAGTTTGTGAATTGTTTACCGGCCAAAAACGGGCGGCAGGGTCCAGGCGGGAGAAGTTGAGCCTTTTCTTCCAGATGGAGGTGAAACTCAGTA
>JBKQPR010000141.1:0-5909 GCA_052144935.1 Bryobacteraceae bacterium
TTCCGGGGGCGGTCTCACGCTGCTCCATCCGGCCCCGCCGGGGGTCCAGCTGAGCCGCGACCGTCACTCGCCGTTGGCGAGCAAGGGAGCGGTTTCGGCCAGGAATCCCCAAAACGGTTAAGCACCCAATGCAGCGTGGCGGCGATGATCCAGGACAGGCCCAGGATGGCGGCCCCGGCCACGATGGCGGCGGCCACATTGCGCTCCTGGCCGATTTCCTTCCAAAGGTCCAGCGGGATCAGCTTCCGCACCACCGCAAAGGCGGCCAGGAAGAGCACCAGGCCAAGCCCGGCATAGAGCAGCGCGTTGACCAGCGGGATGTCGGACATGGAGGAGGCGCGGGCGCCCTCCCTCATTTAAGCACGAAGGGGCCGGCGCTGCTAGAATACAAAGGAGCAGCGGGAGTAACTCAGTGGTAGAGTCTCAGCCTTCCAAGCTGTTGGTCGCGGGTTCGATCCCCGTCTCCCGCTCCATGTTTTCTTGAGTTTCCGCGCCACCGAGTTTTCAATCGTTACTCCGTTTACTCCATTAAGCCCGCCGAGCGCTTCACGCTGACAGCTTCCGTTGACTGTTTACGCGCCGCCAGGGGCTGCCGCGGCGCGAACGCGCGCCCCCCACAGGTTGCCCATGTCGAGCGGCAACGCTGGATTCCCGGAAGGAAAAAGGAACGCATCGGCCGGCCGTCGAACGCGCCACCATGCGCCCCATCCGCAGGTCTGCGAGCGTTCCATCGGACCACGCCGCATCGCGAGCCGACCCGCTCCTCTTTTGTGGTCAGCTTCAAACTCAACGCCAGAATCCAACCTGCGGCCACCGGAGCTCCTTGTGGCGCGCTATGCCGGCCGCGCGCGCCGCTTCACCAGCCAGTGAGGGCGGCTTCGAAGAGGGAGCTCAATTCCTCACTTCCCGCCGGGCGAGGCGACAGCTTGGTCACCCGGTGTTGCGGCAGGGTCCCTTCCACCAGCCGGGGAATGTCGGAAGCGGTGTAACCGGCCTCCTGCAACCCGTTCGGCGTTTTCAGCCTCCGCATGAACCAAAGGATACGGTCGGCCAGGACCTTTCCGGCGTCCTCCGGCCGGCAGCGCGCGACGTCCGCCCCGAGCGCCGCGGCGGCCTCCAGGTGACGCTGTGGGCAGGCCGGGGAGGTGAAGCGGAATACCGCCGGCGCATTCAGAATGACCGAGAAGCCGTGGGGGAGCAGCGCATGATCGCGGGGATAGCCTTCGGCATAGTAGTCCCGGACCATTCCCGAGACCGGATAGGACATGCCGTGTGGCAGGTGGACACCGGCGTTGCCGAACCCGATTCCGGCATAGGTTGCCGCCAGCAACATTTGGGCGCGTGCTTCCTCATCCGCCGGATCTTCCACCGCCCGGACCAGGTACCGTGAAACCATGCGCAGGGCCTCGATCGACCAAACGTCGCTGATGGGGTTGGATCCTTGGTAGGCCGGACGCAAAGCGGGCCGCTCCGGGTGAGGACGCTTGTCGAACCGCAGCGCCGTGTAGGACTCGATGGCATGGCTGAGAACGTCCAGCCCGGTCGAGGCGGCCACCTGCGGCGGCAGGCTGCGGGTGTTCTCCGGATCGAGCAGCCCGAGCAACGGCTTCAGGCGCCGGCTGGCGATCCCCGTCTTGGCGTGCATGCGGCTCAGATCGAAGATCGCGACGCCGGTGGTTTCACTGCCCGTGCCGGCAGTCGTGGGAATGGCGATCAGGGGCTTCAGCGGGCCGGGCACCGGCAGCCCTTTGCCGATAGGCGGGTTCACGTAATCCAAAAAGTCGGCTGGCGGATACGTGGTGTAGAGGTTCACAGCCTTGGCCGTGTCGATGGTCGAGCCGCCGCCGACGGCTACAAATGCGTCGTAGGAACCCCGGCGCGCGAAGGCGATGGCGTCCTGAAATGACTCGTCGGTGGGCTCGATGCGAACGCGATCATAGAGGGTGAACGGAATGCCGTGATCCTCCAGAGACTGAAGGACGGTGAGGACCGGGCTCATGCGGGACAGACGTGGATCGGTCAGGACCAGCGCGCCGCGAGCCCCGAGGTCGGCCACGTCCATTCCCACTTCGCGGGTGACGCCGGGGCCAAATCGCACCTGGGACGCCGACATTTCGAATGCGGTCTCGTTCTTCATGATGCCGCCGCGGTCTCTGATGATATCGCAACCACCGTTGTGGCTGGGCCACGAAATCTCGTTTGTGGGCGGCATGGCGGCAGAACCGCGAACCTCACTATGCTCTCATTCCAGCCGGCGCAACTGGCGTCCGCGCCGTCACGAAGCACACTCGGTTGCCCACCGCCCTTACTCGCGACGTGCCGCACTGCATCGCCGGTACGGCGGCGCCACGTCAATGCGGTTTTCCGAGTCCATTTTCGCGCAGCGCTTCCAGATTACCCGCCCAGGATCTGGAAAATACTTGGCGGAAGCTCTGTCGCGCGGCGGCAGTGGAGCCACAAGTCGGCCGGTCCGCCCACTCGGGCGGCGGGGTGCCGTCCGTCGGCACTCAACTGGGCCACCAAAGCCACGAGTGGGCCGGTCCGTTCACTCGGGCGGCGGGGTGCCGTCGGAGGGGCCCTCCGGGCCCGGTTCTGGGCCCGGTCCCCAGGCTGCCAGGACTTGTTCCACCCGGGCTTCGACGCGCTGGCGGGCGAGGCCGCGGTCCAGGCCGCCGGTCAGCAGCTCGTCGTAACTGGTATGGCGATGGCGGATGGCGGCCACCACGGCAAGCCGTAAGGCACGGTCGTCGAGGGCCTGGCCGGCCGCGGTCCGGCCAATCCGCCCGCTGCCGCGCTGGGCCGTGTGAAGCGCCATGGCGCGGGCCTCTTCGGGCGGGCAGCGCGGGAAAAGCTGCCGGATGCGATCGGCCATGCGGGCGGCCAAGTCGCGATCCTGCTTCTGGCGGGCGGCGGCGTTGCGGACCCGCGCCTGGGCGCGCTGGGCGGCATCCCCGGCGCACTCCTGCTCGGCCTTCTCCAGCGCCTCCGGCTCTACCAGCAGGCCTTGCCGTTCATAGCGTCCCCGCGAGCGGCTGAAGCGGACCACCACGGCACTGCGGGTGCCGTACCTTCCGGCGCGGCGCGTCAGGGCGGTGTCGCCGGCGGGAAGAAACTCCAGGTCGCCGAAGCCCCCGCAGGCCAGGCACAATGGCTGGCCGGCGTCCATATATAGGAACTCGCCCTTGTCGATTTTCACCCCGCACTCGCTGCATTGCGACCGGCGCAGATTGTCGAAGACCACCGGCTGCGGCGGACGGCTGGATTTCTCTTCCAGTTTCTGGCGCTTGGCCGCGGAAAGCTCGCGAGATATGTAGTGGGTGCGGTAGAGCCGTTCCATTTCGGGGTTGCCGCTGGCGCTGAAGCGCAGCTCCTGGTTTCCGCCGTGTCCATGGCGCATGTAGCGGGTTTCGCTGGGCTGCAGGCCCTTGGCCAGCGCCCACTGGCGGAAGGTGTGCAGAATGTCCGCAATCTTGTGAAGGTTGCCCTGGACTAACTGTTCGAGGTAATCGATCCGTCCGTGCCGCCACTGCTCGATGTGGGACGGCGTCAGTCGGCCCATGCCCAGCAGCACGTCAATCGGGGAGACAAACTTCTGGTTCTCCAAAGCGGCTTCGGCCGCCTGGACCATGCGGCTTTCCAACTTACTGGCATTCTGCGGCACGGGGCTTCACTTTACATACTGAGTGACATAGTTGAAATAACCCTGGCGGCCGCCTTTCTTGTTCCAAAACTCGATCGATTTTCGGATACGCTTCAGGCAGGCGACCAGTACGCCGGTCGAGACGCGGGGCTTTTCCGGCGGCAGCGGTAGGGATGGGGCCGGGCGGCCGAGGATCCATTCGCACATGGGTTCGGTGGAATCGTAGATCTTCCGGGCGCGGGAGGAAAGAGGAGCGTTCGGGGGAGCGTGCGACTCCAACTCTGCCTCGTAACGGCGGACGAGCGCTTTGACAGCGTCCTGGGCATCCTGGTCCAGGATCGTACGGTCTTGGCGGAAAGCAGTCACAATGGCGAATTCGATGTTCTGCAAGATGTCCGTGTACGCTTCCTCCACCTTCATTCGCGCCTCCCGCCGGACCGCTCCACGGGCCCGCTGCCACGGTAATGGTCAACCACGAATTTAGCATGCCTCCCGTGACCGGGCGCGGGCCATGTACCGGCCGGTGCCCGAAAGGTCGGTTGACAAAAATCGGCGCCTTGCCCCTAAAGTAAATCTCGCCTTCCGCCGATCACTCGGCCGTAGCAGCCGACAGGACCCAGCCACGGACCGAAAAGCGGGATCACCGCCCCGCCACCACCCACCGGTGCACCACGTGCGACCGGGACGCCTCCACGGGCCGCATAGCCCGCTCAGCAGCCGCGCGACGCGAGTTCATGCGGGAGCAGCCGTGCCCCGCCACGGGCAAATCAACCGGAGCCTGTCCCGGATATGTAGTGGACCATGTGAAAGCGCTGGCGTGCGGCGGGGCCGACTCCCCGTCCAACATGCAATGGCAAACCGTCGCTGACGGCAAGGCGAAGGACAAGTGGGGGCGGATCGGCTGCCAGTAGGCCATATCCACGCTAAAGCACCACCACCTGAATTTCGGCCGGGTCGTCGCGCCAAATGTTCGGCGAAGTTCGGGGCCGCGCACACAGCCGCCGGGTCGGCTCGCGCGATCGCTCCTGATCGCCAGATCGCGCCTAACCGTCACTGAGGCGCTTATAACGGTGGCCGACAGTCACAACTACATCGTCCTGCACCGAAGAAACAGCATAGCTGTCCATATACTCGGATAACCGGCGGACGATGCCCCTGCCGACACTCCGCTCCAAGTCTCGTCGGGATCGCTTATCGAAATAATGGACTACGCCGCCCTTGTGGTCATGGCGTTTCTGACCAAAGTCCAGAAGCCAGGTGAGGACGAGCGGCGGAATCCCACGCTGCTGCATCCGGAGCCGCGCATGCTCTGACGTCATCGAGTTCGGGTCCTTGGTTGGCCAGGGAACGGGTTCTCCCGAGCGTAATCGAGAGCTTCCTCCTCATCGCTGAAGGCGCCGGTCTCCATAAGAGTGTCCACCGCGGCTAACTCAAATACATCTAGCCGATCTCGAAATCGCGTCAAGTCCTGCGTTCGGCTCGGCGAGAGCGGCTTTGTGTAGAACCCCTCATTAGTGAACGCCGCGCCTTCGAGCAACTCGGCCACCTCCTGGTAGCGCATGAGCGATACCAACTCGTCGTCGACCCACACGTACGCGATGACCAGGTTCTTCGGTTCCGCCCACCCCTTTCGAAGGCTAATGCGCGGGCGCCTCGAGCAGACGACCTCGACGGGCCACTCCCCGGCCCCGTCGTGCACGATGAAAGTGCCACTTTCACCAGTGCCCGACCGTCGCACATTCAAGTGATGCTTTCCGGCCCAGCCCACGAAGATCCGGAACCCGCGCTCACGGGTAGAGCCGGAGTTTTGTGAAGATGCTTCTTCGGAGGCTTCGTCCTCCGGCTCGTCTTCGAGTGCTGGCGCCCGTCCGCTGATTGAAAGAGAGCCGGCGGGCAAATCCGAGAGCGCGTCGATGATCCGCCTAAGCTCGTTAACCGTCGCTGCGCGTATCCTGAGTTCGAATTCCATCTTGCTCAATTATCCTCTATATTTATACAATATGATCTAATGTGCGTCAAGAGAAAAAATGAAGGCCGGCCGCTGTGAGCCTTCTGGTCGCACCGGGCGAGCAGGAGGATCTTCACCCGTTCTTCGCTCCGGGAATGAAGCCCCTTCCCTGCAAACGCCCCGGCGGGCCGGGGGCCGTTGAACTAAACCGCTGAGCGGTAATCTTCTGCGTTCCGGCCTTGCGCCGGACCCCCCTGGCGTGGCGCGAGGCCCCTTTGAAACACTGGATCAGGTTATTTCCAATGACCAATCCAACTTTCA
>JBKQPR010000142.1:0-26304 GCA_052144935.1 Bryobacteraceae bacterium
GGGGCGCCCTCTGGGCCCCGCTCCGCGCCCTCCGCGAAACTGCTTCCACTCCTACAATTCCATCGATCGGCCGGCGCATCCGCAACAGCCAGTGGGTTATACTGAGCCTGAGTCGAAAAGGCTTACATTGATTTCCCGCTAGATAGATAATGCCGGTCGATTCCCAGGAACGAACCCAATTCGAGGCGTCTTTCGGCCAGGCTCCGGTGCCCATGTTGGTCCAACAGGCTGGGATCGTCCGGTTTCTCAACCTTCCCTGCCTGGCTCTTCTGGGCGCCGCGGAGGCCTCTCAAATCGTCGGCAAACCCATGCTGGAGTTCATCCATCCCGCGCTTCGGCCCATCGTGGAGCAGCGCATACGGCGCTTGAACGAGTCCCAGGAAGCCGCTCCGCCGCTGGATGAAGTGCTGGTGCGGCTGGATGGCCAGTCGGTGGAGGTGGAAGTTACTGCGTGGGCGCTGGGCACGGAAGCCGGCGCGCCGGTCGCCGTGCTCTTCACCGACGTGACTTTGCGCCGCCGGGCCGAGAGGGCCATGCGGGAAAGCCAGGAGCGCTTCCGCCAGCTCTTTGACGATGCTCCGGTGGCCTATCACGAGATCGACGGCCAGGGAATCATCCGCCGCGTCAATCGCGCCGAGTGCGACCTGCTGGGTTTCAAGCCCGAGGAACTGATCGGCAAATGGGCCTGGGAGGTGGTGGCTCCCGGCCAGCGCGAGCTGAGCCGCAAACGAGTGGCCGAAAAGCTCACCGGCAATGAGCGCCTGGTTCCCTACGAGCGGCCTTACGCGCGCCGCGACGGAATCGATCTGCTGCTGGAAGTCCACGAAAAACCGATCCTCGACGAGCACGGCAAGACCGTGGGCATTCGCACCGCTATGCTCAACGTGACCGAGAAGAGACAGGCCGAGGAACGGCTCAAGGCTTTCTCCGCCGAGTTGCAGCTCAAGAACCGGGAGCTGGATCGCGCCCTCGGCGAAGCGCGCCAGGCGGCCGAATTGAAGAGCCAGTTTCTGGCCAACATGAGCCACGAAATCCGCACGCCGCTCAACGGCATCATCGGCATGACGGGTCTGCTGCTGGATACCGATCTGGCTCCCGGCCAGCGGGAATACGCGGAGACCGTGCGCAGCTCCGGAGAAGCCCTCCTCAGCGTGATCAACGACATTCTGGATTTCTCGAAGATCGAAGCCGCCAAGCTGCGGATCGAGTCGTTTCCCCTGGATCTTCGCCTGCTGGCCGAAGAGGTGAACGAGATGTTGGCGCCCCGGGCGGAGGAGCAGAAGCTCGACCTGGTGCTGGAATATCCGTCCACGGCGCCCCGCCGCTTTGTGGGCGATGCCGGGCGCATCCGCCAGGTGCTCACCAACCTGGTGGGCAACGCCATCAAGTTCACGCCGGCCGGCAGCATAGTGGTGACCGTGCAGTGCGAGACACAAACCGCCGTCACAGCCCGCATGCGCATCGCCGTCGAGGATAGCGGGGTAGGGATTCCCGCCGACAAGATCGGGCGCCTCTTCGAAAAATTCAGCCAGGTGGATGGATCGGCCACCCGGCGCTACGGCGGCACCGGGCTGGGGCTGGCCATCTCCAAGCAACTGGTGGAGTTGATGGGCGGAATGGTCGGTGTGGAGAGCTGCGAGGGCCGGGGATCCACTTTCTGGTTCACCCTTCCGCTGCCGTTGGATGCCGACCCCCATGAGCTTCCGCCACTGGCGGACGATCTCCGCGGGCTGCGCATCCTGCTGGTGGACGACAACGAAATCAACCTGCGCGTGCTGCGCGAGCAAGTGGCGAGTTGGGGCATGCTGCACGAGAGCGTCTCGGCGCCGGAAACCGCCCTTGGCGCCATGCGGGAAGCGCAGCGGCAAAGCCGGTCTTTCGATTTCGTCCTGCTGGACTACCAGATGCCGGGGATGGACGGAGCGATGCTGGCTCGGGCCATCCGGACGGATCCCGCTTTTGCCGCCGCCCAGCTCATTATGCTCACCTCGGTGGGCCATTCGAACGAAGTGAAGGGCATGGAAGGCATCGCTGTGGATGCCTGTCTGGTGAAGCCCGTGCGCCAGTCGCAATTGCTCAATGCGCTGCTGCTCAGCCGGTCCAAGTCCCTGCGGCTGGCCTCGCCCGCGCCTCGGGCGGAGTGGCCGCTGCCCCGCTTCCGCGCGCTGCGCGTACTGCTGGTGGAAGACAACCTGGTGAACCAGCGCGTGGCCACCCTGATGCTGCAGCGCCTGGGGTTGCGCCCCGATCTGGCGGAGAACGGCCGCCAGGCTGTCGAGATGTTCCGCCAGACGCCCTACAGCCTGGTTTTGATGGACTGCCAGATGCCGGAGATGGACGGCTACGAAGCGGCCCGCGAGATTCGTCTGCTGGAAGGCCAACTCCGGCAGAGTGTGATCATCGCCATGACCGCCGAAGCGCTGGACGGGGCCCGCGAGCGCTGCACCGCCGCCGGCATGGACGACTATATCTGCAAGCCGGTGAAGATGGAGATGCTCTCCGAGACGTTGTGCAGATGGGTCTCCGAATAGCCCTTCGAGGAACCGCATGACCCGCAGACAAGCCCTGCGCCGCGTGGCCGCGGCCGGCGCCGGATCCCTGCTCAATGCCCCATCCGCGCCAGGGCAAGAAGGCGCCCAGCCCGGCGCTCTCCGGATCGCCGGCCGTCCGGTGGAGGTAACCCTGACCGCCGCCAGCCCGGTGACCGTCCGGATCGCCATTCAGCCGCTCGAAAACGGCCAGCCGCAGCCTATCCCCTCCGATGGCGCCCTGGTCAAGGAAGACTGGGGACCGCCTGCCGCGCGGCTGCGCGCTCTCCCCGCGCCGCGCAGCGTAAGATGCGGGGATCTGACCGTGCGGCTTTCCGCCGATCCATTGGCCTTTCGCATCCGGGGCGGCCGCCGCCTGGTGCAGGAACTGGCGTGCGATGCCGCAACCGGCCGCTTGAGCTTCCAGTTGGGACCGGAGCCCGCGCCAGTGCTCGGTCTGGGCCAGGGCGGCCCGCAATTCAATCGGCGTGGCAGCCTGGACCGCATGGGCAGCGGCCAGGGCGGCTACCGGCTGGCCACCAATGGCGGAAAGGTGCCCATCCAGTTCGCCATCGGGACCGCCGGCTGGGCTTTGTTCGTACACCAGCCGCTGGGCGCCTTCGACCTCACCGGCAATACCGGGGAAGTTCAGCCCAGCCCCCAGGCAGCCCTGCCGATCGACGTGTTCGTCATCGGAGCCGCGGAACCGGCCGCCATAATGGCCGAGTACGCCCGCATTACGGGCCTTCCGGAGATGGCGCCTCTGTGGTCGTTTGGGTATCAGCAGTCCCACAGGACGCTCGGCCCGCCCGAGGAAATCCTGCAGGAGGCCCGCACGTTTCGCGAAAAGAAGCTGCCCTGCGACGCCATGATCTACCTGGGCACCGATTTCTGCCCCAACGGCTGGAACACCCACAACGGCGAGTACACCTGGAACGAGAAAGCGTTCCCCGATCCCGCCGCAGCCATCCGCCAGTTGCACGACGAGCATTTCCACGTGGTGCTGCATGTAGTGCTCGAGGGCCGCCGTCTGACCGGGACCGTCAGCGACCCATGCACCGCCGCTCGATTGCCCGCCGGCCGTACCCCCGACGGCCGCTGGCCGCCCGACCGCCAGGTGAGTTGCTACTGGCCGGCGCACAAGCCGCTCTTCGACCTCGGCGTGGATGGCTGGTGGCCCGACCAGGGCGACGGCCTGGACGCGCCCTCGCGCCTGGCGCGCAACCGCATGTACTTCGAGGGCCACCAACTGTACCGGCCCAACCAGCGGGTCTACGCCCTGCACCGCAATGGATACGCCGGGATGCAGAGGTTCGCGGCCTTCCTCTGGTCGGGCGACGTGCAATCCACGTGGGAAACCCTCCAGACCCATGTCGAGGTCGGGATCAATGCCGGGCTGAGCGGCATCCCCTTCTGGGGCACGGATATCGGCGGCTTCGTTCCCACCGCCGAGTACACCGGCGAGCTTTACGTCCGCTGGTTCCAGTTCGCGGCCTTCACGCCGCTATTCCGCTCCCACGGCCGGGACTGGCGGCTGCACCTGCCCTGGGGCTGGACAGCCGGGGAGATCGGCGTGCCGGAAACCCCCACTTACCACCCCGATGCGGGCGTGCTCCACAACCCGGCAATCGAGCCGGTCTGCAAGAAATACCTGGAGTTGCGCTACCAGTTGATGCCTTATCTTTACTCTGCGGTGAAAGAGACCTGCGAGACCGGCCTGCCGGTCATTCGCTCGCTCTGGTTCCACGATCCGCATGACCTCGCAGCCGTGTCGCAAAGCCTCGAGTACCTTTACGGGCGCGACATTCTGGTGGCCCCGGTGCTCGACAAAGGCGCCGTAACGCGTCTGCTATATCTTCCGCGGGGTGTCTGGTACGACTTCTGGACCCGCGAGAAGTTGCAGGGCGGCCGCTCGATCGAGCGCCCCGTCGATCTGGAGACCATCCCTCTCTACGTGCGCGCCGGCGCGGTGATTCCCATGGGTCCCGTGCGGCAGTATACCGGCGAGAAGGTGGAAGGGCCGCTGGTTCTGTGGGTGCACCCCGGCGCCGATGGAAGCTTCTCACTGTATGAAGACGATGGAGAGACCTTCGATTACCGCCAGGGTGAGTTTATGCGCGTGAGCCTGGCCTGGAACGACCGCCAGCGGCGCTTGACGCTGCGCCTGGCCAACGGCTCGAAAATGCTGCCGCCGGCCAAGAGGGATCTGATGGTGCATGTGGCCGGTGAGGCGGTGTCGCGGGAGGTTGTGTTCGATGGCCGCCCCCTGCAAGTCCAGTTGTAGAAGATCTCCGGCGCCATGCCCTACAGTTTTCCTGCGAGACGGCCGATAGGTGATGTAGAGCTTGCGGTAGGGCTGGCGGGCTCGGAG
This sequence comes from Bryobacteraceae bacterium, assembly GCA_052144935.1. Taxonomy (GTDB): domain Bacteria; phylum Acidobacteriota; class Terriglobia; order Bryobacterales; family Bryobacteraceae; genus JOPF133. Next base: position 4,900 of record JBKQPR010000142.1, read on the forward strand.
CGCGCATCGCCTGCCAACGTCCGGCTCTAATCGCCCCGGGTTGCTTGCTGGCGCAGCCGGGTGCCCAGCCGCCATCCTGTCGCGGAAGAGGCGGATGGAACAGCCGGACATGAGGAAAAGTGAATGCAGGGAAGGTTGACAATCGGGAAAAAGTTGACGCTCGGAGTCGCCGCCCTGGTGGTTTCCGCGGCATTGCTGGGTTTTTCCTCTTTCGCGGCGATTGCCAGGCTTGGCAATTCGCTGGACACGGCGGTCAACGTGACCGCGCAAAAGTTGGATCTGGTGGCCAGGGCGCGGGATGGCTTCCAGGAACTCAAGAGCAAGTCTCTCCAGCAGCAGATGGCCTATGCCATTGCCGATATGGAGCGCCACAATACGCGAGCCACCCAGACGGGCGGCGTGCCCTGCTCATCCTGCCATACGCCTGCGCCTGTAGAGGAGAGCATCCAGGCGCTGGACGCCGTGGGCTCGGACATCGGGCGCCAAACCAGCCAATTGCACCGGCTGGTCGAAGAGGATGCGGCGCGCGGGGAACTCGCCGCCGTAGACCAGGGAGCGGCTGCCTGGTTGGCCGGCAACCGTGAGTATCTGCGGCTGGCCCAGAGCGGGCGATTCGAGGAGGCCCACGCCCTATTGCGGGATCGGATCCTCCCAATCCTCGAGCAGGTCGATAAGGCTTCCAAGCTCTTATCGCAACGGGAGCGGGATGCTCTGATGGTTGCCAACCGGCAGGCGCAAAGTAACATCTCGGGAAGCCGCTGGTCGGCTTTGGCGCTGGTTGCCTTGAACCTGCTGGTGGCGGGACTGGTGCTTTGGAGCATCCGAAGGGTCATTGGGGCGCTACGCCAGGGCGTAATGGAGGTGCGCCGGGAGGCGGACCAGGTGGCCGCGTCGGCCGGTCAGGTGACCTCCGCCAGCCAATCTTTGGCGCAGGGCGCCTCCGAGCAGGCGGCCTCGCTTGAGGAGACCTCCGCATCCAGCACGCAAATGGACGCGCTGGCTCATAGGAATAGCAGCCATTCGCGGTCGGCGGCGGACCTGGTGATGCAGTCGCAACAAAAGTTCGTCGAGGCCGCCGAGTGGCTCGATCGGATGGTAGGAGCGATGGGAGAGATCAACACACAGAGCCAGAAGGTCTCGAAAATCATCCGGGTGATCGACGAAATCGCTTTCCAGACGAATATTCTGGCTCTGAACGCCGCTGTGGAAGCGGCCCGCGCCGGTGAGGCCGGTATGGGTTTTGCCGTGGTGGCCGGCGAAGTTCGCAATCTGGCGCAACGCTGCGCTCAAGCGGCCAGGGACACTGCTGGGCTGATCGAGGAATCGATTGCCAAATCCGGCGACGGAAAGGCCAAGGTGGATCACGTAGCCGAGGCTGTCCAAGCCATCGCGGCGGAGTCCATGAAAGTCAAAGAACTGATCGACGCAGTGAACCTCGGCAGCCAGGAGCAGAGCCGCGGAATCCAGGAGGTCTCCCGTGCCATCGGCCAGATGGACAAGGTGACGCAGAGCACCGCCGCTGCGGCGCAAGAGAGCGCCGCCACAGCCCAGCAGTTGAAGGCACAATCGGAGTCCCTCAAGGACACCGCCGCCCGCTTGGGCGCCATGGTCGGCGACAACTCTTGAACCGCTGCCGCGGGCGCCGCGCAATCCGGCGGCGTTGAAGCCCCAGGTTGGCGAACCGGCTTACCTGCGATAGGCGAATTCGGCGCGCTCTTCCCGCAGACGCTCCAGGTTGAGATCCTCGGCGTCCGACAAATCCAACACCCGCACGCGCTGCCCTTCTCGCAGCTCCTGCAGGCGGATTTCACGGCCATTCCGGAAGCGTACCGCGTCCCGGTAGCTGTGCGCGGCCGCGCTGATCTGCGTGAACGTCACGTTCTCTACCGGGCCAACTCCGAATTCATGCTGGAGCCGCATCGGAATGTCCTGCAATCGCAGCTTCGCCCCCGGTGGGATGCACACCGCGCAGACCGGCTTGCTCCTGGACGGGTTGAGAAACTCCTGCACGGCGCGCCAAAACCCACGCGTGGCGGGAGGTTTAGGCGCTGCCGCCGGTTTCAACTGGTCGGGTGAGGCCAGCCCTAGAGATCCCGTGGGAAACCGGTGTGCCACCAGGTTCTCACCCTCTTTGGCCAGCCGGTTCGGAACGGCCATCAACGAATAGTCGCACATGTTAATCGATCCTCCTGACTTTCCAGACTTTCCCGGACTAATCCCTGTACCTGGCGGTCTTCGCCCCTCCTCTTCCTGCGGGTCCTCGTTCGCCGGCCTGGCCCGATCTTCGTAGCCGCGGCGCCGGGCGGTGGCGCGGACCATACCACAGGCCGCGATTTCGTAATGCTCCGCGCGCCTGGCCGAGGCGGTCACGCCGGCATCGCAAGCAACCGGTGGAACGTGTTTGCCCAGCAGGTCTTCCCTCTTCGCCGATGACGCCTTCCATGCCCTTGCATCTCCGGCCCTTGGGGGATGCATCCAGATCTTGGAAAGTCTGCTCGGGCGTTCGACCTGACTGCGAGGTCTGTTCCAGGCACCGCTCGAACACGCTCCGCGATTCAGGCGATTGGGTGGCCGCGGCCATTTTCGGCCAGGCCTTGGTGGTGCGCTGCTCTGCGTATAAGTCCTTTATTTTCAACATATATAAAGATCGCGCAGAGAATTGACCGCAGGGAATCCCCCTCCTAATTTGAGTTTCCGTTTGAGGGAAGTAAATGACAAGCCGCCCAAGCGCGGGGGTGTACGATTGCGAACCTTGCGTTTGTGAAAGGGCACACTTTCAGGGTGTGGGATGGCTTCGGTCTTGCGAAAGGACAGTTCTTGCGGGCGCTCCGTCTTTTTCGCTGGGCCAATTCGGAGACGCGCGCCGATCAGTTCTAGAATAATAGAGGTTAACGAATGATAATCCAAGCGGACGGATTCGCGGGCCGCTCATGGCCGCTTTTGCCTTCCAGAGTGGGTATTTGTAACCTGTGTACGTGGCGGTACGCCTATCCAGACGGAGCCAAGCGGATTCCCGCATGCCGGGCACTTACGGTGAGGCATGCTGGTAGAGTTTGAACTGATTCGGCGCGCGCAAGCAGGCGACAGCGCGGCGTTCAACGAAATCGTGCTGGCGTACCGGAAACGGATTTTGGGGACGATCACCCGTTTGATCGCCCGTCCGGAAGATGTCGAGGATGTCGCGCAGGAAGTCTTTTTGCGGCTTTATTTCTCTCTCGACCAGTTGCGGACGGCGGAGGTCTTTGAACCCTGGCTATACCGCCTGACGGTGAACGCGGCTTACGATTACCTGCGCAAGCAGCGGCGCCGCCAGGAGTTCCGCATGTCGGACCTGTCCGAGCAGCAGGTCATGATGGCCGACGCCATGGCGGGCGGCAAAGCGGAGTTGGAAGATCAGCATCAGAAAAAGATTCGTGAATCGGTGGATTCGCTCCTCGGGGCGGTCTCCGAGGCGGATCGGATCCTGCTGATGTTGAAGGAAGTCGAGGGACTTTCGTTGAAGGAACTTGAAAAGATTTACAAGGTCAACGAAAATGCTCTTAAGGTGCGTTTATTCAGGGCCCGGCAACGGGTTCTGAAAGCTTTTGGGAAACGAGAGGGAACCGGCGAAGGCCGGTAGAGGTTGAAAAGGTTCGATATGGCTCCAATGCGCGGAGACGAAGAAAGACTGGATGCCCTGTTCCGGGCGTACCGGAATGTCTGCCACACACCGCAGGAAAGTACCAACTTCATGCCTGACTTGTGGCAGAGGATAGAGGCTCGCCAGAGTTTTGCGTTCTCTTTCCGGCGGCTGGCGAGTGCGCTGGTCCCGGCAGCCGTGGCGCTGTCGATCGCGATGGGGGTCTATGCGTATACTCCCCGGCAGACTTCCAGCTACACCGCTCAGACCTACATTGAGGCGCTGGCGGAAGCCAACCCCGTCGAAACCCCGGAGATCGTTGGCACAGTGCGGGTCGACCTTTCCGATCCCGCCCGGTGAGCGGCCCCATGGTCAAATCCAGATCCTCCGCGCTGCTCTCCGTAGTTCTCGTGTTTTTGAGCGGGGCCTTAGTCGGTGCCGTAGCGAACCGGCTGTATATGACCAGCACGGTCCTCAGCCTCGGCCCGAATGTGGCTCCCCGGCCGGACAGAAATCCCGAGGACGTGCGCAAGCATTTGGTTGCTGAAATGCGGGCCGAAGTCAAGCTGGACGACCAGCAGGTCAAACAGCTTGAGACGATCTACGACCATACTCGCGAGCAATTCAACGAGATGCACCAGCGCTGGAACGGCGAAAGCCAAGCTGCCCGGGACAAGCAGACCGAGGAAATCAAAGCGATGCTGCGTCCCGGCCAAGTGGCTCTTTTCGACCAACTTCGCGCCAAGCACGATGCCGAACGGAAAGCTCGCCACAAGGGCGACAAGAGCGATCGGAAGTAAGGCGTGGGACCGCACGCGGCTGCAGCCGGGCTTGGCGGTGCCCACTAGAAATAGCTGAGGGCCGGACCAAGGGGTCCGGCCCTCTTTGTGTTTGGACGAGGCTTACGCGACCGGCTGCGCTTTCTTGGCGCCGCGGGTGGCCTTGTACTTCCTCTCGAAGCGGTCCACGCGGCCAGCCGTATCGATCAGCTTCTGCTTGCCGGTGAAGAACGGGTGGCACGAGGAGCAGATTTCCACACGGATATCGCCCTTGTGCGTGGAACGCGTCTTGAAGGTGTGGCCACACGCGCAGATCACGTTGACCTCTTTGTAAACGGGGTGAATACCTTCCTTCATTTGTGGCGGGAATTCCTTTCGAATCTATCAGTATATCAGAAAACACGAACCCCCGTGACCCTTGCGAGCCACGGGGGTAGGTAGCCTTGAATGAAGCCTGAGGCTTGAGCTGACGCGTGAGGCAGCCGGTCCACAGGAACGTGACCCCGCCACTGGGACGGGCGTCGGCTACGTTAGAGGCGCAACTTTAACAGTCGGCCACCTCTCGCGGTCGTTGGTTACTTTCCATTATGCTGGACCACCTCCTTTTCCAGTGATAGCTTCATGCTCTCATGACCCCGCTGGCCTTGTCAATATGAAAAACCATAGAAAACGCCGCCAAATGGGGTTCTTCCATTCTACCCTCCCAAGCTGTAGTGGTCCAGTTACAAGCTGTGGTGGTCCGGTTACACGTACCGGGCGGCAAACCGGCACATCGCGAGCCCATCCATAAGGTTGAAGGGGAATTGTCCGGTAGTGTAATGCCCGCAGGGCAAGGTAAACACCTGATGAGGTAGACGCAACTCGCGGAAGGCGTCCAGCACCTGCTTCGAATACACCGGCAGAAAGGAGCTGTCGTGACGCGCCCAGACCAACAGGTTGCGCATCTCCCGTCCCTGGAATCGTTTCAGGTAGCTGGCCGGACTGATGACCGACCAATAATGGCGCAGTTCATCCTGGCTCACCCGCCCCTCGAAGCCCTGACGCACGTTCCCGGTCGAAAGCCCCGTCCAGACCACGTCCGAAAAATACATTGACACGTGGTTGAAGACTCCCACCTGCACGCGGGCATCGTGAGCCGCGGCGATGCAAGCCACGCACGATCCCAGGCTGGTGCCCAGGATACCGAGACGGCGGTAACCCTGCCGCTCCAGCCAGTCCAGGCACGCGCGCGTGTCGAGAATCGACTGCCGGCAGGCGTGGATGGTGCGCCCGACATTGCTCGAAACGTGATAATCGGCGCGCTCGAACCCCGCCGGCTTGCGCTCCGCGTGGTACGCCATGGTCATCCGTAAGGCGCTGATTCCGAAGCGGTTCAGGAGCTTCGCCAAACCCACGTGGCCATCCGGTCCGGAATTCCATTGAGGCAGCACCACGATCGCCCTGCCGCGGTCCTTGGCAGCCCGGAACCACAGCGCATGCACGGTATTATTTTCGGGATAGGGCGACCGGACCGGGCTGGTGAAGGTCAGTCGCGCCGGGCGTGATCGAGCGGACGCAATTCCGTCCTCCCTCAGCCGGTAATCGGCGACCGGCGGATAGGAGTAGAAACGGTCGGAATCGGCCAGCGCTTCGTCGATAAACCGCGAAACGCAGGCTGCGCCGTTCCCATTGACTTCAGCGGAGCAGGGTGGAAATTGGAGGCTGTTCAGCCATTCCGCGCCCCAATCGAAAGGCCGCACCACCCGATTCGTATCCCGAGTGGCGAGCTTACGCTCCCAGCCGTCGATCCAACGAGCGTAGAGTCTCCTCATGTATGGAAATGTCTAGGAACTACGTCTAGTGTAGCAGAGCAAAAAAAATCCCGCGATGGCAGATGGAACCATCGCGGTGAGACGGTGCTCAGGAAGGCAACACACCAAAGCGGAAAACTCTCTATCCAAAGATCCTTAACTTTCATGTTGCAAGTGTGGTGCCAAGCTTAAACAACTGATTCTAATAGAATAAAAACTGCCGTTCCTTCCGAATTCGGGAGGCTCGCCTACAGATTTCCACAAGTTGGGAGATTGCCGGGAAGTGGCGCCTCGCGCGCCGGCCTATTGCGCGCCGGCCTACTGCGAGCCGGCCTATCTAAGGCGCTCGTCCTTCTCCACCTTGCCGTCGCGGACGTGGATGACGCGGTGCGCGTGCAGCGCGATATCGTGCTCGTGGGTCACCAGCACGATGGTGTTGCCCTGCTGGTACAGCTTCTCGAACAGCGCCATGATCTCGTTGCCCGTGACCGAGTCCAGGTTGCCGGTGGGCTCGTCGGCCAGCAGAATCGAAGGGTTGTTCACCAGCGCCCGCGCCACCGCCACGCGCTGCCGCTGGCCGCCGGAAAGCTCGTTGGGCTTGTGGTACATACGCTGCTCCAGGTCGACCGCCTTCATCGCCAGCTTGGCCATCTCCAACCGCTTGACGGACGAAATGCCGGCGTAGATCAGCGGTAGTTCCACGTTGTGCAGCGAAGTGGCGCGCGGCAGCAGGTTGAAGGTCTGGAACACGAACCCGATCTCTTTATTGCGGATGCGCGCCAGTTCGTCGTCGCTCATCTCGCTCACCAGGTTTCCGTTGATGTAATACTGCCCGCTCGAAGGCGTGTCCAGGCAACCGATCAGGTTCATCAGCGTGGACTTTCCCGACCCCGAGGGCCCCATGATGGCCACGTACTCTCCGCGCTTGATCTCGATATCCACTCCCGAGACGGCGTGGATCTCTTGGTCGCCCATCACGTAGGTTTTCCACAGGTTGTAGGTGCGGATGACGATACCATCCCGCTTGAGCTGCTCCCCGCGTTGAATCAGTTCACTCTCTGCCACGGCTGCCATGGGTTGGGTTCTCGTGTCTTTCTCGTATCTTAGGATGCCGGCTTCACCACGGGAGGCGTGTTGTCCACCTTCACCGCGGTCTCGTTGCGGATGGTGCGGATTACCTGGTATGTGCCCGTGACGATCTGGTCGCCATCCTTAAGCCCGCTGAGCACTTCGATGTCGGTCGCGCCGGTGATCCCGGTCTCCACCTTGCGGAATACGACTTTCTCACCGCTGATGACGAAGACGCCCTGCAACTCTTCCTTTTTGGCCTTCTCGGCCGCCGGGTCGGACTTGGTGGCGGCCTGCGTCGCGGAGCCGGTTCCCGCCGGCTTGACCTCCAGATCGCCCTTCTGCCGCACGGTGAGCGCCTGGATCGGGATGGTCAGCACATTCTGCCGCGTCGCGGTCGTGACTTTGGCAGTGCAGGAAAGCCCCGGCCGGATTTCGTCGGGCGGATCGTCCAGCGCGATCACCACCTTGAAATCCTTGGCCTCCTGGCTGGAAATCGCGCTTTGCGAAGCCGCCAGGCCGGTGGAGCGCAGAATGGCCGTGTTGCCGATCTCGGTGACGTGGCCTTTGAATGTCTTGTTGGGAATGGCGTCGATGGTCACATCGCCGATCTGCCCCAGCTTGACGTTGACGATGTCGGTCTCATCCACCTTCACCTCGGCCGTGATCAGGGACATGTCGGCAATGGTCATGATGATCGTGCCGGTCTGGTTCTGCAAACCCGGCACCACCGATTCCCCCTGGCGCACGGGCAGATTGGTGACCACCCCATCCAGCGGGGCGTAAGAGTTGTGCTTGTGCAGAATATCGTTCACCCGCACCAGCGTGGCATCGGCCTGGGCGATGCGCTTTTGCGCCGATTTCAGCGAGGCGGCCTGCTGCTCCTTCTGCGCCCGCGCCTGGGTGATGCGGGCTTCGGATTCCCGGATGGCCGCGACCTGGGCATCGTAGGTGAATTTTTTCAGCTCGTAATCCTGCTTGGCCAGGAGCTGCTCTTTGTAGAGCGCGTCGGCGCGGTCCATGTCGGCTTTCATGCGCTGCAAGTCGGCCTTATCGTGCTCCAGCGCGGCCATCATCGTAAGCAGATTGTCGTCCGCGGCCGCGACGCCGGACTCCGCGGCGCTGGAATCGGCCTGGGCCGATTGCACGCTGGCCTCCTGCGCCTTCACATCGGCCTCCGGCTGGACATCCTCGATTTTTGCCAGCAACTGGCCCTTACGCACGTGGTCGCCTTCCTTCACCAGGATCTCGGTCAAATCGCCCATGGCATTGGCGCCGAGATTGATGTAGTTTTTAGGCTTGATTTCGCCGGACGCGGTGACCAGGCTGGTCAGATCCTGGCGCACCACTTTGCCGGTCTGCACCGTGACCACCCCACGCTTGCTGTACACGGTGCTGGCGTACACTCCGATAGCGGCTACCAGCAAGGCAGCTAAGATAATGATAATCTTCCGCTTACTCTTCACAACGGCCAATCTCCCCTTTTAATTGTCACAGCTTTAGACGCAAATTACACACCGGGAGTTCAATTGTTATTCTACACCCCGGCGTCTGATACCCGGGACGTTCGACGCTTGTAAACATTAGCGGGCCCGGAGGGCACCCCGAAGGCGGGCCCCTCGCGGTGGGCGGCACGCTGCCGTGCCCAGAGGACGCCCCGGGTAAGGCGCCGGACGTGGCGTCGAGGACGCCCGGCGGAGTGGCGTGCAACCGGCTCAGAGGGCGCCGGGTCCAGAGGGCACCCCGCGGCACCCGAAGTCGAGGCGGGGAAACACCGGCGGAATTGCATCGAAGCCACTGCGGGCTGGGCACGGCACTGGACGTGGCGTCGGGACGCCCGGCGGAGTGGCGCGCAACCGGGCTCAGAGGGCGCCGGCCCCGGGGGCACCCCGCGGCACCCGAAGTGGGGGCGCGGAGCACGGCGGAACGGCATCGAAGCCACTGCGGGCTGGCACGGCACTGGACGTGGCGTCGAGGACGCCCGGCGGAGTGGCGCGCAACCGGCTCAGAGGGCGCCGGGTCCAGAGGCGCGGCACCCGAAGTGGGCTGGGACGCCCGGCGGAACGGCATCGAAGCCGCTGGGGGGCCGTCAGGCGACCCGGCAAGGTTGGCGATGAGCGCGAAGGCCGGGCGGCACGGCATTGCAACCCCGCCGGCCCTAGCGCCTCAGGCGAAGAAGTTGCCCATGACGCGGAACTTGGCGTAGCGGTGGTCTACCAGTTGCTCGCCGTCCATCCCAGCCAGTGAGTCAAGGCCCTTGCGGACGGCCACGCGGAGATATTCGGCGGCCGCAGCCGGATCCTCTTGCGCCCCGCCGGCGGGCTCCGGAACGATCTCGTCGATCAGCCCAAACCGTTTCAGGTCCTCGGCCGTCAGTCTAAGGGCCGCCGCAGCCTGCTCGGCTTTGCCGGCATCGCGGTAGATGATGCTGGCACAGCTCTCCGGGGAAATCACGCTGTAGACCGCGTTTTCCATCATCAGCACAAGGTTGCCCACGCCCAGCGCCAGCGCTCCGCCGCTGCCGCCCTCGCCGATGCACACCACGATCACAGGCACGGGCAGCCGGGCCATCTCGCGCAGGTTGCGGGCGATGGCTTCGGCCTGGCCGCGTTCCTCGGCGTCGATCCCTGGGTAGGCGCCGGGAGTATCCAGAAAGGTGATCACCGGCCGCCCGAACTTCCCCGCCACTTGCATGGCCCGCAGCGCTTTGCGGTATCCCTCGGGCTTGGGCATGCCGAAATTGCGGTAGATTTTTTCCTTGGTGCTGCGGCCTTTCTCCTCGGCCACCAGCATGATCGGGCGCCCCTCGAACTGAGCCATGCCGGACACAATCGCCGGATCGTCGCCGAAGAGGCGGTCGCCGTGGATCTCCTGGAAACCGGTGAACAGCCGCCCGACGTAATCGAGCGAGTGCGGACGCTTGGCATGCCGCGCCAGCAGCACGCGCCGCCAGGTGGGATCAAGTTCCGCCACGCCGGTCTCGGCCGGAGCCTCGCTATTCACCTCAGGTTCCACAGCTTCTCATCTTAACAAGTCTTGCCCTGGACTCCGGCGCACCCCCGGTCGGCCCCGTCGGCCCGGGACCAAGCTTGGCCAATCCTCGCGGATCTAACATAAACACGCCTTCGCCATTCCTATCGCCTCCGGCGCCATCATCATCAGTAGACCCGCGACCCACGCCAAATGGCCGATTTCGACCCTGAGCTGGTGCGCAATCACATACCAGCTCAGCGGGACAAAGCTCAAGGTGGCGATGGCGAGCGCGCGGCGCACTCTCGATCCTTTGCCCAGCACGCGTAGCACAAGATAGGCGAGCGTCATAGGATTGATCAGGCCGCTGGCGAATAGAGGGAAGCTGAACGATGCATTCGGCCCGATGACGAACGTGAGCGCCACCAGCGCACAATCCCATCCGCTCACGGTGCTGCTGCCGTAGGCGGTAACGCCCACCGCAGGCAGAGCAAAACTGATTGCATAGACCATCGCGCCCAGACCCAAAAGCCAGGGTTGGGCAAACGCACTTTTGGCCGGTTCCGCGCCAAAGATTATGTGAGCCGTGTCCTTGATCATCGCGTTGAACAGAGTTGCACGGCCGCAGCCAATCGGGGCTGATCCAATTTGTCAATGACTTAGAGTTGCCCAGCGCTCGCTGAATGATTGGGAGTGTGTCAATCGACGGTAGGGGGATTGGCAGGAAATGTACATCGACGCGCCGAGACGAATCTCGGCGGGCCCACGGGGCACCCCGCCTAAGAGGCTGCGTCCCCGCGTCCCCCTACTCCCCGTAGCTGATCTCGGTGGTGCGGGCGCTGGCGGCAGAGTAAATGAGGAAGATGAGCGAAATCGCCAGCAGGCCGGGGACGGCTACCCAGAATGGGGTGGGGTCGGCGTCCACCACCATCACGTTGAACGGCGGTGGGACCGGGACTTCCACCGGGCACAGGCTCTTCAGGTAGAAAATCACGCTGATCTTCTTGAGCAGCGTGGGGAGGAAGGGGTTCAGGTTTTCCCATACCCACACTACCGCGGCGGCGATCATGGGGTTCTTGAAGAACAGGCCGCACATCAGGAATACCGAGCCGTAGCCGATGCAGGCCAAAGCCGTCACCAATACGTAAGAGCCGAGTTGGCCGAGGCCGGGGCCGTGCATCAGGTAGTCGGTCCAGGCAGGGCCGAAATGGGCGCCGATGGTCAGGAACGCCAGGGCCACGCTGGAGCCAAACAGGGCCAGCGCCACAATCAGCCCGGCCAGGTATTTTCCGGCCACCAGCAATTCGCGGCGCAGAGGCGTGAGAAAGTAGTAGTGGAGGGTCTTCTCCAGCATCTCGCCGCGGAAGAGGTTCGAGAAAATGCCCATGCAGCCGAAGAAGATGCCGGCGCGCAGGTAATAGAACAGGAACATGGCGGAGAAGATGATGCTGTCCTCGCCGATGCTGTGGCGGCTGCCCGCGCCGCGCGAGCGCGAGGCCAGCAGCCAGTGCAGTATGGTGATCGCCACCGGGCCGAGGGCCAGAAAATAAATCCACCAGCCGCGTTTGGAGAGGAAGGTCTTTTTCAGCTCCAGGCGCATCACGCCGCCGATCTGGCGCAGGACGGTGGAATGGACGAGGCGGCTGCGGGGGTGTTCCCGCGGCTCCGCCGGTGGAGTTGGCGAGGAGACTGCGCCGGTGGAATTCATTGTGCGGCTCCTTCGGCGCCGATCAGGTATTGATACACCGAGTTGACGTCGTCATCGGCGGGGGCGACGGACTCCACTTCCAGGCCGGAATCCAGAATCACGCGGTTCAGCAGCAGGTAGAAGCCATCGGCGTCGCGCGTGCGCAACAGCAGGCCCTTGCCGTCGGCGGCGATCTTGGCCTCCACCACGTGGTCCTGCAGGAAGAGGCGCGAGGCCAGCAGCGCGGGGCGGTCGCAGCGCACCAGGATCTGCATGGGCTGTTCCTTCACCTCGCTGCGCACGCTGTGGATCTGGCCCTCGGCCACCACGTAGCCCTGGCTGAGCAGGACCACCTGGTCGGAGATGCGGTCCACTTCGTGCAGAATGTGGCTGGAAACGAGCACGTGGCAGCCCTTGTCGCCCCACTGGCGGAACAGCGCGATGGCTTCGGCGCGGGCCAGCGGGTCGAGGCCGTTCAAGGGCTCGTCGAGGATGATGACCGTGGGATCGTGGGCAATCGCCTGGGCCAGTTTGACGCGCTGGCGCATGCCTTTGCTGTAGGCCGCGACGGGGCGGTTGGCGGCGTCCATCAGACCTGCCAGTTCGAGCGAGTTGCGGGTCCGTTGGTCGCACTCGGCGGGCAGGTATCCGAACATCAAAAGGAAGGAGTAGATGAACTGGTAACCGGTGAGGCCCTTGGGAAAGGCGTCGAACTGGGCGCAGTAGCCGACCATGCGGCAGAGCTGTTCGGGGTGGGTAGGCGAGACGCCCAGCACGGAGATCTGTCCCTGGGTGGGGCGGATCAGCCCGCAGACCAGGTTCATGAGGGTGGTTTTGCCGGAGCCGTTGGGTCCGACCAGGCTGGTGATGCCGGGCGGAATCGAGAGGCTCACCTTGTTGATGCCCAGCACTTCGCCGTAGAAGCGCGAGACATTGTCGAAGACGATCGAATCGCCGCTCACCGCACCACCTCCGTGCCGCGGATCTTGCGCGCCAGCATGTAGAGGCAGATCAGGCAGAGGGCGCCCAGGGCCATCCAGCAGCACCACAGGGGCAGCTCCTGGCCCTCCGGCACGCGGAAGAAGACGGCCCCGTTGGTGGTGTGCTCCGAGCCCTCGAAGAGCTGCACCCATACCGAACCGATCAGGTGGCTGATGTTGAACAGGTGGCCCCACTTGGTGCGCTGCACGCCGTTGATGGTCACGCCGAAGCCCGCGGCCACGAAGAAGACACCGAACATCAGGCCGCCGGCGGCGGGCTTCCACTTCACCCAGGCGGAAAGAGCCAGAGCCAGAAGGGCGAGAATGAGGATCCAAACCCACGCGCCGAAGAACATCCCGGAGGCGTAGCGCGCATGATCCGTCATCCAGCTCCATCCTTCCAGGTAGCCTTCCAGGCCGAAGAGCAGCAGGCCGGGCACCCAGGTCATCAGCGACATCAGAATCAGCAGTACCGACATTTTGCCGAGCACGTATTCGACGCGCGAAAAAGGCCGCGCCAGGTACAGCGAGAGGGCGTTGTTGGCGAGATCGGGCGATACCTGGCCGGGGCCAATGAACGAGGCCAGAAACAGCGCCAGCATGCTCTGCCAGCCCAGCAGCGACATAAAAAACACGACGTTGATGGAGATCAGACGGTTGGCGCCCTGCACGCCCAGAAGGCCCAGCGCGCTGGCGTTGTGCTGCACATAGATGATCAGCGCGCAGATCAGCGGATAGATGTAGCTGGCCAGGAAGAAGAGGGTGAGGAAGCGCGAGCGGTGCAGGTCCTCGAAGGCGTAGCGCGGGATCACCCAGAGACGCGCCAGCCGTCCCGTGAGAGCGCCTTCGTAAGGCCGGTAGGTCTTTTTATAAACGGCCATCGGCGGTCTCCATGGCTTTGAGAAAGATGTCTTCCAGCGAATCGCGCTTGTGGTTGAGGCGGCGGATCTGCACGTCTTGCGCCGCAGCTACTTCGTAGAGACGGCGCACTTCCAGGCCATCGGGCAGCACCAGCTTGATGCGGCCCTGCACGCCGGGCGCGGTTTCACAGCCCAGCGTCCGGATGGCGTCGAGGAAGTTGCCGTTGTGCTCCCCGCGGGTTTCGATTTCCAGAAAGCGGCGGTTGGAGCGGCGCTCCTCTTCCAGATTGCAGAACGCGGCGATGCGGCCATCCTTGAGGATGAGCACCTCGTCGCAGCACTCCTCCACATCGCGCAGCAGGTGCGAGGAGAGGATCAGGTGGAGATCGCCGCGGTCGCGAATCTCCTGAATGAGTTGGATCATGCGGCTGCGCGCGGGCGGGTCCAGGCCGTTGGTGGGTTCGTCGAGAAACAGCAGCTTGGGGCCGTGGGCGATGGCCTGCGCCAGCTTGGCGGATTGCTTCATGCCCAGCGAGTAAGTGCCCAGCGTGCGGTAGCGGACCTCGCCCAGGCCGACGTAGAAGAAGGCTTCGTGGGCGCGTTCCAGGGCGTGCTCTCGCGGCAGGCCGGCCAGCTCGGCCATCAGCCGGACGAAGTGCACACCGGTCATCGAAGCAATGAAGGCGTCGTTTTCCGGCATGTAGCCGATCAGGCTGCGCACTTCGCGCGCGTGCGTGCGGATATCGCGGCCCAGAATTCGCGCGGTGCCCGCGAACGGCTTGTGAAAGCCCAGCAGGGTGTTGAGCAAGGTGCTCTTGCCGGCCCCGTTGGGGCCCAGCAGACCGATGGAGCGGCCCGTGAGCGAAGCCTTCAATTGCTTGAGGATGGCGCGCGAACCGAAGCGCACCTCCAGGCCATCCAGATCGATTACCGGGTCCATTACTTATTTATAAACGCATGCTGCGGGCGGCGTGTTCCCTGGAACTGGCCGAGCGGCAGCACATCGCCGACCACCCCCATGAGGTTGCCGCCGACGAGGCTCGAAATACCCTGGCCCAGCGCGTTGCCGTTGCCGGCCACGGTGATGCGGTCGGGTTCGCCATACGCGGCGATGAACAGGGGCTTCATGTGGGCCAACCCCTGCATGGCACTAGCCTGGCCGGGGCGGCCCTGCGGGATAAACGCGCCCAGCAGGTTGGCCAGCGGCGCCAGCGTAGTGCCGAGATTCTGATACACCACCAGCGAGAAATTGGCGTGCCGGTCGTGCGGCTCCAGGGCCACAAACTGCGCCGAGTGGGAGATGGACGTTCCCATGGTCTTCACCTGGATCGCGTGCGCCACCAGGGCGCGTGTGAGGCCGGCGATCAGGTAGCCATCCGCGAAGGTGTAGTGGACCTCAGTGAGCGGGTTGGGGTCGGCGCCGGCGATCATGTAATAGACCCGGCCCTCCACGGTCTCCTGGGAAGTACGCAGCGGCTTGCCGCCGGCCCCGTTGGGCGCCAAGGCGGCCCGCTGGTTGTAGGCCGCGACCGCCTTCTGCAGGGTGGCCTGCAGGCGGGTGGGGTCGTACACTTCCGCCACCAGTTTGATGGACGGAACGGGGAAAGCGGGTCCATCGAGCGAAATCGAAAACTCGCCGCCCAGGCTGGCAGCCAGATCGTCGTGGACATCGAAGCCCGTCGCTTGGCGGATGTCCTCGAAGACCTTCTGCGCGTCGGCCGGAGAACGCTGCTGGAGCGTGACCATCTCATCCAAAATGGCGGCCGGGCTCTTCACGGTGGCGGCGGCCACCACGGTGGCCTCGGGCGAGATGTAATCGAGCGATCCCATCGGCGAGGGTTCGGCCAGCCAGGAAGCGATGCCGGTGCGCGGGCCATCGAAGCCCAGCGAGGCGGACATCTCCATCTGCTGGTCCATTTCCTTCTGCTCACACACGAGGTAGCGGAGGCCCGCCATGCGCTGCGCGGCCAGGCGCGAGAGGTCGGCGCACAACAACAGGCCGGCGCCGTTGCGGTAGGACTCCTGGATGCGCGCGTAGAACGGCGTGCCCTGAATGCTGGCGGGGCCATCCAGAGCGGCTGCCAGAGCCTCCACGCTTTCCTTCACGGGGCCGAACACCACCAGCGAGCCGCGGGTCTGGACATGCATCGCGGGGGCGTTCTTCTGGAGGAACTCGGCGAATCCGTCGCGCCGGATTTCGGCGATCAGCACGGGCGGCTGTACTTTGCCGTCCGCGCCGGTGAAACCGGCGATATCGATTTCGTCGCCCAGGTAATCGGAGGCGGCGCGCAGTTTTTCAATGACCGGCTCGATGTTCGCGCCGCGGTTGTCCCACCAGGCGCGCAACTCGGGGCTTTCGGCGAGCTTGGAATGCAGCACGGTCTGGGCCTCGGCCAGGTAAGCGGAGAGGTTCGGGATGCTGGCGAAAAACACCGTGGAGGCCGGCAGATGGCCCACCAGGCTGCTCGAGTAGCGCAGCGCCGGCAGGTGAATCTGCTGCAGGCCGGCGCGCAGCGAGTCCAGCTCCTTGTAAAGTTGGTCGCGGTTGCGGCTCCAGGCGATGTCTTCCTTCACCGACTCGGGCTCGATGTACGGGCTGGTGACGGCCTGGTCGCCGGGGTGCAGAATCTTCTCCTGGTTGTCCTGGGAAACATGCACTTCGCCTTCCACCACGGAAATGCGCGATCCCTTTACGCCCGCGCTGACGCTGAAGATGGTGCCCGTGACCGCCACGCGGCAATCCGCCGTGGACACGTAGAGATGCCCCTTGCGGCGCTTGGCGGCATGCACCAGAACGCTGCCGCGGGCCAGGCGAATAGTGATATCGCCGGCGGTCCCGGAAGTGGCGAACCCGGAGCGCTCGCGCATCTCGACCTCGGAACCGTCGCGCAGCAGCAGCATAGCGCCGGAGTCCTTGGCGGTGCGGATTTCCAGGCCATCCGGCAGATCCTGTCCGGCGGCCAGAGGGTGGATGCCGTCGGCGGCGAGGACGTAAAGCTGGCCATTGACGGCTTCCACCACGGGGTGGCCGGTGCGGACGCCGTTTTGATCGACGGCGAACCAGATGGATACGCCCGCGGTAGCTACCAAGACCGCGGCCACGGCCCAGCGGACCGGGTGACCGTAAGGGCGCGCCGGGACCGGGCGGGGGGCCGGCATCACGGTGACACGGCCTTCGTACACGTGGCGGCAGGACACGCATTGGTGCAGGTGGTCCTGTACCAGGGTAGCGCGGGCGGCGGGCAGGCGGCCCGAGCGGTATTCGGGCAGGAGCGCCTGGAAATCGGCGCAGTTGCGGATCTGGCCCGTGGGCGCGGGTGCGTGCTCCGCCGGCGGGGCCTCCGCGTGAGCGGCCAGGCGCGCCCACACGCGGGCGGCGGCGGCTTCAATCACCATGGGGTCTACGGATTCATTGCGGATCTCTTGCACGGCATTTTCCAGAACGGGATCGATGGGTTCGAATTCAGCGGGGGTCATGCTACTCCTCCCAGGTAAGCTTTGTATTCTCTCTCCAGACGGTCGCGGGTGCGGGAAAGGGTCACCGCCACGGTGCCGGGAGTGGTGTTCAGCAGGCGCGCGATCTCGGGATTGTCCTTGCCTTCGAAGAAACGCAGGGTGAACATTTCGGCGATGCGCGGGCTGAGGCGCGCCAGGGCGCCGCGCAGCCATTCGCGGATCTCGCCCGCGGCGTGGGCGCGGTCGGGGCCGCGGTGGGCGGATTCGGCCAGCACCGGCTCCAGGCCCTCTAGCGGAATACTGCGGGCGGCCTGCCGCGAGCGGATCAGGTCCAGCGCGGCGTTTACCGCGGCACGGTGCAGGAAACTGGCAATATTGTCGACCGGCTCGGCGGAGGGGTCGCGTTTGATCATCCGCAGGAATACGTTTTGGAGGACGTCTTCGGCGTCGCCGGCATTGCCGGTGACGCGGTAAGCGGCGCGAAACACCATGGCGTGGTGCTCGCGGAAGACGCGCTCCAAATCCGCGGCGGACGCTTGAACGGGGTCCATAGGTGCGGCCATTAGCGCTTTCATCCTACCAATTGACGGGGTGGAGGGGCCGGAATTAGCGGGAGGGGGCAGCGGAGGCGCCTTCCGGATGCGCGATAATGAGGTCATGCAGATGGCCAGAGCGTTCGCACACCACGCACAACTCGACGAGGCTATCCGAGAAATCGTGCCGGCGCTTGGCCCCGATGTCGTCAGTCTGAACTACTCCCTTGGGTACGATTGGACTGGAGACGAGGCGATCTTCTTCAGAATCGTCCTTTCCGCTCGAGCCAGCCAGCGAGACCAGTTGCGGAAGGCCACCAACCAAATCGAAGAGACCATTCAGCAGCGCCTCCGGCCCCTCGAAGAATGGGGCGTCCTCCATTACTTCAGTTACCGCAGCCCGGCCGAACAGGCTGAAAGCAAGGACAAAGCGTGGGTGTGACCGATGGCATACGCCGAGGATCTGCTTGAGTTGGCACGGCACCTGGCGCTGGAGCCGACCGGTGCTCGTCAAGCCTGCCTGAGAAGGGCCGTTTCCACGGCGTACTACGCGCTGTTTCATTTTGGCGGGTTCTTGGGCAGGCATCAGAAGCGCGCCCGAGAGGAAAAGGAAAAGAGTCGCGATTCGCATATACACTCCCTTTGTGGAACAGCGGTGTTCCGCTCAGGACCACGGCCCGGAGCAGCAATCACGAATAATCACACGGATTGCATTACTCCGCCGATCCCCGTCTTTCGCCGCGGTTGGGATTTCGCAGGTATACCCTATCATTGACAACGTTCAGGGAGACTCCAATGGCCTGAAGTATGCAGTGAATGCGGAGCGCACGTCCACAACGTTGAAAGATATCGGCAAGTTCTTCTTATTTTATCTCACTCGAATCTCCTGGCATCAGGCCTTCGTCCAGCTCCAGCTTGGCCCCGACGGCAAGACCCCTCGTTACGATTTCGAGTCGATCCGTGCGATGGGCGATCGCTTCCTGGTGGAGTCGGTCCCAGCGACGACCCCCTACGCGTGGCAGGCCAGCGAAGACTCCGCCGGCGAAGCCCCAACTGTCCCGGACAAGCTTCAGTGTCTCCGGCGATTTCCATCGGAGCAAATAGCAGGCCCCCGACAGGACAGCTCCTGGGAGGATCGTCCATATGAGGATCGATCCGAAATAGAACAACGGCAGTTTCCACGAGTAGGCGCCCCTGAAGCACCCCAGTAATGCTTTGGGAAGTGCGTACAACACGGATGGGAGTAGACTGCTTGTCAGAACAACGGTGACGAGCATCGAAAGAGCGCATACAACGAATTGAACCAACAGCTTGGCCATGTTCCTTAGAGCTTCACCTTTTTACCAGAAACGGGACAAAAAGTGTAGCACTCGTGTTCGCCGACCACTGTCGCTCGGTAGCCTGTTTGCTGGGGACTGGCGCTGGTGCACTGCTGTGGGATCCCCCGGCTCGGCCAAATATGCGTGCCCCAGATCGATGCTCACCGCTGGTCTCGTCCGGCGGCGCCGGCTTCTCCGATCGGTGCCCGGTGCCCGTCCCGGCCGCCACGCCGAACCAGTCTCGCCGTTCCAAACCCGGCGTCCCGCCGCCCGCTCCGCGGTGGGCTGCGGCCCTGCGACCGCGGGCCGAGAGCGTCCAGCCGCGCAGCGGCGCCGGAGGCGACGAAGGCGAAAAAAAGAACGCTCTGGGCGCCGGCAAGGCCGCGTGGCCTCACGATGCCCTCCGGTTGGGGATTTGAAGACCGGCCGACTGCGCCGCCTTCTCCGAATCGCTGCCCGGCGCGACGGCGGGCCGCCCGGCCGAACCCGTCTTGCCGGCGGCCCTGCGACTGCGGGCCGGGAGCGTCCAGCCGCGCGGCGGCGGCGGTTTCTCCGATCGCTGCCCGGCGCCGTTGCCGGCCGCCCGGCCGAACCGGTCGTGCCGTTTCCGCTCGCCGCACGGTGGGCGGCGGCCACGCGACCGCGGGCCGAGAGCGCCCATCCGCGCGGAGGGGCCGTTGCGAAGGTCCTCAGCACCATGCGTCCAGCGGAGCGGCGGCGGCCGTGCCAGATAAATATCAGGGGCAGGGTCAAATTGCGCACTTTTGGGTGGCATACCCCTTAGGCAGGCCGGCTCGGATCGTTCGGACCGCACATTCTCCAGGCCTTCGCCCTCGAAGAACTTGGTTGTCCGCATGCCCTCTGAAGAATGCAAGACCATGACGAGTAGGAATACCTCGTTGCCAGAGACGTTGTGAGAGACCCTGCGCCGCCTGTTGGCCGCTGCCGTTGGGGTCGGCGTCAAAGGCCAGATAGACCGTTCGCGGACGGTCGCACAGTTGCCGATACTGGTGCACGTTGAGATGATTTCCCATCGAGCAGGTGACGTTGTGAAAACTGGCCTGCCACAACACCGCGTAGTCGAACAGACCCTCGACCAGAATCACCTCCGGATAATGCCGGACTTGCTCCCAAGCGTACAGGCCACCCTTGGCGCCCGGCAAAAAGCGGTGAGGTGGCGCCGCAACCGACAGGCTGCGGCCGTAGAGGTTGCCTTCCAGCGGAAACACCACGCGATGCGTGAAGGCGTCGTGGCCGCCGGCAGTGACCAAACCGGCTTGACGCAGAGCCGGGAGCGGATGGCCCAACCGCGCAGTCAACCGCCGGGCGCGTAGCCGATGCGCATGTGCTCGATCAGTACCGGCGAGCGCAGTCCGCGGTGCTGCAGATAGGCAACCGCCTCGGCATGCCGGTGTAACTGCCTGCCATAGCAACTCGCAGCTTGCTGCAGTAAAGGCGCCGCGCCATGCCATTGGCGCAGCAACGCCAACGCCTCGGCTTTCAGTCACAGAACGCGAGCCCTCACTTTAGACATTGGCCGGTTTATATCCACTTTTTGTCCAACACTTGTCACAGAGCATCTGTGGGAAGCCCAAGTAAACCGGACCGACCCTCGGTTCCACGATCCTATCGCTGGGCCTGAAGATCGATGTTGCGTTTGCATGATCAAATTGAATGGGCTAAACTGGGAGGCCATAATGAGATCTCACCTTCCATTTGCGTTGGTCCTGATGGCGGCGGTCCATCCATGTCACGCGATCGACAACATCGCTCGGGAGGTTCCGCACGAGCTCTTGCTAGTCCGCGGCTACACCGTTTTCGACTGGCTCGCATATCGTGTTGATCGCACAAAAGTAACGTTGATTGGAGCTGTCGTTCGCCCGGAACTGAAGCGCGACGCCGAAAATGCAGTGAGGAAGATCGAAGGCGTGGACCAGGTGGAGAACGACATCGAGCTGCTGCCGGACTCCATCAGTGACGATCGCATCCGGAACGCCGTTCTTCGCACCATCAACGAGCAACTGGTTCGCTACCAACTCGGCGCCGTGCAATCGCTCCACATCATCGTCAAGAATGGAAGCGTAACTCTGGAGGGCGAGGTGTTCGATCAGGTCGACAAGGAACGGGCGGGGTTATTGGCATGGCACAGCACGTCCAGGGCGTAATCAAAGTTTCGAATAACCTCATTGGTAGATTATGGCGCGGTACCGGCGTTAGCACCAGCCCGTTTCCATGAACCCCCTTTCAAACCGTACGTGCGGTTTTCCCGCATACGGCTTAACGATGATCTTCTTGATGCGGCGTGCGTGCGCCCCCGCCCCACCCACGATGCGGCCTTTCACCG
>JBKQPR010000143.1:0-21917 GCA_052144935.1 Bryobacteraceae bacterium
GTCCGCCACTTCTCACCGAAGAGTTACTGGCGCGGCTAATCGGAGCCGCCGCCAAAAGCGGGCTGGAGTTTCTCCCGCCAGAATCGCATTAGAACGATAGCGAATCTTCGACTCGAAGCGGCTCAGAGATTTTCTTTGTTCTCCCGTCGATACCGAAAACGATCTCCGCATCTGACGGGGGTGCCGTAAGGACCAAGCGGCGAGGCGGCTGAATCACTTCGCCGACCCAAAAAATATGTGGTGGCTTGGGACTTCATCTGGCTAGTACGGCGCGTTGGCTTTCTCGCGGCGTTGGCGTGGTGGTTCGCGAATGCTCCTGGTGCTGCTCCACCTGTACTACCTACGTCCTGATACGTGGGCTATGGTCTGGTGATCCCGACAGACAAAAAGAGACACTCCTACGCGCGCGCGCGTAGATAACCTTCTTTCTTTGCAATAGGATTTTTTGGCATTGCGCGCTCAATGCCCGCTCATCTGTGAAGGGCCCCATAATGCGCGGCGACCACCAGGCTGATGGAGACCACGATTAAGATCGCCAGGACGATCATGTGTCCGCGCTCTGTTTCCGCTGGCGGTACGCCTCCAGGGCCGGCTTCTCCGATCGCTTCCGGCGCCACTGCCGGCCGCCAGGCCGAACCAGTCTTACCGTTCCCGCCCGCGCCGCGGCGGGCGGCGGCCCTGCGACCGCGGGGACGAGGGCGTCTGTCCGCGTGGCGGCAAGCCGGTGGACGGGATCCTCGGCCTCCTGCGGCGGCTGGCGGGCCGATCTCGACCTACGCCTGGCGGCGCACACGACGATGCCGGCGCTGGGGCGAGCGGCGATCGCGCGCTTGGGCTGCGCGCCGGCTTCCCCGATCGCTGCCCGGCGTCACTCTCGGCCCCAAGGCCGAGTCTTGCCGTTTCAGTTCGGCGTTCTGCCCTCTGCGCGGTGGGCGGCGGCCCTGCGTCCGCGGGCCGAGAGCGCCCATCCGCGCGGCGGCGAGCTGGTGGACGGCCCCGCGGTCTCCTGCGGCTGCTGGCGGGCCGTCGACGTGCGACAGGCGGCGCGCATGACGATGCCGGAGCGGGAGCGCATGGCGTTTCGATGCCCGGCCGCCACTGCCGCCTGGCCCGGCGGGCGTGGCCCTGCGTCCGCGGGCGCCCGCGGCGCGCTGGGCGGCGGCCCTGCGCCCGCGGGCCGAGAGCGGCCATCCGCGCGGCGGGCCCGTTCCGCACCGCGGGATGCACCAGATCCAGGGCGGCCACGCCGAGCTCCCGAATTACGCATCCGAAAATCGCCCCGTCCTGTTTTCGGGAGTTGACAACCTGAAGAGGTGAGTCCGCGAGCATAGGATAATAACGGTAGAGCCTAGATCAATGAAATTCTCTTTGTACTGCGTCGTCTCAACACTCCTGCTGGCTGGATCTCTGCCGGCAATCGCCCTCGCGGATGACACAGACCTGGCATCACGAGCCGGGCTGCCGCTTGAGCAAACCGCAAGCCGGGGAATCATTACTCGCGATCCGTCGACGATCGTGAAATGCAAAGACGAGTTCTGGGTCTTCTATACCGGACGTGGCATTGCTTCGTTTCATTCCAGAGATCTGGTGAAGTGGGAACCCGGCCCGCCGGTGTTCCGGGCAGCTCCCGAGTGGATTGCCGCAGCTGTTCCCGAGAACCGGAACATGAGCTACTGGGCTCCCGACGTCATCCACCTAGGCGATCGATATCTGCTCTACTACTCCGTCTCCAGCTTCGGCAAAATTAACTCGGCAATCGGGCTCGCGATCACCTCCACTCTCGATCCAGCCGATCCCGCCTATCACTGGACCGATCACGGCATTGTCGTGCAATCGCGGGAGGGCGGCGACTTCAACACAATCGATCCGTCCGTGTTTTCCGATGACAACGGAACCTTGTGGCTTGCATTCGGTTCCTACTGGAGCGGAATCAAGCTCGTGCAACTCGACCCGAAAACCGGTAAGCGATTGACCCCCGACGCGCCGTTCTCATCGCTGGCGTACAACAAGTCGATCGAGGCATCGTGCCTTTACAAGCACGATGGCTATTACTATCTCTTCGTCAATTGGGGCTCGTGCTGCCGCGGTGTGAACAGCACTTACAATATTCGTGTTGGACGAAGCCGTAAAGTTACGGGCCCGTACATCGATAAGGATGGCGTTGACATGCTAAAAGCCGGCGGTACTCTCCTGCTTTCCAACAAAGGACCGCTCTTTGGACCCGGTCACGCCGGCATCCTTATCGATAATGGAAAGAGTTGGTTCACCTCCGATTTTGAGGGCGATATCCGGATGGGAGGGAAAGCAACCCTCGCCATCATGCCGCTTACCTGGAAATCAGGCTGGCCCGAGGTGGAAGTCGTCGACAAATGACGCCGGTCCGCGCCCGCTCAGCGGATCCCTTCAACTTTGACGCGTAGTCGCCTATGCTGAGATCGGCCCCCAAACGGCTTTCGGGGAAGCGTCGGCGGATTACTCCCGAGAAGTCGGCTTGGCTCCTCTGATCCGAAGCATGGAGGTCGCCGGCACTGAAACGGGTGCCATGAAGCCCAGCGCTTTTGGCGTGATTTTCCTTGCACCTACACCCGCCGCCGAACTCCGCGCCTCGACAGCGCCGCAAGCCGCGGGCCTTCGTCCCGGCGCGCCCCCCACGTCGGGCCCGGCAGCGATCGAGGGCGGGAGGTGGCGACTGTCGAACCGAGGGCCTCGTGCGCTATGAGCTGATGGACAGCCCCTCGGTCTCCCGCGGTTGCTGGCGGGCCGCCGACGTGCGCCAGGCGGCGCGCATGACGATGCCGGCGCGGGGCCGCGTGGCGAATCGCTCCCCGGCGCCAACTGCCGGCCGCCAGGCCGAAGCAACCTTGCCGCTTCAGCCCGGCGTTCCGCCCGCTGCGCGGTGGGCCGCGGCCCTGCGACCGCGGGCCGGGAGCGTACGTTCGCGCGGCGGCGCCGGCCGGTGCGCTGGTGCGGCAGTGATCTCGTGGACGGCGCCCCGGTCTCCCGCGGCTACTGGCGAGGTGATCCCGACCTGCGCCAGGCGGCGCGCATGACGATGCCGGCGCGGGGGCGCATGGCGATTCGCTGCCCGGCCCCACTGCCGGCCGCCATCCCGCCGTCCCGCCCGCTGCGCGGCGGGCGGCGGCCGTGCGACCGCGGGCCGAGAGCGTTGGTCCGCGCGGCGGGCGCCGGAATGCGTCGTGCGCTGCGGCGGCCATCCGCGGTGGGGCGGCTTCGCCGATCGCTTGCCCGGCGCCGCTGCCGGCCGCCAGGCCGAACCCGTCTTGCCGTTTCGGCCCTTCGCCCGGCCCGCGGCGCCGTGGGCGGTGGCGATGCGACCGCCGGTCGGAAGCGTTCTTCCGCGCGGCGGCGGCCCGTGCGCTGGTGCGGCAGCAAGCGGGTGGATGGCGCCTCGGTCCCCTGCGGCTGCTGGCGGGCCGATCCTGAGGTGCGCCGGGCGGCGCGCATGGCGATGCCTGCGCGGCAGCGCATGGCGACTCGCTGTCCGGCGCCACAGCCGCCGCCAGGCCGAGCCAGTCGTGCCGCTTCTGGCTCACTGCTTCCTCGCCTCATGCCTGTGCAGCAGCACGCTGTTGCCGTACGGCCGCTGATAACTCACGAAATACCGGTCCTGAAATACATCGAATTTTTCCGCCGGATAGAACGCGATCGCCGCCATCCAGGTGTCCACGTCGGACTCTTTCAGCCACATCCAGCTATTGGGCGACTGCTCCGGGTTCTTGTCGATGATCACGATTCGCCCGTCCAGCTTGAGATACGGCGCCGTTGCGTTCAAGTACGTCTGCCGGTGTTCGATCATGTGCAGCACGCGATGAAAAAAGGCCACGTCGACATCTTTCACTGGCAGCTTGGGATCATCGTTCACGCCGAGCACTGTGCGCAGATTAGTCACGCCCTCTTTCTTCGCCCGCTCGGCGACGTAATCGAGCATCTTCTGATCGATGTCCGCCGCGTACAGAATCCCGTTCGGGGCGATCGCCTTAGCCATCGGAATCGAAAACGTTCCAGAGCCGGAGCCGATGTCGGCCACGATATCGCCCCGCTTCAGCCGCAGTTTCTCGATCACTTCGGGGATCTTCGGCTCGATCCCGCCCTCGAGGGAGTTCATCCGCTCGATGTATTTCTCCGCCGGCGCCTGCGCCAGTTGCGCAAACGCGTTGCCCGCCAAGAACACCCAACCGACGCAGGAAACCCACACCGATATTTGTTTTCGCATCCTTTGTCACCTGAACCTTCGGACCATCTTATACCAAGTCGATGCGAAGGATCCTGTTTGCCAGCGGCCGCTCCCGACGTGCGCCAGGCGGCGCGCATGACGATGCCGGGCGTGGGGGCGCATGACGAATCGCTGCCCGGCGCCACTGCCAGCCGCCACCGCCCCCGGCGCGGTGGGCGGCGGCCATCCGACCGCGGGCCGCGAGCGTCCATCCGCGCGGCGGCGCCGGCTTCCCGATCGCTGCCCGGCGCCACGGCCGGCCGCCAGGCCGAACCAGTCTTGCCGTCTCCGCTCGGCGTTCCTGCCGGCGCCGCGGCGGGCGGCGGCCCTGCGACCGCGGGCCGACAGCGTCGCGTCCGCGCGGCGAGGTTCCGGCCCGATCCGAACATCGACCCAAAGATGATTCTAAAGCCGAGCGAACCGACGGCTAGCCGAATGCCGATCGTCAAAGGGCTGGCACCGTGTGCCATGCGGTAAACGCATCGCACACTCGCGCGCTCGCTTCACGACGGTGCCCCAAGGCGTGCAGGGCCGAAGGCCGCGGCGCGCGCGCCGGGGCGTCGGGTGTAAGACGCCGGCCCACAACGTGCGACGCTTTTCCCGCCGCGGAGTTCGCCGCCGGCGAGCGCGGCGCGTCAGCGCACGTTCTCTCGGCCAGCACGGTCATTTTAACCTCTCTGCCGCCTTCGAGTATTGCGCTTGTCTTCCGACCCTTCCAACGCGGCCTCGAATCTGCGCACAAACTCGGTGAGTTCGACGCCGACCGCATCGCAAACCTCTTTCAGTTCGAGCAGGTCCAACCGCCGTGCCCCCGCCTCGTACTTGCTTACGAAAGACTGCGGACGGCCGAGCGCACCGGCAACATCCGTCTGGTGAAGGCCTTTTTGCTCCCGAACTTCGCGGAGCAGTGACAAGAACAGTTCCTGCTTACGCCTGTTTGCTCCGCGTAACGGGCCGTGCCTCGGCTTCTCCATGAACCCGCAGCATAGATTTGCTCCAGATGCTATCCTAGTTTAGGATACGATTCGGCCTATTCAGCTACACTTGTGGCTGCTCATTCAATCGGCGAGTCTTGCAGTGACAGGTGGCTGCGGCACTTTTGACCAGGCGGAGAGTGTAGGGATAGAAATGGCACACCGACTCCACTTCGAAGACGGTAAGGCATCCATGATGTACGTGGGGCTGGAGCCGTGGCACGGACTGGGAACCAAGCTGGAGAAACCAGCGACAGCCGCGGAGGCCATACGCGCCGCGAATTTGGACTGGACGGTCAAAAAGGTTCCGGTCTGCGCATGGGGCGATGGCATCGTCTACCCGATTGACGACACGTTCACCGTCGTTCCTGAACATCTGTGGGGAAAAGAAAAGTGCCCGACCTGGGGAATGGTAAAACGGGACTACACACCGTTGCAGAACCGCGAAGCGTTCGGTTTCTTCGATGATATCGTGGGCGAAGGCGCGGCGATCTACCATACGGCCGGGGCTCTGGACGACGGGCGGCGCGTGTGGATTCTCGCAAAAATGCCCGATGACATCGTCGTCGCCGGTAAGGACATCACGAACAAGTTCTTGCTGCTGAGCAACTCGCACGACGGTAGCGGGAGTGTCCAGATCAAGTTCTCGCCGATCCGAGTCGTCTGCCACAACACACTGACCCAGGCTCTGAACGAGGGGGAAGCGTCGATCAGGGTCCCGCACACTCGCGATATCGACGAGCGGCTGACGATCGCGCGAAAGAGCTTGCAACTAATCAAGGTGAGGTACGCGCGGATCGCGGAGGACTTTGCCGGGTTGGCTAAGGTTCACATGACGGACGCATCCGTCACGGCGTACCTGAAACTGGTCTTTCCGGACCCGTCGAACCCGAAGGACCTGCGCGCTCTTGAGCGTGTTGAGCGAAACCGGCTGACCGCCCGGCGGCTTTTCGCGAAAGGTAAGGGGAATGACGTGCCAGGCGTCGCTGGAACGCTATGGGCGGCATACAACGGCGTTGCCGAGATGGTTGACCTGGCCGGAACCGGCGCACGCCGGACCAACATCTTGAGCACATCTGGTTCGGCAGTGGTCACACGCTAAAGGTGCGGGCGTTCGATATGGCGAAGAAGCAAATGGAAGTGCTGCCTCACTGAGTGGGTTTACCTGCGGCTCCGCGAGCATTCGCCCTCCGCCCTGTTCCAGGCTGCGACCCTGCCCCGCCGCACGGATCTCGTCGTGATGCCCTTCCGCGTTTCGGCAGTGGCGATAAACCCGTGGCATGTGACGCCTTCCCGTCGCTGATCTTTTGGCTGTCGCCGGACGCCGCGTGGCGTGCGCGCCGGGACGGCGACCCACGGCGTGCGGCGCCTTCCCGCCGCGGAGTTCGTCGTCGACCGTTTCCGCCCGGCTTCCCGCCCGCGGCGCAGTAGGCGGCGGCCCTGCGCCTGCGGGCCGAGAGCGGCCATCCGCGCGGGGGCGCCGATCGCGACGACGCCTTTGGGGCGTGCTCCTGGTGCTGGCGGACAGTCTGGTTGCTCTCGCGAGAGACGGCGTAGGGATCTCGGCCGGCGGCGCCGGCTTCGCCGACCGCTGCCCGGCGCTATGGCCGACCGCCAGGCCGAACCAGTCTTGTCGTTTCGGCCCGCTACGCCGTGGGCCGCGGCCCCGCGACCGCGGGCCGAGAGCGGCCGTCCGCGCGGCGGAGCCGACAGTCTGGCGGAGGTGAGCGCAAAGGCCGCGCCGCTACGGCTGTGCCCGCATGAGCGGGGACGAGTCAAGCCGTTAAAACAGCCGGCAGCCCGCCGATAGGCCGCGTCGTTTGCAAAGCTGGGGGATGCCACCCTACGATCCATTCCCAGAATGGCTCGACGGGCTTCCTAACGCGGGCCGGAGCGTCCAACCGGGGGCAGCGTGGCTTTGTCCTCGTGATGGACAGCGGCGGGATCGAGAAATCAAATCGACCAACGGGCCTGCCGCAGCACCGCGTGCGTCGAGT
Source organism: Bryobacteraceae bacterium (assembly GCA_052144935.1). Lineage (GTDB taxonomy): Bacteria > Acidobacteriota > Terriglobia > Bryobacterales > Bryobacteraceae > JOPF133. The sequence continues at coordinate 7,206 of JBKQPR010000143.1, forward strand.
CCTTCAGAGACTCATACCAAACGGTGAGCAGATGTCCGGCTTGGATCTCAACGGTTGTAGGATACCCGAGGTCCGAGCCTGTGCCGTCATCGGAGATGATGATGGGCTCCGACCACGTCTGACCGTGATCGGAACTGAACCGTGCCTGGTTGCCAAATGGCGCACGGCGATATCCGTAGGACATCAACAACCGTCCGTCCCGCAGCCGCAGCAGATGTGACGGCAGCCCCCAGACACCGATGGCATGCGGCGTCGTCCAGTTCTTCCCGCCGTCGGTTGATTCCGATTGCAGCGTCTCGCCCGGGTTCTCTCGATTGTGGTTGCGGATATGGACAATGACCCGGCCATTCGCCGCCTCGACGGCGTGCAATTCGTGATACTCCACCACCGAATCGCCCGGTCGGGCGGGGATGTCAGATAGCCAGCGCCAGGTCTGGCCATCGTCAACGGATTCGCACACGCCGACCTTACGCCCCGGTTGCCAGAGTTGTTTTCCGGCATAAAGCAGACGACCGCCAGACAGAGCGATCGGACCATGGGGGCTGTTCAGAGGAACGCGGAATGGTGCGGACCAGGTCATTCCACCATCGGTAGAGCGTAACATCCACGTGTCCAGTAATGCCTGACGCTGCTCCTGGGTGCTGCGGAGATTCACCGCCTGCCAGCGTGCAAGTTTCTCCGGAGCCCAACCGGAAGCGCGCTGCAGCTCAGTTTCATATGCCAGCGAAGTAAAGGTCGTGACCAGCAGCGACCGCGATGGAGTTTCGAGCACCCCTGCGTCACGATCGTCGATTGGAGAATCCATGAGTACCTGGGGCCAACTCCAGCCGTGGCCGCCATCGCGCGATCGAATCAGTTCCACGCGGCCGAATGGGCACACGTGGCTCTCCCGGCCGCCGGAATATGCGACCAGCAATTCCCCGTTGCTTCGCGCCGCGAGCGTAGCCCACCCATGATAAAACTCAGGGTCCTGGCTGATGGTGACAATCGATTCGACACGCGGTCGCGGAGCGCTTTGCGCACGGAGCGTGGCCGCCACAGCGCCTGTAAACAGGAAATCTCTGCGTCTGATCATAAGCTCCCTTGCAAGTCAACGGCTGTCTTCGATGTTCCTTCTTTTGAAGCAGGTACCAAGTCCCGCCGATCGCCATGGCTCGGCCCTCTCGGCGGATTCGTTTGATCCCAGCTTAGCGCCTCTTTTTTCCGCATGTCCGATCATCACCGACCCCTCGAACGTTGATCCGGGCTTCCCGAGTGCGCCATGGCAACCTTCGGCTTTTTGGCCGATTTCGCGTGTTTTGCGACGATTGACACCCCGCGGCCCGATTGCACCAAAGTTTGAGGCAGCCCGCCTTTCGCGCTGGGCGGCGGCCCTGCAACCGCGGGCCGCCCGCGGCCCGCTGGGCGGCGGCCTGCGACCGCGGGGCGAGAGCGTCCGCGCGGCGGCGCCGGCTTCTCGGTCGCCGCCAGGCGCCACGGCCGGCCGCCAGGCCGAACCAGTCCCGCCGTTTCCGCCCGGCCCGCGCTGGCGAACCTGCGCAAGCTCGATAAGCCGCTGCTCTTGCAGAAACTCAAGCCGTATGTGAACTCAACCGAAATCGACGGCCTGTTGGCCCGGCGGGACAAGATCGTGAAATTCTTTGACGACCAGATCGCCGCCAAGGGCGAGTCGGCGGTGCTGTTCGACCTGCCTCGGGTGGGCCAAGCCTGCGGCACCGGCTTACAGTAACTTGCGGTACTTCCCGATCCCGAGCGTCGCCACGACCGCGAGCGCCAGGAGTGGGGTTACGATGACACGGCGTGCGCCGTAGCGGTCCACAAGACGCCCTGCCCCTGACGCGGCGAACGTCACTACCAGGTCCAGCAGCGAGACCGCCAGCGCAATCGCGCCTCGACTCGACTGGAACAGATCGCCCCCGCGCGCTACAATTCGCTGCTGGCATGGCCCCATCTCGCGACGATCATACAGCCGCGACCTTCTTGCGGTGGGCGGCGGCCCATGCGACCGCGGGCCGAGAGCGCCTCCGCGCGGTGGGCCCGTTTCGCACCGCAAGATGCGCCAGATCCGCGACGCGTCACGCTTGATGACAAATGATAAGGTTTTAGCGAGAATTCATGAGCTGAAAACGAATTTCGCCGAAGGCGTGATCCAACTCGCGATCCGCGAGCGCAGCGCCCGTGTCCAGATTCTGCAGGACCAGCTCAATCGCCTGCTCCGCCTGATCGAAGCGCGCGCTTCGGAGTACTCCGACCACCCCGGCGGCGCCACCGGGCTGCTGGTGAAGGACTATCGCGGCAAAAACGCCGAACGGGAAGTCTGGAAGTTTGACGCCGCCCTGGTGGCGCAGATTAACCAGGTGCTGAAGCAGGCGGCCATCGAAGAAGGGCAGTGGACCGACAAGCGGGGAGCCCAGGGCGACGTAGATATCAACTTGACCATGCAGAAACTGAACGCCGGCCGGCAGCGCGTGGCGGAAGAGAAAGCCAAGCCCCTGCGCGGTCGGCGGACTTGGTGGGCGTCGGGTATCCGCCGGAACCGGATCCGCGGAGCCAAGCGCGTTTCCCGGTACTAATCTGGCCCGACCGGTATAACCTGTTCAATCATCAGCACTTCAGGGTCACCGGCGGCCATATCAGGGGTGTGGGCGTATCCTGGCCAAGTGGATAGTTTCCGGATGCCCCGTCATCCAGGACCAATCCGCTTCTTGATCAAGTAAACTTAGCTGTATCACTTCGTATGCCGCTTTCTGTCGGCGATAGACTCGGCCCCTACGAGATCCTTGCGCAAATCGGCGCGGGAGGAATGGGCGAGGTGTACCGTGCCCACGATCCGAGGATGGGGCGCGACGTGACCATCAAGGTTACCGCCGAGCGCTTCAGCGATCGCTTCTCCCGCGAGGTGCACGCCGTGGCGGCGCTGAATCATCCCAACATTTGCCACCTCTACGATGTCGGACCCGATTACCTGGTGATGGAACTGGTGGAAGGGCCGACGCTGGCGGACAGGATCAAACAGGGCACCGTGCCGCGGGAGGAGGCGCTGGGGATTGCCAGGCAGATCGCCGATGCGCTCGAAGCCGCGCACGAAAAAGGGATCGTGCATCGCGATCTGAAGCCGGCCAACGTCAAGATCACGCCAGAGGGCGTGGTGAAGGTGCTCGATTTCGGTTTGGCCGCAGTGACGCCGGCTCCGGCGGGCGATGCGAATCCAGACAACTCGCCTACCCTGACGATGGCCGCGACTCAAAAGGGCACCATCATGGGCACTGCGGCGTACATGAGTCCGGAGCAGGCCGTCGGGAAACCGGTCGATAAGCGGGCGGACATCTGGTCGTTCGGCGCGGTGCTGTTTGAGATGCTGACGGGCAAGCGCCTGTTCGAAGGCGAGACCGTCTCGCACACGCTGGCCGACGTGCTGCGCGGCCCGATCGACTTCGACAAATTGCCGCGCGAGACGGGAGCGGGAATCCGGGGCCTGCTGCGGCGCTGCCTGGATCGCAGCGTGAAGAACCGACTGCAAGCCATCGGGGAAGCGCGGATCGCCATCGACGCGGCTCTCGCCGGCGAGACGCCGCTCCTGGAAGGCGCGCCGGTGCCGGGTGGCGCTCGCTGGCGGTGGCTGGGTTGGGTCGTGGCCGCCGTAGCAACCGTGGGCCTGGGTCCGGCAGCGTTTGTACACTTCCGTGAGAAGCCGACCGCTCCGGCGGCGCCGGTGCGCTTCCAGATCCCGCCGCCGGAAAACACCACGCTCGGAGCGCGCCTCAAGCTGTCGCCCGATGGCCGCAAGCTGGCCTTCCTGGCGGGAGACAGGCTGTGGATTCATTTCCTGGAGTCGGGAGAATCGCGCGATTTGACGGCCTCGTCGGGCTCACCCTTCTGGTCGCCGGACAGCCGCTTCATCGGGTATCCGTTCCAAGGCAAGCTCAAGAAGATCGAGGCGACTGGCGGTCCCCCTCAGACTTTGGCGGACTTGCCAGGCGTTTGGGGAGGGGGCGCATGGAACCAGGACGGCGTGATCGTCTTCGGCTCTCCGGGCGGCTTGTTCCGGGTGCCGGCCTCCGGCGGCGGCGTTCCGGTTCCAATCACCGCCCGAGCTCCTGCGCGCCAGGAAGGGACCCATGGCATTCCATCGTTCCTGCCGGACGGGCGGCATTTCGTCTACAGTCGTTTCTCGTTAGATCGAAAAAAGGACGCGATTTATCTCGGCTCGGTGGACGCAAAACCGGAACAACAGAGTTCCAAGCCCCTGGTGGCTAGCCATTGGGGCCCCGTGTACGCGCCTTCGGCGGACCCCAAAACCGGCTACCTGCTTTTCATGCGCGAAGACACATTGTTGGCGCAGGCTTTCGATAACCGCCGGATGGAGTTCAAAGGCCAGCCGGCGCCCGTCGCAGAGCAAGTGAGTGATAGCGGCAGCGGCTACGGAGCCTTCTCGGCTTCGGCCAATGACGTCCTGGTGTTCTGGCGAAGCGGAACGTCGGACAAGCAGCTCACCTGGTACGACCGGGAGGGCAAGGTCCTGGGAACCACCGGAGAACCGGGCGATTATCAAGATCTGGTACTCTCGCCGGACGGGACGCGTACCGCCTTGACCAAGATGAGCGGGCAGGCCGCCAACATCTGGCTGCTGGATCTTTCCCGGGGCGGTACGAGCACGCGGTTTACGTTTGGTTCGGCCAGAGACACAGATCCGGTCTGGTCGCCGGATGGGAGCAGCATTATCTTTAGCTCCAACCGGGACGGCCCGTACAACCTGTATCAAAAGCCGGCGAACGGCGTGAAAGATGAGCAGGTTCTGCTCAAGTCCAGCGAGAACAAGTTGTCCTCGAGTTGGTCGCGCGACGGACGTTTCCTGCTGTATACAGTATTTGACCCGAAAATGAGAGGCGAAGTTTGGGTGCTTCCGCTGGAGGGTGACAAGAAGCCGGTACCGTTCCTGATCACGGAGTTCAACGAGGTCGCGGCTACCTTTTCTCCGGACGGCCATTGGGTGACCTACCTCTCGGATGAATCCGGCCAACCCGAGGTCTACGTGCGGTCATTTTCAATGAACTCGGCAGGGACGGCGGTGGAGGCGGGTGGCAAGCGGCAAATCTCCAGCGGAAACGTGCGCAGCTACGACTTGCGCGGCGACGGCCGGGAACTTTTTTATAGTCTTCGCGATGGAGGGCTTATGGCTGTCGAAATTGCGACCAATCCAACGTTTCGAGCTGGGAATCCGCAGCCCCTCGGAGTCTGGTCCCGCTTGTTGGCTAGCGCGTGGGATTGCACCGCTGACGGCAGGCGTTTTCTCGCGCCGGCCGCCAAGAGCGGATCAGAACCGTACACGGTTGTGGTGAACTGGCAGGCTGGTCTGAAAAAGTGAGCCAGTGCATCCACTCAAGAATTGACCCGATGTTTTCGTATCGGCCATTTCGCACGTGGGACAACTCCAGGCGACCGCCGGGCATACGGACACTATCTTGCAGATGCGCTGTGATCCAGGCAGAAATCTGAATTCGGCGGTCCTTAACCGAAGGTTTGCAGGCACTCAAGCAGCAGCGCGAATGTCTACGATGGGGGAAGTGATGATGACTTGGTGCACGGGGTGCTGAAATTCTAGGTGCATTTTCGCGAATCGTTTCCGCAAATATTCGCCCGACGGAAAACGCCTTACGTTCTATTCCAACCGGAGCGGTACGACCCAAATCTGGACCAGCGCGGCCGATGGAAGCGGCGTTGCAGTTGACCAATATGAATGCCCCAATCACCGGGTCACCCACGCTGGTCGCCGGATGGGAAGACCATTTCATTCGATTCCAACAGCGGCGGAAACTGGCAGATTTACACGACTCGTCGCGAAGGGCGGCAAACCCCGGCAGATAACCAACGACGCTTCCACCAACTTAACCTCCAACTGGTCGCGCGACGGCCATTGGATTTACTATTCATCGCGCCGCTCCGGGGACGGCCTCGCCGGTGACGATATCCAAGGTCCATGGTTTCGGCTCTGGCAGCCGCAATTGGCCGCCATCGATCTCCAGTGGCATCCAGAGATATCGGGAATCCCATTGCGTCCTCGGCTTCCAGATGTCTCCCATGAAAATCACGGTCGTAGTCTTCGTGCCCACCACTTTCAGCAACATGGTGGATTGTGACCCGTAAGTCTTGGTCTCTGGTAGCGCGATGTCCCGGAACTCGGACCACGGCCCTTCCAGACTCCGCGCCGTGGCGTACTTGTTTGGATTCGGCGCCCAGCCCGTCAGGGCGGACCCGATGACATAGTACATCCCCTTGTAATGCACGATGGCGCCGCCTTCCATGTGCGCCGGTATCAGGCACATCTCCTTCTCCACGGTGAGATAGTCATCCGACAGCCGCGCAATCCGGAAACCGTAAGGGCGGTCCTCAAAGATCAAGTACGCAGCGCCATCGTCGTCAATGAACTGGCCGATGTCTCGGCTCTCATGCCCAAGCGGACGGAAGCTCTTGAGATACCTGTAGTCCCCGTCCACCGTCTCGCTGGCAGCCACGCCCACACGGGCGACCTTGTAGGGACCCTCCGCGGTGCGTCCATCGATGTGCATGTACATGACGAACGTCTTGGTCTTCTGGTTGTAGAAGACCTTGGGCCGCTCCAAAACCCAGCCGGAGCCAAAGCTCTCCGGGTCAGCGAGTTTGATGACTTGGTTTCGGAACTTCCAGTGGGCCAAGTCATTCGAAGCGTAGCAACTGACATAACGCTTCGAAGGATCGTTGTCCTTGCCGCGATCCTCACCGAACCAGTAGTAGGTATCGCCGAGCTTGATGATTCCGCCGCCGTGTGCCTGAATGTGTTGGCCACGGTCGTCGGGCCAGATCTCTCCTGGCGAGATCGTTTGAGGGGCCGCTGCGCGCAATAAGATACAGAGGGCGCTGGAAGCGGCGAGCACCAGAATATCTTTCTTCATCGCCGACTCACTTGGGCGAATCGCCGCGACAGCCCATTCCTTATACGAGCGCAGCGCTCGCTGAGGCTCACGCGCGACAACCCGGCCCAGTTTCCACGGTATCACCAATCGGGATATGATCTCGTGATCGTCTGATCCATTGGCCGCAGAGCCGCCCACAAGGCAGAATGGAGACAAGCACCGCCACAGGGGGGCGTCGCCTGCCGTGGGTCGGCCTTCTGCATTCGAACCCAGCCGCCGGCCTCTCCGATCGCTGCCCGGCGCCACGGCTCGCTGCCCGGCCAGTCTCGGCGCTTCAGCTCGGCGTCCCGCCCGCGTGCTCGGCGATGAGCAAACTTCCCAGACGACTTCCGGCCCGGAACTGATCAGTCCGGACGGCAAACGCTTCATCACGTTGATGCCTTTTGAGGCGGCGGGGCAACAGAGGGCGAATAACGAGGTAACGTTTTTGTTGAACTTTTTTGATGAAGTGCGGCAGCGGACGGGCGTAGCGAAACAATGACCCCACCCACGGCAGTCGCCCCCTGCCGCCGTGCCGCAAAGTCCCGAGTGGTCGGCGACTCGGAGAGAGCCGCGAGCGGCATCCCGGCGATTTCTCCCGTGAAGTCCCCGTCCAGGAAGCAAGCACAGACAAGCTCCCTGCGACCGTGTCCCCCGCCGACCAGGGGATGTGGCGACGGCCCGGAACGCGGTCTGTCGCTGCGAGGAATGCGCTCCGATCCCGCGAGCGCGATGCGCCAGCCTGCTATCCCTCTTCCAGCCACCTGCGCCGGTTGATCCGCATGGTCACGAAGAGCACCGCGAACCCCGCCAACAATCCCACCGAGGCGCCCAGGCCGATGCGCTCAGGCTGGAAGGAGCCGGAGCGCAGCGTGATCGCGGCGTTGAGCAGCAGCGGGATCGAGGCGGCCACCACCGGGGGCCAGCGGCGGTCCAGCGCAAACAGCGAGCGGGAGGCGATCTCGATGAGGGTCCACCCGACCACGCTCGGCCCCATCCCCAGAAACACGGCCGAAACCAGGCGCGTGGATTCCGCGGTGAAACTGCCGTGTTGGAAAAGCAGCGCAATAACCGGCTGGCGGAAGGCCAGGGCGAACGCGCACCCCGCCACCACCGCTAAAGCCGCCAGCGCGATGGTGCGGTCGATCAGCCGGAAGGCCTGGCGCAGCCGGAAGACGCTGCGCAGCCGCGCGATCTCCGGCAAGAGCGAATTCGTAATCGGATTCACCAGCAGCGCCATGGGCACCGACACGCCGCGCATGCAGTAATCCAGCGCCGCCGCCATGCCCGGGCCGGCGTGCGTGGCATAGGCCCGGGTGAAAGTGATGTTCAATCCCAGCCCCGTCGCGTACACCACGAAGAACGCCGGCTTGGTCAGGATCTCGCGCCAGCCGGCCTCGCAGACGGCGCCATCCACCGCCGCCAGGCTGGAGCGCGAGGCTATCCACACGACGGCGAGTTGCGCGCAGGCGCCCGCGGTATAGCCGAGGGCAAAGGCATAGACCCCCAGGATGCGCCACAGCGCCAGCGCAGCCACGATAGTGAACAGGTTCAGCGCGGCCGAATAGAAAGCCGTGGGCGCGAAGCGGCGATCGGTGTAGAGCAGCGCGCAGTACACCGCCGAAGTGCCCGCCGCCACCGTGGACAGCGAGAGGATCCGCAGATTGTTCACCGCGGCCGGAAAGTAAGCCGGGTCAAGGCCCGGCGCCAGCACGCGCATCAGCCAGGGAGCGGTCACGATCAGGCCGGCGCCGAGGGCGGAAAACAGCCACAGCAGACAGCTTCGCAGCTTCAGGAACAGAGCCGTGCGCCGGCCGCCCTGGCAGGCCGCGAGCATGGGCACAAACGCAAACACCACGCTGTTGAGCAGCACGGGATTCAGCGTGTCCACCGGGCCGATGGCCACCGCCAGCGAATCGGCCCGGCTGTGTGTGCCCAGCAGATAGGCGGTCGCCGCCACGCGGCCGAAGCCCAGCAGATTGCCCGCCAGCACTCCCACCACGATGATCAAACCGCCCCGCACCAGCGGGCTGCCTACGATACGGAGGTACAGCCGGGAACCCTTCCCGGCCAGCGCCTCAGGTGGTTGCGGATCGTTCAGTCGAACCTCGGTGAGACGGGGCGCCCGGCCTAAGCCGAAGCGGCCCCGGCTCCGCGCGCGGCTTCCAGCGCGGCTTCATAATTGGGGTGGTCGGCCACTTCCTTGACGTACTCCGCGTGGCGGATCTTATTGTGTGGGTCGAGCACGAAAATCGCCCGGCTCTCGATCCGCAGCTCCTTGATGAGAGTGCCGTAATTGGTGCCGAACGAGCCTTCCTTGTGGTCCGAAAGCATTTTCACTTTGTCCACCCCGAACGCGCCGCACCAGCGCTTTTGGGCGAACGGCAGATCCATGCTGACGGTGAATATCTCCACGCCGGTGAGCTTGGCGGCTTCTTCGTTGAACCGCTTGGTCTGCGCATCGCAAACCGGCGTATCGAGCGAAGGCACCACGCTGATGATGCGCACCTGGCTGCCGGTGTCTTTCAGCGAAACGGGCTTCAGGCTGTTGTCCACAAGCTGGAAATCGGGGGCATCGTCGCCCGAATGCAGTTCCGGGCCGATCAAGGTCAAGGGGTTCCCTCTCAGGGTCGTCGCTCCTGGTCTTTCCATTACTCCTCCTGTTTGTGCGGGTGAACTTTATTGTAGCAATCCGGGCGCGGCCGGCCCACCAGGGCTACAGTAACTTCTCCAACTCGGCGGCCTCGGTAACCGGCAACTGGCAGGTATAATTGCGGCAAACATAGGCGGCCGCCCGGCCCTCCACCGGTTGCATGGCGTCGATGGACGGCGCGCCGGCCGCGAAAAACTCGCGGCTCTCCGGTGAGTCCACCAGCAGCACGGCCGCGTTGGGCAGGAAGCGGGCGTGCACCGTGCCGGTCAGGGCCCGCGTGGCGGGCGCGCCGGCTTCTCCCACGATTACGATCTGCCGCGGGCCGGAGAGCATCAGCTCGCCGGCGCACAGCATCTGCGGCAGGCCCACCGGCGCGGCCAGCAGCCGCGGGGTGAAGGCGGCCACGGCCCGGTGCGCGGCCTCACGGAGATCCGCGCGGTTGGTGAGCAGGGCCAGGCGCAGCAGATTCATAGCGGCCACGGAATTGCCCGAAGGCTCGGCGCCGTCGTAATCCTCCTTCACCCGCATCACCAGGCTTCGATCGCCTTCCGCCGAGCTGAAGAACCCGCCGTTCCGCGCGTCTTCGAACCGCTCGCGCTGCTTCTCCGTGAGCCGGAGGGCCAGCTCCAGGTGCCGCCGGTCGAACTGGCGCTCATAGAGATCCAGCAGCGCCTGGGCAAACAGAGCGTAATCGTCCAGAAATCCCGGGATGGCCGCGTCGCCCTGGCGGTAGCGCCGCAGCAGGATGCCGCTCTCCGGATCGTACATGCGCGCCGCCAGGAACTCGGCCGCCCGGCGCGCGGCCGCGGCATAGCGCGGCTCTTCGAGCACCGCTCCCGCCAGGGCGAAGGCCGAGATCATGAGGCCGTTCCAGGCGGTCAGAACCTTGTCGTCGAGGTACGGCCTCACGCGCTTCCCGCGGGCTTCCAAAAGAATTCGCGACGCGCGCTCCAAACCCTCGCGCACCTCCTCCGCGGGCCGCCCGAACTGCTGGGCGGTCTCTTCCAGCGTGAACGCCCGATAGAGAATGTTCCGCCCGGAAAACTCGTTGTGCGGATCGTGGGCCACGTTTCCGCCGTCGGCCACGCCATAGCGCCAGCAGAACCATTCGGCCACCGGCGGTTCCAGCAGGTCGCGGATCTCCTCGGCGGTCCAGATGTAAAACGCGCCTTCGCCCTTCACGGCCGGCTCTTCGGGATCGATCGCGCTGTCGGCGTCTTCGGCCGAGTAAAAGCCGCCCTCCGGGCCGGTCATGTCGCGCAACACGTAGTCCAGCGTGCGGCGGGCGGTTTCGGCGTACTGCGCTTCGCCGGCGATCTGGAAGGCCTCCAGATAGGAGATGGCGAGCTGCCCCTGGTCGTAGAGCATCTTTTCGAAATGCGGAACGAACCAGCGCTCGTCCACGGAATAGCGGTGAAAGCCGCCGCCAAGCTGGTCGTGCATGCCGCCCTTGGCCATCTCGCGGAGGGTCACCAGCACCATGTCGAGGGCTTCGGGGTTGCGGGTGCGGTCCCAGTAGCGCAGCAGGAAGTTGAAGACCGTGGGCCGCGGGAACTTGGGCGCGCCGCCAAAGCCGCCCAGTTGGGTATCGAACGTGCGGCGGAACATCTGGAAGCCGTGCTCCAGGGCGGCGTGGTCGATCATGCCGGTGCGCCCCGGCTCCACCGCCGCCTGCTGTTCCAGTTGCGCCACCACCTCGCGGGCGGATTCCACAATCTGCTCGCGGTCCGTTCGCCAGGCGTCGGCGATCTGGGTCAGGATCGAGGCGAACCCCGGATGCCCATAGCGGTTCTCGGGTGGAAAATAGGTGCCCCCGAAGAAGGGCTGCAACTCCGGCGTGAGCCACACCGACATCGGCCATCCGCCCCCTCCGGTGGTGGCCTGCACGAATGCCATGTAGATGCGATCCACGTCCGGGCGCTCTTCGCGGTCTACTTTGATGGCCACGTAATCGCCATTCAGCAGGGCGGCGATCCGGTCGCTTTCAAACGATTCGCGCTCCATCACGTGGCACCAGTGGCAGGTGGAATACCCGATCGAAAGGAAGACCGGCTTGTTTTCGGCGCGCGCCTTGGCGAAGGCCTCTTCGCCCCACGCGTACCAATCCACGGGATTGTGGGAATGTTGCAGCAGGTATGGACTTTTCTCGCGTTCCAGCCGATTAGTAGGCATGAGGATTGGATGCCGGCTCAGGCCGCCTGGAAGCGGCCGGCTTCCGGCAAATACTTGTGCGCGCGCAGCCGCTCGATTACTGTGGCTACTCGCCGCCGTGCTTCGTCGGGCATTTGCCGGATCGGTCTCCGGCAGGGGCCCACGTTCATGCCGGCCATCCCCATGGCCTCCTTCACAACGTCCGGAAAGGTGTGCAGCCCGTTCAATGCGCCCACTTCCGCCGCCAGGGATTGCAGGCGCGCGGCCTCCTCCCGCCGGCCCTCGCGGTGCGCGCGGTAAAGATCGACGAATAGTTTCGGACACAGGTTGGCGGATGCCGTCACCGTGCCCGCGCAGCCGCGCTCGAGAGCCGGCAGGATCAGGCTCTCATCGGCTTCGAAGACCGCCAGCTTCCGTCCCGGCGCGCAATCGAGGTATGCCAATGCCTGATCCAGACGTCCGCTGGAGTCTTTCACGCCGACCAGGTTCTCGCAGGCGGACGCAATCCGGCCCAAGGTTTCCGCGGCCAGCTCGACCCCGCCGTGCAGCGGGAAATTGTAAGCCACCACCGGCAGGTTTACGGCGCGGCAGACCTCGATGAAGTGTTCGGCCAACTCCTGCTGCGAAGGCTTGATGTAATACGGCGTGACCACCACGACGACGTCCACGCCGGCGGATTGCGCGGCCTGCGCAAGTTCCACGGATTCGCTCGTGGTGACGGCGCCAACGTTGCCATAGACCGGCACGCGCCCGGCGGCGGCCTGGCGGCAGAAGCGCAGCGCCACGCGGCGCTCCTCGGTCGAGAGCAGGGCGAACTCGCCTCCCGAGCCGCACGCGAAGAGCCCGTCGACGCCGGCCGCGATCTGGGTATCGATCGCCGACTGCCAGGCTCCGAAATCGATGCGCTCATCCTCACGGAATGGGGTCACCAGCGCGGGCACCACCCCTTCGAAAACGCGCTCGGGCACGCTCCTATGGTAGCAGGGGCGGATGTGCGACACAGAAGTGGATGAAGTGGAATGCGTCGATTCCGAGCCGCGAACGTCAGAGAGCGGTTCCCGGCACGGTCGCTTTGCGCGCACCCTGGGCGGGTTCTCCGGTGGCGACGAGCGAATGAATGCAGTTATCATGAGAGAGAATGACTGTCGCTGGAGGTGGCGGCTCGTGCCCGGCGAAACCATCCTGGTTGTGGAGGATTCTCCCGTCAGCCTGAAACTCGTGGCCGCTGTGCTTCGAGCCGAAGGCTACAAAGTCCAAATAGCCTCGTCCGCGGAACAGGCGTGGTCTACGCTCCGTTTCCTCAAACCGCAACTCATCCTCGTCGATCTTTTCCTGCCCGGAATGAGCGGGTTGGAGCTCACCAGCAAGATCAAGCAGGATCTCCGATTGCGCGACGTCACGGTCGTCGCCCTGACCGGATCCACCATGGAAGGCGACGAGGAGAAGGCCCGCGCCGCCGGCTGCGATGGCTATCTCACCAAGCCGATCGACCCTCCCACGCTGGCGCTGCGTGTACGGGAGTATCTGGCTGGGGACGAGGATATTCCGTCTTTGCCGCCCGGCGAAGCTACCGCGCTGATCGAGGACGAACCGGTTCCCCAGGCCTACTCCTTCGGCCTTCCCGAAGCCGAAATGAAGGATCTGCGAAGGAGTTTCCTGGCCCTCGGAGCTGTCCAAAGCCAGCAGTTGCTGGCCAGTCTCGACACGCAGTTCGATGCGCCCGGCGCCAGTCGCCTGGTGCATCAGTGGGCCGGCGCCGGCGGGTTGCTCGGTTTTCCGCGGATCTCCGAGCGGTCGCGTGAAGTCGAGGCTCAGCTCAGGGCGCCGCACTGGAGTGTCCCCAAGCTTCGCGAGTCTCTTCGCAAACTCGCCCTTGCATTTGGCGACCCGGGCAAGGTAACGGAGGAAGCCGCCATCCCGGAATCGATCGTTCAGGAGCTTCGAGGGAAGCGCATCGGGCTGGTTGGCCTGACCGATTGGGAAGCCGAGCGCTTGTGCGCCGCTCTGGAGCGGGTCGATGCCAAGCCCAGACTGTTTGCGGTGGACGATTCCCCCGAACTCGAATCGATCCGCGTCTGCAACGTTCTGATCGTGCATGTCCGCCCTGAAACCATGAATAGCCAGTGGCTGGCCCCCGGGTTCGTCGCGCCGCCCCAACTGCCGCTGGTGTTCATCGGCGGGCGGGAGCTTCTGCTCTCCCTGGATGGCGGAGTTCAAGCCCGTGCGCGCGAATTCCTGATCGATGGCTGGCAGCCGGAGGAAGCGCTGATGCGGCTCAGCTTCGCGCTCTCGCGTCCGGCAACTCCCGTCCCCGTTGCCCCGGCCGGCACACCCGTGGCGGGGAGTATGGGAGGCCCCGCCGCAACTCGCAGCCTCGCCCCTCAGAGTGGCCCCGCCGGCCTGCGGGCGGAAACCGTGGTGATCGCCGACGATGACAGTACTGTCCGCGCGGTCTTGCAGTCCGCCCTGCGAAGGTACGGATGGCGGTGCCGGATCGCCACCAACGGACCCGAAGCGCTCCAACTGATCCGGGAGCACCAACCGCATGCCGCGGTCCTCGATGTGAACATGCCTGGAATGGACGGGTTCGAAGTGCTTGCGGCGGTTCGCGCCGAACGCATCCCCGTCCGGGTCATCCTCCTCACCGCCCGCCAGCAGGAGCACGACATCCTTCGGGGGTTCTCTTTGGGCGTCGACGATTACGTGGTCAAACCGTTCAGGCCTATGGAGCTGGTCGCGCGTCTAAAGAGGCTGTTAGCCAGCTAGGTCTCAGACCGCGTGATTCGGTGCTATTCTGAAACCGCTCGCTAACGCTCGCGGCTCTGCTCAGAGCCACGACCGTCAGGGAGTGCTATTCGTATCCGCGGGATGCCTGCTCGCTCTCCTACCCTGCCACCGACCGTCGCCGATGGCAACTGAGCGGACACTTTTCCACAGGCGCGTTGCCGCCCACCGTGGAGAAACCAACCCTTCAATAAT
>JBKQPR010000144.1:0-57431 GCA_052144935.1 Bryobacteraceae bacterium
CTCACCGCGTAGCCTCCCCGGACAGATCTTTAGCCCTGGATATGGGCCACTCGCAAAAGGCTCTAACGGCCCAATGGGTCATTCTTAGAAAGCACAGGCGGGTCACTTCTGGCGAGCGCCGAAGGCATCAGGCTACGGTACTTGCTCAAGTGGGAAATGAGAGCCGGGTGGAGCTCATCACCGCGAATCTTCGCTTCGAGTTCCGCCAGCCACTCAATGAAGAGTCCCTGTGCATCGGCAGCAAACCGAAGCCGCGCCGGGTTCCCCGGATCTAATTCCACCAGGATATGGAAGACCCGCGCCGCCAATTCTTCTGATGTCTCATCCGGCGGTCGATCCACATACGTCCAGTCGGGCTTGTCCGGCCACACCAGAAGTTGAAACCGCTGAATCAGTCCGTCATTGCTCGGACCGTCCTCTAGCTAGTGCATCGACTAGGTAAGAGCGAAGCCGCCCCGGTTGGATGCCGCCCAACATAGACATACAGCACGCTTCAACGTGGATCGTGCCGCGGCCGATCCGGTCTATGGTGTGCCCGGTGTCCCCGTTCCACGCTTGGAGACTGAAGGCGCGTTCACCTTCACGGCCCGCTCGGTCTAACTGACTCCACCAGCCGGTGAGTTCGTCCCTGATAACCAGGACGCCCGCTGGGTTTTCGCTCATGGTTTGGTGAAGCGCTTCGAAGGTGGCGTCATTCACGATCAGCCGTCGCAACCTCGGCTCTTCGGGTTCGTCTTCCGGCCTGTCGGGCGCCGGCTTCCCCTTCTTCGTGTTCGCCTTGTATTGTTCTCTCCACGCCGTGCGCCGAAGCTCGTATGCCTCCTGCTCTCGCGTGTAGGCCCTCAGCGCCTCTTCGTGCTCTTGCCGCCATTCCGCCTGAATCAGATTCAGCGGACGGGTAGCTGCCTGAATGACAGGGGACTTCAAGAATCCCGGTGGCGCGATGATGCCGCCCCAAAGGTTCGGAACAACCACCCATGCGGTATCATGCGCCTTCGGCTGGATGACGGCCCGCCGGTTCACCACGCCGGCAAGACAGAGCGCCGCCACTACCGCCGGATAGTCCAGTGGGACTTGCATGCGCTCGGCCACGTCCGCCACCAGAGGACGGAACGAATCCGGGAGAAGGTCTTCGGAGAAGGCTTGCACGGGCGGAAGCTCGCTTTGAATCGTTTCCAACTTCGGCCAATCGCCCACGGCTCCCGCCCGCGCCGAATGGCGTTCCGGTTCTGCATCCGACAGTTCCCATCGTGCCCGCAACTCGAAGAGCGTAGCCGCGTCTAGCGGTGCCGCCGCTTCGGTCAGTTCCCGGAACCGCTCGAAGGTGCCGCCCCCGTCCCGCCAGTCCGTAACGTCGCCCTTCGCCGGCAAGCCCGGAAACTCCACGATGCGAACGGAAGCGGCCACGGCCAACAGAGCGTCCGCAACCGCCGCCGCATGCTTCCGGCCCGGCCCGTCGTTGTCGGTAAGGACAACGATGTGCAGGCCCTGAAAAATCTCCGTCCATCCCGCGTACAGATCACTGCCGCCGGAACCGCCGGGATTGCAAGACGCCACAAGTCCCCATCCTTCCAAGGTGTGAACGTCCTTTTCCCCTTCGGGAAGATAGACTGTTCCGGCGTTGAGCAACTTGGGCAGACGATAGGGAACGCGTGGGCAATCGCGGAAACGGTATTCCGAGCCACTGTCCCCTTCACCCTCCTTTGCTTCTTTCCAACTGGGAGTGCCCGTTGCGCGTTCCCTCTTCGGGTCGCGAACATAGCGCCCGGCCTTCAGCCCCACCACAGTACCGCCCCGGGGGACGGCCCGCTCCGGGTCCGTCGTGCCCGCGGCCTCAACTCCGCTTGGACGGACCAGAGTGAAGGTCTTCTCCCCGTTTGGCTTCAGGTGGCGGATGACCTCGAACAGAAGGCTTCCGTCCCGATCCACATAAGAGCAGCGCTCGATTTCCCGCCACTCGCCCGCCGCGCCCGTGCGTTTTGTAGGTTTTGAAAGTGCCGTGCCCGCCGAATTTCCGTTCGCGCGCGTGCTACTGCGGCGGTATTCGGGTTCGATCCGCCCCACCAGCCGAAAGACTTCGGCCTTTGCCGTCTTAAAATCCGCGCCGGTAAGGGCCATTTCGAGTTCGAGAATGTCCCCGCTACGCCCGCAGCGGGAATGGCAGAACCAGCACCCGGTTTCCGGGTCCACTGCGAAGTTGTCGTCCTTCCCCTGGTGGATCGGACACGGCCCGCGCCACTCAGCCGCCCGCCGCTGTTTCAGGCGCGGGACGCGCGCCGCGTAGTACCCAGAGATTTCGCCTGGAGTGAAGATGATGGGCGAATATGTGGGAGCAGCCCCCGCCATTTATTGGCCTTTCCCGTCGTACCGGCCGCCAGGGCCAGCGGCGTGCTCATTTGCCACCGCGGCCCTATGGCGTTTTCGAACCACTTCAGCAACCCCTAAGGTGGCACGCGAACCGTTCAGGCGTCGGCTCGTGGATCATCGGCAGACCAGTCTGCATCCACGAAAGGCCAAGGCGCGCGAGACCCCCGGTTGGTGTCGGGATCTCGATCACACCGCCTAACTCTCGGCCCCTCAACGGCGTTGGCGCCACATGCATTCAAGCCGTCTCTCCCGAGCGCGTGTTCCGCTCGATCCACTCTTCAAGGGCGCGGGCTGGAACACGAACCGCGCGGCCCTTACGAAAGGTCGGCAACTCACCGGAAGCCATCATCAAGTACACGGTTGCGCGGCCTAAGGATAGGCGGCGCGCCACCTCGTCAGCCTTCAGGATTAGCTTTTCGGACTGATCCATGGAGATCTCTCTTGTCTGCTCATGGTTCAGTGATACTATACATTCTGTCCACTGCACAACTGGAAAATGGCGGGACATTTGAGGCGTTTTCACTGGACTTTTGCAAATTGCATAGGACGCGATGACTCAACGACGACAGTTCTGGGCCGGCGGCTGGTGTCGCTTTAGCCGCTACGAGATCCGGGATGGAGCTATTCGGCCAGCCCGGAATGCCGATTTGAGCTGGTACGACCCGTGGGAAATCTACCGTATCAGCGAGAAAGATAAAGGGACGCCGCCGCCTTATCAATCTCTGCTGGCACTCGTGTGGTCGCTCGGGGCCGTATTCGTTGAGGCCGAATCGAGATGGCGATTCGACTGCGGGGCCGAATCCCTTGACCTCAGCGAACAGAACGAGATTCTTGATTGGTGCTCTCGCTTTGGGTTGCTTGGCATATTGCCTCATACGGCGATCAGCATCCAAATCCCACCCAGAAACTCATCGCCCAATGGTCGAAAGCAGAACGAGTACGTCCGAGTGAACGGACAGTGGATCGATCGAATCGGCACCCAGCCCTATGTAAGCGCGGACGGTGTCACTCTTTTTGATTTGGTTGAAGCATTTCAGTCTCTTCTTTTCAGGGCTCAGTCGCGGTCTGGGAACACTCCGGACTTGGGAAAGGTTGATGAACTCGCTCAGCGATCACACCCGGTTGCCACAATTTCGTTCTTAGACCTAGACCTAGACGGGCCCACTCTGAGGACTGTGCCACTGTCAACAGTCCTTTCAAGGTATTTCCCCGATTTCAAAGACGCTGGAGACCATTTCAAATGCCCGCGCCCGCTTACTCGGGAGTTCTGGAAAATCTACTCCGAGCGGGTGGACGATTTTCTCCAGACTGCGGTCACATTCCTTACAGCCGTCGAGCCAATTGCGGGTTTACACGACATCGGAAGCCTGTCCTGGTTGGAATCGTTTCTGGCGCCCATTGGCGTGTCACTCTCGTTCGATTCAACGAACCAGATTCAGGAGCAGTGGGTTTGCCCTTCGTTACTGTCCTCTTTTGGACGTATGGCCGTTCAGGACCTTTCTGCGGGTATGCGGGTTCTGTGTTGCGCCTGTTGCGGAAGACCTTTTGTAACGAGCAGTTATCAGACTCGCTATTGTTCCGAGCAGTGCGGCTGGAGGCAGAGAAAGCGCAGAACTCGCACTGCACAGAACGACCAGACAACCCAGGAGTAATACGATGGCAAGAAGACGCGGACACCCACCCCGACGCGACCGCCGAAGTTCTTTCCACGCCTGCACCAATTCCTGAACGTGCTCCGCCCTCGGCGCCCGGCCGTTTCGCTCCACCTTGCACTTCTGCCAGGCGGCAGCGTACGCAGCCGTCAACCCCTCGGGGCTGATTTCGTAAATACGCGCCGCAGTTCCTCCAATTGAGCGGTGGTGAGGGGCCGGTCTGGGGTGAGGTCCTGGCGTTGAGCCGTAGCGAGATTCGCATTATCTTCGCCTGAGTGTAGCGCCGCGGCGGACCGGGGTGCAAGGCCGGTTAATGCAGGTTCATTACGGGGTTGGCGGTCCCGAGGAGCCGCGGCAAAACGAATGCCCGCGGCATTCGAGAAGGTGCCTACTCGTGGAGAAGCGCGCGGGCAAGCTTTGGCTGTAGGGGTGCCGCTGGCGGCGTGGCTGCGAAAAGTGACCGTAGCCAACGACGTAGCCAAGCCGCTGGACACCGACGAAATCTATGGACAATTCGGAACGTCCGCGGCCCGTAAACCTACGGCACGTAACGTGGGAAGAAGCGGTGGACAGCGAACCTTCGAACTACGAACCAGAAGGTCGGCAGTTCGAATCTGTCCGGGCGCACCATAGAATCAAGCACTTACGCCCGAGTTCGCGCTGCTCTCGGCGGTTTTGACCGCTACCTTGACCGCTACTGACCCAAAAATCTCGTCCATTTTAAGGGCCGCTCGTCTTTCCGAGCCGGGGGTCAGGTGCATTCGGCCGCTGCCTCTTGCGCGAGGGCATCTACTACCGCCTCTAGCCCCTGAAAATGTGCCGCTATTCTCAGGATCTCTCTTATCAACTGTATTGAACAGAGACTGTGCACGAGACGTGAACAGAGAATGCCCACGACAAGTTCGCTAACCACAGCGTCTATCCGCGATTTCTTCCACAAGATGAGGACTCCGGCTAGGCTCCGAGATCCCGGCTACCCCGATAGCCCCCGGTGCCCAGCCCTAGGGACCGGTGTCATAATTAACGTATGAGAGTGTGGGCGGCCATGGCGCCGATCGGTGTGCTGGCTCTGGCGGTGTGGGCGGCCGGCCAACAGGATCCCCCGCAGTTGCCCAAGACGGCCCCCGCGGAACAGGCCGACGATCCGGCCCGCATCCTGGTGGAGGTCACCCGCGTGAACCTGCTGTTCACCGTGACCGACAAGAAAGGCCGTTTCGTCAACAACCTCACCAAGCCCGATTTCGAGGTGATCGAGAACAAACGGGCGCAGACGATCCAGGATTTCAGCGCGGAAAGCGATCTGCCGCTGCGGCTGGCCGTGCTTGTCGATACCAGCAACAGCATCCGCGAGCGCTTCAAGTTCGAGCAGGAAGCCGCCGTGGAGTTCCTGCGGAACGTGGTTCAAGCCAAGCAGGACAAGGCCATGGTGGTGAAATTCGATAGCGTTCCGGAGCTGGAGACCGACCTGATCGACAACTTCGCGGCTCTGGAACGGGCGGTTCGCGATCTGCGGCCCGGCGGCGGCACGTCCATGTACGACGCGATCTACTACGCCTGCCGCGACAAACTGGCGCAGGATCAGCCCAAGTACAAGTTCCGCCGCGCGCTGGTGCTGTTGAGCGACGGCGACGACAACCAGAGCCGCTACACCCGCGACCAGGCGCTGGAGATGGCGCAGAGGGCGGATGTGGTGATCTACGCCATTTCCACAAACATCACGCGCGACGAAACCGAGGGCGACAAGGTCCTGAAATACCTAACTTCGGAGACCGGCGGCCAGTCGTTTTTCCCGTTCAAGGTGGAGGACCTGGTGCAGTCGTTCGAAAACATCTATCACGAGCTGCGCCACCAGTACATCATTTCGTACCGTCCCGATCCGCTCATCACCGACGGCCAGTTTCACCCCCTCGATTTGCACGTGCGGGGCCGCAAGGACTTGATCGTACACGCGCGCAAGGGATACTACGCTCCCAAGATGTAGGCGCACTCTCCTCATTCGGGAACTGCCACGGCAACCGTTCCCGCGGCTCCGACCGTGACCTTCACCGATGAGACCGTCCTGCCAAGGGGCGCCTTTTCCACCCGCGCCCTGGCCGCTTTCCCGTTCACCAGCAGCGAATCGTGGAGGCCGGCGAACTCCGCATACCAGACCAGCGCGGGTCCACGCTGGTTCGTGAAGATGGTTTTGCGATTGCCTTCATGCCGCACGGTCACTTCATTCGCGCGGATGGGCAGGTTACGCAGCTCGGCCCAGGCGATGCTCGTGCCCAGGGCCGGCAAGGTCCTGACGGAAGCCTCGACCCAACCGCCCTCGACACTCGACAAGAGCGCGGATTCGGTTTCCAGGTTGATGCCCATGGTGCCATTCACGACCGCGCCGACGGTGCTGAAGGGAACCTCGGGATACTCCATTCGGCTCTGGCCGGGCGTCATGATTTCCAGCAGCCGGTTGCGCGCCACGTCGGGATCGCCGTACCGGTACAGCACCTCGACCCGCCGTCTCCCGGCGCCGGCCAGGGCGGCCTTGAGTTTCGGACCGTCCTCCACCACGCCCCAGTACAGCAGGTTGTCCGAGTCGCGACCCTCCAGATTGTGGTCCTTACCCACCCGCTGGTAGAAGCATTGGTCCTTCTCATTCCACCATCTGGCGTTGACCAGCGTGCGTACGTCCTCCGCCTTTTTCAAATAGGCGTGAGCCAGTTCGGCGTTGCCGCGAGTCTCCTGAATCCGGGCGTATGCCAGATAGGCGGCGAACTGGGTGGCGAGCACGTCGTTGCCGAGCGTGTAATCGTGGTTGCCTTCATCGTAGCCGGGAATTCCGCGCGCCGACTGGAACTTTTTATTGCCGGGAATCCCGCGAACGTTGAGCAGGCGGGGCCGCGTCATCACCTGGTCCAAGCCGAGTCCCCAGCGTTCCACGTAATCCGTAACCGTATGGCCGTAGAAGTTGAGGAGCGCCGGGTCATTGATGTAAGCCGGCTCGCCGGACCACAGATACATGCGGTAGCAGGCGTCCAGAATGTCGAAGTTGGCCGGCAGATTGAACCAGAACAGCGCGTCGTTCTGGTAATCCACCGGCGCGGGCCGGTTGAAGCGGTCGATTTCCCAGAAACTGCACCAGTCCCTGGCCTCCGATACGGCTTCGGCAAACCGCTTCAGCATGTTCAGGTTGTGGCGCGCCAGCCCCAGGGCGTGGGCTCCCATGGCCTGATGCGCGGTATCGCGCATGCAGAACGCTCCCCGCCCCGGTTCGGCAGCTTCGTACCAGGGGCCGACCGGGTCGCCGTCGAACACGTAAGCCATGGCTTGCCGCTTAGCCCGATTAAAACCCTCCACCAGACGGGTGTCGGAGGAATCGAATTCCAGTTTCGATTGGACCGCGCCGCTCTGCTGCTTAACTTCGCTGGCGCCGATGATCACGCCACCGATACCGGTTGTCTGGGCCCAACCGGCGCTAGCCGCCAGGAGCATCACCCACAGAAACATTCTCTTGTTTTCCTCCGCGCTTACTCGGCTTCTGCGCGTCCCTCCGGAAACTGCACGGGTATACCTCTTTGACGCGGGGGCGCGGAGAAATTCGCGGAGAAGAAGACCAAAAATGTTGTTTTCTCCGCGTTTTCCTCCGCGCCTCCGCGTCTCTGCGGTGAATGACATGGTCGCCTAAAACGCGAAGTGCAGTCCCAACTGCAGTTGCCGGTTCGGGTTGGATCCGTCCGTGCCCGTGATCACGCCGAAGCCGGCGCTCTGCGCCGTGCAACAGGTAGTGCCCGGATTCGCGAAATGCGGCGTGTTAAAGGCATTGAAAGCGTCGACACGAACTTTGATTTCGTACCGCTCGTGGAATCTGGCGGCCTTGGACATCGACAGGTCGAAGTTGACGCGGCCCGGACCCCACACATTCCCCGGAACGGAATTGCCGAGCACGTAGTTTTGCGTGTGGTCGGAGAAACAACCCACGTTGAACCACTGAAGTCCCAAAGTCGTGGAAAGCGTGTTGTTCTGGTTGACGATTGGGGCGGAGGACCCGCAGGAGGAACTGTAATTGGCCCGGTTCGTCCAGCCCCCGTTCAAGCCGCCATTAGCTGGCGAGGTGGTGCCGTCCGAGACCGCCAGCGGCACACCGGACTGGATGTCCGTGATGCCGCTGATCTGCCACCCGCCCAAGGCCACGTCCACCGCGGTGGGGGCATTTCTCATAAAGTCCCGCCCCTTTCCGAACGGAAGCTGGTAAACGAAGCTCCCGATGAAGAGCTGCGGAATGTCGGGCGCCGAAGCGTCTCCCAGGGCGCGATTGAACTGGTCCTGGTTCGGCAACGGATCGAACACCGTCATATCGTCCATTTCCTTCGACCAGGTGTAGGACAACAGCGCCGTCAATCCGTGCGAGAAGCGCTTGGTGTAACGCGCCTGGAGCGAATTGTAACTGGACCAGCCGGTGGATCCCCGCTCGTTTATGGCGCCGAGGGAGGCTACCGGACCAGCGATGCAAACCGGCCCGCCGCTCGAGGAAAGGGTGGCGGTAGTGCTGTACTGAACGCAGCCGACCGTGCTGAACAGGCGGTTGGCGGTCAAGGCGCTGATGTTCGAAGGCACGCCCGTCCCGATGATCGTGTTCGGCCCTGGGTACGCCTGGTCGATATTGATGGACCGGAACAGGTTGGTGCCCTTGGTTCCCACGTAGGCCACGTCGATGACGCTCGAAGCCGTGAGCTGGTGCTGGATGCCGATGTGCCACATGGTCGCTCTGTCCGGCAGATTGCTGGACGGAACGTAGTAGAGGCTGGCCGCCGGCGACGGAGTGACCGTGGCCGCGTACTGTTGCGGAACGAAACCCGGTAGCCCGACCACGCAGGTTGTGAGGTTGGTAGTGCAGCCCGGGTTGGGCAGGTTCTGCGGCGAACTTAGCGCGGCCCACGGCGTGTTCGAGGAGGGCTGGGTGAGGGTGTACTCCTCGAAGAACGGCCAGTTGCGCTCCAGCGTGCCGCCCGCGGCGCCGTAGTGATCGGGGAAGTTGGTGATTCCAAACGCCGCGCGGATGGCGGTCTTCCCGTTATCCGGGGAATAAGCCAGGCCGATTCGGGGGGCAAAGATATGCCAGTCGGTGGGCACGTTGGGAGCCCGGTTCCCCGCCGTGGCAACGTCGAGCAGCCCGGTGTTGGGGTCCCAGTTAGACTGGTGATTATTGGCATCGTTGTACATGCTGACGAGATCCCATCGGACGGCCATGTTCAGCGTCAGTTTCGAAGTCACACGGTAATCGTCCTGGAAATAGACGTCCGCGATGGTCAAACGGGTTTGAGGAAAGGTGTCCACGATGTCGCGGTTCATAGTGGTGGCCAAGCCGAGCAGGTAATCCGCCACGCCCGCTCCGCCGGAGGAGCCGGTGCACAAGGCGTTGCCCGCGCAACTGGAGGTGTAGCTGTTGTCGAACCCGAAATTTCCAGATTGATAGTGATCGGGATTGGTCACCTGCGCCTGCAACCGCCGGTACTCGCCGCCCCAGCGGAAAGTGTGCTGTCCGTGGACCTTCGAGACATTGTCCACCACATCGTAAGCCTGCGTGTAACGGATCGCATCCGAAGATCCCGTGCCTCCGGTTTCCTGCCAGTTCCCGAGGCTCTGATTGCTGGCGAAAGTCATCTGGGCGATGCCGCTGATCAACGGAAACTGCGACAGGTTGCCGTTCGGTATTCCCAGCACAGTGTCTTCGTTGGTCCCGTAGTCGTTGGTGAAATGGAAGGTGTAGAAGCGGTTAAACCCGAAGCGCAATTCATTCAGGGCGGTGGGCGAGAAAAGGTGCGTGAAGCCCACCACGTCATTGTGATCCCTGGGCGAGGCGTTTTCGCCCACGTCCATGAATTTGGTCGGACCGGGCTGGATCAGATCGTTGCGCTGATACGAGGCGCGCACAAAAGCGCGGTCGGCGCCCCACAGGTTGAAGTCGCCCTTGACGTCGAATTTCTGTTGCGGGTTGGTCTCCACCAGGCTCTCGCTGAAGTTGTTGGTGGGGGCCAGGGGATTGGCGGCGTTCGCTCCCGGCCAGATGCCGCCCGCCATCATTTTAGCGGCGACCGGGTCCCATCGATTCACGGGAATCTGGTATGCCGTGCAGGAGGGTAGCGTGGTGGCGGTCTCGCCCGATACGCAGCCGTAGGTCCCGCCCGGCAAGGTCACCGTCGGAAACGGCGTCGGGTTCGTCCCGGTCCCGGTAGAGGACCCCGTCTGGGGATCGTATATCGGCTTCGTGAAAAGGTTGGCCGGAAAATATCCGTTCGACAGCATCTGAGTGGGCACGGTGTACGTGTAGGTGACGCCCGTATTCAGCCGCAGCCCTTCATAGCCCATGAAGAAGAAGATCTTGTTCTTCTTGACCGGGCCGCCCAGCGAGCCGCCATACTGATCGCCGCGATACGGGGCCTTGGGCACGTTATTAAAGTCGTTGGCCCAGCTATTGGCGTTCAAACCCCGCGTGCGGTAGAACCAAAAGCCGGTGCCGTGGAACTGGTTGGTTCCGGATTTGATCACGGCATTGACTTGAGCGCCTCCGAAAACTCCGATGTCGCCGCCGGATCCCGTGCCGGAGACCTTCACTTCCTGGATGTCGTCCATGGGCGGCGTAACATTTTGGAAGGCGTTCTCCAGTTCCATATCGCTGACACCATCCAGGGTGAAGGTGGTGCCCTGGTAGACGATTCCATTCACGGCGGCCGTGATGGAGCCGTTGGCGCCGATGCCGGAACCAGATTCCGCCGAAGAGCCGATGCCGGTCTTGACGGCGCCCGGCATGACTTGCACCAACTGGGAATACACGCGCCCCCAGAGCGGCAACTCCTCCACCTGGGTCGCGCTGATGTCGTTGCCCATGGCGGAGGTTTCGGTGTCCACCAGTTGAGCGCCGCCAGCAACCTGAACAATGTCGCTGCGGGAGCCGACTTGCAAGCTGAAATCGACTGTGGTCAAGCTGTCTACGATGACGACCACGTCCCTGGACTCGGCGACCTTGAAACCCTGCGCCGTAGCGGTGACGGTATATTTGCCAGGCGGCATGTTGGCGGCCAGGTACTCGCCGGCTTGGGTCGTGGACAGCTCCGTTCGGTAGCCCGTCGCCTGATTGGTTAGGGTGACCTTGGCGCCGGCCACGATTGCATTGGACGGATCGCGCACCGTCCCCTGAATGCGCCCGGTTACGCCCTGGCCGAACAGGACGCCGCACGACAGAACCAAAAAAGCCGCAGCCACGAGGGCCATCGAAACGCTAAGCGACGCAGCTCGAAAGAATTTCATATTCTTCATACCTTTCTCCTGTAGTAGCCGTAACCCCGAAAACGTTTTTCTAAAGCTACAGCGCTTCGGCGCCTTACGGAAGGTGAATTAACTGTTAACTCACAGTCAGCGGGCAAATGAAATCATCAGTTTAGGGTGCGTTAGCGCTACCGGAATGGCGGCGCTATTGGACGTGTGATATAGTCGCTGTTAACCGGGTGCGGGGGCCCGATCGGTGGCAGCGCAATCGCAAATCAACGCGGCCAAGGAGGTTCGCCCGGCTGACGAGGAGTGCCGGTCGTTGGTAGCGCGGATTCTCGCCAGCCCCGAGTTCCAGCGCGCCGCCCGGCTGCGCGCGTTCCTCAACTATGTCGTCGAGCGGAAGCTTGCGGGCAGTCCCGAGGAAGTGACCGAGACTCTGATCGGCCACCGGGTATTCGGCCGGCCGGCCACGTACAACCCCGGGGAAGACAGCATCGTCCGCACCGAAGCCCGCACCTTGCGCCAGAAATTGGACCGGTACTTCGCGGCGGAAGGAGCGGACGAGCCGGTGATCCTGGAAATTCCGCGCGGGAGTTACCTTCCGGTTTTCCGTCCGCGCGCCGTAACAGCGCCGCCGGCTGGGAGCGGACCCGCCGCGACTCCGGCCGGCCCGACTCATCCCGCCCTCTCGCGGCGCCAGTGGATTGCCGGCCTGGGAGCATCGGCCGCGGGACTCTTGGGAATGGGTGTGTGGGTGTGGAGCAAAGGGCGCGCCGCTGCGCGGGCGGACACCGGTTCGCCCACCGCCCGATCGGCCGCCGTCCTGCTGGAGTCCTCCGATCAACGCCTCACGCTGGCCTTCCAGCGCGCCCGCGAACGCGTCTTGTCCTCTGTTTTTACGGGCGATCCGGTGGGCGACTGGTATGCCAGCAACCGCGATAATCGGGCCTTCTGCATGCGCGACACCGCGCACGAGAACGTCGGGGCCGCACTACTGGGGCTCGACCGTCAAAGCCTGAACATGCTGCGCCGCTTCGCCGCAAGCATCGCCAAAAGCCGGGACTGGTGTGGGTACTGGATCATCACTAAAGACGGCTTTCCTTCGCCTCTCGAATATGCCGGCGACGACAATTTCTCCTACTCGCTGCCCGCCAATTTCGACCTCGTGCGCGCTTGCCTTCGCCAACTTCTCTGGACCGGCGACCGCCAATATCTCGACCCGGTCTTCACCGGTTTCTACGACCGCAGCGTTTCCCAATATGTCCAGGCGTGGGACCACGATGGCGACGGCATTATGGAGGGCCGCGACGACCGCCCTCGTGTCTCGGCTACCTACCATCGCCAGGCGCCCCATTTCCTCACTGGAGCCGACCTCGTCGCCGCGCAGTACGGAGGCTATTTGGCATATGCCGCGATTCAGGAGATCAAAGGCGGCCGCGGGAGCCTCTCCCAGCGAATCGCCGAGGAATATCGCGGCAAAGCCGGCGAGTTGCACAAGCGATTTAATACGGAATGGTGGGACCCCGCGCAAAACCGCTTCCGGTCCGGAATGCTGCCGGATCGATCCTGGTCTGACGACTACGCGGCCCCCTGCAATGTCTATCCGCTGAAATTCGGCATTCCCGAGGATGGCCCCAAAGCAGAGGCTGCGCTGGATTTCATGGAGCGGAATCGCCCGCCTTTCGATTCCACCTATTCGTACTACCCCGAAGTGCTCTACCACTACGGACGGAACGACTCAGCCTATGGGCGCCTGTTGGAGATTTCCGATCCCGGGTTCTCCGGCTACCCGATGACCGAGACGGCCTTCGCCGCGATCGGCTCGATCGGGGCCGGCCTGATGGGCATCTCTCCCGATGCCCCACGGTCGACAGTGGAAACCATGCCGCGGCTCCCCAAGGCCCTGGAATGGGTCCGCATGGAAAACGTCCCGGTGGCTGCCAACCGGATTGCGGTCGAGCACCGCGGCAACTCCGAGACGCGTTTCACCAACCAGGCCGGGACTTGGCTCACCTGGAAGGTGGCCTTTCCGATCCCACCATCCGGCACGAGCGCCGGCATTTTGATCGACGGAACCACCGCCCCGAAGCTTACCTTCGAGCACCGCACCAACCGCCAGCCCGTAATCTGCGCAGCCGCCCCGGTGAAAGAGGGTCAAACCCGCGTCGCCAGGTTGGTGGTGTAAAGCCGCCAAGCGCAAGCTGCTCCACTTACTACCGCCTTACTCCCTAACCAACGTCACTACCGCCTGCGCTTCGGCCGACCTTCTCTCCCCCACCGGACCCACCTGTTCGGCGGTCTTGAATTTCACCGACACGCGATCCAGGGCCAGATCCAGCGCGGCCGCCAGGCGCTCGCGAATCGGCAGGCGGTAGTCCTTCAACTTGGGCCGCTCCAGGATCACCGTCGAATCCACGTGGACCAGGCGGAAGCCGGCGGCCGCGGCCAACCGGCAGGCATGCCGTAGAAACACCAGGCTGTCGCAGCCCTTCCAGCGGGGGTCCGAATCGGGGAAATGCATCCCGATATCGCCCAGCGCGGCGGCGCCCAGAATGGCGTCGGTAATGGCGTGCGCCAGCACGTCCGCGTCGGAGTGGCCCTCGAGTCCCAGATCGCTGGGCACGGTGACGCCGCCCAGAATGAGGGCCCGCCCGGGCGCCAGGCGGTGCGAATCCCACCCCAAGCCGGTCCGCACCTCGCTCAAGATACGGCTTCCTTGGCGATCTCCGTTTGGAAGTAGAGGCGCGCGAGGTCCATATCGCCGGGCTTGGTGATTTTGATATTGCGGTCGCTGCCCATTACCACGCTCACTTCCACGTCCATGCGCTCCACCAAGCTGGATTCGTCGGTGCCCACAAAGCCGTCCAGGCGGGCCAGGTCGAAGGCGCGCCGCAGCAGGTCGTGCCGGAACACTTGGGGAGTCTGCGCCATCACCAGCTTTTCGCGCGGCAGGGTGGCGCGGATGCGCACGTGGCCGGTCCCGCGGCTTACCTGCTTCACAGTGTCCACCGCGGGCACGCCTACTATGGCCGCGCCGGTTTCAGCCGCCTCGTCGAAGACCTTGTGGATGGTCTCCAGGTCGATGAACGGCCGCACCGCGTCGTGCACCGCCACCAGGTCGGTATCCGGACTAATGCTTGCCAGGGCCTTCTCCACCGACTCCTGCCGGCTGTCGCCGCCTTCCACCACCCTCACGCGGTCTCCGGGAAACTCCGCGGCCAGCATTTCACCCACCCATTCCGTGTCTTCGCCGCGCACCGCTACCACGATCTCGGCCACGTGGCCGGAGGCGGCAAATTTGCGCACCGTATGCATCAGAATCGGGGAGCCTTCCAGCAGCATAAACTGCTTGCGGCTGGTCCCGGCCTTTTCCGCCGACACCTTGCTCATCCGGGTCCCCAGGCCGGCCGCGGGAAGAATCACAGCAACTTTCATGCGATCTACGATTCTATCGTGGTTTTTTCCGGTGCGACGCTGGTGACGGGCTGTGGTTCGGCCTTACGCGGGGGCCGTTCGTGTCTTTCCGCCCCAGTTCGTTCCGCCGCGGCTCTTTCCGCCCCGGCGGCGGCGTGCATGCGATCGTCGAACTTGCCGAAAATCATCTTTCCCGCGGTGGTCTGGAGCACGCTGGTGACCGCTATATCGATGGTCTTCGAGATCATTCTCCTGGCGTTGTCCACCACCACCATGGTGCCGTCATCCAGGTATGCCACGCCCTGGTTGTACTCCTTGCCTTCCTTCAGGATAAACACCCGCATGGTCTCGCCGGGCAGCACGATGGGCTTCAGCGAATTGGCCAGCTCGTTGATATTGAGCACCTCGACGCCGTGCAGTTGCGCCACCTTGTTCAGGTTGAAATCGTTGGTGATGATTTTGCAGTCGTAGATCTTGGCCAGCTCGATGAGCTTCATGTCGACCTCGCGGACCTGCGGGAAGTCCTCTTCCACGATCTGCACGGTGAGATGGGCCATTTTTTGGACTCGCTGCAGAATATCCAGACCGCGGCGGCCCCGGTTGCGCTTCATGGAATCGGCCGAATCGGCCACCAGTTGGAGTTCGCGCAACACGAACTGCGGGATCACCAGGACGCCGTCCAGAAATCCGGTATCGGCGATATCGGCGATGCGCCCGTCGATGATCACGCTGGTATCCAGGATTTTAAACGATTTCTTGGAGGATTTCTCGCCTCCGAAAACGCCGCCCAACGCCGCCAAGTTGAGCATGTCGCCCTTCTGGGCGCCTACGATCAACCCTACGTAGGTCATCAGGAGCAGCAGACACACCTGTAAAAACGGTTCCGGCGTAGCGTGGGCAAGCACCAGGGACATCACGAAAGCGCCGATAATCCCCAGCACGGAGCCGAAGGCGGCCCCGATCAGGCGCTTCAGGCTGACTTTTTCCAGGCGGATCTCGAAGAAGATGATGCAGACGCCCAGGAGCAGTCCGCCGGCCGCGGCCAGCCAGCGCGACAGCCCGTACCGATCGAACGGCGCCAGAGCGTAGGCGGAACCTGCCAGAACCAGCACAAAAATAACGCGAACAATGAGTAGGTCGAGCAAGAATACACCCCCTTAGGGTGAGCACAAAATGCGGAGAAAAAGCCCATTTCCGAAACCCCAACCCTGCAAAACGCGCGGCCACGCCGCGCCAAGATTATACCATCCGCCATGGCGCGAATGTTGGGCACGAATTTTGTCACTTAAAATATGACCGTAGGGCATCGGTTGCCGACCTCCGTAATGTCCCACTCCGAGGCCACCTTCGCCGGCACCTTCTGGTACAGCAGCGGATGTGCACTGGGATTCCGGTCTTGGCGCAGGCCGCGGATCCGCTTCTCCCGAGCCGCTCCAATCGAGCACTTCCGACCGCACGTCGCGATCCACGGAGATGAACTGCGCGGTGTGCGGGGAGGGATCGTGCCATGACTGCCCAAAATACGAGCGGCCGGCAAACAAGCCAAGGCGGAAGTTCGCACTCTCATGAACGTTCCTTCCTCGGAAATGCTACCGCACTTGGAGAACCCGGCCCGAGCCAAATCGGCTCTTCGGCGGGCTAGAATGGTACCAGGAAGGCCTGTCGAGGCTGTCTGCGACCCGGCGTATGACTCTGGCGCGAATCAAGCGGAAGCTGCTGGCTGGGCCCCGCCGCCTGCGCGAGGCCCGCATGTTTGCCAAGACCATGCGTTCGGCCGGACATCCCATCCTGGCCCACATCATCCCCACACGGCGATGCAATCTGTCCTGTGCCTACTGCAACGAGTACGATAACGTCTCGAAGCCCGTACCGACCGAGGAGATGCTGCGGCGCATCGACCAATTGGCCGCGCTCGGCACCACCATCATCACGATTAGCGGCGGCGAGCCGCTGCTACATCCCGGTCTCGATCTCATCATCCGGCGCATCCGCGATCACCGCATCATCCCGACCCTGATCACCAACGGGTACCTGCTGACCCCGGCGCGCATCCGCGGGCTCAACCGTGCCGGCCTGCATAATCTCCAGATCAGCATCGATAACGTCCGGCCCGATGAGGTCTCGAAGAAAAGCCTGAGCGTGCTGGACCGGAAACTGCGCTGGCTGGCCGACTACGCCGAGTTCGACGTGAACATCAACGCGGTGGTCGGCGCCGGCATCCGCAACCCCGAAGACGCCCTGGCGGTGGCGGGACGCGCCCGCGCCCTGGGCCTGGCGGTGACTACCGGCGTTATCCATGACGGATCCGCGCAGTTGCGTGCCCTGGGCGAGCGAGAGCGCCGCATCCTTGACGAAATCGCCAGTTGGCGCAAGCCGGTATTTTCTTTCGTCCGGCACAACCGCTTCCAGGAGAATTTGCGGCGCGGACTCCCCAATAACTGGCGCTGTCACGCCGGCAGCCGGTACCTGTACGTCTGTGAGGACGGACTGGTGCATTGGTGTTCCCAGCAGCGCGGCTATCCCGGCATCCCGC
This sequence comes from Bryobacteraceae bacterium, assembly GCA_052144935.1. Taxonomy (GTDB): domain Bacteria; phylum Acidobacteriota; class Terriglobia; order Bryobacterales; family Bryobacteraceae; genus JOPF133. The sequence continues at coordinate 17,212 of JBKQPR010000144.1, forward strand.
TGGCGCAGTATACGGCTGAGGACATCCGGCGTGAGTACGGCACCGTCAAAACATGCGCGCCGTTCTGCACCATCAACTGCGTGCACCAGACAGCCATCCTCGACAACCTGCGGGAGCGCCCCCGCGAGACCATTCTGGAGCTGCTCTCCGGACCGGACGGCCAGGTGCAGCCTTCGGAGCTGCCCGCCTCCGTCCGGTTGCTGAGTTGGATGTTTCTGAGCAACCGGAAACGCGGATGGTTCGCCCGGACAGCTCTTCGCCTGCTGGGCGTCAAGTGAAAGGGGAATGAGCGGCGGGTGAGGCGCCGTTCCCACGGCATATCGGCCCGCCGGTTCAGGGCGCCCGCTGCCGCAGGCGGAACGCGTCGAGATTTCCGGCGGAGGCTGGGTGGTGGGTCAGCTTCCGAGTGGCCGGCCAGCCGGACGGAGCCAGCGCAAACCTCTCAGAAGCGACTTCTGGGCCGCGCATTTCTCGTTGTTATATGGCGTCCATCTGGGCGAGAACACCGAGCCGGGGGTTCCGCTCCATGATCTGGTCTAAATCTGAGATAGGTGCAGAACAGGTACAATGTCAACTCACCGGCGTTTCGACCTTTTGTCGAACGTCTAGCTATATAGTTGCCCCAACTTCCGGTTTGAGGGAATGCTCCCAGAAAGATCCGTAATTGCGGGCCGATCCCCAAAGGAGGATCTTAAGCGCCGATGTTTCGCGGACGGATGGCGAAATGGTTGCTTCAAGCGCTTGTCTCCGTTGCGCTTCTAACGCTGCTGAACCGGTCGTCTTCGTGGAGATGGCCGCTCGTCATCTTTTCTCTGGCCCCAGCGGTAGGCGAAGCCCTATGCCTCGCGATCTCATATGTTCCGGCGATATCGATCACGGTGCCGGTTTGGTTGCAGGGCCACTTCGCAAACGCCATCGGCCTGCTGGCGGCCGCGTTGGTGTTCCTGCGGCACGTTTCCCCCGGCCTGGCCAGGTATTCGACCTATGCGGTCATCGGCGTCTGCAGCTACCTGATCCTCGTCGATCTGGTCCTCATAGTCCATGCCTCCCGGCTCGTGCACCAGTTGCGGAAGGGGTTTAAGGGGCACTGTAGCGCGAAAACCTCTTATGTGTTCGGCGCTGCTTTTCACCTGGGGGGAACAGCGTGGCAATACCTGAGGCGCGTATTCGTCAGGGTGGAATGGGCACTATGGCGTTTCAACCGTAAAGTCGATTTGACGGGCGGGACGCGGGACAACATCACGGAGTATGCACGTTTCATGCGCGAGGAGGGCCAGGACCTCCAGAAACAAAAGCTACACGGTTTTCGCCTCTTTGCGGCAGTCATAACCAAGGGTTTCGCGCTATCGAAGATGGCTACCCGGCATCTTCTGTCTGAGGCGCTGCGGGGTCGCGAAATGACCGTGTTTCTCACTCCGTCCGATCTTCGCGGCCACAAGCCGGAGTTCGTGGATTACGCGATGGCCGAGTCGGATGCTTGCGTTGCCGTCGTCTCCCCGTTCCTGCTGGACTTCCTGTTCGGCAGCGTGCCGGGCCCCCTAACGCGCCTTGAGAACGTGGCGGCAATCCCTGTTCCCGTTCGTCGCTTTCTCAAGCGCTCCGCCGACGAAATCGACTCGGAAAAGGCGCGCGTCATCCGCGCCCTTCACTCCTGTCCAGGCCCGTCTATCCTGCTGTTTCCCGGAGGGAGCAGGCAGGCCTCGGAGCCCAAGGCCCAGCGCGGATACGAGTCGGTGATCATGTTCGGCAGGGGATCGGCGAGGCCGGCGGCCTCCGAGATCACGCGAGTCCTCGCGGCCGCCTGCATTCCGATGAGGGAGCTAGACCGGGCGCTAGACACATCCCGGGTCGGCGCAATCGGTCCGCTTGCCGATCGCGGCCTTGCGCCGCTTGCCGACGCCTACCTGAGGTTTCGCCTTTCCAACAGCGAAGTTGAACGCTTTCTATGCCTGTTCGACTGTTTTGAAGTCCTCATCAAGCACTCGGTGTTTCTCTTTGTTGACGGAGATCTCACCGGCCTTATTAAGGAACGAAAGGATCCCACGCTGGGAAGATGGAAAGACTGGCTCATCAAGCGCATCAAGGACCAACCCGCTGCGCCCCTTCCCAGCCCTTCGCGCGATCCCCTGCCGGATCAGCTTTGCGCCGCGTGGCGCGGCGACGTGGGCGAAGCGGTTTGCCGTCTACGGGCGGCAGTGGAACGAAATGGCATTCACGTGGGCCGCGGAGCCGAGGACAAGACTTGGTACGAGTGGATGTCGTGGCTAAACGACTTCAGGAACGTAACGAAAGGCCACGGCGGGGTGGAAGAAAAGGTCGCCGCGTCGTTACTCCCCCTGTTCCACGCCACCCTGCTTGACCTCATCGCGGTTCTTCGCCCATTAACTCTGGATTCTTACTTGGTCAGAATCTGCGAGGATGGAACCGAGGTGGTTCTCAGAGGGTGGTTGAGGGGTGCGCGCCGTTCATCGACGCTGCAATCCAAGAAGATTACCAGGTCAGTGACAGTGAACGAAGAACTCCGCACCGACCATCGGACTAAGGACTATCCCCTGCACGGGTGCATTGTGATTTCGCATAACTCCGTCCTCACCTGGCACAGTCGCCGCCACGAGCGGGACATGTACATTGACTACCTCAGCGGCAACATTGTGAGTGTCGGCGTTAAGCCAAGAGCTGGCACCTGACTGGTCCACAAACTCTAACCCTGGAAAGCACCAAAGTTGGGAGCCTTCCGTCCACTCCCTCAGGCACTAACGAGTCACATTCCGCTAAGTCCCGTGAAGCGGCGCTCCGGGAATCAGAGAGTTGCTTCGGGGCGAATCACGCGCCACTCGGAAACTGACCCCTACCCGCGGCTGGTTCGGAAGCCGGCGCAGCTCGCCCAGTCCCTGGGGCCGCCCCGGTAAGCCGCGGCCTGCTCCGTCCAGCCGAGGAAAGGCCACGCGAGAACCGGTCGGCGCAGGGGCGCTACGGTTTCCCGACCTCGCCGTCGCGCCGGTTTGGTCCGGCGTTCGCGGGTTGCAAGCGGCAGGGCAAGCTAATGCTGGCCAAAGCGCCAGAGCATGCCCCACGCGCCCCGTTATACAATCTCATGTCATGCATGTTCCCCTGACGCCCATCCGCTGTCTCTACCGGGCCCTCGATCTTTATCCGCGCAAGACCGGCGTGGTCTCGGGCGCCAGCCGTTTCACCTACGCCCAGTTCTCGGAGCGCTGCGAGCGGCTGGCCGCCGGTCTCGTCTCCCTCGGCGTCCAGCCCGCCGATCGCGTCGCCTATCTCAGCTTCAACACCCACCAGCTCCTGGAGGGCTATTTCGGAGTCCCGCTGGCCGGCGCGATCGTCATGCCGCTCAATGTGCGGCTCACGCCCTTTGAACTCACCGCCATCCTCCACCATGCCGAGCCGCGCGTGCTCTTCTTCGAATCCGATTTCGCCCCCATGGTGGACCAGCTCCGCGCGGCTTGTCCGGCGGTCGCCAGTTGGATCGAGATCGGCCCCGCCTACGAAGATGTGCTGGCCCACGATCGCCTTCCGCGCCCCGATCTCTTCGCGCAGGACGAAAGCGCCATCGCCGAACTGTTCTATACCAGCGGCTCCACGGGCACGCCCAAAGGCGTCGCGCTCTCCCATCGCACGCTTTATCTCCACGGCCTGGCCGTGGCCGCCACCTTCGTCCGGAACGATAGCCAGGTGGAGCTGCACACCATTCCGCTCTTCCATGCCAATGGCTGGGGACGCGCCCACAGCTCCACGCTCCACGGCCTCAAGCAAGTGATGGTGCGGCGCTTCGATCCCACCGAAGTCTTCCGCCTGATCCAGGAGGAAAAGGCCACCGGCATGTCGATGGTCCCCACCATGGCCAACGCCCTGCTCCACTGCCCCGGGCGGAGCGCCTTCGATCTTTCCAGCCTGCGCGAGATCATGCTGGGCGGTGCCGCGTCTTCCCCGGAACTCATCGCCGGCCTCGAACAGGCCTTCCCCGGCTGCCTGGTGCAGGCCGGCTACGGACTCACCGAAAGCAGTCCCGTGGCCACCTCCGCGCGCCACAAGAGCACCGTCACGTATGCCGATGAAGACGACCGCCTGCACCACTGCGCCATGGCCGGCTGGCCGCTGCCCGGCTGCGAAGTCCGCGTGGTGGATCTCAACATGCGCGACGTGCCGCGCGACATGCAGGCTGTCGGCGAAGTGGCGATCCGCGGCGACCTCATCATGGACGGATATTACAAGGAGCCGAAAGCCACCGCCGATGCCATCACCGATGGCTGGCTGCGCACCGGCGACATGGCCGTCTGGGACGAGGAAAACTACATCCACATCGTCGACCGCAAGAAGGACATCATCATCAGCGGCGGCGAGAACATCTCCTCCATCGAAGTGGAGCGCGCCATCGCCGCGCATCCCGCGGTGCTGGAGTGCGCGGTAGTCTCGGCGCCCGACCCGCGGTGGGGCGAAGTGCCGGCCGCCTTCGTGGCGCTGAAAGCGGGCCAGAGCCTGGAAGCCACCGAACTCTGCGCCTTCCTGGAGGGCCGCCTGGCGCGCTTCAAAGTGCCGCGCCGTTTCGAATTCCAGGAAGGGCCTCTGCCCAAAACCGGCACCGGCAAAATCGTCAAGCGCCAGTTGCGCGAAACCCTGTGGGGCGGCAAGGAGCGCCGAGTCCAATAAAATGTGGCAGCAAAACTACACTCCCGCGGGAGGCAGCCTGGCGCTTTCGGCGCTGCTGGCGGCCATCCCGATTTTCGTCTTGTTGGTGCTGATCGGCGTGCTGCGCAAGCCGGCATGGATAGCCTCCCTGGCCGGATTGGGCGCCGCCATCGCCGTGGCCGTGGGCGTCTACGGCATGCCCGCCGGCCATCTGTTCGCGGCCATCACTTATGGCGCGGCGTTCGGTCTCTTTCCCATCGGCTGGGTGGTCTTCGCGGCCATCCTGCTCTACCGCGTCACGCTGGAAAGCGGCCAGTTCGGAATCCTGAAGGACTCGATCGGCCACCTCACCGGCGATTCGCGCCTACAGGCGCTGCTCATCGCCTTCGCCTTTGGAGCGTTTGTGGAAGGCGCGGCCGGGTTCGGCACGCCCGTAGCGGTGGCCGCCGCCATGCTGGTGGGGCTGGGATTCACGCCGTTTTACGCCGCCGCTATCTGTCTGCTGGCTAACACCGCGCCGGTGGCCTTCGGCTCCATCGCCATCCCCATCACCACGCTGGCGGTCACCACCGGCCTGCCGCTCGACCGGCTCAGCTCCGGAGTGGGCCGCATCTGCGCCCCGGTCTCGCTGTTCATTCCGGCCTACCTGATCCTGGTGATGTCGGGATGGCGCGGCCTGCGCGCGGTGCTGCCGGCGACGGCGGCCTGCGGCATCGCTTTCGCCGGCACGCAGTTCGTGGTCTCCAACTTCGTGGGAGCGCCGCTCACCGATATCCTGTCCTCCACGGCGGCCATGGGCGCGCTGCTGCTGGTGATCCGCTTTCAGGAACACGTGCCCACTGTGGGAGGCGTCCGGCACAGCGGCCGGGTCATCGCGATGGCGTGGGCGCCATATGCCCTGCTGGTGGTGGCGGTGCTGTTGTCGGGATTGCTGGCGGCCGAGCTGAAGCATTTCGACATTCCCGTCAAATGGCCCGGGCTGCACAACACCATCCAGCGCATGCCGCCGGTGGTGGCCAAGCCGGCCCCCTATGCCGCGGTTTACACTTTCCCGTGGCTTTCGGCCTCAGGCACGGCATGCCTGGTTGCGGCTATTCTGGCCGCCATCGTGGTGGGGCTGAAGCCGCGCCAGTTCGCGCGCGTGGTGGGCCACACCGCCCGGCAGCTTGCCAAAGCCGAACTCACCCTGGCGGCCGTACTGGCACTGGCGTTCCTGATGAACTACTCAGGCGCCACCGCCACGCTGGGGCTGGCCTTCGCCGCCACCGGTGTGCTGTTCCCGTTCTTCAGCTCCTTCCTGGGATGGCTGGGAGTTTTTCTTACCGGAAGCGACACATCCTCCAACGCTCTGTTCGGCACGCTGCAGGTGGTGACCGCGGGCAAGCTGGGGATGAACCCGGTGCTGATGGCCGCCGCCAATTCGGCCGGAGGGGTGATGGGCAAGATGATCAGCCTGACCAGCATCGCGGTAGCCGCCGCCGCCACCAGCATGAAGCGCGAAGACGAAGGCATGCTGTTCCGCTTCACCTTGAAGCACAGCATCCTGCTGGCCTCGGTGATCGGCCTGGTGGTGATGTTCTACGCGTATGCGATGCCGGCGTGGGCGCCTTAGGGGGAGGGGCGCCCAGTTGCTTGTGGCCAGCCCGAAGAGAGAGGACGGCCACGGCGGGCCATTCGAGAAATTTCTGGGGATTGGGAATCAATGGGTTACGAGGGATCGGCGGCCACGCGTGGCCGTTTGGCGAAAAGTGCCGTGGGCTCGGGCTCACCCGCCGCCGCTGTCGAAGAGAGGAGATAGACTGAGAACGATGCCGCTGATGCGACTGATTGCCGAGAACATCGGACCGTTCGAAAGGCTCGACATCGACTTTTCAGACGGCAACGGCAAGCCGCATCCTGGCCCCCACATTCTCGCGGGTGTGAACGGATCGGGCAAGTCTACGGTGCTGCGGGCGATCGCGTGGCCGGTATCGTGGTCCTTATCGGGTTTCCCAGGCGAGGAGTGGCTACATTTCTTAAGGGGGCCTGAATCGCGGGTCCTTGTGCACGAGTTGCCCGGGCGCGACGGGGCCTACATCTATGCTGGGACGGCAGACACCGCTGCCGGTTGGGAGGGGCGCCTTGAAACCTGGGCTCACTCGAATGGGGGCGCAGGTGAGATTGTGATGTTGCACTCGCTCGGATTTCGTGCCGCCGAGACTGTATCCCGGCGCTCTGCCGTTTGGAAGCAACAGCCCCTGATTTCAGCGTATGCTCCAGTTCGATCGCTCTCTTACGTCGACTCACCGGCAAAGATGGAATCCCCGGGAGACCCGACTGACGGCTGTTTGGGATTCGAGTCGACGGTTCAGAACAGGGCGATACAGCGCTGGTTGGTAGATCTGTTCAGCAGGAGAGCGCTAGCCAAAGAACGGGGCCAGGGGTTTGACTCATATGAGCAAACCCTCACGCGATTTCAGGATGCGCTCAGGCTCGTTTGCGCGGATCCCGAAATCCTGTTGGACGTGGAGCTTGGTCCGATCCTCGAGCCTCGTCTGAATTTCCACGGCAAGAAGCTGAATTTTTCTCAGCTTTCCGACGGCATCCGCACAACCATGGGATGGCTGGCTGACTTTATGATGCGGCAAGACCAAACCGAGGCGACTGCTGGAATTCTCCTTTTGGATGAGATCGACATCTACCTCCATCCCCGCTTGCAGCGAACGCTTCTCCCAGCGATGCGGAGGGCACTGCCGGACGTGCAGATCATCGCCAGTTCTCACTCCCCGTTTGTCATCTCGTCCTGCCGGGATGCGCGAATCCACGTTTTGACTCTCGACGAGCGCGGCGTCGCGCACGCTTGTCCTCCGCAAGCCGCGCCGTTCGGGGAAAGCGTCACGGCGACGCTGAAAGATATTTTCGGAGTCGAGAGCCGGTTCGACGTACAAACTGAAGCTGATCTGAAGGTCTGGGACAACCTGAAGAGAGAGGAAACTGTTGGAAAGCTGACGGAGGCCAAGCGAAGACAGCTTGAGACCTTATCGCGGGAGCTGTCCGAAAGGAGCGAGGAGCTTAGGCTGATCGTGAAGTCCCCGAGCGCGTTGCCCGCGAAGGTCCTGAATTCATTGACGGGCCATTATGCGCGAAAACCCCGAAACGCCAAGCTGGGCTGATGGTACGCACGCGACGACGGCCCGCCGCCCCCGCGGTGCTTGTGCGCAACAAGAGGGGTTGGACGGCGAAATTGAAAATGCTTGCCGCGTTTGGTATAGGCGGCGACTGGGCAACCCCAGGAGCAAAGACGGCGCTCAAGAAGCCACTCCTTGCTTTGACGTGGGGAAAGTGTGCCCTTTGCGAAGGCAGGCTGGGAGCGCAGGCATATCCGCAAATCGAGCACTATGTTTCGCGGAAGGTCGATCCCGACCGCGCATTCGAATGGAAGAATCTCCTTCCGGTTTGCCAGATTTGTAACACATCGAAGGGCCACGCCGACCACCAGGGAAGGCTGCTGAAACCGGACGCAGAAGATCCCGAGCCGTTCTTCTGGATCACCCCAGAGGGCGACCTTACACCGCATCCGAAACTGAACGCGGCGGGGGTGATTCGCGCCACGGAAACGATCCGGCTGTGTAACTTGAACCGCGGTGAACTGCGCGAGAACCGGCAGACGGTCGCTAACGACGTGAGGCGCTGGCTCGAACGAACGGCCGGGCTTGTCGATGGCTTGGACCGACATACGCAAGAGGAATGGCACAAGCTTTCAGATCCACGGCAGAGCCATAAGATTGTTGTTCGGCACGTGCTAACGCAAAAGAACTCGCCTGAGCTTGCCGCCGAAGACGGAAGGCGCTTTCAGCAGGGCTGGTGATCTCTCAGAAAAACCTTCGCCGCCTGGTAGGCGCGTGGCGGGTTGGGCGCCGTCGGATCTTATTCCGTTCCCCGAATCTCTTCCAATCTCACCTGTAGGGCTGGGGGCAATGCCCTCTGCACCTCCCCCGTTACAAGGCCCACCGAATCCAGATCCCGGACGTGCACGCGGTCGATATCCCGGTTGTTGCTCAGTTTCATCTGAACCAGATCGAAAACCGGAATGACGGCGACTTCGACGCCGTGGACTGACACGTGTTCCGGTCTGAGGGGTGGATTCGGCACGACCTGATTCGATCTCACCCTCTCGCCGCTGAATACCAGGTGGACGGCGTTCCTGGCTTGAGTCTCGCCCGCGGGAAGAAGCATATCGAGCCCGGCAGTGTGGCGGAAAGTGAAGCCGGATCGCTGGGCAACTTCTTTGATGCGGTCGAGATCCGAACGATGAACCATGATGTCCAGGTCCTTGGTATTTCGCACCGCGGACGGCTCGACCCGGTTCACTTGCACCATGACAGCACCGCCGCCGATCAGTTCATAGGGGATCTTCTCGGCGGCAAGCGGCTTTGCAATTCGTTCGAGTGTACCCACAAGGGCAAAAAGACGTTCTTCAAACAAGGTATTGATCGACCCGCCTTTCTCAGCGGTGCGGTATAGAAACTGCTCAAACGTCAACGTCAGATCCCTTTTTACTGCCGGGAGTCCGGGAACATGCTCCCATCTCTATGGTAGCCGGGTCGAGCCGGTTCAGTGGGCCTGACGGCTAACGGCGGCACAGGAGATGGCCTTGAGCTTATTCCGGATTTCCGTGGCGAAGTGGTCCGACCTGCACGAGGGTCGCCCTGTAGTACGATACGGACAGGAGCGTGTTCTGACAAAGGCAGACCTCAAGGAAACCCCGGAGATCCAAACCGCCACCCCATCCTGGCTGATTGCCGTGCGCGCGGCGGAATCCAAGAAAGCCACCGAGATCAAGGTCCTCGACCTCACCGGCATCACATCCTTCGCCGATTATTTTGTGATCTGCACCGGCGCTAACCAGCGGCAGATTCAAGCCATCGGCGACGAAGTGGGCCTACGATTGAAGAAGGCCGGGGAATTACCCATCAGTGTGGAAGGATACACCCAGGCCGGATGGGTGCTGTACGATTACGGCGATCTGCTGGTCCACATTTTTTCCACCAAGGCGCGCGATTATTACGATCTGGAGCGGCTCTGGCGCAACGCGCGGACGGTCGAGATCCCTCCCGAGTGAAAATTCATCTTTACTTTATCGGCAAGCCCAAAGACCCGCACGCCAACGCCATGGCCGCCGATTTCGTCCAGCGCGCATCGCGGTACGCGCACGCCGAAATGCGCGAAATCCGCCCCGACCGCACGGACCTCTGGCGGAAGCACCCCAGCGCGCTGAAAATCCTGCTTGACCCGGCCGGCCAAACCATCCCCTCGGCGGGCTTCGCGCGCCTGATCGCCAAGGCCGAAATGGAAGGCCGCGACCTGGTCTTCCTGATCGGCGGGCACGACGGCCTGCCGGCCGGATGGGCCCAGCGCGCCGACCTGCTGCTGTCCCTTTCGGCTATGACTTTTCCACACGAATTGGCGCGCGCCGTGCTGGCCGAACAGGTCTACCGTGCTTTTGCGTCCTTGCGGGGGCATCCCTACCCGCGTTAACGTAGGACGTTGTATGTCTTGGTTCAAGCGGGAAAAAGTCGAAGGCGACAAGCTGTCCAAAGTGGAGGACAGCCAGAAGAAAGTGCGCACCGAAGGCCTCTGGCAAAAGTGCGATAGCTGCCGCCAGATCATCTGGAAGAAGGATCTGGAGGCCAACTGGAACGTCTGTCCCAAGTGCAGCCACCACTTCCGCCTCGACGCCGCGGCGCGCATCAAGCTGCTGCTGGACAGCGAGGTCTATCAGCGCTTCGACGCCGAGTTGCGCTCCTCCGACCCGCTGGAGTTTGTGGATAAAAAGCCCTACCGGCAGAAGCTGCTGGAGCAGCAGGCCTCCACCGCGCTGTCGGATGCGGTGATCTCCGCGGCGGGCCTGCTGGATGGCCGCCAGGTGCAGCTTTGCGCCATGGACATGCGCTTCATCGGCGGCAGCATGGGATGTGTTGTGGGCGAGGCCATCACCCGCTCCATCGAGCGCGCCATCGAGTGGCGGACGCCGCTCGTGATCGTCTCGGCTTCCGGCGGCGCGCGCATGCAGGAAGGCGCCATCAGCCTTATGCAGATGGCCAAAATCTCCGCCGCGCTCATGCGTCTGGACCAGGCCCGCCTGCCGTACATCAGCGTGCTGACCGACCCGACCACCGGCGGCGTCACCGCCAGCTACGCCATGCTGGGCGATTTGAACATCGCCGAACCGGGCGCACTGATCGGATTCGCGGGGCCTCGCGTGATCGAGCAGACCATCCGCCAGAAGCTGCCCGAAGGCTTCCAACGGAGCGAGTTTCTGCTCGAGCACGGCATGTTGGACGCGGTCGTGCCGCGCCCGGAGCTGAAGCCGTTCATCGCCAAGGCGCTGCGGTTTTTCGTGGGGTAACGGAAGAGAATCAGCCGCTGATAAACCCTACGCGGTCATTTTTCATGTGCTATGGGCGGCCGGGGGCCGGCCATGCGGGGTTATCAGCGGCTAATTATTCTTTCTTACGTTGGTTCAAGCCTTGAATTATCCCGATTCGGTTCAGTTTCTCTACGCGCTGGGTAACGAGATCAAAACCGCCAAGCTCGGCCTGGAGCGGATCGCCCGCCTGCTGGATGCGCTCGGCCGGCCCCAGGACGGCCTCCGTTTCGTGCACGTGGCCGGCACCAACGGCAAGGGATCCACCTGCGCCATGATCGAGTCCGGTTTGCGCGCCGCCGGCCAGCGCACCGGCCTGTTCACTTCGCCGCACCTTGCCGAACCCACCGAGCGCATCCGCATCTCCGGCCAGGCGATCTCCGGCGCGCGCTTCGCCGAGGCCTTCAACCAGGTGCACCGCGTAGTGGAAGATCTGCTGGCGGCGGGCGAGTTGGAGTGGCACACCACCTATTTCGAAACCGTCACTGCCATGGCGATCGCGGTGTTCGCCGGGGTGCCTGGGCGCATGCCCTCCAGGCCCGTGGACCGTGCGGTTCTGGAAGTGGGGCTGGGCGGCCGGCTCGACGCTACCAACGTGGTCGACCCGGAATTGTGCGTGATCACTCCGCTGGATTTCGACCACGAGTCGTTCCTGGGCCGCAGCCTGGAGGCCATCGCCGGCGAAAAGGCCGGGATTCTGAAACCCGGTGTGCCGGCGGTGTTTGCGCGCCAGCGTCCGGAGGCCGCGCGCGTGCTGGAGGCCCGCGCTCGCGAGTTGGCCATCCCCGTGGCGCGCACCGCCGATTGGCGTATCGAAGATCTGCAACTGGATGCGCGCGGCAGCCGCTTCGGCTTGTCGGGCGAGCGCTCTCTCCGCATCCACTGCCCCCTGGCGGGCGAGCACCAGGTGGAGAATGCAGTGGCTGCCGCGGCCGCGCTGGTCCGCCTGGGCGTTGCCGATGCCGCCATCGAAGCGGGCATCGCGGCGGCCGAGTGGCCGGGCCGCCTGGAGCGTGTTTCCGAACGCCCCGAAATCATCCTGGATGGCGCACACAACCCCGCGGGAGCCCGCGCCCTGGCGGCCTATATCGGCCGTTTCTATGCGGGTCGGCGCGTCCGGCTGATCTTCGGTACTATGCGCGATAAGGCCGTCGACGAGATCGCCGGCATCCTGTTTCCGCTGGCCCAGCAGGTGATCGTCACCGCGCCCGAACAGGCTCGCGCCCTGGCGCCCGAAGCCGTGCGCCAACTGGCCGGCCATCCCGAGGTCGAGACCGCCCCGGGCATTGCCGAGGCCCTCGCCATGGTCTCCGGCGCGGGCCCCAGCGACGCCATCTTCATCACTGGCTCGCTGTTCCTGGTTGCCGAGGCGCGCGATAGGATTGGGCCGAAGCGATGAGTCTCCTCCGGTCCCTGCTTTTCTCCACGCCGCTGATCTTGCTGGCCACCATTTTCTTGGGGATGCTGTCCATCGTCGCGTCGTTCTTCGATGGCAGCGGGAACACCCAGCACCGCCTGGCGCGCCTGTGGAGCCGCATCCTGCTGTGGGCGAGCTTCATCCGCGTGCGCGCCGAGGGGCTGGAGAACCTGGATCCCCACGGCGCCTACGTGTTGGTGGCCAACCACGGCAGTTACATGGATATTCCCGCGCTGATCGCCATGCTGCCGCTGCAATTCCGCTTTTTCGCCAAGAAAAGCCTGTACAAGATTCCATTCCTGGGAACGCACCTCAAGCGCGCCGGCCATATACCGGTGGACCGCAGCAACGTGCGGGCCTCTCTGAAGAGCATGACCGAAGGCGCGCGCGTCATCGCCCAACGACGCATCTCGGTGCTGCTGTTCCCCGAAGGCGGCCGGTCGCAGGAAGGCCTGCACGAATTCAAGGAAGGCGCCGCCTACATTGCCATTAAAGCGGGCGTGCCGGTTGTGCCCATCGGCATCGCCGGCATGCGCCGGTTGTTGCCGATGGGATCCATCCACCTGCGCAGCGGGGACGTGACCGTGAAGGTCGGCCATCCAATCCCGACCGAAGGGATGAAGCTGCCGGACCGCGCCGCGCTGAACCAGCGGCTGTACGATGAAGTCCGGCGCCTGATGGGCGAGTAGCAGCCGAAGCGTATACTGGCGACAGGAGAACCAGTGGCTACTGCGACCAACCAACGGCGGCGTACCGCGAAGGTGCCGAAAAGGAAAAACGGATCGATTCCGCCCGTTGCGGCGGAATTCGTTGGCGGCTCGCTGGAGGCCGAACTTTCAGCTATCGGTAAGGCGGTGCCGGCCCGTGAATGGGCGAAGGTCCCCGGCGACTACTTCTCCAACCTCGACCACTACCTGCACGGTGCACCGAAGAAGAGGTGAGTCTGGTCTTCGCGGACACGCTCTACTGGGGTGCGGCACTTCATCCGCGGGATCAGTACCGCTTTACCGTTGGCCTCCGGTGAGAGCACCCAGGCTTCGCTAAACCCGCTCGCCCCGGCTCACCCGCCCCCCGGCCCCATCCACGGTAATCCGCTCCCCATCATGAAACGCATCCAGTATCCCCGCCACATTGGCTACCGCCGGTATCCCATACTCGCGCGCCACAATCGCCCCGTGGCTCAGATAGCCGCCGGTCTCCATCACAATCCCCGAGGCTCGCAGAAACAGCGGCGTCCAGCCGGGATCCGTCGACGGCGCCACCAGGATGTCCCCCTGCTGCAAGTGCGCGGCGTCCCTGGGATTGCGCACCACGCGGGCAGGTCCGCTGGCGGCGCCGGGCGAAACGCCGATGCCGCTCCACACGCCAGCCCCGGATAAGGAAGCCGGCCGGCCCAGAGGGCGCCCCGCGGTTGCCTCCAGCCGCCCGTCCGGCTCTTCCGTGATCACATCGGGGCACGTCTCGGCGAGCCACCGCTCGCGCCGCAGCGTTCGATCGCCTGCCAGTTCGCGCGCCCCCGCGCCATCCCAGTATCCCCGCAGCCAGCATGTGAGATCGATGTGCGCGAGTTGGAAAACCTGCTCCGGCGCCTCCAGCCGGCCGGCCTCGACCAGCCGCCGCCCGATCTCCAACACGATGCGCCGCACCGGCAACAACACGCCAACCAGCGCGGACTTGGCCCCTTCCCGGGCAGCCATGGACTCCCGCAGCTTTCGCACCAGCCACAGCAGCAAAGGGGTCCGCCAACCGAAGCGCCGCTTCAACTCCCGCTCGGCTTCCAGGCGCACTTCTTCAGCGCTCTGCCGCGGGTCGCGCGCCGGCGGGTTCTCGCGAATCGCCTGCACTTGTTCCAGAATCCACGAGGGATCTTCGGCCCAGCGCGGGTTCCGCGCGTCGGTCTCATAGACACCACGGTGGCCGAACTCACGCAGAAACTCCTCCACCGTGGATTTACCTTGAGCAATGTCATAGAGGCGATACCCCTGCTCGGCGCTGGCCACCGCGCCCGTGCCGGCTTGCAGACGGCCGATCAGGCCGGCATCTTTTACAAGCGTGTCTAACGCCAGTTGCCAGGGGCCGGAGCTGCCGTTGGCGAGCCCGGCGATGGGGACGAACGCCTCTTGCGCTTTGCCGATCTGCGCCAACGCGTCCAGCAACTCTGCGGGCGAATAACCAGTCCAGTCGACCTTCGTCAAGCTGCGCGAGTAATTCAAGTGCCTCTCGATGGCTGCTTGCGCCCTCCGCGGGTGGTTCCAAAGCCGGCGTAACAGGCGCAGGCTCGCCAGCCGCCGGCGACGCCCCAACGGCCCCTTCAGCGGGTGGGGCGGCGCCGGAATCTCCGGCTGCTGGCCGCCGATCAGCTTCACTACATCCGTCGGCATGATTCCGAAGGCATCGTAGAACCCCCACTGCATCATGGTGAGATCGAAGAAACCGCGCCCCTGAAAGCGGCGGACCACCTCCATTCCAGGCGGCAACGGATATCCCACCGCTATCAGCGACGCGAAAAGGGCATCGCCGACGATCTCGGTGAGCATGCTCCAGGAGAGCTCGCAGATCACTCCGGGCTGGCAATCCTTAAGGTTGGCGGTCGACCAGTAGCGCGGCATTGCCGCCGTCTCCGGCCAGCCGGCTCGCGGCAGCCTGGTGACCGGGCGCGCCTGCAGCAGCCAGAGGCGCTCTCCGTCGTAAGCCCACTCGACGTCCTGCGGGTCCTGCCCTTCGCCCAGCGCCCACTGGATGCGCCGCACCTGGTGCGCCAGTTCCTCTTCTACCGCCGCCGGCAGCCACGCGCACGCGGCCGAGCCGGCTTGCCGCACCAGCCGGCCGCTCTGGTTCCGCCACATCATGCGCGCCGGATTCACGCGCCCGCTGACCACCGCGTCTCCCAGGCCCTCGGCCGCGTCGATCAGAATCAGGTCGCGGCGGCCCGTCGCCGGGTCGCAAGAGAACGCCACGCCGGCCGAGCGAGCGTCCACCATCTCGCAGATCGCCACCGCGCACCGCACGTCTTCGTCGCGGAAGCCCATGCGGCGGCGATAGGCGATGGCTTCCGGCGTCTGGAGCGAGTCGATACAGCCTTGCGCGGCCCGCTCGACCGCGGCCACGCCGGTTACATTGAGGAAACTGCGGTGAATCCCCGCGAACGAAGCGCGTGCGGAGTCTTCCGCCGTGGCGCTGGAGCGCACCGCGACTCTGGCCTCCATCAGCCCCAACCGCTCCAGACCATCCCTGATCTCGGAAAGCGGCGCTCCGGCCGGCAGCACGCCGCCGCGCGGCACACGGAAGCCGTAACGCGCCAGCCGCGCCAGGTTGTAGCCCTTGCCTCCGCAGACTGCGGGGCCAGCCTGGTAGGACTGGTTCCAATCGAGGAAGTCTTGCATCACGTTCGCCGAGCCTGTAAGATTCTACCAACAGGGTGCGCTTGCCCGCGGTTTAACACATGCAACCGATCGAAGGCCACGTGACGGTGGAGGACGGCGTGCGCCTCTTCTATCAGCAGGTAGGCAGCGGCCCGCCGGTCTTCCTCCCCAATGGGTTCCATCTCTTCGACGACTTCCAGCGCCTGGCCGGCTCGCGCACGCTCATCTTCTACGACGTGCGCAATCGCGGCCGTTCGGATACCGTCAGTGACCGCTCCAAGCTGGCGAGGGGCATCCTCCAGGACGCCGACGATCTCGACGCGGTCCGCCGGTATTTTGGAATCGACAAGCTGGATTTGATCGCGCACTCCTATATGGGTGTGATGGCGGCCTTGTACGCCAGAACACACCCGGATCGCGTGAACCGCGTGGTGCAGATCGGTCCCGGACAGCCGAATGCCGCGACTCAATACCCGTCGCACCTGACGGGCGCGGACGCCACGCTCGCCGAGGTGCTCGCCAGGCTCGCGCAACTGCGGAAAGAGCGGCAATCCACGGACCAACTCGAGGACCCCCGGGAAGCCTGCGAACGGTTTTGGTCGGTGCTGCGGCCCATCTACGTCCTCAGCCCCGCGGACGCCGAGAAGATCCACTGGGGACGTTGCGAACTTCCCAATGAGCGGAACTTCTGGAGCTACTGGAGCGAACACATTCTTCCGTCGATCCAGCAGCTCCGCTTTTCGGCGGCGGATCTCGCCCACGTGCAGGCGCGCGTCCTGGTCGTCCACGGCGCCAAAGACCGCGCCGCGCCGTACGGCGGTGGAAGAGAGTGGGCGCTGTTGTTCCCCAACGCGCGGCTGGTGACCGTCGAAAACGCCGGTCATGCTCCGTGGATTGAGGCTCCCGACATGGTCTTCGGCTCCATCCAGACGTTCCTGGATGGCCAGTGGCCAGAGGCGGCCGAGAACGTGACATCCATAGATCCCCAGGGTTGATGGCGGGGCAGGCGGGGTGCCCCCTAGGCCCGCCTGCCAACCTTGTTTACCGCTAAATTCGCTACAATCGAACTGAAATATGAACCCCCGCAACACCGTTTCCCTTTCGCGCCGCGAGTTATTGCAGACCGCCTCCGCGGCGCTCGCGGCAGCCGCCCTTGGGCCCTCCGAAGCAACCGCCGCACCACCCCCCGCCACGCCCATCCGCCTCAGCGAGGGCTGGGAGCACTATTGCGGCGGCCTTGGTGGCATTTGGGAGGTCTGGCGCGGGAAAGCCGCCAGCGACAACGTCACCTGGGATCCGGTCGCCTTGCCCCACTGCTTCAACGCGTTCGACGCGGTCGATCCGGACCACGCCTATTACGAAGGCCCGGGCTGGTATCGCACCACGTTCGCAGTGGCCCATCCCTATCCTGACGGCCGCACCCTCCTGCATTTCGAAGGCGCCGGCCAACGCAGCGAGGTCTACGTCGGTCTGAAAAAGGCCGGCGAGCACGTGGGCGGATACGACGAGTTCGTCGTCGATATCACCGGCGACATCGGCGGGCCGAAGGTCGAGCTGGCGGTGCTCTGCGACAACTCGCGCAACCTGGAGATGATCCCTTCCGACCTCAGCGATTTCAATCGCTATGGCGGCCTCTACCGCAACGTCAACCTGGTGTATGTGCCGGCCATTTCGCTGGAACGCGTCCATGTGGATACAAGCGTCGCGGCCGATCGCGCCAGCGTCTCGGTGAAGGCGTTCCTCTACAATCCGGGCGGCCTGAAGGACCAGGTGACGGTGGAGACGGAGGTCACCGATCCGTCGGACAAGGTCGTCTTTACGGGATCGAAAGCTCTGGCCCCGTCCGGCGCGCCCTCCGGGCCCGCCGAGGAAGTGGCCGCCTTCCCCGTGCCGGCGCCCGCGCTCTGGTCGCCCGATACGCCCAACCTTTACCGCTGCTCCGTCACTCTGAAAAGCGCGCACGGCGAGCACAAGCTGGACGAGCGCTTCGGCCTGCGCACCATCGACTTTCCAAAGCACGGCGTCTTCCACTTGAATGGCAAGAAGCTCTTCCTGCGCGGCACCCAGCGGCACCAGGACCACGCCGGTCTGGCGGCCGCCATGACCGACGACCTGATGCGCCGCGAGATGCGCATGATCAAGGACATGGGCGCCAATTTCATCCGCCTGGGACACTACCAGCAGCCGCGTCTGATCCTCGACCTGTGCGACGAGCTGGGCTTGATTGTGTGGGAGGAAAACCCCTGGTGCCGCGGCGGAGTGGGCGGCCCCGCCTACCGGGAGATGGGCCACCGCATGTTGCGCAACATGATCGCCCAGCACTACAACCACCCCTCCATCGTCTTCTGGGGGTTGGGCAACGAGACCGATTGGCCGGGCGATTTCGAGGTGCAGGACAAGGACAAGATCCGCGCCTTCATGCAGGAGCTGAACCAGATCGCGCACCAGGCCGACCCCACGCGCCTCACCTCCATCCGCCGCAACGATTTCGCCAAGGACATTCCGGATGTGTATTCGCCCTCCATCTGGGCGGGCTGGTATAGCGGCCGCTACACCGAATACAAGTCCTCCGTCGGGAAGGAGGTCAAGACCGTCGACCGCATGTTGCATATCGAGTGGGGCGGCGATAGCCATACCGGCCGGCACTCCGAAGATCCCGACAAGGTGCTCGCGCAGATCTCCACCGGGCAGGGCGTGGAGGAGAAGGACCGCGCCTACCTGCTGACCGGCGGCCAGGCGCGCGCCTCGCGCGACGGCGATTGGTCCGAGACGTACATTTGCAACCTGTTCGACTGGCACCTGAAAGAGCACGAGACCATGGACTGGCTGGCCGGCGCGGCGCAGTGGGTCTTCAAGGATTTCTCCACGCCGCTGCGGCCCGAAAATCCCGTGCCGCGCGTGAATCAGAAGGGCGTGGTCGAGCGCGACCTAACGCCCAAGGAAGGCTACTACGTCTTCCAGTCGTATTGGGCGGCGAAGCCCATGGCGCGCATTTACGGGCACTCATGGCCCATTCGCTGGGGCGCGCCGGGCGAGCGGAAGATGGTCAAGGTGTACTCCAATTGCTCGACCGCCGAGCTGTTTCTCAACGGACAATCCTGCGGCGTGAAGCGGCGCGACAGCCAGGACTTTCCGGCCGCCGGCTTGCGCTGGGTGATTCCGTTCACGGAAGGCGAGAATCGCCTGCGCGTGGTGGCGCACAGTGACGCGGCCGAGGTCACCGACGAGATCGCGTTCCGCTACCAGACCGCCAAATGGGACAATCCCGCGAAATTTCTGTTTGAGGAGATCGCCCGCGCGGGCGGTGTCGTCACCCTGGAAGCGCGCCTGGTGGATGCCCACGGTGTGCAATGTCTGGACGCGCGCCCGGCCGTGCGGTTCGCGCTGGCTGGAGACGGCGCACTGGTCGAGAACCTGGGCACCGCCGGCGGCTCGCGCCAGGTCGAATTGTCCAACGGCCGCGCGGTGGTGCGCGTGCGGGCCAAGGGCGAATCGGTAGTCAGCGTATCGTGTAAAGACGTGCCGACGGTGTTTCGGACCGTTGTGGGGCAGCCAATCGTGGCTGCAGCCGGCTTTTAGCCGGCCGCTCCACCGGCACCGCCGCGGGTTCGGCAGCGGCTCGGTTTGATTCGATGCGGGATCGATCACATCACCAGCGGATCGGTAAGCCAAACGGCGTTAGGCCGGATCGCGGAGACCGGACCGAGCTAACTAACTCCGTGACGGGACGTCACGGGAGCGATTGCGGGCCCGCGGTCCGGCCCACGGTGGCCCGGGGAGCAGGTTCAAACATACATGCGAGACGGTATCTTCGGGATATAAGCCGAAGACCGCCAAATGGAATCACACCATGGACCGGCTCAAACAGATCTTTCCTGTGTCCGATACCTCTTCGGGCACTTAGCTCTACAACGTCTGAGTATCGGACCAAAGACACGGCGCGGTGCCAAGAGCTTTCTCCTGACACGCCCGTTCCATGGGGACGGCTTTCAGCCGGCGCACTCGCGGTACGCGGGAGTGTGCGCACGCTCCATCAGTTACCAGTCGAACCGCGGTTCTTGCGTTGGCGCTAAGGATCGAGCGATGACTCTACTTGACCGGCGCGCCGATCCACCACGTGATGCCACACGAATCGACGACGCCTGCATTACGGTGTCCGTACAGCTTATCTTCGGGCGCACTCAGTGACGTCCCCCCGGCAGCCAGCGCCTTAGCGTAAACCTCGTCCACGTTTTCCACCCATAGGTACAAGGCGGCCTTCAGGGCCTTCCACTGGTCGCCGGCCTGGCCCAGCATCACCAGCGAGTCGCCGATCTTGAGTTCGGCGTGCATCACCTTTTGGTCCGGGCTGCGTTGGCACAGCGACTCGACGGCGCCGAAAGCAGCCGCCAGGAACTTGAGTTCCGCGTCGGCGTCGGGCACCACGAGGTAGGGAGTTACGGTGCGGTAAGTTTCGATTGTATCGGCCATGAACGAAGCATCTCACAGCCAGCCGTTGCCGGATTGTAGAAATTTGACGTGGTTCCGGAACTCCGTTCGCGCCACCTGATACCCGGTCGGCGTGATGCCCGCAAACGAGCGAAAGTCGTGGATGAAATGGGCCTGGTCGAAATACCCGCAGTCCACCGCGATGCGGGTCCAATCCACGCCATCGCCACGCTCCGCACCAGCCAATTCCCGCTGAGCCAAAGCCCGCTGAAATCGCAGGATGCGGCAGTAGTGTTTGGGAGGCACGCCAACACTGGCCTTGAATCGCTCGATGAAGCGCTTCGGGCTGAGACCGATCCTTTCGGCCACCGCCGCGATGCTCGACTGAAGAGGCCGCTGGTGGAATGCCTCCAGCGCGAAGGCCACGGCGGCATGAGGACCCGCCGGTTTCCAGACCTCCGCCAGCGCGCGCTCCATCGCCGCCAGCTTGGCCTGCGGACTGGGCGCCTCGAGCGACTGCTCACGCAGCTCTGCCGCCCGGCGTCCCCAGAGCAACTCCAAGGGTATCGAGGCGTCCCGCAACTCGTGCGCCGGCGTCCGGAAAAACGGAACCGTCCCACCCGGCTTGAAAGCCACGCCGAGCACGCATTCCTGTTCCGCCGTGTCGATGACGCAATACCGCGACTGCACGCCGGACAACACCGTGCCGGACGACGTAGTCTGGCAGCCAAATCCCAGCTCCGGGCGATACACGCGCGTCTGGTCCTCTTTGAGATTGACGATCAACTGCGCGGCGCCGCTAGGGAGAACCCGTTCCAGAGCGTGCGTTCTGGGCCCGCTTTCCGAGAACCAGATCGACGCGATGTACGCATTGAGGGGAGGTGCTGGGATGCGCTGCAGATAGAGCGGCCGCGCCACGCCTCATTCTACCGCGACGTGCACGGTTCCGCGTGCCGGCGCGCCCGGCGCCATTCGCGGCGCCGAACTCCCGTCTGGGAATTTACCGTTTTGTAAAACACGGCGGGCTGGTGATTTGCTCGAACCCAGTATGCCGCTGGCCCTATGCCGATCGCGGCCCTGCGCGCCGCCGGACCGGACGAAAGCCAGGAGGCAATGCCGCGTGACTTGGACCGATGCGGGAAGATCGCTGTGGAACCGTCGCCGCGAAGCCCGGCCAATCGGAGGGATCGCGCGTTTGGCCCTCACCAGGGGACGGATCGGCGCTCATCAGGCATCGTCCGCTTACATCATCCTGGCACATGAATGTCGGCGTTCGCGGGTTCGGTGGGGGAGCATTTTGCGGACAAGTCTGCAATCAGGTCCCGAAGCTTGTCCCGGTCCAACGGCTTCGTGAGGTATCCGTTCATACCAGCATCCAGACAAATGTCGCGATACTCCGTCGTCGCGTGCGCGGTCAACCCGAAGATCACGGGCTGGCGGTCGAGGGGGAGCCGGCTCCGGATTTCCCTGGTCGCTTCCAGTCCGTCGACCTCAGGCATCTGCACGTCCATTAACACGAGGTCATAGCGATTTCCGACGGCGGCCGCGATGGCCTGCGAACCGTCCTTTGCCAGGTCCGCCTTCACCCCGAGTCTCTCCAGCAGCATGAGAACGACTTTCTGATTTACGGCGTTATCCTCCGCTACCAGAACCCTCAAATGCCGGCCCGCGCACACCGTTGGCGAAGGAGCGGTGCGCGGCGCCGCCGGTTCCTGCGCATGGGCCATCAGGACCGTGAATCGGAACCGCGTGCCCTCGCCCGGCCTGGATTCCACATCGATCCTTCCGCCCATCATCTCCACGAGCCGTTTTGAAATCGCCAGACCCAGCCCGGTTCCCCCGTAACGGCGGCTGATGGAGGCATTCGCCTGATTGAACGAGGAGAACAGGCGAGGCAGTTGGTCCGGTGCAATCCCAATACCGGTGTCGCGAACCTCGATGGCGATGCCAAACGAGTTCTCGTCCTGCCGTTCCAAACCGGCCGAGAGCACCACCTCCCCGGAACTGGTAAACTTCAGCGCGTTTGAGATCAGGTTCAGGATCACTTGCCGCAACCGGGTTTCGTCTCCGGCCACCCACACGGGCAATTCCGGCGCCAGCTCGCAACCGAGGCGCAGGTTTTTTTCCGCGGCTGCGGTGCGAAACAGCCCTAGGCTTTCTTCCAGGGAACGGCGGAGGTGGAAGGGCGCAACCTCCAACTCCAGTTTTCCGGCTTCCACTTTGGAGAAGTCCAGGACGTCGTTAATGACCCTCAGCAGCGCATCCCCGGAAGAGCGGATCATTCGAACCATCTCCAGGGCCTCGCTGGGATCCCGCATGGTCTCCAGCAGCCGGCTCAACCCGATGATGCCGTTCAAAGGCGTCCTGATCTCGTGGCTCATGGTTGCCAGAAAGCGCCCCTTGGCTTGGCTGGCTTCGTCGGCCCGCTTGCGTTCGGATTCCAGTTCGGCGGTGCGTTGTCGCACCGCTTGTTCCAACTGGCGGTTCCTGCGCCGCAGCAGCCGGTGCCTCCACAGAATGACGCCCCACACGGCGGCCGCACCTGCCAGGAGCGCCAGGCACCGGAACCACCAGGTTTCGAACCACTTCGGCTCGATTCGGAACTCCGCCACAGCCACTTTCGCGGAGACCGGCTCATCCCGAACCCGCGACCGGATCTCCAGCCGGTGCCGGCCCGGGGCAAGCCCGGCAAACGAGATGATCCGCTCCGTGGTGTCGGTCCAAGGTTCCCCGTCCAGCCGGTACGCAAAGCGTACCAGTTGCTCGCTCCTGAAGCTGAGCGACGAGAACTCGGCCCTGACAACCCTCGGCGTCTGCTCGATCTCCACCCTGGTAATGACCGGGTCGGCCACCGGAGGCCGCAGCGAGCCACCGCCGGGAGGGCGGTAGTGCGCCAGTCCGCCGCTGGTGCCGATCCACACACTGCCATCGGCGTCGGCCCAGAACGCCTCGCCGTCGCAGTCGTTCCAGATCAAGCCGTCTTCGGTAGACCTCTGCGTCCAGGAATTGGCGCTCAGGACCGCCACGCCGTTGGCAGTGCCTCGCCAGAAATTGCCGAACGCGTCAAAGCCGTGGAAGACGGTCAAATCGTTCGACTGGGGGTTGGCCGGCACGATCGGGTCCACGTGCACGATACGATCGCCGGAAAGCTGTAGCCGTTCGACTCCGGCGTCCAACCGGTGTCGCAGCCACAAGGTACCATCCGGCGCCAGGGCCGGGACGTAAGCATCGCCGCTGAGGCCTTCGGGTTTCCCGTAGTGGCGCCATACGCCATCGCGCATACGCCAGAGCCCGTCGGGATTGGTGATCCACATCGCCCCGCCGGAATCCATGGTGACTGCCCAGGCCCTGCGCTGGAGCGACGGGGGTTGATCGATGCGAACGAAGCGATCCGAAACGGCCGGCCGACTGTTGAGGAAGATTCCGCAGGAGCTTCCCATCCAGACACGGTCCAGACGGTCGACGAAGATAAAGCTCACGGTGTCGCACGGCAGGTCCTGCCGGCTAACCGGATGGACTCTTCCGCTGGCCGGCTCGAGGCGTGCCAAACCGCCGGGTCGGCTGACGGCCCAGATGGAGCCGTCGGAGGTCTCACCCAGCCATCGGACGGTGTCGCCTCCGAGGCCGTCCTTCCTGGTCCAGATGGTTGGCCGGGAATGCCCATTCAGGCGCGCCAGGCCAAGGGAAGTCCCCACCCAGAGGGATCCCTTCCGGTCCCGCCGGATACTCCAGATCACGTCCGACGGCAGTCCCTGCGCCACGGTCCAGGATTCCCATTCGCCCCTGCCGAGCCATCGGGCGATACCCGTGCCGATCAGGCCAATCCACAAGGATCCCTCGCGATCTTCCAGCGCTGCGCTGGTCATGGCGCTGCGCAAGCCTTGCCGGCGGTCCACCACGGTCCACCCCGCGGCGCTTCGGATCGCCAGCCCCTGGTCGGTAGGAACCATCACCGATCCATCCCTGGTAATGGTGATGGCGCCCCAGAACATGCTGGTTCCGATGTCCGGTTTTTCTTGGATCATGCGAGCCTGGCCCGGCGGCTTGCGATAAAGCCGGCTGAGGCTGCGAGCCCATACCGTTCCGTCCGGGGCAACTGCGATCCCGTCCCAGGAGTCCTCGGGCAGTCCGCTCTCCGGCCCGAAGACCGAGATACGGCCGCCGTCTTCGACGCACAGATGGAAGTCGCAGCCGAACCAGAGTTGCGAGCCGTGCCGCAGAATTCCGTGCATCGGCTTGCCTTCCAGAGCGGGGGGCAAGCGATACGGGCGCAAAACGAGGGAATCGGCGCCCGCCGGCAGCACCTCCGTCAGGCCGGCCCCGGTTGAAACTACCACATGACCATGGACGTCTTCGGCGATGCGTTGTGCGCCGTTGAGGGGGCCGCTGAGGCCGAGTACCTCGTGGAAGATCCGGCCATCGAAGCGGAGGATTTTGTTGCAGGCGTGGGACCAGAGGGCCCCATTTGAGGCCAGGTAGAGGGTGTGAATCTCGGTACCGCACGGCACCCCTTCGGCCGGCCCCATCAGCCGAAAGCGGGTTCCATCATAACGGTACAAGCCGCCTTCGGAGCCGGCCCAGATGTAACCGGCACGGTCCTGGGCCAACGACAGGACGACCATGTTCCGGAGCCCCTCGTCGGCTCCATACTGGCGGAAACTATATTGCTGGGCCACACCAGCACCAGTCAACGCCAGAATGAGCGCGGCACGCGCACCGAGTCTATGGCACCGACACATTCACCCGTACTCACCTTACATATCGGCCGAAGTACGATGCGCTTCCAGCCAACCTGTGCCGAAGTGCGCCGCGATCCGGAATAACGGAACCGTCCCCCCGGTTTGAAGGTCACGCCGGGCACGCGTTCCGTGTTCCGCCCCACGCCGGACACCGTGCCGGACGGGGTAGTCCGGCTGCCAAATCCCTGCTCGGGCGATACCGCGACACAGCCACCCAGACGATCACCGGGCCGACTTTCGCCGGCAGCCAAATCCCAGCTTCGGACGATACCGCGGCCCTGCACGATTCCCGGCGCCGCCGCGTTATCCTGGCATATGCGCGCGGCGCGATTTTTCAGGCACAACCGCGGACTCGCTGCGGTGGCCATCGGATCTCTGGCGCTGGGGATCGGCGGCAATGTGACCGTGTACAGCGTCGTGCGCGAGATGATTCTCGACGACCTGAGCGCCGCGCGTCCCCACCGGCTGGTGCGCGCCGGCGCCAACGTCTCTTATACCCAGTACCGCGAGTTGCGGCAGGCGGGCGTATTTCAGGACGTGGCCTTCTACCACAGCTTCCGCACCTGGAATTGGCGGGCGGGCGATCACAGCGAGATCGTCTGGACGATCGAATCCAGCCCCAACTTCTTCGACGTGCTGGGTGTGCGTGCGGGCAACGGGCGGCTGTTCGGGGCGGCGGACGCGGACGGCAGCGTAGTGGCCAGCTACGGGTTCTGGAAGCGGGGCCTCGGCGCCGACCCGCGCGCCATCGGGCGGCCCATCGAGTTGAACGGCCGGCTCTATCCGCTGGTGGGCGTGCTGCCGGAAGATTACCGCAGCGTCTACGGGCTGAGCGTCTCGCCGGAGATTTATGTGCGCACGGTACCCGCCTCGCATCCGGACGACGCTTCCTGGATCGTGTTCGGACGCCTGCGCGACGGGCAATCGGTGGAGACCGCCCGGCAGGAGCTGGCCGCGGCGGCTGAGCGAATGTGGGGCGCGGAGTTCGCGCGCCGCTTCGCCACGCTGCGTCCCATGGCCGGTTTCGCGGCGCACACGGTGGTGGAGGGCAACGGCTTCTACCTGTTCTTTGTGGCTCTGTTCGCGGTGGCGGGGATGATGGCTCTCATCTCCTGCGCCAACGTGGCAGGGCTGCTCGTGGCGCGCGGCCTGAGCCGGCAGCGGGAACTGGCCATCCGCAAGGCCTTGGGCGCCAGCCGGTGGCAAGTGGCGCGGCCGTTGCTGGCGGAGGCGTCGATGTTGGTGGCGGCGGGCGGCGCGGCGGGGCTGCTGCTCCACGCGTTCCTGGCCGCGCAGCTTCGTGCGGTGCGGTTTCCTTCGGCTTACGGCGTGCCGTTCGAGTTCCACTTCCGCAACGATGGCGGGCTGCTGTTGTATGCCGCGGCGGTGGCGCTGGCGGCGCTGGCGGTCTCGGCGCTGGCCCCCGCGATGCGCGGCTCGGGCGTGGACCTCGGGTTGGCGCTGAAGCAAGGTGAGCCGGCGTTCTCCCTTCGCCGGTGGAATCTGCGCAGCGCCTTTGTGGCGCTGCAGATGGCGCTGGCGGTGATGCTGCTGGCGCTGGGCGCTCTGTTCGCGCGCAGCTTCGTGCACGTGGCCACGGCGGACTTGGGCTTCGACGCGGAGCACATCCTGATGGCGGGCGTGCAACGAATGCCACAACGGATGCCACAGCCGGGCCCAGAGGGCACCCCGGGCGGACCGCCGGACGATGGGACCAACGGATATCGCGAGCGGTTGCTGCGGCGCATCCGCACAGTGCCGGGCGTAGTAGCGGTCAGCTCCACTTCAATCCGGCCGCTGGCGGGCGAACTGCCGAAGGCCGCGGTCCGCTGCGAGGGAGACACCGCGCCGGCGCGCGAGGTGTATGTGGCCGGCGTGGGCGAGCGGTATTGCGAAACCATGGGCATCGCGATATTGCGCGGCCGCGATTTCCGGATGGACGACGGCGCGCACCGAGGCGCCCTCGGGGGTGCCCTCCGGGCCCGGCCCGCGATCGTCAACCGCACGCTGGCGCGCCAGTTTTTCGGAGATGGTGACCCGGTGGGCCAACAGCTTCGATTGGGGCGCGAGAGGACGGAGTTGCTGGAGGTGGTGGGGGTAGCCGCCGATTCCAAACTGCGGTCGCTGGGCGAAGAGAATGTGGCCGCGCTGTACGTGCCGGAGTTCGGCACGGGCCTGCTGGTGCGGGTGGCGGGAGACGCCGGCCGGTGGATCGCGCCGCTGCGGCGGGCCATGGCGGAGATCGACCCGCAGGCGGCGCTGGACATTCGGCCGATGGCGGATGCGGTGGCCGGCGGACTGTTCCCCATGCGGATGGCGGCGCTGCTGGTGGGGTCGCTGAGCACCGTGGGGCTGCTGCTGGCGCTGGTGGGATTGTATGCGGCGGTGTCGCACGCGGTGGGGAAACGGACCCGCGAGATGGGCATTCGGGTGGCGCTGGGCGCGACGCGCGGGAGCATCGTGTGGGTGGCGCTCGGCGACGGCATGGGGGTGCTGGGACTGGGAGCCGCGGTGGGCCTGGCGCTGGCGGTGGCGGCCATCCGGCCGCTGGCGGGGATCGTTCCGGATGGCGTGAACCCATGGGATCCGGCGCAGTTCGCGGCGGTGTTGGTCCTGTTGCTGGCGGCGGGAGCGGCGGCCACGGCGGGTCCGGCGCGGCGCGCGGCTCGGGTGGATGCGGCGGTGGCGCTACGCGAGGAGTGAGGCGGCTGCTGTGGCGGACGGGGTCTTTCCCAACTGGTCCAGGGCGCCGGCGAAAGAATGGCGTGAACCCATGGGATGCGGCGCAGTTCGCGGCGGTGTTGGGGCTCTTGCTGGCGGCGAGGGCGGCGGCCACGGCGGGTCCGGCGCGGCGCGCGGCTCGGGTGGATGCGGCGGTGGCGCTACGCGAGGAGTGAGGCGGCCGCCTGGCGGACGGTTTCTTCCAAGTGGTCCAGCGCGCCGGCGAAAAAATGATCGGCCGATTCGACCCAATGGATCTGCTTGGGGCCTGGCAGCGTGGCGTAGACCGCCTCCAGTTCGGGCCGCGGACCGAACTGGTCGTGAGTGCTCTGGACGAAGATTTTGGGGATGGCGCAGGTTTCCAGGTATGCAACGTCGCCCAGGCGCGTGGGAAAGCCGGCGGCCAGCAGAAAGCGCGCGCTGGGGGTGCCCTCTTTGCCTGCGCGGCGCTGGATCGAACAACCCAGCCGCGTCACCACGCGGGCGCCGAACGAGAAGCCGGCCAGGGCGAAGGGCAAGCCTGGATAGCGGGTCCGCAGCCAATCGAGAGCCGCGCGCGCGTCCTCGATTTCGCCGGTGAGATGGGCGTGCTCGCCCGCGCTCTTCCCTACCCCGCGGAAGTTGAAGCGCAGCACCGCAACGCCCGCCCGCCGCAGGCCGCGGGCTATCCGGAAGACCACTTTGTTGTGCAGAGTGCCGCCATAGAGCGGGTGCGGATGGCAAACCACGGCGGCGAGCGACGGCGGCGAGTCTTCGGGTTCCTCGAGCAACGCTTCCAGGCGGCCGGCGGGTCCCGCCAGCCAGCGCGATTCGATGCGGCGCGCCACTCAGTTGGTGCGGTAGTTGGTGAACTGCATGTCGATGCCGAAATCGGTCTCGCGCAGCAGCTTGATGACCGATTGCAAAACGTCGCGGTCGCGCCCGGAGACGCGCACGAAATCGCCCTGGATGGAGGCCTGCACTTTGAGCTTGCTGTCCTTGACTTTCTTGACGATCTCGCGGGCCTTCTCGGTGGAGATGCCCTGCTGCAAGGTGATCTCCTGCCGCACCGTGGAGCCGGCCGCGGGAAGAATCTCGCCATAAGACAGGCCCTTCAGAGGCACTTTGCGCTTGACCAGCTTGGATTCCAGAATGTCCACTACGGCCTTGAGCTTGAACTCGTCCTTGCTGGCCAGGGCGATCTTGCTCTCCTTGTCGTTCAGCTCGATGTTGGAGTGGGAATCCTTCAGGTCGTAGCGCTGCTGGACTTCCTTGAGCGCCTGCTGCACGGCGTTGAGGACTTCCGGCAGTTCAATCTTGGAAACTACGTCGAACGTGTTGTCGGGCATAAATTATTTCTTGTCGGGGGCCGCGGGGCGCGGGCTGGATTCGGGATCGGCCGCCGGACGGGTATTGGAAACGGCCCCGCGCGGGCTGGGATCGGGATCGACCGCCGGTCGGGTACTGGAAGCGGCCCCGCGCGGGCTGGGATCGGGATCGACCGCTGGACGGGTATTGGAAACCGCCCCGCGCGGGCTGGGATCGGGATCGCCCGCCGGACGGGTGTTGGAAACCGCCCCGCGCGGGCTGGGATCCGGATCGACCGCTGGACGAGTATTGGAAACCGCCCCGCGCGGGCTGGGATCCGGATCGACCGCCGGACAGGTATTGGAAACCGCCCCGCGCGGGCTGGAATCGGGATCGACCGCCGGACGGGTATTGGAAACCGCCCTACGCGGGCTGGGATCGGGATCGGCCGCCGGACGGGTATTGGAAACCGCCCCGCGCGGGCCGGGATCGGGATCGACCGCCGGACGGGTGTTGGAAACCGCCCTGCGCGGGCTGGGATCGGGGTCGGCCGCCGGACGAACGTTGGGGAATAAAGAATCGAGGGCCGGGGAACGGGGAGCGGAGGAGGGAACTTCGGGGTCCGGGTAGCTCAAATCCAGGCCGAGGATCGAGCCGGGTCGCGAGCGCAACGGGCTGACGCGGCGTACAGACTCCAGCCTGGGAGGCGGCGCGGCGGGCTCCCCAGACCTTTTTGACTCGGCAGCCGGTTTGGGTGAGGGCGGCGCCGGAATCAGAGCCGGAACCGGAGCCGGTTTGGACGCGGAAGACACTTCCGGAGCCGTAGAGGCGGGGGACGCTTGTTGCGCAGGGGACTTGCGGCTCTGCAACACCGCCAGCACGCGGGCGGCGATCTCGTCCACCATCTTCTCCATGGCGGCGTCCAGAGCCACCGTGACGGCGGCGCGCACCTGTTCGGCATCCACTACGGTGATGAAGGGAACCGCGCCCTTGGCCGGAGGCGCGAACTTTGGGCCGCGGGGGCCAGGGGGGCCGGCAGGGCCGGGCGGGAGTTGGGCGCGATCCTGGACGGCGCGCTCGGCCAAGGGCTTCACGGTGGCGATGAGGACGCTCGCCTCAAAGGGCTTCTTCAGCGTGGCATCGGCTTCCACACGCTTCACCTGCTCGTCATCGAGCGGTTCCAGCACCCCCGCGGTGAGAACTACGCGGACGTGGCGGTGGCGCGGGCTCATCTTCAGAAACTGGCAGATTTCGTAGCCTGAGCGGCCCGGCATGACGGTATCGGCCAACACCACATCGGGGTCCACATCGTCCATGCGAATGAGCGCCGAGTCGGCGTTGCTGACGGTGACGACTTCGAAACCCTCTTCACTCAGAATACGCTCGCCCATCCGCTGAGCGTGCGGGCTGTCGTCCACCAGTAGAATGCGGCTCATTTGGTGGAGGCTTTGGCCGCTGCCTTCTTCACGGCCGGCGGGGCGTCGGCGGGTAGGGGCTTGAGCTTGTCGAGCACCTTTTTGCTCACTCCAGTCTTGATCAAATCGTTCACCGAGAGGTAGGGCCGCATCAGGACGATGCGCTTGGCCATCAGCTTGTTGATGCCGGGCAGCTTGGCGATTTCGGACTCGGGGGCCATGTTGAGATCGATGCCAGTGCGCGTGACGGCCACCGGTTTGAGCGGCTGCGTTTGCGGCGCGGCGGGAGATCCGCCCGCGGAGCCGCCCGCGGCCGTTCCGGTGGCGCCGGCGGCGCCCGGAGGGTTGGCGCGCGCGTCGGGAGCCTTATCGAGGACGTTTTCGCTAGGTTGCGTGGCGGTGACGTCGGTCACACCTTGTGTGCCGGCGGCGACCTGCGGCACGCTTTTTGGAACGGTGGGACGGAAGCCGGTCATCGGCGGGCTGCCGGATTTGGCTGCCAAAGTGGTGTCGGGCCGCGAGCCGAAGGGACCCCAGGCCTTGGCTAGTAGGCTGCGCTTGCCGCGATTGTCAAGGTCGTATTTCATGCGCGCCATGGCCGCGGGATCGGCTTCCGGCACGGGCCGCTTCATCTGCTGGAGCAGATCCTTGGCGGCATCCGCGTGGATGCTCAGGGGATAGTCCTTGACGATTCTGGCGTAGGCCTCGGCTTGCTGATCCTCGAAACGGTCGCCCATGCGGCGGTAGGAATCGGCCAGTTCCCAGAGCGCCTCATCGGCCTGGCTATAGAGCGGGAACTGATTGGACACCCCCTCCAGGCGGTTGGCGGCCGCGGGCATGCTGCCCTTGTGGTGGTAGAACGTGCCGACCTTGAATTCCGCGTCGGCCAGCACTTCCTGCGAATTGCGCATCATCTGCTGAGCTTCGGGCGCGAACTTACTGTTGGGGAACTGCACCAGGAGCTGGCGGCACTCGTCCTCGGCGCGCAGAGCATGCACGGGGTCGCGGTCGGCCTTTTCCATCTGCTGATACTGCATCTTGCAGATCTTCTCCTGGGCCTCGGCGGCTTCCTCCATGGTGGGATAGAAAAGGATGAAGTCCTTGTACTCGGCTTCGGCCTGGGCGAAACCGTGAGCGCCACCCTCGCGATACCAGCTATCCGCCACGGCCAGTTTGGCTTTGGCGAGGTATTCGCTGTTGTCGTAGGTGTTCATCATGGTCTGCAGCAGCAGGCGGGCCTTCTCGAAACGGCTGTGTTCGATGTCCTGGATGGCCAGATCGAAGAGCACCTTGTCGGGCTGCTGCGTGTCTTTGGTGATGGGGTTATCGTATTTCTTCTTCTTCCCGTAAGCGTAGGAGCTCAGGAGAACCGCCAGCGCCAGAAGCACGGCGGCGTATCGGATGGTTTGTCGCAGCATCATGATGAATCAGCTCACTCTTCAGCATCGAACGGCGGTGGCATTGGCGGCGATATCGCGCATGAAACGCACTTCGGCCTCGGCATCGGGGCTGTGAAAGATGGCCGACCCTGTGACGATCCAATCACACCCGGCGCGAACGACCTCCGCCAGGTTTTCCCGATGCACGCCGCCGTCGATCTCGATGGGTAGCGTTAACTTCTTATCCTGCCGCATCCAATGCAGCTTGCGGACTTTGTTCAGTACGTAAGGAATCAGTTTCTGCCCGCCAAACCCCGGGTTGACGCTCATCAATAGCACGTAGTCCGCCACCTCCAGCACGTCCTCCAGCACCGCGACCGGGGTGGCGGGGTTGAGGACCACGCCTGCCAGGGCGCCTTTGCCGCGGATGGTTCCGAGCGTGCCATCCAAATGGCGGCAAGCTTCATAGTGTACCGAAACCGAGTTGGCGCCGGCGTCCACGAAGGCGGCCGCGTAGCGATCGGGATCTGCGATCATAAGGTGACAATCGAGATGCAGGCGCGTGGACTTGCGGATGGACTCCACCACGGGCGGGCCGATCGTGATATTGCGGACGAAATGGCCGTCCATGACATCGATGTGCAGCATTTTGGCTCCGCCGCGCTCCACGCGAGCGATCTCGTCGGCCAGGCGGGCGAAGTCCGCGGACAGGATTGAGGGAACAATTTCAATCATTTGCGGGCTTACCTGATTTTATCATAGGAGCGGGATCGCGGAGTCTTCTGAGTTACTCCGTTTTACTCCGTCAAGAGGTTTCGTTGGAAAATTTCGCAAATCCCGCGACCGCCTTCCACGCGAAGCCGGTGGCTGGGTCGGCGCGCAAAGGAGAGTTGCGTCTTTGCAGGGCCTGGAGATAGAGCTGCTCGTCATAGGGTTTGCCGTCCTTCCAACATCGAAAAATGATGCGAACCCATTTGTAGGCGAGTCCCCGCACCGCCGCGTGGTGCTCCTTGCCCTGGGCACGCTGCGACTCGCCTCCCATAACGCCATTTGGGGTCCGTGCGGCCGGATTGCTGGTGCGATGCCATGTGGGTGGTTCCCCGCCCCGGCTTTCCCCCCGAGGGGGAAACGGGAAAGGGGGGACTCAAAATTCCTTGCTGGCGCGGGCAATTTGCCTGCGCCTCACACCAAGACGGCATTCCGGCCCACCTCTGCCTCTGCCGTAACCCCTTGCATCTACTCAAAAGCCAGAATTCCCCGACAAGGTTCTCCAAGTTACGTGTTCTCCGCACTTGGATCCCCAACAAGGCCTCTTGAGCGGCCGATCGCTTCGAATTTGCGAGATTCGCTCCGCGTTGTTAGAATCAAAAGCACAGGGCCACCCTAGCTCAGTTGGTAGAGCGGCTGATTCGTAATCAGCAGGTCGCCGGTTCGATCCCGGCGGGTGGCTCCAGAACTTCTCTGAAAACAAAAGACTTCCCCGAACACTCCAACCTCAGAACTCTCCATTTGAGCTCCAACTGTGCCAAAACTGTGCCAAAACCCCTTCACGCGGCCTCTCCTGTGCCAGAACTCCCCTTGTCGTTTGCTTTGCGATTCAGCTTAGCGAGAGCTTCGCGTTTCATCTGCAGCTTCATCTGTGAGTACTTCTTGAACACCTTCGCGTCGCCCTGGCGCAGGAGCTGGGTGACCCATTCATCGGCCACGCCCCCGGCGCTCAAGCGAGTCGCATACGTCGATCGGAGATCGTAAATCCGGAAGTAAGGAATTCCCGCCTTCCGAAGCGTCGTCGCCCAGACCTTCTTGAAGCTGGCCTGATAGCCGGACGGGTTGTCTGGGTTGGGGAACAGGTAAGGCCCCGGCCCCGAGATCGCGATCTGTTTTCTGAACGCTTCAACTGCGAACTCTGTCAACGGTACCTCGGCAACTCCACTCGCAGTCTTCGAATCCGGAATCCAGACGAATGCATTTGCCAGGTCCACGTCCTCCTTCTTCATCGGGGCGAGCTCCTTATATATCCGCAGGCCCGTTTCCGTGATGATACGGATCACGTTGCTCAGGTAATTCGGCGCGGACGCCTCGATCTTTTCCTGCTCCGACCACGTCATGTAGTGCGGGCGGAAAAGCCCTTTCACCCGGACCGGGAACTCCACCCCAGAACACGGGTTCGCCACCAATAGCTTCTTGCGCACGGCGACATTCAACATCCGCCGCAAGACTCGAAACTCCTGGTGGACTGTGCTCGGTTTGACGAGCCCCTTGGCGACCTTGCCCTCGGACCTCGTGATTTGGACGCGCTGCTCCAAACGCCGGCGCAAACACGTCTCGATCACATCCGCGGTCAGATCGACCAACAGGACCTCCCCAAACCCAGCATTAAGATGCTTTGCCACCCGCGTATAGGACAGATGCGTCTTCGGTGCCCGAAACGGCGGTTTGGAAAACGCTTCCAGAAAATGTTCCGACCATTGCGCGAATGTGAACTGTTCGCCTTTGCGAAGCAACGGCAAAATGTTGCTGTCGCGGGCCTGCAACCTCTCGCGCAACCCCTTCTGAGCCTCTTCCCAGTCATCAGTGTTCGTTGATTCTCTCTGGCGGTTACCATCTCGGTCGCGATAGTCCATCCACCAGAACTTCGATTCCTCCTTTCGAAAAAGACGTCCATCGTGTTTCCTAGGTCTTGCCATTTCCCACCTCCTGCTTGAATGCGGCGCGGAAGGGCTCGAGATCCGATTTGAGGAACCGGACGTTTCGGCCCATCACGCGGAGATGGGGAATCTGCTTTCGCTCAACCCAAAGATACACCGTTTGCGGGCTGACGCCAAGGAACACCGCCGCTTGCCGAACAGTCAACGGGATTTCGTCAGCAACGGCAAAGGCGGATTGTCCGCCCCCGCTGCTCGATTTGAGGGGGAGGCTCTCGGAATTCATACCCTCTTATATGGCTTACTCTGATTTTTTTCAAACAGACTTGAGACGGCGCCGCACGATGATGCAAGCCGAGTAGTGCAATCGTTTTAGACGCAATCACTTCCCGTTCCCAGCACGCACAAGATCGTCATAAATGAAGAGGGGCAGTATTCGTACCCGTTTTCTCGATCCATCTCGAACGTAGCTGGAAGCTCATTCCTTCACGTCCGCCGTTCTGGCTTTCCGGAAGGGCCGTTGGTTTGATCGTTGAAGAACTCTTCGGCAGAATTGCGACATGAGCAACTCTGATCTTCTTGAGGAACTGCGCGGTCGGGAACTGCGCGGCGGAGGGTGGAGTTTCTTCGGCTCACGGCAGGTCAGTTTGGAAGCTACGTCTTTAGCAAGCCTCTGCCTGCTGGCGGAGTGGCCTTCTGAGGCGCTGCGGCTGGGCAAGCTTTTGTCAGGCGTGCAGCTTGCGGACGGCAGTTGGCCATCGTTCGTTGGTGACCGGGAATCTTCGTGGACAACGGCCCTTGCCGTCTGTGCATTGAATTCAGTCAACGATCCGTCAAAAGCCCGAGAACGAGGTGAATCCTGGCTTCTGAGAACCAAGGGCCGAGAGGGCCATTGGTTCTGGCGATGGAAATTCAAAACGGCTGATCGCAACGTTCGCTTCGATCCCGACAAGTACGGTTGGCCCTGGATTTCGGGCTCCGCAAGCTGGGTCATCCCCACAGCCTTCAGCATCATCGCTATTAAGCAATTCACGGTCTGCAATCGCTCCGAGGAATCGGAGAAACGCATCCATTTGGGTGCCGAGATGCTTCTGGACCGAGCATGTGTTGACGGAGGGTGGAACTCGGGAAACAGCGTTGTTTACGGAGTGCCGCTGGGCCCGCATGTTGAGGCGACAGCGATCGCGCTGCTGGCTCTCCAGGACGAACAGCGAACCGAAATGGTTCAAAAGAGCTTGTCATGGCTGCGACAGAACGCAGCCAGCGTGGATTCTGTTTCCAGTCTTGCCTGGTGCATTCTCACCTTGTTCGTGTACCAAGAGCCTATCGGAGGGCTAAGGAACAAATTGGCGACCATCATCGGTGACGGCCGCGACATCCGGAATAATGCAACTCTCGCCACCGCTATTCTCGCGCTGAAGTGCGGCGAGATGATTCATCCCTTCGTGGTGCTGCGATGAAGCTCGATCGTCGACGCTTCCTTGGCTCCTCAGTGGGTGTGGCTGCCGCAACAGGAGTGACGGCCGAATGGGTTTGGCCGAAGCATTCTGTCTCGTACCGGCGACCTCATTCGGCTGTAGCGGTGTTGAATGTGGACGAGTACTCAGAGAAGATCGAGGCGCTCCTTCTGGATGGTTTGCGGCTATTCCGGCTACCGGTGATGGGGCGGTCCATTCTTCTAAAACCAAACTTGGTGGAAGACTTGCCGGGTCCAGTGAACACGAACTCGGCTCTGATTGGCGCCGCGGCGCGATGTTTCCTCCGTCTTGGCGCCGCGCGGGTTGTGATTGGCGAGGGTCCTGGACATCAACGCGACACGGAACTCGTAGTGCAGGCGGCAGGTCTCAAGCCGCATCTCGCGGAACGGCAGATCGAGTTCGTGGATCTCAACCGGGACGAGCTCAGAAAAGTGAAGCTGAAAGCCAATTACAGCGGTCTAGGCGAGCTCTGGCTGCCGAGTGTGGTTCTCGAATCCGACTTCGTTGTTTCAATGCCCAAAGTGAAGACCCATCATTGGGCAGGGGTCACACTGAGCTTGAAAAACATGTTCGGTGTTGTGCCAGGCATGAAGTACGGCTGGCCGAAGAATCTACTGCACTGGAGCGGAATTCACGAAAGCATCCTCGACATCTGTGCGACCGTTCCGATCCACTTCGTGATCGCTGACGGTATTACCGCAATGGAAGGCAACGGACCGCTTCAGGGAAGCCCCCGCCAACTGGGCAAGATTGTACTTGCCGATGATCCTGTCGCGGCAGACGCAACCTGCGCACGACTGATGGGCTTTGATCCGCTACAGGTTCGGCATCTCTCCGAGGGGGGCCATTTCCTTGGGAACCTTCGCGAGGACCGTATCAGGATGTTGGCGGAAGAAGTCGGAGCACCGACGCGCCCGTTTTCGGTACTGCCGGAATTCCGCTACCTCCTTGCAGTGAAGGGCTAGAGAAAGAACTGCTGGAGAGAGATTGCGGCGAACGGGGCGTCCGTGAACCCAACGGAATGAGGGGAAGTGGTTCCCGCGAAAAAAACGCGGCGGTCCCCTGTCAGCCTAATGTCCTTGCTCCTGCTTGCGCCAGTCTCGGCCGGAAGGAAGGAGGAAAAGTGGTTCCCTAAAAAAACGTGCAATGATTCCCGGCGATCCGATCTGCTCGCGTTTCTGGGCAACCGATCTCAGCGGGAAGGAACGAGGAAAAGTGGTTCCCTCGAAAAGAGTGCCGCGGTCCCCCTTGCGAACCCGACTTCCCTGGCTGCCTCTCGGCGAACGGGCTCGGCCGGGCGGCATGAGGAAAAGTGGTTCCTTCGAAAAAAGTATCGCACCTCTGGTGGAGCCTGACTCCTGGACCTCGGTCTGAACAGAGGGGATGAGGAAAAGTGGTTCCGTAAAGAAAATGTGCCGGGCAAATTGTTCATCGCTGAATTGGAAGGTCTTCCGACGAGCCCGTAACAAGGCAGTTTTGGCGAAAGACCGAGAAGTTGAGGAGCCCTCGGAACGATTCTGCCTTAGCATGAGTCTTCAAGGAGCCCCGACGAGTGTTCTCCTCGATCCAAGAGTTATCCGAGAAGCTGGATGCCGCCAAATACGTGACGGATCCGGTAACGCTCAAGGTGATCTATCTTGCCGCCCAAATGCAGAAGCCCGTTTTGGCCGAAGGGCCACCGGGCTCTGGTAAGACAGAACTGGCCAAAGTAGTTGCTCTCGCAGCAGACACCACCATCGAACGTCTTCAATGCTACGAGGGTCTCAATGAGGAAAAGGCCATCGGCAAGTTCGACGAGTCCCTGCAGCGTCTCTACCTGAATACACAGGGCAGTACGGCATCTGCCAGTTGGGCTTCCTTGCGGCGGGATCTGCATACCCTGGAATTCTTTCAGGAAGGACCACTCCTGAGGGCGCTCCTATGTGAGAAGCCGTGCGTCTTGTTGATCGATGAAATCGACAAGGTCAGTGAAGAGTTCGAAGCGGAACTCCTCGAGATCTTGAGTGACTGGCAACTGTCCATCCCTAAGATCGGTACGATCAAGGCGAAGAGCAAGCCCTTCGTGGTGCTGACCTCGAATGAAGTTCGCCGGATCGGCGATCCGTTGCGGCGTCGAAGTCTATATCTGCGGTTCGAACACCCAACGATCGAGCGGGAGACCCAGATCCTGGAAAAGCGCACGGCTGACACACATGCGGAATTACATGGCCAGCTTGCCGGCTTCGCGCACGCACTTCGCGGCTACACTCTGGAAAAGGCACCATCGATCGCCGAAATGCTCGATCTCGCCGAGGCGCTTAAAGTCCTAGGCGTTCGCGAAATCAGCGCCGACCTGCGGGATGTTCTCCTGCCTCTGATTGCCAAGACGCAGAACGACCGCAAACGGCTCTTGCTTCGGGATGGCTTCGAAAGCCTGGTCTACGACACACAGCAGTACAGCAGGGACGGAGGCCGGGCAGCTCTTGAGCAAAAGGAACTTGTATGCACAGAGCGGCGGCGTTACTAAGCGTAGTGTGCGTGATGGCTCCCGCGTTTGCGGGAGAGTCGCTCAGCATGCGCGAGTACGAGGAGCGCTGCGCGAGCTACTACGCCAGCCAATATGGAGTCTCACCAGCTCTCGTGCGCGCCATCATTCAGATCGAATCCGCCTGGCAGCCGGGAGTGGTTTCCTCGAAGGGTGCGATGGGCTTGATGCAACTCATGCCCGCGACTGCGCAGCACTTTGGCGTGACGCACCCGTTCTACATCCACGAAAATGTGCGTGGCGGAGTCGCATACCTGGCGGAGCTTCAAGCACTCTTTCATGGAGACTTTCGCCTTGTCGTGGCCGCCTACGCGGCTGGCGAGAAGCCGATTCTCGCGCGTGGGCTGGACTACTCGTCGGAAGAGGTTTACACATACGTCCAACGGATTGTGCAACAGTATCGCGCCGAGTTGAGGCGCAAAGGAGGGAGATAGAATGGATCGTCCAAAGGCATATCTTTGTCTGGTTTGGTTGGTGGGAGTTGTTTCGGCCCAGACCGGGCAGCAGGGTCTAACAAGACCAACGCCGGCGGTAATGGTGACACCCACAAACAGCCGGGCACAGCTTGAACCCGTGATCCTGACTCGTGCCAGTCTTGACGAGAAGGTCATTACTTTGCGGCTAGCTCCTCGGGTGGCCACATCGATCCGAATGCCCGAGCCCGTAAATTCGGTTGTGGTGGGAGACCCGGAAAACTTTCAGGCTGAGCATTCCGAACATGAGCCGGAACTCGTGACCGTGAAGCCAGTAGCCCTTCAGCCAGCGCAGACCAACCTGTTGATTACGACTACATTAGGTCACCAGGCAAATCTTTTGTTGATCAGCTTCGGTGAGCAGAACGGCCCAACCCAGACGGTTGACGTGCTGCTGAAATACGGCAAGCCCGCTGCGGGAAGCTTCCTTGTAGAGGAGAGCCCGTTCTCCCCTTCGTTCATCGCCGAAACGCAAAAGCTTGATGTACACGCAAAGGGATTGGACGTGGCATCAGGGAGTCCGACGACGGTGCAACTCGCTGGGCTGATGAAGGCGGCCAGCTTCGATCCGCCTAGGGCAATCGACGGCAAATCCACCGAAATCCTGGATAGACTGCTCGATCGTCAGAAACGCGCGCCTCTCCCGGTCCTGTATGGCCAGCGCCCGGGTGAGATTGAACCTGGGCCTCGCATCAAGGCCGGCGTCAGCGAGGTGCTGGACGAGGGAAACGAGGTCGTCGTTCTGTTCTCCGCCGTAAATCCCTCAAACCATGCGATCGAGATTCTGCCACCGCAGGTTCAACTCGGCGGCAAGGCCAAGAAGAAGTGGACCACAGCAGAGCAGCTTCGCGTGATCGACTTCCGCTTGAGCACACGGCGCTTAGGCGCGGGGCAGCGAACGGATGGAGTCGTGATCTTTGAGCGGCCAAGCTTCAAACAGTCCAGCGAAACGCTGTTCTTGCAGGTCGCCGATTCGGGAGCGGTGGATCTTCCGGCGCTAGCCCCGATTGGTTTTGGAATTAGCAGTTTTCGAGGAGGTTCGGCCTATGAAGCCCGATGAAAACACTCAACGGATTAAGCCTGTAGAGGATCACGACGAGAGCTCGAATATCGAACGCGAGCACGAGTCCGAGGCGGCGGAAGTACAGGAGCCGCAGCCTACGGGATGGGCTGCGCAATTGCGGCAACTCATGCACGGTTCGGCGCAAGGTGAAGCCCGAACCAACATCAAGCGTCAGCAACTCAGAGAGGATCGCACCAAGAGCTTTCTCTTGCTTGCCGGGCTCACAGTTGTGTTGG
>JBKQPR010000145.1:0-8951 GCA_052144935.1 Bryobacteraceae bacterium
TCTGAGCCGCTTCGAGTCGAAGATTCGCTATCGTTCTAATGCGATTCTGGCGGGAGAAACTCCAGCCCGCTTTTGGCGGCGGCTCCGATTAGCCGCGCCAGTAACTCTTCGGTGAGAAGTGGCGGACCCGCTGAACGATCTCCAGCCGGATGAAACGCTTCCTCAAAAAACTTCTCCATCCCCGCTGGTGTGAACGTCACCAACATCTTCGCATGCCCGTTTCCTGTGTTCTTGAAGCAATGCACGGTTCCGCGAGGGATGTGAACAAAGTCTCCAGGCGCCGCATTCACGGTTCTGTCGCCCATGCGAATCGCCAGTGTCCCTTCCCGGACGTAGAACGACTCGTCCTCGCGGTGGTGAATGTGCGGCGGTGGACCTCCGGCAGGCGGGACCGATAGTTCCGCCATGAAGATGGCCCCACCGGTTTCCTCGCCGGTGATGAGAAACGTAACCTCATCTCCGGGGCCCCAATAGGCCGGACCTGTTCCTGTTTGCACGTACTTGCCGTGATTCTGCTTCAACCCGGTGGCGCTTGCATTCGCATCTTGTGCCAGCGCGTAGCCGCGCGCCACGCGATCTTCCGTCAGTGTCAACATCGTAGTCTCCTTGTGTGAGAGTGGGCTAGCTCTTCAAATACTTGCCGTGGCAATGGTCACCATGGAATGTAATATAAACGCGAGCTCGTACCCCTGTCAAGCTTTTTGTTTGGATTTCTTAACGGCGGCCCGGTTTGGCCTTATCGAGAGCAAGTTCCGCTGCCGTTTTCACGGCCATGTGCTCGCGAATACGGTCGAGGACATCCAGCAGCGTTTCCATTTCAGCCTTGGTTGTCGGAGGGAAGTTGTCAAACACCTTGTCCACCACTCCGTCCAAATGCGCCAGGAGTTCCAGCCCTTGGGAGGTTACAGATACAAGAACCACGCGCCGGTCTTCCTTGGACGGGCTGCGCCGGGCGAGTTTCTTGGCGATCAGCCTGTCGATCAATCTAGTAATATTGGGGCTGCGCGCCAGCATGCGACTGGAAATCTCGAGTGTCGGCAGTCCACTTTCTCCCGCACCCCGAATGATGCGGAGGACGTTAAACTGCTCCTCCGACATGCCGAACACAGAAAGGGATCTCTCGACGGCATGGTGAAGGACATCGGCGGTACGAAAGATCGTCATCACGGCTGCCTGGCCGGGCCTACGCTCCGGCTGGGTTTGTTTGATTTCCTCGTAGATTCTCGGCATGCGTTTCGACCGGCGGCTAACCTGGGAGGCTCCCAGCTATTACTAGCCATGGAAAGTAATTCCAGGGACGATTCCATCTTAGGCTTCGCTTGCCAGGCCCGTCAAGAGTCTTGCCGGGATCACTGCGTTGAGCTACGGGTGCCGCAAGATCGGAGCAGAAAACCGGCATCTCGGAAAGTGGGCCTGGCGTGGCGTACTCCCACCGGCCCAATGGACAAAAAAACGGGGGCTTCTTTCCGATAACTCCAGGAAAACGGGCTTGTCGGAAACTGGCCCGGAGGCCGTTGGGGAAGGGTGCTCCACCCGTCCAGGCGGAGCTGGCGCGCGCGCTACGGCCCGGAGTCGATGCGTTGCTGGAGGAGGTCGAGCCGGACTGGCGCGAATTCAGGTACGTTATGAGAGGCGCGATGATCATGCAGATCCTGAGCGGCACGGCTTGGCTCAAGCTCACCGCGGCCCTGGCCTTGGCGGGGGCGATGGCCGCCGCGGGAGTGTCCTTCGTCGTCCCTACGCGGTACGAGTCGTCGGCGGTGCTGCGGCTTACCCGCCAGCAGGGCGCGCAGCCCTCCCCCGACAATCTCCCGGAGATGAAGGAAGACGTCCTAAGCCACGGTTCCCTCCTCCAACTCATCCAGAAACCCTCGCTGGACCTGTACAAGAGCGAGCGGCAAAGCCTGCCCCTGGAAGACATCGTGGAGCAGATGCGCGATGACATCCAGGTCCAGCCGCTGCCCATGGCTCCCGGCAGCTCCGGGTCTGGCTCTGGGTCCGCATTCCGCGTCTCGTTCGCCTATCCCGACCAGGTGAAAGCCCGGGCCGTGGTGCGCGAGCTAGTCACCAGGTTCGCGGAGCAAAACGTAACCATAAGCAGAAACGGGGAGGCCGTGTACCAGGCCTTTTGGCACCGGCCCCCGCCGCCGGCCGAGCTGGGCGAAAACCTGGAAGTGCTCGATCCCGCCAGCCTGCCGA
Source organism: Bryobacteraceae bacterium (assembly GCA_052144935.1). Classification (GTDB taxonomy): domain Bacteria; phylum Acidobacteriota; class Terriglobia; order Bryobacterales; family Bryobacteraceae; genus JOPF133. The sequence continues at coordinate 2,200 of JBKQPR010000145.1, forward strand.
AGAGGCCCTCCAGTCCCGATCGCCTGGCCTTCACGGCATGGGGTTTGGTCTTCGGATTGTTGCTGGGGCTGCTGGTTACCTTGGCGCGCTGGCAGCCGAAGGTCCTGCAACTTGCCGCGTCGGCGGTGGCCGGCTGCGCCCTGGCCGCGAGTCTGTCGCTGCTGATCCCCGACCGGTATACGTCTACGGCCACAATGCGGATCGTTCCGCCGCAGTTCAGCCCTCAAGTCTGGTACTCCGCCATGCCGGCGTACCCTCTGCCCGAACGGGTCTGGCGGTTGGCGGGACCGATCCTCAGCCGCAGCGGCTTGTCGGAGATCATCCAGAAGCCCGCGCTCGATCTGTATCTCCAGGAACGGACAAGGCAGCCACTGGAAGAAGTGGTGGAGAACATGCGCCGGGATATCGATATTCGCATGGTTAGGGCGCCGTTCGCCGAGAGCGCCACGCCGTCGGCTTTCACCATATCCTTCTCTTATTCCGACCGGTACAAGGCGCAGGCGGTGGTCCGCGAAGTGGTCACAAGGCTCATCGAGGACAACATAACCCAACAGCGAAACGCGGCCAGGACCGCCAGTGCCGAGGCAAACAAGATGGCGGAGCATCAGGTGGGAGAGAGGCTGGAAGTGCTCGATCCCGCCAGCCTGCCGGAAGCGCCGGTCTCGCCCAACCGATTGGCGCTGGCGTCTGCCTTGGGCTTGGCAGTTGGGCTGGCCCTGGGAGCCTGCCTGCTGTGGCCGCTCTGGCGCAAATTCACGGGCGTAATGAGGGGCGCGATGCGGACCCTTAGCGGTACTGCCTGGCTGAAGCTCACGGCGGCGCTAGCCGTAGCGGGGGCGATTGCCGGCGCGGAAGTGTCCTTCGCGGTTCCGGAGCGGTATGAGTCGTCGGCGGTGCTGCTGATCACCACTCGGCCGGGCGCGCGGGACTCATCCGACAATCTGGCGCAGATGGAGACCGATATCCTCAGCCAGGGCTCGCTCAGCGAAATCATCCAGAAACCTTCGCTCAACCTCTACCCTAGCGAGCGGGCGCGACTGCCGATGGATGACATCGTTCAGCAGATGCGCCGGGACCTCCAGCTCCAGTGGCTGCCCCTGCTTCCCGGCAGCATAAGCTCCGGGCCCGCCCCGGCATTCCGTATTTCGTTCTCTTACCCCGACCAATATAGAGCCCAGGCCGTGGTGCGCGAGCTGGTCACCACATTCACCGAGGAGAACGTAACCATAATCAGAAACCGGGAGTGCCTCTACGAGGCCATTTGGCACCAGCCCCTCCCGCCGGCCGAGAGCGGCGCGGACCTGGAAGTGCTCGATCCCGCCAACCTCCCCACGGGGCCTACCGGCCCCAATCGCCTGGCCTTCATGGCATGCGGTTTGGGAGCGGGGATGTTGCTGGGCGTGCTGGCGACCCTGGTGCGCCGGCGGCCGAAGCGGGCCCTGCAATTGGCCGCGTGGGCGGTAGCCGGCTGCGCGCTGGCCGCGGACCTGTCGTTCCTGATTCCCGACCGTTATACCTCTACGGTAACCATGCGGTTCACCCCGCCAGTCAGCACGCAGCGCTGGCAGGCTGCCGGAAAGGCCGAGCCGCCGCCTGAGCACGTCCGGCGGATGGAGCAGCAGGTCCTCAGCCGCGACAACCTGGCGCGCATCATCCAAAAGCCCAGGCTCGATCTGTATCCACGCGAGCGCGCCAGGCAGCCACAGAAAGAAGTGGTGGAGAACATGCGGCGGGATATCGATATCCACCTTGTGAGGGCGCCGCTGGCGGAAAGCGCCACGCCGGCAGCTTTCTCCATCTCCTTCTCTTACACCGACCGGTATAAGGCGCAGGCGGTGGTCCGCGCCCTGGTCTTGGACTTCACCGAGTTGTACGCCAGGGAATTGCGAACCGCGGCCCCGACCGCCAGCCCCGAATTCGTCAAAATGGCGGAACATAAGGCGGGAGAGAACCTGGAAGTGCTCGATCCCGCCAGCCTGCCCGAAGCGCCCGTCTCGCCCAACCGCCTGCCGCTGGCGGCCTTGGGATTGGCCCTTGGACTGGCGCTGGGAACCTGCCTGCTGTGGTTCCGCCAGCAGCGGGTCCTCAATCCGGCCGTGTAACAAACCGCTCGCTGCCCGCGCTCCTCCATCAGCCGGCGCCGTCTCGCTGCCGGCACCCCGTAAGGAACTGGTCTTTGCGGGGAGTTCGCTGGTCCGGCGGCCCGTGCCGGCCGGGTCAAGCGTCTTGATCGAAGAGGCCTCACTCGAAGCCTTCCAGCATCCACAGGCTGCCGCTGGTTCGTATCGCCGGATACAGGATGGCTTTTGCCATCGGGCGAATGGCTGAGAAGGCGGTAGCGGCCCTGTACAGCAAGGCAGCCACGCGCAGCATGTCTAACCCGCCCCTGGACCACATGCTATATAGGCAGCACTTCCCGCCCAAATAACCGATGTGGACGGTGGGGATGTGTACCACATCTGTGACCTCTGGTGATATTCTGCACCGGCCTGTCGCGAGGATCAAGATAAAAGTAGACTTAACTCTGAAAGCCTCAGTTTGGTCCATATTTTCAATGCTGAATCGACGCCGCTCCCATCAGTCCGCTTTTGATGCCGGCGATGTCGAGCTGCTCGGCGATTCGCGGGGCGGCGGCACCGTTCCTTCCGAGAGCGTTGATGGGACACACGTGTCCCCTTTTGCGCCGGTACCGGCGCGCACGATCACGCGCTTGGGCGGCCTGGCGCGGTGCCGTGGGGCCCGATCAGCACCGCTGATGGCTAACGGCCGTCAGGCTGGCGGCGAGCGAAAAAGGATGGAGCGCGACCGGCGTCCCACGCGCTGCGCGCTGGGCGGCGGCCCTGCGACCGCGGGCCGAGGGTGAACATCCGCGCGGCGGCGCCGGCGTTCTTGATTTGCGCGCGCGCTGAGCCGCGGGGATGATTCTGGCGTGCGGCGGCCACGACCACGGGGACGTTTTGGAAGGTCGGGGGTGGTTACCGATAAGCCCGTCTTTCGTCTACAACCCCATTTCCGTGCAGGATGGTTCCAATCGCTCACGCTCTATGCCGTCCATAACGGGAATACAACGGGACAGCGCGAGACCGGTTGCTACAGGGTTTGACTCGCGTCCCGAAATTCACGGGCTTCGAAACATAGCAGACCTTGCTACGGCCTCGCAGTGCGTGCGTGCACAATGCCCCACGCTTCGTCGAAGATGGACAAGTCCTGCGGCTGTTCCCAGCACTGGGCGAGTTTGCCATCGCGAACGTCGTAGACGTGGGCGGTCCGGTAGTCTTTTGATTGCCCGTCGCGCGTGAAGCGATGTCGCGCCAGCACAACGGCGTGGTGATCGTTGGCCAGCACGTCCTCAACCTCTTCCCGGAAACTGCCTCCTGTCAACTCCATTGCCATGCGGGCAAGCTCATACAGCCCTTCTTTACCCCGCCACGACCCTGCTATCGCACCGCGGCCGGGGATGTTGAAGCTGAAATCGTTCGTGCAGGGTTGAAGATAGCCATCCACATCGCCGCGTCCAAACGCTGCGTAGGCCTCTCGGATCGTCGATTCAAGTGAGTGTGCCATGCATATCTCCTCTGGGCCACGTTGGCCGACCTTTGACGGTGGCCGGTGCCGCTGGTGAGAGATTATCACGCCCTGACATGCCGCGGGGAAAGAATGGACTGCTCTCCAAACCCTGTCCTGACCGTGATGTTTGACGATTCCAGACTTCGGGGTCGGCTAACGCGGTTGATCGAAACCGCCTTGTGCAGGCGCGTCCCTACTAGACCCTTCCGACAGTAGCGGTCGGCAAGTGGGGTTATCGTCCATTGGCCCTCTGGCCCTGGCGAGACGCAGTTCAGCTCCCGTTTGGGCGCATGCGGCACCGCTTGCTCGAAGGCGGGGCGGAAGTGCGGCGGAGGTAGGCGCTGAGGTGCCTTTCGCATCGGGCCGGCTCAATTCTTCGTAGGTCACCCGGCAGCGCTCGAGCGCGGCCGAATCCAAAGGACCGGTGCGGCCGTCAGATTCATAAGTGACCGATCGGGCGAGGATTCCTTCAGGCGCCCCCTTTGTGATCAGAAGCCGCTGTGATTGTCGCTCCACCACGATCGAGAGCCGGCGGCGCTCGAAATCGTAGGGGATCTCGTCCCGCTTTTCGTAGGCAGCCGTCCCTACCGGTTCGGGGTTTTGCAGAATGGCCACGTCGAGCGGACTTCGAATTCCCGTCTCGAACTTGCTGTTGCTATACGCCAAAGCCAGTGCCCGCTCAGACGGTTCTCCGAAGGGACCGAGGGACCGGTCGAGCTTCATGTTGCCGCTGGTGAGGGTGCCGGTCTTGTCACTGCACAACACGTCAATGCCGCCAAAGTTCTGGATGGCTGAGAGGTGTTTGACGATCACCTTCTTCTTGGCCATTGCCCGCGCGCCCTTGGAGAGGGTCACGGAGACGATCATAGGAAGAAATTCCGGCGTCAAGCCGACGGCCAATGCCACTGCAAACAAGAGGGACTGAAAAGGATCCCGATGCCTGGCCAGACTGATTACCACCAGGAAAATGACCAGGAAAAGCACGGTACGGGTGAGGAGCAGGCTGAAATCCTTCAGGCCGCGGTCGAATGCGGTTTGCTCGGGGCGCCCGGCGAGGCGGGTGGCAATGTCGCCGAAAGACGTCTTAGCGCCGGTCGCCACCACCAAGGCGCTCGCAGTTCCGCTGACGACGGAGGTACCCATGAAGACCATATTCCCGGCGTCGGGCTTGGCGGAGACTTCCTCGCCGCGCGCCTGCTTTTCGACCGGCAGCGATTCGCCCGTCAATGACGCTTGCAGGATGAACAGATCGCGCGATTCCAGCAGGCGCGCGTCCGCCGGGACCAGGTCTCCGGCCGACAACCGCACGACATCCCCGGGCACGACGTTGCTTCGCCGGATTTCCTGCCACTTGGCGTCGCGCAGCACGGTAGCGGTAGGCGCCACCTGTTGCCGCAGTTGCTCGATGGCGCGCCGCGACTGATAGGTCTGGGTGAAATCGAGCGCGGTGCTGAGGAGGACGATGACGGTAATGATCGCCGAGTCCGCAGCGTCTCCGAGAAAGGCGGAAAGGAGGGCAGCGATCAGCAAGATCAGCACCAGCGGATTCAAGAAAAGGCGCAGAAAGTCGACAACGACCGATTGGTGCTTGGAAGGGGCGGGATCATTGGGACCAAACTGGCCGAGCCGCGCCTCGGCTTCCTGTGAGGTCAATCCGCTGGCCACCGGTGGGGAACCGACGGATTGGGCAGCAGGCTGGGTCGGGTTCGGAGTGCTCATCGCATCTCCCTTGATTTCGCAACGAGTTGCTGGTCCAGGCTGGCCACGAGCCGGCTTATACTCTTTTGCACAGCATGAGTCATTTCCAGGATGACCGAGCTTATGTTGCGTGTTTCTACTTCGGAAGTCTCATCTGCATCGCCGGTCCACACGGTTTCGCCGGTCCGGAGATCAACCAGCTCGGCAGATAGCCTGGCTTCCACACGGACACTGCCAGCGGAATCGATCTCTTCCAGCCGTTCGAGCCGGCCGCTCATGAGATAGTCCTGCTGGCTTTGACCGTCGTACGGCCTCACGAATGAGAATAGCCGCGAGGAGCGGAGTGAATCGATCATTGCCGCCGTCACCGTCGCCGCGGGATCTTCAGCCCACCGGTGATAATCGTAAAAGCCAATTTCCGCCGGGCCTGGACGGTACACAATCCGCCCCTGCCGCAGGTATGGCAGTGCTTCGAACCGGCGTACGGCCAGTGTCGCGGCCAGGCGCGCATCGGCTGCCGCGGGGCCCGGCGCAGGAGGGATGTCGAGCGCGTAGTACCGCGGATACAGGATCTTGCCGCCACAACCGGCCATCCACAGCGTCATCGCGCAAGCGCTCATACTTCCCAGAGTTTTGGCCGTCATCTGGTCCTCATTTCTTGGGAACCTTCCGGTCCTCGGGCTGCCTGATCCGTACCAGGCTCCACGGACGCTCCTTCAAGGACTCTGTCAGATCGTTCAGTTTTTCAGTCGTCATGCGAAGGTTCTCGATGGTGCCGGCGATATTTTGATCATTTGCGCGCACCGCGCCCTGGAGATTCACGATCAGGCCGCGCGCCTGCTCGAGCGTTTTACGCATTTCGGCAAGGTCTGTCTGCAGGGGATCGCGGACCGCAGTGATGGCGCCGTTCGCGTTGGACACGGTTGTGTTCACGTTGTCGACGGCGGGACCGATCTTGACCATGACACTGTTCGCGTTGTCCGTCAGCGCCATTATCTGGTCGCTGATCCGGTCGATCTTCGGCGAGATCCGCGTCACCATGGCATCCGCGTTCGTCAGAATCTCCGATATGTGCTGCTGGTTTGGTTCGCCCGTGACTCCGTTCAGATTCGACATGAGTTGTCGGGCGTCGCCCGTGACTTCGTTCACGTCCGTATGCACCGCTTCCAGCAGTCCCTGCGCGGAATCGGCGAGGGCCACGATTTTGCGCTCAGTGTCGTCGAGGCTGATGGTTTCCAGCGACGGGATCGCGCTATTGGCCGGCAACCGGGGCGCGTCATTCGATCCCATGCTGATGGAGATGACCGGGCTGGTAATCACGGTCACCGATCCAAGCTTCGCCACGGACTTGGCGTTAAGTGGGGTGCCCTCCCGGACATCCAACAGGATCTCAATCCGCGTGGGGTCCTGCGAGTCGGGCCGTACCGCGGTCACCTGGCCCGCCTTGATGCCGCCAAACAGGACGTCCGCTCCGGGCTCCAGGCCGC
>JBKQPR010000146.1:0-4495 GCA_052144935.1 Bryobacteraceae bacterium
ATTATTGAAGGGTTGGTTTCTCCACGGTGGGCGGCAACGCGCCTGTGGAAAAGTGTCCGCTCAGTTGCCATCGGCGACGGTCGGTGGCAGGGTAGGAGAGCGAGCAGGCATCCCGCGGATACGAATACCACTCCCTGGCAGATGCTATTAGCGTAGCATCCGATGTCTACCGTCAGAGCTTCGACCGCGGGATGCGCCTTGGTTTCCAAAACGAATACTCAGAAGCTGTCTGGTCAACACGACTCTACTATAAGGCCTTCGCGGAAACAAGGTCCTGCCTGCCCTGCGCCCATACGCCTAAAGGAGGCGGAACTACGATCATGTCTACACTCGAGACGCTACAGCCGACACCGGCAGCACCTCCAACGCCGGCATTCGCAGCCCACATCGGCCTGGACTGGGCCGACCAAAAACACTTCTGGTCCATGCTCGTCGATGGCCACCAGACGCGCGGTCAACTGGACAATACCCCGGAGGCCATCGAACTCTGGGCCGCCGCACTGGCGCAGCGCTTTGGCGGCCGGCCGGTGGCTCTGGCCTTGGAGCAGGCCCGCGGCGCGGTGATTGCCGTGCTTTCCAAATATGCCCACCTGGTGCTGTTCCCCGTGCATCCCACCAGCCTGGCCAACTACCGCAAGAGCTTCTCTCCCTCCGGTGCCAAGAGCGATCCAGCGGATGGTGACCTTATCCTGGATTTTCTGGTCAAGCACCCCGAGCGGCTGCGCTGCTTGCGACCCGATACGGTAGCAACCCGCAGCCTGCAATTCCTCACCCCGGAAAGACGCACCCTGGTGGATGCGCATACCGCCACCCTGCAAAGCCTCACCCATTGGCTCAAACAGGTCTTCCCACAGGTGGTGCAGTGGTTCGACGACCTGGGCGCGCCTCTGGTGGCGGATCTGCTGCTGCGCTGGCCAACCTTGCAAGAACTGCAAAAGGCCAAACCCAAAACCCTGCTCCAATTCTTCCACCAGCACAACTGCCGGAGTGCCGAGCGGACTCAGGAGCGTTTGGAACAAATCCGTCAAGCCGTTCCCGCAACCGACGACCCGGCTCTGCTACAGGCCGGCATCCTATCCATTCAGAATGCCGTCCGAATCTTGGCCAGCATGCGGCAAGGGATCGCTGACTTCGACCGCCAGATTGCGGCCACTTATCGGGACCATCCCGACCGCTTCATCACCGAGTCGCTGCCGGGGGCGGGACCGGCGCTGGAACCCCGCCTGATTGCCGCAGCGGGGTCCCTGCGCGAGCGCTTCGAGTCGGCCTACAACATGGAATGCTGTTTTGGCATAGCGCCGGTGACCGAAGGAAGTGGCCATTCTCTTTGGATTCACTGGCGATGGGCCTGCTCCAAATTCGTCCGGCAGACCTTCCACGAATGGGCGGCCTGTTCGATCCGCACCTGCGATTGGGCCCGCGTATACTACGACCGGCAGCGTGCCCACAACAAAGACCACCATGCCGCGGTGCGGGCTCTGGCTTTCAAATGGATTCGCATCTTCTTCCGCTGCTGGCATGATCGCGTCGCCTACTCCGACCAGCGCTATGAAGAAGCGCTCCGCACCCGCGCCGCCCAGCTCAAGCCCACCCCCACCATTCTCCAAGCGAATTCCGCCGTGGCGCGGTAATCTCGGGCCGCGGCCGATCCGCATAACCGGCCCCACCAAGCCGGCCCGGACATGCCGGATGCTGCGGCGCGCCGGCGGCAGTTCGGGTAAGCTTGGCCCGGTGCCCCTTCTAACCCACCGCGCTCCGTCCCGACCAGCGGGAGGGAGCAGGCATGCTTGGGTTTTGCTTTTCCCTCTTGGAAGGTTTTGGGTTTCGGGCCGGCTCGCAGAGGAGCAGCCTCGGCGGCGAGCGTGGGGCCGAACACCGCGCAGGCGCGCCCGGCCCAGCCGAGGCGGCGCTGGACTGACTGTAGGTATGCCTATATACGACCCCATGGAAACCGAACTGACGCTGCTCTGCCTCCGCTGCGGCCATGCCTGGTTGCGCCGCTCTCTCGCCAAAATGCCGGGCACATGCCCGCACTGCTGCTCGCCCTACTGGCGCCGCCAGCGACGGGGAGCGGCGCCGCCGCAGGCCAAACCACCGGCGCTCCCCAAGGCGCTTGGCCTGCGTCCGCTCACCCGGGCCCAAGGGCTATCATTGGCTAGGGAGGTGCTGCATGTCCTGCAAGGGTATCGGAAGAACCCCGACTACCGAACCACGCAAAACGACCTCAACTTCATTTGTGAAGTGCTACGGCGCGCCTCCGCCGGAGAGACCGACAACCTCGCCAGGCCGCTAGAGTGCTGAAGATTACACCTGTGGAAACTCTCTGGAAATCTCTCGATAGAAACTACAAGTTTCCTCTTGACGGATTAACTCAGAAGTCTGACGGTCGCGGCTCCGTTGAGGTCATGCCGATTCGGCGTGGGCTACAGAGCCGCGACCGTCAGGGAGTGCCCATGGGCCTGCGGCCAACCGAAGCGCCTGAAGACGCGGCTGGGCACCCTCGCAGAATCAGTAACTTGGACCGCGTCTTCAGGGGAGCGGTCTGCTGGTGGGACTTTTCCCGAATCCGTCCAAGCACAGCTTAAGCACAGCCAACCGGGCGGGGCCAGGCGGAACCCCAATGGTATAATGCGATATGCGGTGTGAAGACACGCTCCGCACCGCCAGTTGGCGCATCCCGCCCGGTTGCTGACACCGCACTCCGGCCCGATTGACTGAATCCATGAAAACCAGTAATCCAAGCATACGCAACATCGCCATCATCGCCCACGTGGACCATGGCAAGACCACCCTGGTGGACGCCATGCTCAACCAGAGCGGCATCTTCCGCGTGAACGAAGAGCACGTGGAACGGGTGATGGATTCCAACGAATTGGAGCGCGAGCGCGGCATCACCATTCTGGCCAAGATCACCGGCATCCGTTTCCAGGGCGTCAAGATCAACATCGTCGACACGCCCGGCCATAGCGATTTCGGCGGCGAGGTGGAGCGCGCGCTCAAAATCGTGGATGGCGTCATGCTGCTGGTGGACGCCAGCGAAGGGCCTCTGCCGCAGACCCGCTACGTGCTGTCGAAGGCCCTGGAGGCCAAACTGCCGCCCATCGTGGTGATCAACAAAATCGACCGGCCGGACGCGCGCGTGCCGGAAGTCCTCGACGAGATCTACGACCTCTTCATCGACCTGGACGCCCAGGAGGATCAGCTCGATTTCCCGGTGCTTTACACCGTCGCCAAGACCGGGGTGGCTAAGAAGACCATGGACGACCCTTCGACCACCTTGCGGCCGCTTTTCGACGCCATCCTGCAACACATTCCGGCGCCGGTGGGAGATCCCGAAGGCGTGACCCAGATGCTGATCGCCAACCTGGATTACAGCGATTACCTGGGCCGCCTGGGCATCGGGCGGATGTTCAATGGGACTCTGCGCTACGGCGACACGGTGGCCATCGCCAAGCGGGACGGCTCGATGCACACCACGCGCATCACCAAGCTGTACTCCTTCGAGGGTCTGAAGCGGGTAAACGAGACCACCGGTGTGCCGGGCGATATCCTGGCGATTGCCGGGGTGGAGGGCATCACCATCGGCGAGACCGTAACCAGCGCCGAGACGCCCGAGCCGCTCGCGCCCATCCACATCGACGAACCCACCATCGCGATGGCCTTCACCATCAATACCAGCCCGTTTTCGGGGCGCGAAGGCCAATGGGTGACCTCGCGGAACCTGCGCGAGCGGTTGGACAAGGAGCTGCTGACCAATGTCTCGATCCGCGTGGAGGAACTGGGCCACGACACCTTTAAAGTGATGGGCCGCGGCGAGCTGCAACTGGCCATTCTGATCGAAATGATGCGCCGCGAAGGGTACGAGCTGATGGTGGGCAAGCCCGAGATTCTGACACGCACCGTGAACGGCAAGCTGCAGGAGCCGCTGGAACTGCTGGTGATCGACTGCCCGGAGGCATTTCTGGGGGTGGTGATCGAAAAGCTGGGCCAGCGGAAGGGCAAGATCGTCAAGATGATCAACCACGGCTCGGGCCGCGTGCGGCTGGAGTTTCATGTGCCCTCGCGGGGGCTGATCGGCCTGCGCGGCGAGATCCTGACGGATACCCGCGGCACCGCCCTCATGAACGCGCTCTTCCACGGGTACGTCGACTGGCAGGGCGAGATTCCCATGCGCCCCACGGGGTCGCTGGTAGCCGACCGGCCGGGCCGGGCCACCGGCCACGCCATTTTCAACCTGCAGGAGCGGGGGGAGATTTTCGTCACTCCCGGCGACGAAGTATACGAGGGAATGCTGGTGGGCGAGAATGCACGCGAGAAGGACCTGGACGTCAACATCGTCAAAGAGAAAAAGCTGACCAACATGCGCGCCTCCACCGCCGACGAGGCGATCCGCCTGGTACCGTTCAAGAACCTCAACCTGGAGCAGGCGATTGAGTTTATCGCCGACGATGAGCTGGTGGAGGTGACCCCGAACTCGCTACGTCTGCGCAAGAAG
>JBKQPR010000147.1:0-47073 GCA_052144935.1 Bryobacteraceae bacterium
CTGCGATCGAATTTTTCCTTTGCCATAAGAGAACTAATCTCCTTATTTCGTAATCTTTCCCTGGACCTTGCCCACGATCTCTTCGGCCAATGAGCCGGGGACTTCCTCATACCTGCCGAAATGCATGGTGAAACTGCCGCGCCCCTGGGTGCGCGAGCGCACGTCGGTGGCGTATCCGAACATCTCCGAAAGCGGCACGGCGGCTTTGATGATCTGGGTGGTGCCGCGCAACTGAATGCCTTCGATATGGCCGCGGCGCGAGTTCAAATCGCCCATCACCGTGCCGTTGTATTCTTCCGGCACCACCACTTCCACCGCCATGATGGGCTCGAGCAGCACCGGCTTGGCCTTGCGGACGGCGTCCTTGATGGCCAGCGAGCCGGCCACCTTAAAGGCCATTTCCGACGAGTCCACGTCGTGGTAGCTGCCGTCGTAGAGCGTCACCTTGATGTCCGACATGGGGAACCCGGCCAGGATTCCGCCTTCCAGCGCTTCCTTGATGCCGGCTTCGGTGGGCTTGATGTATTCCTTGGGCACGCGCCCGCCGGTGATTTCGTCGACGAACTCGAAACCGCCGCCCGGCAAGGGCTCGATGCGGATCTTCACATGGCCATATTGCCCGTGTCCGCCGGTCTGTTTGATGTGGCGTCCCTCGGCTTCGGCGTTCTTGCGGATGGTCTCGCGATAGGCCACCTGCGGCTTGCCGACATTGGCGCCCACGCCGAATTCGCGCATCATGCGGTCGACGATGATTTCCAGGTGCAGCTCGCCCATGCCCGAAAGAATGGTCTGCCCGGTGTCGGGATCGGTATTCACTTTGAAGGTGGGATCTTCCTGGGCCAGCTTCTGGATGGCCATCCCCATCTTTTCCTGGTCGGCCTTGGTCTTGGGCTCCACGGCAAGCTGAATGACGGGCGTGGGGAAGTCGATCGATTCGAGCACGATGGGCTTCTGGTCGTCGCAAATGGTGTCGCCGGTCGAGACCGTCTTCAGGCCCACGGCGGCGCAGATGTCCCCGGCCAGAATCTCCTGGATGTCTTCGCGCTTGTTGGCGTGCATGCGCAACAGGCGGCCGATGCGCTCCTTGCGCCGCTTGGCCACGTTATACACCGAATCGCCCGATTTGAGCGTGCCGGAATAAACGCGGAAGAAGGCCAGCTGGCCGACGTACGGGTCGGTCATGATCTTGAAGACCAGCGCGGCAAACGGCTCGGAATCGGAGGCATGACGAACGAGGATTTTTTCCGGGTTGTCGACGTCCACGCCTTGCACCGGAGGGACGTCCAGGGGCGAGGGCAGATAATCCACCACCGCGTCGAGCATGGTCTGCACGCCCTTGTTCTTGAAGGCCGAGCCGCAGATCACCGGAAAGATCTTGAGCGCGACGGTGGCTTTGCGGATGCCGGCGCGGATTTCCTCGTTGGAGATGGCTTCGCCGGTGATGAATTTCTCGAACAGGTGGCTGTCGTCGGATTCGGCAATGGCCTCGATCATCTTCTCGCGGTATTCCCTGGCCTTTTCGACCAGCTCTTCGGGAATCTCGCCGGTGTCGTACTCCGAGCCCAGGGTCTCGTCGCGCCAGACGACGGCTTTCATCTCGACCAGGTCTACCACGCCTAGGAACTTTTCTTCCGCGCCGATAGGAATCTGAATCGGCACGGGCCGGCACTTCAACCGATCGACAATGGTGTCGACCGAATGGTAGAAGTCCGCGCCCACGCGGTCCATTTTATTGATGAAGCAGATGCGCGGGACGTCGTACTTGTCGGCCTGGCGCCAGACGGTCTCGGACTGCGGCTGCACGCCGGCGACGGCGTCGAACACCGCGACCGCGCCATCCAGCACGCGCAGGCTGCGCTCCACCTCGGCGGTGAAATCCACGTGGCCGGGCGTGTCGATGATATTGATCTGAATGTCTTTCCACTCGCAAGTCGTGGCGGCCGAGGTAATCGTAATGCCGCGCTCCTGCTCCTGCTCCATCCAGTCCATGATGGCGGTGCCCTCATGAACCTCGCCGAGCTTGTGGGTGCGGCCCGTGTAATATAAAATCCGCTCGGTCGTGGTGGTCTTACCGGCATCGATATGGGCGGCGATGCCGATATTTCTCATCCTTTCGAGCGGTACAGTGCGTGGCATACTAAACCTAAGAAATCGGCAGTTTATTCACCGCAGAGACGCAGAGGCCGCAGAGGAAGGGCAGAGAAAGACTTAGAGATTCTTGGTTTTCTCTGCGCTTCCTCTGCGGCCTCTGCGTCTCTGCGGTGAACATATAGCCTCTCACCACCGGTAGTGCGCGAAGGCCTTGTTGGCCTCCGCCATGCGGTGGACGTCATCCCTTTTCTTAATCGCTCCGCCGCGCAGATTGCTGGCGTCGTTCAATTCGTTGGCCAGCTTCTCCGGCATTCCCTTCTCGGGGCGGGTGCGCGCATTAATAATGATCCAGCGGATCGCCAGCGAGGTGCGCCGGTTCTGCGGCACCTCGATGGGCACCTGGTAGTTGGCGCCGCCCACGCGCCGCGTCTTCACTTCGAGCAGCGGCTTGGCGTTTTCCACGGCCTTCTTGAAGGCCTTCAACGGATCGTCGCTGGTGCGGTCCCGCAGCTTGTCCATGGCCTCATAAAAGATGCCCTGGGCCACGGTCTTCTTGCCCTGCCACATCATCGAATTCACAAATTTCTCGACGAGCGTGGAGTTATATACCGGATCCGGCACGACTTCACGAATAACGGCTCTTCTTCTGCGTGGCATACGTTCCTACGATTTCGGCCTCTTGGCCCCGTACTTCGACCGGCCCTGCTTGCGGTTGGCGACGCCGGCGGTATCGAGCGCCCCACGAATCACGTGATAGCGCACGCCGGGCAGATCCTTCACACGGCCCCCGCGGATCAGCACGATGGAGTGCTCCTGCAGGTTGTGGCCGACCCCCGGGATATAGGTAGTGACCTCGATCCCGTTGGTGAGCCGCACGCGGGCCACCTTTCGCAACGCCGAATTCGGCTTCTTGGGCGTGGAAGTGTACACGCGCGTACAAACCCCGCGCTTCTGCGGGCAGCTATTGAGCGCTGGGCTGGAGGTCTTCCAGCGCGGCGGTTTCCGCCCATTTCGCACAAGTTGGTTAAACGTCGGCACGAATTTCCTCTTCGCGATTGAAAAATCTTAAAGTGGAGCTACCCACTAAACTACCGGTGCCCGCGCACGGGGTCCCGGAAAACAACTCAGGGCGCAACAGCGAGGATTACCTTTTCGGACAGGTCCATGTTCCGGGCGGAGTGACCGGCGGAACCTCGGGGCCTCACCCTTGGACGGACTCGTCTACACACGAGTGGTAGCCGAAGGGCAGAAAGCTTCATCTCGCGAAACTCTTCAATCATACCCGAAGTGCGGCAGGGTGCGCAACTGCCTGTTACAAACGATTACAAAAGGGCGAGGACCGGCCCCGATCCAGCCCGGTCCGCCGCAGCCGACGGGCCAGGCAATGTGCCTTCCGACGCCTGGATGGCTGGGACCTGGGACCTGGGATGCGGGGCGCGGGGCCAAACGTTACGGGATCGTATACATCCCCTCCAACCAGAGCTCGTAACGGACATCTGCCGCATTTCTTCGTTCAAAGCAAGTACCTGAACCGTCGCCCGCCCAATCGGTGTTAGCCCTCGGATCTCGACACCGAGCGGGATCAGGGCGCCGGCAAGCGCCAAAAAATGCTCCGCCCACTCGTCCTTGCGCGGATGGAAGAGCGCCGCCTTGCGCGGATGGAAGAGCGCCGTGACCTGCCAGGTCTGTGGGTCGACGTCTGACAAGTTGGGACCCTTTTTCAGATTGCAGTTCCCAACAGGCGAGCGCGAGGTTGTCAACGGCGGTCAATCCTCCGTGTTGCCTGGCGACGATATGTTCAATATGAAATGCGCGCCGGAATGCCGATTGGGGCAGGCGGCAATGCTCGCAGCGACCGCCGGCGCGGCGCCGAACTGAGTCGGCCGGCTCACTCATGCCGGCTGCTGGAGCGTCTGACGAGCCTTCGACTGCCAGTAGGCCAGGAGATCATTGATGTTGAGGTACGCTTCCAACTCAGTTTCTTCTTCCTCGGTTAGCTGGGCTTCGTTGGCTTTGAGGTTGAGTTCCTCGATGCGGGCGGCATCCGCCTCCGGGAAGTCGAGGGCCAAGATGCTTTCGGCGAGCGCCGGAGTCATCCCCCGTTTCGACAAGTCGAATACCCTGAGCAGAAGATCGGAGTGAGGTTTGGGACGATACAAGGATCGGTTCATCCTGTTCTCGGTTTACGCCTGCGCGGCCCGTTGGAACACCCAGTCCAATGATATACTCCGCTCATGCCGCTCATTGACAATATTCCGCCTGGATCTTTCTGCTGGATCGAACTTGCCACCGTCGACCAGAATGCCGCCAAGCAGTTCTACACCGCGCTTTTCGGCTGGTCGTTCGTGGATGGTCCCATGGGGCCGGATGAAATCTATACCATGTTCAAGCTGCAGGGCCGCGACGTGGGCGCGGCTTTCACCCTGAACCAGGCCATGCGCGAACAGGGAGTCCCGCCCAATTGGGCCCTCTACGTATCGTCCGCAAGCGCCGACGATACCGTGCAAGCCGCGCTGGATGCCGGCGGCAGAGCCATCGCCGGTCCCTTCGACGTGGCCGATTACGGCCGCATGGCGGTGCTCCAGGACCCCACCGGCGCGATGGTCAGCGTGTGGGAGCCCCGGAGCCATGCCGGATTCGGCATCGCCGGAGAGCCGGGCACGTTGTGCTGGGCGGACTTGAGCACGCCCGATCCGGAAACCGCATCGGCCTTTTACAACGCCGCCTTTGGCTGGAGCTTCGATTTGGGCCAGGATGGCAGCGGCTACCTGCACATCAATAACGGCGACACGGGCATCGGCGGCATCCCTCCGGCCGCGATGCGCAGTCCGGGCGCTCCGCCGCACTGGATGATTTATATGCTGGTGGCCGATTGCGATCAATCCGCCGCCCAGGCCAAGGAGCTGGGAGCGCGGTTATACCTGGAACCCATGAGCATCGAAAACGTGGGCCGCATGGCGGTGGTGGCCGACCCGCAGGGCGCAGTCTTCGCGCTCTTCCAGCCGGCGCCGCGCCCGTGAGACCGTCATGAAGCGCCGGGTTCTATTACTGCTCGCGGCGGGGGGCGCCCTCTGGGCCCTGCTGGCCGCCGATTTCGCCGCCGAGGGCAACCTATGGTGGGCGCACATCCAGTTTCTGGCCGGCGACAAACTGGAGGGCCGCAACACCGGCAGCGAAGGCTATCGCCAAGCCGTGGAGTATGTGGCCACGCAATTCGAACGCTCCGGCCTGAAGCCCGCGGGCACTTCCGGCTATCTGCAGCCAGTGAAGTTTGAGACCCGCGAGGTGGTGACTGAATCGTCCAGCCTGGCGCTGGTCCACGGAGACAATGTGGAGCCGCTCGCACTGGGCGCCGACGCCGGACTGAACGCGCGCGCCCGCCTGGCCCCCGCCTTGGAAGCGCCCATGGTGTTCGTAGGTTATGGCGTGAGCATTCCGGAAGCGCATTACGACGAGCTGGAGGGATTGAACCTGCGCGGCAAGATAGCGGTGTACGTGAATGCCGCGGGACCCGTGAAAGCCGACGGAAATCTCACCTCGCATTACTCGTCGGGCGTCGAGCGGTGGGCCGCGCTGCACCGCGCCGGAGCCGTGGGCTTCGCCAGCATACCAAATCCCCGGACACAAACCGGTCAGCCGAATAGACCCGGCGGCGCCGAAACCGATGCAGCGCCGCCCGCGGGCGGCGGAGCCGAAGTTGGAGCCGGGCGTGGAACCGGAGCCGGAACCGGAGCCGGAACCGGAGCCGGAACCGGAGCCGGAACCGGAGCCGGAACCGGCCGCGCAAACGGAGGCGGCCCCGAGGCCGGAGTGGATTCCGGTGCCGCGCCAGCGGGCCCAGCCGGAACCGGAAGCGGAGCCGGAACCGGAGCCGGAACCGGAGCCGGAACCGGCCGCGCAAACGGAGGCGGCCCCGAGGCCGGAGCGGACTCCGGTGCCGCGCCGGCGGGCGCAGCCGGAGCCGGAGCCGGCCGGGGAAACGGAGGTGAAGCCGGAGCCGGCCGAGGAGTGGATTCCGGTGCCGCGGCGGCGGGCGCAGCCGGAGCCGGCCGAGGAGCTGGTGGCGGAGCCGGCCGGGGAGCGGACTCCGGTGCCGCCCCGGCGGGCGCAGCCGGGGCCGGAGCCGGCCGAGGAGCTGGTGGCGGAGCCGGCCGGGGAGCGGATTCCGGTGCCGCGCCGGCGGGCGCAGCCGGAGCCGGAGCCGGCCGGGGAAACGGAGGTGAAGCCGGAGCCGGCCGAGGAGCTGGTGGCGGAGCCGGCCGGGGAGCGGACTCCGGTGCCGCGCCGGTGGGCGCGGCCGGGGCCGGAGCCGGCCGTGGAGACGCGGCAGGCCGCGCAAATGGCGGCGGAACCGGAGCCGGCCGGGGGCCCGCCGTGGTGCTGGCGGACCCTTCGCTGCAGGAGACCGAAGGACAATCCGTGTCCCTCACCATGACGCGGCGCGGCGCGGACAAATTCTTCGCCCACTCCGGCCATACCTACGAGGAAATCCTGGGCCTGGCGCGCGAAAATCGGGCCCTGCCGAAATTCGACATGAACGTGTCGCTGCGCATGAAGGCCGTGGTCAAGCGCGATTCGCTGGAGGCCCCCAACGTGGCCGGCGTGCTGCCCGGCTCGGACCCCAAGCTCAAGGACGAGTACGTGATTTTCTCCGCGCACCTGGACCATCTCGGGACCGGCCGCCCGGGCGCCATGGACAACGCCTCGGGTGTGGCGTCGGTGGTGGAAGTGGCGCGCCTGATGAAGGAAACCGGGGCCAAACCGAAGCGCTCGATTATGTTTCTGACGGTGACCGGGGAGGAGAAGGGCGAACTGGGGTCGCGCTACTTCGCGGCCCATCCCACCGTGCCGGTACGGCAGATCGTCGCCGATATCAACCTGGATATGTTCCTGCCGCTCTACGCGCTCAAGGTGTTGGAGGTGCAGGGCCTGGCCGAATCCACGCTGGGCGGACAGATTCGCGCCGCCGCGGCCGAGCTGGGCGTAGCCGTGCAGACGGACCGCGAGCCCGAGCAGAACCGCTTCATCCGCAGCGATCAGTACAGTTTCATCCGCCGCGGAGTGCCCGCGCTGGCCTTCAAGTTCGGCTATGAATTCGGCTCGCCCGACGAGAAGATCCGCCAGGCGTGGGTGCGCGAGCGGTACCACAAATCGGGCGACGATCTGAACCAGCCGGTGGATAGAGAGTCCGCCGCGCGGTTCGACCGCATCATTATGGGCCTGCTGGAGCGCGTGGCCGACGACCCGGCACGGCCGCAGTGGAACGCCAATAGTTTCTTCAAGCGCTTTGCGCGGTAGCAGCCTGCGGTAAAAACCGCTCCCTGAGTCTGGGAAGCTGTAAAGGAATCGGTTGACAGGCAAAAGCGCCCAATGCCGCTTACTTTGGATCTGGTAACCATTCTGCACAAATCGTGGGCAGCCAATCCTGGGGTGCCCTCGGGGCCCCGCCGGCTTTCAGCCGGCGCTCCGCCGGGCGCGCGCAGACTCGCCCGTGGCCCGAAAGAGCCGCCTGGGGGTGCCCTCTGGGCCCGCTGCGGGCAGGATTGCCAGGCAGGATTGCCCGCCCCACAATTAATGCAGAATGCTGCTGCGTGCAAAGTTAGCGGCATTGGGCGATTGACCGGCCGATCCGCCTATTTTAAAGCGCTTACGTTGTGGATTTCGGCGAGGATAGATGGGACCGGTTAACGGCAGAAAGCTCCTGTCTCACATTTAGGGAGCGGTGTTTTGGCACTTCTGCCACGGGCTGATAGGGGTGGCCCGGAAGGACTATTTCGTTGCGCGCGGACGGTTCGTCTATCGTATAAATGGTGGATCGGAAAAAGAGTCTCGGTGTGTGGTTCCTTCGCGGCAGTGCGCTGGTGTGCTGGGCCCTCTCCGTTGCGGCTCAGAGCAGGCCAGCGCCAATGGAGCTGCAGCAAACCAAGTATGAACTCCGGATGGGCGAACCCGCACAGATCCCGGCGTCGCGAGAGACGGTCGATTTCCTGCGAAACGCCAAGAGCCGGCGCATTGAGATGGGAGGCGCGCCAGCGGAAGGCCTGGTGGTTGGGACGGATAGGGCGGGCGCAATCGTAATAGGTGCGTCGCTCAGGGCCAAACCCGGCGAGTACGCCGTCACCCTCTCAGCCACAAGCGCAGCGGGCGAAGAGCGGCAGGCCGCCTTAACGGTGGTTGTGGATGACCTGACACCCGTGCCAACCGGCGCGTCGCGGCCTCCCGTGGTGCTCTTGAATGGATGGGAGACCGGCTTCACCGGCGCTTGCCCTATATCGAACAGCTCGGCGGATACCTTTGGCAATCTCGCCTCGTATCTGGTGTCGGATGGCGTTCCCGTAGTGTATTTGTTCGATAACTGCCTGGAAGACCCCAATAACACCATCGAGGCGTTGGGCAACGACCTGGGGGTATTCCTGAATTCCATCCAATATACCAACGGCGCGCAGGTCCCAGAGATCGACCTGGTGGGCTTTAGTCTGGGCGGGTTGATCGCCAGGGCATACCTGGCAGGGCTGCAGCCGAACGGGGCGCTTCTGCCGCCAATTCCCACGCTGGTCCGCAAGCTGGTCTTGATTGCCTCGCCCAACTTTGGCTCGTTCGTGGCCGGTAATTATGCGACCTCCCTCCTGGCAGGGACACAGGACGCGGAGTTGATCCCGGGCAGTGCGCTCCAGTGGAACCTGGCCACGTGGAATCAGAATAGCGACGATCTGCGGGGAGTGAGCACCATCGCCGTGATCGGCAATGCCGGCATCTATACCCCCGGTTTGTCATCCGGCCTCGAAAACACCAATGCCAGCGACGGAATCGTAACGGAGACCAGCGCCTCTCTCGGGTTTGTATACGGGCAGACGGCGGTGACCCGCATCGTGCCCTATTGCCACGTAGACCCGAGCGCATTTACCAACACGACGACCTTTGGCGCGTTCTTATGCAACGCCGCGGGAATTGCGAATGTCACCAGCACATCTCAGGCAACCGGCCAAATCGTGCGCTCGTTCCTCTCCGGCACTTCCGCCTGGCAGTCCATCGGATCGCCGACTTCCACGGACAAGTGGTTGTCGCAGTACGGGGGGATATTCTTCGCGCTGGTGAACGCCGCAGGCAATTACGTCACGGATCTGAGCGAGGTCGCCTGGGGAACCTTGCAACTGGTGAATGGCGGCGATACGGATACCATATTCTACGACGACTTGGTCAGGGGGACAGGCGAATTTCAAGCTTCCGAGCCGTCGGCTGTCACGACGGGTTGCACGCAGACGGCGCCTCTCGGTTACTTTTTGACGGTGCGCTGCAAGGAGAACACCACCATTGTTTCCGTCGGTCCGCTATTGAGCTCGGCGGCCGGGCGGGTAGTCAGCGCCGGTTCGACCATCACCATCAGCGGGGCGGACTTTGGCTCGCTGTGCAACGGCTGCATGGTGGTTGCCACCCCGGCCGGCTCCACCACGGGGCAGGTCTTGCAAGTGGCCTCGTGGACCAGTACCGCGATTACGGCAACCCTGCCCGCCACCTTGACGGGACTGCTCGCCATCACCGTGAAGGCCGTTCCCGGAACCGATTCGATTGCGATTCTCGCCGCTACGTCAACCCCGTCCACCATTGCCGTGTCGCCGTCAAGCCTGACATTCAGCTACACGGTGGGCGGAACGGTTCCCACGCAACCCGACCAGATTACCAACAGCGGGGCCGGGACGCTGGCGTGGACGGCCACAACGAGCGCGTCCTGGTTGAGCGTGTCGCCGGCATCCGGAACGGCGCCGTCGACGCTTACCGTGTCCATCTCGCCGGCGGGTCTGAGCGCGGGCACTTACAACGGCAGCGTGCAGATATCGTCGGCGGGCGCCTCGAACACTCCGCTATCGGTGCCCGTCACGCTCACCGTGACTCAGCCCCCGCCGCAACCGCCGTCTCTAGCGATCGCGCCCCAAACGCTGACGTTCAATTACACCGAGGGCGGTTCGGTTCCGGCTGCGCAGACCGTCACGATTACCAACGCGGGCGGGGGCACGCTCGCCTGGACTGCCTCGACCAGCGTTTATTGGCTCGCCGTGGCGCCCGCGTCCGGCAGCGCTTCCGGCGGCGCTTCGAACATGCTGTCGGTATCGCTGAACCCGGCCAATCTGGCGCCTGGAACTTACAACAGTGCCGTCCAGATTACCGCGGCGGGCGCCACGGGCAGTCCGGCTTCCGTCGCGGTCACGCTGGTGGTGCAAGGGACGCTTGCGGCGCCCAGCATCACGGGCGTGGGGAACGCCGGGAGTTTCCAGCCTGGTGGGGCCTCGGCTACCTGGCTATCGATCTTCGGAGCGAACCTGTCTACGGTCACTTACCAATGGCAAAACTCCGACTTCGTCAACGGGCTGTTGCCAACTTCGCTCGAGGGCGTAGCGGTCACCATCAACGGCCTGCCCGGATATATCTCGTACCTCAGCCCCACGCAAATCAACGTCCTGGCTCCGGACGATGCCACGATCGGTCCGGTCCAGGTACAGGTGACTACGGCACAGCAGGCAAGTAACAACCTGACGTTGCAAAAGAGCCAGTTTGCGCCGGCGTTCTTCACGTTTGACGGCGTCCACGTGGCTGCGCTCCACCTGGATTACTCGGATGTAGGCAGTCCGAACCTCCTGCCTGGGGCGACCACGACGCCGGCGCAACCGGGCGAAACCATCCTGCTCTATGGAACGGGATTCGGCCCGGCCAACCCGCCGCTTCCCACCGCCCAATTAGTCACCGCGCCATCGGTGCTGGCGAACACGGTTCAGGTTACTATGGGCGGCGTCAGTGCGCCCGTTACTTATGCCGGCCTGGTGGGACCGGGCCTCTATCAGCTCAACGTGACGGTGCCGAGTCTGCCCAACGGCGATGCGGCGGTGGTGGCTACGATCGGGGGCGCTTCCACCCAGACGGGAGTCTCGGTCACGGTTCAGCAGTGAGGCGGGCGCCTGCGCGCCTCTCCAAATCACGTTACTATCAACTAGCCAGTCCACGACACGACTGGGCCATCGGCTTCCGCGTTGAGGGAAGGAAACTACATGCAGATCCGGGTCGGCTACGAACTGAACTATACCTTTCCCCAACCCACGCCCATGATCCTGGCGTTGAGCATCCATTATTCGCGCGCCTCGGACATGATCGTTCCCGACTATCCGACCACCGATCCGCCAGTGCCGATCGGAGGGTATCGCGATGGCTTCGGCAACTGGTGCACACGGCTGGTGGCGCCCCGCGGGCGCCTGCGGATCAAGGCCGATGCGCTCATCCGCGATACCGGCCAAGCGGACAGGGTGGTTCCCGATGCCCGGCAGCACGCGGTGGAAGATCTGCCGGAAGAGACTCTGGTCTTCCTGCTGGGCAGCCGGTATTGCGAGACCGATCTGCTGTGCCAGACGGCTTGGGATCTGTTCGGGCTGTCGCCGCCGGGTTGGGCGCGGGTGCAGGCGATCTGCGACTATGTGCACAACCGGATCGTCTTCGACTATCAGCAGGCGCGCGCTACCCGGACGGCCTGGGGCGCCTGGAGCGAGGGTGTCGGAGTCTGCCGCGACTACACTCACCTGGCCATCGCCTTTTGCCGCTGCCTGAATATTCCGGCGCGTTATTGCACGGGCTATCTCGGCGATATGGGGACACTGCCGCCCTACGGCGTCGGGGATTTTGCGGCCTGGCTGGAAGTCTATATCGGAGGCGGCTGGTACATCTTCGACGCGCGCAACAACGTGCCACGGATCGGCCGGGTTCTCCTGGCGCGAGGCCGCGATGCATGCGACGTGGCGATCGCGACCACCTTCGGCCCAAACACGCTGGACAGCTTCAAAGTTTGGGCGGACGAGACTGCGGAGTCGACCGGACCAGTCCGATAAGATAGGCGAAGGAACCGTAATTATGTCCCTCCTCACCGTCCGTCATGTCACGGTTTATCGATATTCCGATCCCGTGGAACTTGGCGAGCACCGGATGATGTTCAGGCCGCGGGAAAGTCACGACCTCCGGCTACTGCGATCGCGCCTGGACATCACGCCCAATCCCACGCGTCTTCGCTGGCTCCACGATGCCTTCGATAACTCCGTGGCTGTCGCGACCTTCGAGGGACCGGCTACGGAGCTTCGTTTCGACAGCAGCATCACGCTGGAACATCTCGAAGACACACCGCCCGAATACCCGCTGGAGGAGTACGCCAAGACCTATCCGTTCCGCTATTCGGATGAAGATCTGGCCAACCTGGCGCGCGCCCTGGTGAACCAGCATGCCAGCCACAGTTTGAGCCGTTGGGTTAGCCGGTTCCTGGATCCGCCCGGAGCCGTCGGAACCATGAGTTTACTCCGGTCCATGACGCTCGCCATCAGGCAGGACTTCCACTATATACGGCGCACCGAGAAGGGCGTACAAAGCCCCAGCGAGACGATCGAGCGACGTTGCGGAAGTTGCCGGGACTTTGCCGTACTCATGATCGAAGCGACGCGCTCGCTGGGCTTGGCCGCGCGCTTCGTAAGCGGATATATTTTCGTCCCAGGCGAGGATTCCGGGGCGGCCAACGGGTCCGGGACCGGCTCCGGGGCCAGTTCCGGCCACACCCACGCGTGGATGCAGGCTTATTTGCCGGGGGCCGGCTGGATCGACTTCGATCCGACCAACAGTATCGTCGGAAACCGCAATCTGATTCGTGTCGCCGTGGCGTGGGATCAGAAGCAGGTTCTGCCGCTATGTGGCACTTTTACCGGCCCTCCTTCCTCTTTTCTCGGCATGGATGTGGCCGTGTCCGTGCGCCAGGGTTGACCGTTGCGGACATGGGCACGAGCGAGTTTCCGCCCATCGAGACGGCCCTGATCGACGGGGATGTGGCCTTCCGGCACCACAGCGGCGGGCATACTCCCGCGCCGAACTGGCCCACGTTCATCGTGTTCGCGAGCCGTTATTTGGCGGTGCGCCAGTAGTCATGAGCTGCCGGGGGGCAGGCGGGGTGCCCTGTGGGCCCGCCTGATCCAGGCCCGCCAACAGCGACACCGTGCCCAAACGCTTATATTCGTAATCCCGCAGGTGACTGGAATACTGGCCTGGAACCGGCGGCCGGTCCGGAGTCGTCACAGCCAAGGCCTGAATGCCAGGCTTCCCGTCATCGCCGCGCGAACGGTGCGCCGCTTCTACTCAGTTCGGGCTGGTGCGCGACGCTCTGGCCGCTTTGGAACAGATGCCCCAAGCCTACGCCGCTTCCGCAAGCACCTTCCCTCACGTGCTCACCCCACCCTCGGTACCCTGGAGACGGCACTTCGCAACCGGCTCAATCCGACAGATGCCTATAGGATGGTCCAGATCACGATCCCCAAAACGGTTAAGCACCCGCACCGGCCCGCACTGATCGAAAGCGTCACGAGGCCTGTTTTATATCCGTGAGTCCATGCAACTGATACAAGCCTGATCCCCCGGGCAACTGCGGGCGCAAGTCCGACGTTGCAGGCGCGACGCCGGTCGTTGGAATCCAAGCTGATGCAACCCCAGTCCATCCCCCGTCCTCCGCAAGTTTGCTCCCAGGCCATCCGCCTCAAGCGGCCCTCAAGCGCCCCCCTGGATTGAGCCCGCTCTCCCGCGGGAGTACAATTCGAGGGCGAGGCAATCATGACTCGACGTACCGCTCTAACTCTGCTGGCTGCCACCCTGGCCCGCTCGGCCACCCGCCTGCCGGCTAACCGCAATGTGAAGTGGGCCCTCGGCACCAACCTGTGGAACTCCTTTCCCCGCGTGCCCTTCACCGATATTCTGGACGTCATGAAGAACACTGGCTTCATCGGCGCGCGCCTGACCCAATTCCCGCAAATCCTGACCACCTATAACATCACCATGGAGCAGATGCGCAAGGAGGTCGAGCGGCGCGGGCTCAGCATCATCACCATCTCCTTCAACGGCCCGGCGCACGATCCGGCCCGCCACGCCGAGGTGCTTGCCAACGCCAGGAAGGCCATGGAGTACCTCAAGAATTTCGGAGCCAGCCGCCTGGTGGTCTTCTCGCCCTCGCGCGCGCAGGGATCCGGAGAGGCCGCCTTCAAGGCCATGTGCGAATGTTACAACCACCTCGGCGAATTGGCCGGCGAGATGGGATTCCGCGCGGGCCTGCACAACCACATGGGCCAGATGGTGCAGGATGGCGCGGAGCTCGACCGCTGCATGGCCATGACCGATCCCAAGCTCTTCTGGCTCTCGCCCGATACCGCCCACCTTCACTTGGCCGGCATCGACGTGCCCGCCGCGCTCGAAAAATACAAACACCGCCTGATGATGGCGGACTACAAGGACGCCCGCCAGACCGGTCCCAAGCTCACCGACAACATCTTCGATCTGGGAGACGGCGCGATCGATTTTCCCGCCTGCCACCGCGTCCTGAAGTCGGTCAATTTTCAATCCTGGCTGTGCGTCGATCTGGATGTGGCCCGCCAAGGCCCGCGCGCCAGTTACGAACGCTGCGGCCAGTATGTCGTGAACCGTCTGGAACCGATCTATGTCTGACAGCCGGCGGTGGAAGTCCTTTGCGAAGCCGGTAGGACAGGCCTTCAGCCTGTCCCGGCGCACTTTTCTGGGAGTTATGGCAAGCAACGCTTGGTCGGCAGACTATCGCATTCTCGATCCGCACGTGCACGTGTGGAAACACGATCCCGCCTTTCCGTTCGCCAAGGAGGCCCATCCCCCGGAGCGGGACGCCACGCCGGAAATGCTGCTGGCGCTCATGAAGGCCAACGGCGTTTCCAAAACCGTGCTCATCCAGGTGATCCACTACCGCTACGACAACCGCTACACGCTCGACACGCTAAAGCGCTACCCGCAGTATTTTCAGGCCGTGTGCCGCGTGGACCCGCTCGACCCGGCGGCGCCCGATCACCTTTCCCGGTGGACCGAACAGGGCTTCCGCGGCGTGCGCATCAGCCCCGCGGGCAACGCCTCGGGCGACTGGTTTCACGGCCCGCTCATGCCGCCGCTATGGAAGCGCTGCGAGGAGCTCAAGGTCCCCATGACCGTGCTGGCGCCCATCACCCGCATGCCGGACGCCGAGGCGCTCATCGCCAAATACCCGGACCTCACCCTGGTCATCGATCACATGGCCGATTGCCCCGTCGACCAGCCCAAGGAACTGGAAAAGCTCATCGCGCTCGCGCGCTACCCCAAAGTCTTCGTGAAGGTTTCGCATACCTGGTCGCTGTCGAAGCAGCCGTATCCTTATTTGGATGCGCAGGAGCACGTGAAGCGCCTGCATCAGGCCTTCGGACCCGAGCGGCTGATGTGGGCCACCGATTGGCCCATCGTCGAGCAGACCGCCAACGCCACCTACGCCCGCGCGCTGAGCGTGGTCCGCGACGAGATGAAGTTTCTGAATGACGACGACAAGCGATGGATGCTGAGCAAGACCATCGAACGGGTCTGGCCGTTCCCCGCATGACGTGGCGCAGGCACTCATGCCGGGGTGCCCATTGGGCCCGTCGAGACTCGTCTCGACGCCTGTTCGCGCCCTGTGCCAGATCGCCCCGCGGAGCCTGACCCATGCGCCTCATCCTCGTCGATCCGGCTCACTTTCACGCCGCCCTGCTGCTGCGCGAGATGTACCCGTGCGTCGACCCGCGCGTGGAGGTGTTCGCGCCGATCGGCCCGGAAGTGGTCGACTGCTTCTCCCGAGTGAAGCTGTTCAATTCGCGTCCCACCAACCCCACCCGCTGGGAGCTGCGGCCCCACCTCGGCCAAGATTTCATGGCCAAAATGCTGGTCCGGGAACCTGTCGCAAGCGATCCCGCCGTGGCCGTCTTCGCCGGCCGCAATCGGCCGAAGATCGACCGCATTCTCGGTGCGTTACGCTCGGGCATGCACGTGCTGGCCGATAAGCCGTGGATCATTTCGTCAGCCGACCTGCCCAAACTGGAAGAAGCTCTGGCGTTGGCGGACCGCGGCCGCCTCATCGCCTACGACATCATGACCGAGCGCTATGAAGTGACCTCTCAGTTGCAGCGCGAGTTCGTCGGCGACCGCGAGATCTTCGGCTCCATCGACCCCGGCAGTGCCGATTCGCCCGGCATGTGCACGCGCAGCGTTCACCACCTGATGAAGATGGTGGCTGGAATGCCGTTGCGCCGGCCGCCGTGGTTTTTCGACATCGAGGAATATGGCGAGGCTCTCGCCGATGTGGGCACCCACGTGGTGGACCTGGTCGAGTGGACCGCCTTCGCGGACGCCCCGCGCATGGTCGACCCCGCCGTGGATATCCGGATCGTTGCCGCGCGCCGCTGGCCCTTGCGCTTAAGCCCCGCACAGTTCCAGCAGGTGACCGGTGTGGTACGCGATGGTGACCTCGACTACTTCTGCAACAACTGGGTCCACTACACCTGGCGCGGCGTCCACGTGCAATTGGAAATCGTGTGGAATTGGGAAGCCGCTCCAGGAGCAGGAGACGTCTACGAGGCGTCTTTCCGCGGCACGCGGGCGCGCGCCGAAATCCGCCAGGGGCAGGCCGAGGGCCACATCCCCGAGCTATACCTGGTTCCCGCCGGCGCCTCGCTCGCCGAACTGTGCGCCTCCGTGCGCCGGAAAGTCGCCGATCTGCAAACGCGATGGCCGGGCGTCGCCGCCGTGGAAGGCGAGCGCGAGGTGCGCCTCTCGATCCCACCGCGCTTCCGCGTGGGCCACGAGTCGCATTTCGCGCAGGTGGCCGCTCGCTTCTTCGAATACGTGCAGGCCCCCGAAACCCTGCCCGCCTGGGAGCGCCCCAACATGATTGCCAAATACACCGTCACGACCGGCGGCGTAGAGGTGGGACAGGCTTCAGCCGGTCAACGCCCGCTTGCGGGCGCGCCGGGCGGCGTGGGCGGCGTCATCCCGCTTGCCTCTCAGCGCAAATAGGGCGTATGATGCTGATAGCGGAGCCATGACTGCGAATCATGGCTCCGCCGCGGCGCTATCGCCGGCCCTTAAGGGACCAAACGATCTTCGCCGTGATCCGGCCAAACCGGATTATCAGCGTAAGGACCATAAGCAGAATCCTCCTTTCTGCTTCGATGAGGAAGGCCCGGGCCGTACCCGGGCTTTTCCGTTTGAAGCCCCAATGCTTCTCCCGGAAACCCGCTCGAACCTCCGAAGCAGAAAGCTGCTGGCAGTATATCAGACCTGAATATACCTAAAATCGCGACCGGTTGCCGCCGGCCAGACGCCACACTAAGATCGAAGCGTTGCCGGAGGCGAAAAAGGTTGCGCGCGTGTTAGCATCAAAGCCAGAATGGCTCTGGGCGATTTAACGCGGCAAATTGCCAAGGAGGCGCTGCTCTCGGCGACCTCTCCGGCTCCTAAGGAACAGCCAGGGGTGCCCTCTGGGCCCGCCGCCGCGCCGGCCGAGAACCTCGGCGCGACCATCTTCAACCAACTGCAAGCCATGCAGAAGGCGCTCAAAGAAGACGAGGAACTGGTGGTGCTGTTCGCCAGCGGCGCCGAGCGCATCCGCGTGATGGAGATCTTTCTGCCTTCGCGGAATATCGCCGTGCTGACCGGCCCCGACTCGGAGCGCAGCCTGACGCGCGTGATATCGCCGATCGCCGCGCTGCAACTGGTCTGCAAAGTGGTCAAGACGCCGGCGGGCGCGAAGCCCGTGCGCGTCAACCTGGTAACGCCCAAGGCTTGAGATTCCAACTGTCGATGACGCGCGTGTCCCGCTCGTAGCCGAGCGTGCTCACCGATCCCGCGCCCAGCGCGAACAGGCGGCCGGCTTCGGGCGGGAGGCCCAGCCAGCGCGCGGTGAGGATTCGCAGCAGGTGGCCGTGCGCGAACAGCGCCACATCGCCATCGGCCTGAAGGGAGCGGGCCATGACGGCATCGGCGCGAGCCGCCACCTGTCCGATAGTTTCGCCGTTGACCACGCCGGAAGCCCACAGAAACCAGTCGGGACGCTGCGCGCGGATTTCGGCTGTGGTATGGCCCTCGTAGTCGCCGTAATCCCACTCGCACAAGTTGGGGTCGATTTGCGCGGCGGCGCCGAAACCCGCCAGGCGGCAGGTTTCCATGGCGCGCGCGAGCGGACTCGTGAGCACCAGGCGAAATTGGCGGCCAGCCAGGTAGCGGCCCACCGCCACGGCGTTGGCGCGGCCCGCATCGGTGAGCGGAATGTCCGTGCGGCCGGTGTGCCGGCCGGAAAGGGACCACGCGGTTTCGCCGTGACGGATCAGCCAGAGTTCGCCGGGCATGGGGTTTTCAAGCATAGCACGGAGGCGACTGGGATTTTCACCACGGAGACGCGGAGAAAACGGAGAAAGCACGGAGAAACCTGCGCTCATCTCTTCTTCTTCTCTCCGCGCTTTCTCCGTTGTCTCCGCGTCTCCGTGGTGAACCTGCTGCAGCCGTTAATGCGCCGGCTTCAAACGGAACCGCAGGTAGACGTTGACGCCGAACGGGTGTGCTCCGTAATACGGTTGGAGGGCCTCGGGCAGCGTGTAGGCGGTGGCGTTGGCGCCGATGCCGGCCTCGACGCCGGGAATCACGCCGGGCAGATCGTGGGTGAAGCCGAGCGTGCAGGCGCCGATGCGGAATACGGCTCCGGAGCTGAGGAGTTCGTCCTTGTCCACCAACTCCCAGCGGCCGGTGAGAAAGTTGCGGCCGCCCACGGGCAGGACTGTCTCGGCCAAATAGGAGTTGAGGTTGCGGTGCGTGAAGGTGTCGTGGTTGCGTCCCCAGATGAGGCTGGAGGACCAGCTTTCCCGCCCAGCGGGAGAATGCCCCATGGGCCGCGAATAGTGCAGGGACGCGGTGGCGCGCACCACATCGCCGGGTCCGAGCGCCTCGGGATGGGTGAGGCGGCCCACGGAGACCTGGGCCATCCAGTTGCTCGACGGGAGCACGGAGAAACGCGTGCTCCAGGAATCCATGGGGCCGTAACCGATGGTCCAGCGATTCTCGCCCGGCTCGGCGCCGTGGAAGCCGCTGGCCTCCAGGCGCGCCCACCGCCGCTTGAGCGCGGCGGTCACCACGTCGTAGGCGATGTGCGTGGAATCCTGCCAGTGATGGCCGAGGGGGGCTTGCGGCAACTCGGACGCGGAGGCGCGATGCGGGAAGGCCACCGGTCCCAGCGCCGGGTCTCCCACAGGAGCGGCGTAGAGTTCCAGGAAGGTGGCGCCGCCGATCGGCCGCGCATAGGTGAGGGCCAGGCCCATGATGAGGTTGTGCGGATGCTGGCCATCCACGATCGGCTTGCCGAAAGCGGTCTCGCCGGTTTGAAAAAGCTCCGGGTAGCGGCGGCCGGTGACGGTGGCGGGCTCCAGGCTGAGCATCAATTGAACCATCAGGCTGCCGCGCCCGAGGGGATGCGTGGCGGCGGCCATGAACCAGCTTGTGGAGTAGAGCTTATCGCCGCCGCGCGGTCCGGACTGTTGGGTATCCAACAGGAAGGCCTGGCCCATGAACATGAGGCTCCACGAGCCGGCCGGCGGCATGAACATCGGCATGCGCCAGGATTGCGGGTTCATGCTGGTGCCGGAGGCCTGTTGCATGAGCAGCATGCCCGCCATGTCCATCTGCGCGCGGCAGGGGAGGGCCATGGCGCAGAGCAGCGGGAGTACGAATTGCAAGGAGTTCCGTTGCACCGCGGAGGCGCGGAGGGAACGGAGCAAGCGCGGAGAAAGGCAAGAAGAAAGTTGCATCTCCGCGGTGCGCACGTTCCGGCCGATGGCGCAGAGCGGCAGCAGTAAGTGAGGACGCATCGGAGTAAGCCTTCCCAGTACGAGTTGCGGGGCAACGGGCCAATTCACCGCGGAGACGCGGAGGGCACGGAGGAAGCGCGGAGAATGGCAAGAGGAGAATTGTCTTCTCCGCGCCTCCTCCGTTCTCTCCGCGTCTCCACGGTGAGTGAGGACCTCGCTAGATTTTCAGGACGGCGGATGAGGGAAGGTTACCCGGTGGGGGCGGGCCGCTGACCGCCGGAACGCCCGTGAGCGCGGGCTTCAGCGAGATTGGCCGGGCACCCACGGCGATCGGCGCTGCGGCCGGCCACTGTGGCAGGGAAACCGGAAGCCGGCTGACCAGCACGGCCGCGGTGAAGAGAGGCTGCTCGTGACCGCAGGAATGGCAGCAAGGGTGATGGCATACGGTTACACACTCGGCATTGAGGGCTGCAAAAACGGCCAACAGCAGAATAGCTACCCGAGTGCGCACCGCCAGCATCTATCCGAATGCTAGCACAGGACTGCTACTGGCGGGCGCGGGTTTGCGGACGATCGGGCGTGGCGATTCCCTTCCAGGCGTCGAGAGCCTCTTCGCGCGCCGGAGTGGCTGCTGCGCCCAGATCGTTGGCGGTCATGCTGACGGCAGCCTTCATCCCCGGCGCCATCGACAGGAAGACGCCCGTGCCGGGCCACGCCACGCTGTTGCGGAACGAAACGCCCTGCGAGTGGTCCAGGCGCACGACCGGCGTGTCCGCCTTGGGGACACGGGTCTGCACGCCATCCAGATCCAGTTGTGTGGAGTCGCGAATCAGAAAGGGAATGCCGCTCTCCGGGTTGATGCGCACGTTGTGCAATTCCAGGCCCTTGGTGTTGAAGGCGCGCAGGCCCTCGCGCGCGTTGGCGATGACGTCGCTGAGGCGCAGGCCCTCCACCGGCATCTCCGGCAGGCCTTCGATGCTGACCGCGGTGCGGCAGCGGTTGATGGTGACGTTGGAGATGGCGATGTTGCGGAAGATGGGAGTGCGGACGGAGACCGGCTCATCGGGAGCGCGGGTGTAGTAGTTGGTCACTTCGATGGCCGGGTCGGGCGTGTCTTCGATCACCCAGTTGTCGAAGCGGATGTTTTCCATGAGGCCGCCGCGCCCGCGCGTGCTCTTGATGCGGATGCCGCGGTCGGTGCCCTGCGCCACGATGTTGCTGGCGGTGACGTTGCGGATGCCGCCGGAGGTCTCGCTGCCCAGCACCACGGCGCCGTGGCCGCGATGGATGGTGCAGTTGGCGATGGCCACGTCTTCAGTGGGCCGGTTGACGCGCAGGCCGTCGGCGTCCTTGCCGGATTTCAGGCAGATGGCGTCGTCGCCGGTGTCGAAATAGGAATCCGAAATGCGCACGTGGCGGCAGGAATCGATGTCCACGCCATCGGTATTGGCGCCCGGATAGCTCTCCACAACCACGTTGTGGATCACCACGTTTTCGCAATACAGCATGTGCAGCACCCACATGGGCGAGCCCATGATGTGGATGCCCTCGATGAGGATGTTCCTGCTCTCCACGGGGCGGATGAAATCGGCGCGCAGCGACAGGGCGGCCTTCTGGCGTTGCTCCTCAGTGGCCGCTTCATGGCGCTCCAGCTTGCCCAGCAGGTCGGTCCAGGAGGCGCGGTATTCCGGCGCTCCCATCAGGGTTCGCCATTCGGCGTTGATGGCCATGATAGTGCCGCGCCCGGTGATGGCGACGTTCTCCAGACCATGCCCGCCGATCATGGCCGCGGGCGCCTGCGTTTCCACGCCCTCGAAACGGCTGGCCACCATGGGATACTCTTCGCGATTGGCGGCGAAGTGGATGACCGCGCCGCTGTCGATGTGCAGGGTCAGATTGCTGACCAGCTCGATCGAGCCGGAAATGTAATTGCCCGCCGGCACGAAGACGGTTCCGCCGCCGGCTCTGGCGCAGGCCTGGATGGCGGCGCGAAAGGCGGCGGTGGACGAGGCCGAGCCATCGCGTTTGGCGCCGTAATCGAGGACGTTGAAGAAGGCGGGAGTGGGCGCGGTTTGCGCGGCTAGGGACAGCGCAAGCGTAAGGAGAAGAGCGCCGAGACGAGTCTCGGCGGACCCAGTGGGTGCCCCGGTTGGGAGTCCAATGCCACTTGCTCTGCCCGCAACAGCATTCTGCATTAATTGTGGGGCGGGCAGTCCTGGGGTTCCCTCTGGGCCCAGCCGCCTTTCAGGCGGCCCTTTCGGACCCCGCGCGAGTCTGCGCACCGTGCGAGAGCCGCCTGAAAGGCGGCGGCAGCCAGGATTGGCGCCAGGATTGGCTGTTCCACGACTTGTGCCGAGAGGCCGCCAGGCCCAAAGTAAAGGGCATTGGGAAGAGAGTCTGCGCCACGCTTTCAGTTTCATGGTGATCCTCATTTCACGGTTGGGTCCCAATGGTCATTTTCCTCCAGGACGCGCCGGGGTTCATAGCGGGCCGCCTCGGCAGCGGTCAATTGTTTGCCGTGCGGGTCGCGCTCGGTGGGGTGAGCGCCGGGACCCGGTGGAATTGTACTCGGCGTAAAATGCCGTTTCCAGCGACTTGGTTTCGCCGGGATGCCACTCGCGCCATCCGGCCGGTTCGATGTGGCTGCCCATCTCGGTATTCAGATACACCACCGCCGCATACGGAGGCCATGGGCGACCCAGCCAGACGTGCTCGACTCCGGGCGCCGCGGTGAGCTTCGAGCGGTCGATCACGTAGATGCTGTCCTCGCCTGCGGCATTTTTACTTTGCGCGGCAATTGCGAACCATCGAACACCTTGGCTTCATGGGCGAGATCCCACCACGTGACCTTCTGGCCCAGCAGTTGGGCGCCGCCGCGGCCATCGATATAGCCTTCGCCCATGATGCCGGCTCCGGGCGCGTTTTCGGCGGTGAGGAAGGGCTTGCATCCGGCCCCGCGCGCAGCCGAAACCGATGCCGCAACTGCCCGGCTGGACATCGTAATCGCGCGGGTTGCGGGAGGCGAACAAGGCGGCGCCGCCTTGCACCAAGAGCGTAACCCCCGCCCTAAAATGCAGCGGACCCGAGAGAAAAATGTTGTGCGCGCCTGAGGCCGCCAGAACCACTGCGCCACCCGCGCCGCAGCGGTCGATAGCCGCTTGGATGAGCGCGCTCGCGGGATTTTTCTCGGCGGATTCGGGGAGGACGCCGTTGGGGGCGGTGAAGGGCGCGGCCAGCGTGACGCAGGGCTGGGGGTAGGTGGGCTCGGTGACGGTGCGGGCGTCCTGGGCGTGGAGGGCGGAGAGGCCGAGCGGGATCACCAGGGCAAGCGCGAGGCGATTCGTGGAAAAGGACATTTGATACCGCTCATCGATCGACTGATCCTGCAGCAACTCCCGTGCCCCACCCCGAACAACTGGTGCTGCTTTCCCGCCCGCGGCCGGCACCAGATCTGGAGTGCACCTGCTCCGACGCTACGGCCGGAGCGACGAGCCGCGCCTCGGTGTAATCATTGCCGGAACACGGGGCCTAGGGTAAGCCGCCCCAAATTCTGTCTCCAGACTCCTGCCTTACAGAAACACCACGTCCTCCGTAAACAAATTCCAGCCTCCGCACAGCGGACACCGGTAGGGCTGAAACCAGCGCGGAAACCGCGGGACTGCGCCCGTGGCTTTCAAGAACGCCTGGGCGTGGCCCGATCCGCAGCGCACGCACACGTTGATCCAGGCTTCGGGGCGGGCCGCCAATGGCTCGCCGCCGAAGTAGAAGGCCCACCCATATCGGCTCCAGCGGGTGCCGTGACCGAGGTCCCATTGGCGCAGCAGCCAGGTGAATACTGCGAGAAAATGCTCGCTGCCGAAGCCAAACAGCGCGATTTTTCGCGGCGGCCGGGTTTTAAAATTATGGCGGTTCAGGAAGGAAAGTGAACTGAACAGCACTTTGGTACCGCGATGCTTTACCCCTGCCAGGCGCTCTACCAGCCCGGTGACTTGTTCAGGCCCGCGGAACGGGTTTACGTGTCCTCCACCGCGCGCCAGCCATCGGTAGATGCGGTCGGTTAGCGTCGAGACATCCGGAACCGAGATGAATAAATGGCCCTCCTGGCGCAATACCCGTCCCATCTCGCGGACCGTGTCTTCGAGTAGGGCGAAATGCTCCAGGCTATGGTTGGCGATAATCAGGTCGAAGCATCCGGAGGCGAAGGGCATGCGGGCGGCATCGCCCGCCACGTATGCCTCCGCGCCGGGCCCAGAGGGCGCCCCGGCGGGCACCCCGGCGGGCGGCTCCAGATCGAGCCGCACCACCAGGATATCCCGCCTGGCGGTCGAGAAACTGCCCGCCGCCGCGCCGAGGTCGAGCACTCGGGCGCCGGCCGCTAAACGTGCGATAAGTTCCAGCATGCCTGTAGCTCAACAGAATACACTGAAAGGAAGAGCCTGCCGTGTTCGGCCGGGTCATGCTTGTCCGCCCATTGGCTTTCTTGTTGGCATGGACCACGGTTTCCGCGCAGGATCGCGGGTCACTTGCACCGCAGGAACCGCCCCCCGACAACATCATCCGCATCAACGTCAACCTGGTGCAAATCGATGCCGTGGTGACCGGTTCCCAGGGCCAGCCGCTTACCCGACTGATGGAAGGCGGCAGCATGAAACTGGGAACCGGTCCAGCTCCGGACGGCGTTCGGCGCCGGGCGGCGGTCCGGCGGGACCCGCGGTCACGGCGCGACAGCACGACCTCGAACCCAAGTCCGATCAAGAATCGCGCGTATAGTGGGTAGAGTTCGTAGGGGGTGCGCGACTTGACCGGCCTTATGCCGAGTTCCGGATTATGCCGAGTCCTGCGGGTGAACGGCAGTGGGGCGGCCACCGAATCGTTGCGATACCAGCGCAGCACAGTCTCGACCGCAAATCGGTGTCGAAAATCGTGCAGGCGCGGGCCACGGCTGGCATCTACAGCACGCAATCCAATCTGTCGGGATGAGGCCGCAGGCAGACTGGCGCTTGCATTCAATGGAATCGAGTATGCGCACCCTGGCTCGCGTCGGGCGGGGGCTGCCCTCTGGGCCCGCCGTCTGGACGAGCCCCGTGGCGGCCAAGGCAACTTCGCCCAACACCGGCTGGCTGGCCACGGCATCCTTGCCAGGGATCGGCCATCTGAAAGCCGGCCAAAAACGGATACTGAAGTGCCCGTCTTCAGACCGTAAATTATTGATTCTTGGCTATTCTTGGTTAGAAAACCGGTACCCTGGTATCGGTTTTCCGCCGGTGCTTTGCATCGGTGGGCCCATGCTTTGTCCCACAGGTGGTCTCCGAATGGCCAATCTCCAAAGCCGGCCGCAGCCGGGGTGCCCTCTGGGCCGGGGTGCCCTCTGGGCCCGGCTGCCCCACGGGTTCCGCCGCCCTACTCTTTGCCGCTCTCGATGCGCATCCCGTAGAAACTGCGGTACACGAACACCAGCGCGACCGCGAAGAAGACGGCGGCCAGGATGGTGGTGAAGGCGTTGCCTTGTTTCTCGGTCACGCTCACCGCCAGCGAGACGGCCAGCAAGCCGAACAGCGTAGTGAATTTGATGATCGGGTTGAGCGCCACCGAGCTGGTGTCCTTGAAGGGATCGCCAACCGTGTCGCCGACCACGCAAGCGTCGTGCAGCGGCGTGCCTTTGGCGCGCAACTCGGTCTCGACCACCTTCTTGGCGTTATCCCAGGCGCCGCCGGCGTTGGCCATGAAGATCGCCTGGTAGAGGCCGAAGAGCGCGATCGAGATCAGGTAGCCCACGAAAAAGAACGGCTCCAGGAAAGCGAATGCCAGAGTGGCGAAGAACACCACCAGGAAGATATTCAGCATTCCCTTTTGCGCATACTGGGTGCAGATGGCCACCACCCTCTTGGAATCGGCCACGGAAGCCTTCTCGGCGCTTTCGAGCTTGATATTCCTCTTGATGAACTCCACAGCGCGGTAGGCGCCGGTGGTGACAGCCTGGGCGCTGGCGCCGGTGAACCAGTAGATGACCGCGCCGCCGGCGATCAGTCCCAGCAGGAATGGCGCGTGCATCAAAGAGATCAGCCTCATGTACTGGTCCTGGAGGCCGTGCGTCAAGGCCACGATGGTGGAGAAGATCATGGTGGTGGCGCCGACCACGGCGGTCCCGATCAACACCGGCTTGGAGGTCGCCTTAAAGGTGTTTCCCGCGCCATCGTTCTCTTCCAGGTTCTCCTTGGCCTTCTCGAAGTTCGGCGTGAAGCCGAAGTTTTTCTTGACGTCCTCCAAGATGCCGGGAAGCGTTTCGATCATGGAAAGCTCGTAAATGGATTGCGCGTTGTCGGTGACCGGGCCGTAGCTGTCCACGGCGATGGTGACCGGTCCCATCCCCAGGAAGCCGAAGGCCACCAGGCCGAACGCAAAGACCGCCGGGGCCAGCATGAGCGTGCCAGGAAACATGGTGCTCACGAAGTA
The DNA here is from genome assembly GCA_052144935.1 of Bryobacteraceae bacterium. Classification (GTDB taxonomy): domain Bacteria; phylum Acidobacteriota; class Terriglobia; order Bryobacterales; family Bryobacteraceae; genus JOPF133. The sequence continues at coordinate 26,199 of JBKQPR010000147.1, forward strand.
GCCGAGGCTCATGAGGAGCAGCATGGTCATGCCGAGCCAGAAGGCGCTGAAATTGCCCGCCACGAAGCCGGAGAGGATATTCAACGATGCGCCGCCCTCGCGCGAGCTGGTGACGATCTCCCGCACGTGCCGCGAGTTGGTGGAGGTGAAAACCTTGACGAACTCGGGGATGAGTGCACCGGCAAGGGTCCCGCAACTGATGACCGTGGCGAGCTTCCACCACAGCGAATCGTCGCCGCCGAGAGTCGGGATCATGAACGCGCTGACGACGTACGTGAGCGCGATGGAGAGGATCGAAGTGAGCCAGACCAGCGTGGTGAGAGGCGTCTCAAAATTGAACTTCGCGGCGTTGCCGAACCGCGCCTTGGCGATGGCGCCGTTGATGAAGTAGCCGACTGCGGAGGAGATCACCATCATCACGCGCATGGAGAAGATCCAGACCAGAAGCTGCACTTGGACGATGGGATCATGGACGGCCAGCAGAATAAAGGTGATCAGTGCGACGCCGGTGACGCCGTAGGTTTCAAAACCGTCGGCGGAGGGTCCCACCGAATCACCCGCGTTGTCGCCCGTGCAGTCGGCGATCACGCCGGGGTTGCGGGCGTCGTCTTCCTTGATTTTGAAGACGATCTTCATCAGGTCGCTGCCGATATCGGCAATCTTGGTGAAGATGCCGCCGGCCACGCGCAGGGCCGCCGCGCCCAGCGATTCGCCGATGGCGAAGCCGATGAAGCAGGCGCCGGCCAGGTCGCCGGGTATGAAGAGCAGGATGAAGAGCATGATGAGCAGCTCGACCGACACCAGCAGCATCCCGATGCTCATCCCGGCTTGCAGCGGGATGTCGTAGCAGGGATAGGCTTTGCCGGTGAGCGAGGCGAAGGCCGTGCGGGAGTTGGCGAAGGTGTTGACGCGCATGCCGAACGCGGCCACCGAGAAGCTGCCCGAGATGCCGACCACGCTGAACAGCAGGATGATGGCCACCTTGTAAGCCTCGAAGCCCTGAAGGAACCCAAAATAGAACACGATGATGACCGCGATGAAGGCTTCGAGCAGAAGCAGAAACTTCCCCTGAGTGCCGAGATAGGTTTTGCAGGTCTCGTAGATCAGCTCGGAAACTTCGAGCATGGAGGAGTGCACCGGCATGTTGCGCAGGCGCACAAAAATGATGAGGCCGAAGACCAGGCCGAGAATGCTGACCGCGATACCGCCGAGCAGCAGGTTATGGCCATTGATGCCGCCGAGGAAAGATGCCGATCCCAGGTCGGGGAGATGCAGGCTGGCTTCACCGCCCCCCCGTTCCTGGGCCCGAACGGGGCCGGCCAGGGCCAGGAGGGCCAACAAGGCGAAGAAAACATGCAGAACCGGCCGGGCGGCGGCTTGCGCGGCGGCCTTGGCAAGGCTGGCCGGCCGATTGACATGGATCGTGTCCGTAAGGCAGAGCATCGACGAAGATCCTCCTATCAGGATTTGCCGTTTCCCTCTACGAGTAGGAACCGCCGGGACAAAGGCTTGAACGAGCGTACTCGAAGACGAACCGAACACACAGTATAAGAGATATACAGGTCGGAATTCAAATCGGAGTGGAATTCAAATCGGCGGGAGAGGGCCCGACAGGCGGTTCAACGAGAGGTGGCGAACAGCTCGTCCAGGGGAACCAGCAGCTCCGGGTCCTCGGTTCGCAGCACGCCGTCGCGGACCTCCCGCATGGATTCGGAGGTGTAAATCCACGCGCGGCGGGTTTGCGGGTCGATCACCCAGACGTACCGCACTCCGAACGCCAGGTAATCGCCAATCTTGACCTGCATCCGGCTCATGCGGTCTTCCGGCGAAAGGATCTCGATGCATAGGAATGGCGGGTGCGTGAAGATCTCCTCGTTGGGCTCCGGCCCTAATACGACACAGATGTCGGGGACGCGAAAGCGCGTGGGCGAGACTTGTACGCGGCACTCCTGGATCGCGAACAGGTTCCAAATCTCCTGGCGGTCGTCGAAGTAGCGCAGAATCCTCTTTTGCAGCTTGCTATGGCTTTTCTCGCCCACGTTTCTCTCCACCAGCTCGCCATCCACGTAGTCGCAATCCGGCTCATAGTCGGTGTACAGATATTCCTCGACCGGAACCAGCGTACGCGCGGTGCTCATGCCTGCGATTATACAATGCCAGCCCCAGCGACTGGTTGGCGCTGCACCCATTCGCAATTCCCGCCGCCGGCGATCGTACGGTGGCAAGAAGCCGCGCCGCACCGGAGTAGCGGCCCTGATCGGGCAACTGCGGTTGGCTGGCCTGACCTTAGAGCAGCCGCTCTTTCAGAATGCGCTTTGTGTCGCGCTTGCCTCGTAGCACAGCCATGATGCGAATCGGACTCACACACCCTGATACACCACCAGAAAGGAGTACAGCGGAAAAAACAGAACCGGCTGCCTGGTGAGGTCCTTGCGGGTGTGTCCTTGACCGGGCATCCGGCCCAATGAGGCAAACGGGTCGTAGAACTCGGAACTCGCTTTCGACGCGGTTGGCTAGGTCTACACTATCCTCCGCAATCCGCCACCGGATTTCAAACAGGTCATTCTGGGCCTCGGCGGACACGTCGTAAAGTGACGCCATCGGAGTCAGAGGCTCTGTTTACAAAACCACTCCGCTTTGCGCTTCTCCAGATCGGCTCGCGAATCGGTGGACGAAAGAAATTCACCACGTTCAAACTGCCCGAAAGCCCGTTCGATCTTTTCAGCGATCTCATCCTTGTGGCCGTTGAGCCATTCGTCCTCGGCGCGCAGCACTTCTAACGCCCGGCCGATGACTTCATCGGGATTCCGGTAGGCGCCGGACTGTACGGCCTGCGTGATCGCCTTCTCGTGTTCGGGACGCAGGGTAATCGTCATAATGCCTCTGGCTGATATTGTCTCAACTTTCACCTGCCTTGGGGAGCAAACGTCATTTTTCTCCCGCGCTGGAAATCGCGTTTCGATCCACACCGACAAGCCATCCGCCGTTGGCGCAGCCCACAAAGTACTCAGCGAAATGACTTGCCGTGGCCCACGGTGATGTCGGGCAATGGACTGGCCGATCCGGTCCGGATGATGTTTCAGGCCATGGCCGTCCGGATTGGGCGCGCGCGCCTCTACATTGAAACTCACCCGATGCCCTTAGCTGAGTTGAAGGGCCGACCGGAAATCACGGCCACCTTTTCGAAGCTGCCATTTCGATCCCTTTCGGGGAAACGTCCGGCGCGGTCCTGCCGCCTGATATCATGTAACCCATCATGCGTAAAACCGCCGTTTGCCTGCTGTTGGTCTTCGCGTTGCCGGCCGCCGCGCAGAAGGCCGATAAGAAGGCCGCCAAGTCGCCCGCCGCCGCGGTGGCGGCGCCCCAGAAGAACGACGAGGCCTACGGGGCCAAGATCAAGGAGTACACCACCGAGCCGTTCTTTCTGACCGAGCTGGTAGACCATCTGCCGGCTTCCGATACCGTGCCCTCGCCGGATAAAGTGCTGGGCCACATCGTGGGCGCGCCCAACAAGCTGACCTACACCAAGGACATCAACGCCTACATGCGCGCGCTGGAAGGGGCCACGAAAAGGGTCAAGGTGTTCTCCATCGGGAAATCCGAGGAGGGCCGCGAGATGCTGCTGGTGGCCGTTTCGGACGAGGAGCACATCGCCAACCTGGATCGCTACCGCGAGATCACCGCCAGGCTGGCCGACCCGCGCCGCACGCCGCAAGCCGAGGCGGACAAGCTGATCGCCGAGGGCCTGCCCATGTACTGGGCCTCCGGCAGCATCCATTCTCCGGAGACCGGCTCGCCCGAAATGCTCATGGAGCTGGCCTACCGGATCGCGGTGGAGGAGTCGCCGCTCATCCGGAACATCCGCAAGAACTCCATCGTGCTGATCACCCCGGTGGTGGAAACCGACGGGCGCGACGCCGAAGTGGACGTCTACAACTACCGCAAGGAGAACCCCGGCAAGCCCGCTCCGCCGCTGGTCTATTGGGGCAAGTACGTGGCGCACGACAACAATCGCGACGGCATCGGGATGGCGCTGGCGCTGACCCGCAACATGATGGGCGCGTTCCTCCAGTTCCACCCGACCGTGCTGCACGATCTCCACGAATCGGTGCCGTTCCTGTATGTCTCGACGGGCATGGGTCCGTATAACGCGTGGCTCGACCCGCTGACCGTCGACGAGTGGCAGAAGATGGCCTATCTGGACGTCGAAGAGCTCACCAAGCGGGGAGTGCCGGGCGTGTGGACCCATGGCTACTACGACGGCTGGGCGCCCAACTACATGTTCTACGTCGCCAACGGCCACAACTCCATCGGCCGCTTTTACGAGACCTTCGGCGCGGGTGGCGCCGATACCGGCGAGCGCACCGTTCCGGCCACTTCCACCAGCCGCACGTGGTTCCGGCCCAACCCGCCACTGCCCCGCGTCAAATGGTCCCTCCGCAATAACGTCAATCTGCAGGAGAGCGGCATCCTGTTCGCCATGAACGGGGTGGCCAACGCCCGCGTCCAGTACCTCTCGAATTTCTACCTGAAGAGCGTGCGCAGCGTGAAGAAGGCGGTCAACGAAGGGCCGGTGGCGTATGTCATTCCGGGCGACGATCCGCGCCCCGGCAATGCCGCCGACCTGGTCAACCTGCTGCGGATGCAAGCCGTGGAAGTCGACCGCCTGAACGCCGACACGGAAGTCCCGGTGAACGACACCAAGAAACAGAAGTTTCCCGCCGGCAGCTACGTGGTCCGCATGGACCAGCCTTATAGCCGCATGGGCGATATGCTGCTGGACGTGCAGTATTACAACATCACCGACCCGGCCCCTTACGACGATACCGGCTGGACCATGGGACCCATGCACAACGTCGCCACCGTGCGGGTGACCAAGCCGGAGATCCTGAGCGCCGGGATGACCCTGCTGACCGAGCCGGCCAAAGCGCGCGGCGGCGTCTCCGGGCCGTCCACGGCGGCGGCCTACCTGATCGCCCACAACGCCGACAACATCCTGGCCACGCTCCGTTTCAAACTCAAGGACGTCAAAATGTTCGCCGCCGAAGCGGCCTTCAAAGCCGAGGGCCATGACTTCAACCCCGGCAGTTTCATTGTGAAGACGGAAGCTAATCCGGGCGATCTGCGCAACCGGCTGGAGAGCGCCGCCTCGTCGCTGGGCGTGGCGGTGGCGGCCTCGGCGGCGGTTCCGCAAGTCGCCATGCACGAGCTGGCAACGCCGCGCATCGCCATCGTCCATACCTGGACCAACACTCAAAACGACGGCTGGTTCCGCGTCGCCTTCGACCAGAACCAGATCCCTTACGATTACATCTCCGACCAGAAGTTGAAGGACATTTCCGACCTGCGCTCGAAATACGACGTGATTCTGTTCAGCCCGGTGGGCGGCCAGGCGCAGCGCATCGTGAACGGCAACGCGGGCCGCGGCGGCGATCCGGTCCCGTTCAAGAAATCGGCCCTTACGCCCAACCTGGGCGACGCGCCCGACCAGACCGACGATACGCGCGGCTCGATGGAATTGACGGGCCTCATGAACGTGGCTAAGTTCATCGACAATGGCGGCCTGTTCATCACCATCACGGGAAACGCGTCGATCCCCATCGATTACGGCCTGATCGAGGGCGTGACGATCCAGGCGGCGCCGGAATTGCAGGCTCGCGGCAGCGTGCTAGGATCGGTGATTGCCGATAAGCTCAGCCCCATCGCCTACGGCTATGGCGACAAACTGGCGGTCTACTTCAGCTCGGGACCGGTGTTCTCGGTGGCCGCCGGCGGCTTTGGCGGGCGCGGCGGACGCGGGGGCGGTGGTGGCGGCGGACGTGGCGGGCGTGGCGGCGTGGCCTCTGGGCCCGGCGGCGCCGGGACGGCCGATAATGAAGGCCGGGCCCGGCCTACCGGACGCGGAGGCCCCACGGAGCAGGATACGCCGCAAGGCCGTCCGCTCAACATGGCTTCCCCGCCGAGCGGGCAGGCCACCGCGGGCGAGGATTCCCAGTTCGGCGATGTGGGCGGTGGCGGTGGCCGCGGCGGCGCTCCCCTTCCGCCCGAAATGCGCCCGCGCGTGGTGGTGCGTTTCGCGGCGGAAGACGAGCTATTCGTTTCCGGCATGTTGGCGGGCGGCCGCGCACTGGCCGGCACACCCACGGTGGTGGACGTGCCGCGCGGCAAGGGACACGTGCTCCTCTTTGCCAACAATCCCATGTGGCGCAACGAGACCCAGGGCAGCTATTTCCTGATCTTCAACGCCGCCTTGAACTACGACCATCTGAGCGCCGGCGTGCAAGCCGCGGCTCCGGCTGCCGGACGTGGCGGCCGGCGGTCGGGCGGGAGGTAGAGCGGCGGCGTGCGCTACACGGTTGTGCCTCTCGAAGAACGCCGTGCGGCTCTGAAGAGTGCGCCAGCGCGATGCCTGCACTCCTCGCACGCGGCGAAGCGCTCCGAGAGGCCGAAGGCTAACCTGCGGCGTCACTCCGGAGGTTCCCCTTACCTTCACGGTCACGCCGAGCGGGGCCTTCGGGGAGTGGACGGCCACGTCCTCAGACCCTGCACGGCGCATTTGCGGTGCGAAACGGGCCCACTGCCCGCCCCGACCCGGATACCTGGGGCGTGGCCTTCTGTTCGCACACCGAGCCGGCGGGAGACCTCCGCGCGCCGGGGGCGCGTGGCCCACGGTCGCGGGTCACGCCGCCGCCTTCGTCCGCCGGAAAACGCGGCAGTTAGGCCGCACAAGACGTCGCTTGATTTCCTGTTCCGTCCCTGTCTTACAGAGCCGGCTCTATCTGCCGCTGCCATTAGCGCGGTGCAAGCGACACTGGTACCGTACTCATTACCGGTTGCCCGCGGCATGCGCCGAGAGTAACTCGGCCGATTCGCCGACCTTCTCGATGGCCTGCGCAACATCTTCGAGTTCTGCCTCATCGGCCAGCAGGACTTGGTGCGAGAGCCAGAAACAATCCGCGCACGCCATCTCCGCGTTGGGGCACTCGCCCCGTCTGTACTCGTATTGCCGGAAGACACCATTGCGGTAGAGCGGATAAGGGTAGCCGGCCGCGCCAGGAATTCCTTCCGCCGCCAGCGCTTCGAGAAAGAGTTCTTTTGGCAGGCCCGGCAGTTTCTCGCGATTGAGCCGGATCATATAGAGGTACAGCCCATGAGCCGTGACGCGCGAATCGAATGCCGGCGGCGAGACGAGATCGCTCTTCGACAGGCGCGCGGAAAGCCAGGCTGCATTCCTGGCGCGCACGGCAAGCTGCTCCTCCAACCGCCCCATCTGCGCCAGCAACACCGCCGCCTGGAATCCGGTCATGCGCAAGTTGGTTCCTAGAAAGTCGTGCTGAAACCACGCGCCTCCGGGCGAGCGTCCCTGGTTGGCGAATGACCAGGCCTTTTCCGCCAACGCCGGATCGTTCGTGAGCAGCATTCCTCCCTCGCCCGCGGTCATGTTCTTCGACTGCTGGAAACTGAACGAGCCAAAATCGCCAAACCCACCGGCCTTGACGCCGCGCCAGGAAGCGCCGTGCGCGTGAGCGCAGTCTTCGACGACCGCCAGTTGGCGGCTGCGAGCCAGCGGCATCAACGCATCCATATCCGCCGGGTGCCCGGCGAAGTGCACCGGAATGATGGCGCGCGTGCGCGGCGTAATGGCCTCTGCCACCTGCGCCGGATCGAGGTTGTAGGTCCGGGCGTCGATATCCGCGAAGACCGGAATCGCCCCGGCGCGAAGCACCGCGGTCGCGGTGGCAACGAATGTGACCGGGGGAACGATGACTTCATCGCCACGCCCGACACCCAGCGCCGTCAACGCGCACTCGATGCTTAAGGTGCCGTTACAGGCGCTCACGCCATAGCGGCAGCCGTGCGCTTCCATGAAGCGGCGCTCGAACTCCTTCACCTTGGGGCTATAGCCGCCCCAGACGCCGCTCTCCAACACGTCCAGCAATGCGGCTCGCTCCGAGGCGTCAAACCGGGGCCAGGATGGGAAAGGCTTGCTGCGGACCGGCGAACCGCCAAAGAGCGCCAAATCTGGCATGCTCATCTCCTCATGTCCTCTTCGGTTGACCTCCCCGGACGCAATGGGTTAACCTTCCACCAGTTGCACGCCCCAGGGTATTGTACTCCAGGGCACTTACAGCCGGTCGAAGCGCTGGGGCGGGAGCACACCGCGAGCAAGGAGCCGGAATTGGTCCATGCCGGATTCGGTAAACGATGCATCTCGCCGCCGGTAGGCGTCCCCCTGGCGGGTTTCGCCGCGCGCCAGAGCGTGTCGACCGGTGTACACGACGACCTTTTCGCGCGCGCTCTGGTGCTCGACCATGGCGCATCCGTCGCCGCTGTCGTCAGTTTGGATCTTCTGGCTGTTCCGGAAGCCTTCGTGCAACGTGCCCGGGCGAAGATTCAAGCCCGATCCGGCGTCTCTCCGGAATCCGTCCTGATTGCGTGTACGCATACTCACGCCGGCCCGGTGACGATCTCGACGTTCTTTAATCCGGGAGAAGACGTGGATGCCGCCTACCTGGACAGCCTGGTGCAGAATGTGGCGGCCTGCGTCGGCGATGCGCTCGACGGCCGGTTTCCCGCGCGCATCGGTGTAGGGCGCGGGCACATCGAAGGTCTCGCCGTGAACCGCCGCAGCGCGGACGGGCGCCCGGTCGATGAGGAGATCGGAATTATCAAGGTTGAAGATGAAAACGGGAACGTGCGCGGAGTGGTGGTGCACTACGCCTGCCACCCGACCGTGCTCGGACCGGATAATCTTCTGGTCACGGGTGATTTTCCCGCGGTGACCGTCGGCCGGTTGGAGCGCGCGCTCGGCGAGGGCGCCTTCGCCATGTTCGTCAATGGAGCCGAAGGCGACATCAGCGTAGGGCATTCTTCCGAGCTGAGCGCTATCGGTGTGATCGCGCCCGGCCGGACCTTTGCGCGCGCCGAAGAGCTGGGATCGCGCCTGGCCGGTGCCGCGCTGGAGGCGCTTGTCGGCATTCCCGCTTCCGCCACGCTCGAGCTTGGCGCTCTCAGCACGCGCATCGCCTTGCCCCTGAAACGCTATCCGGCGCCTTCCGAGACACGGGCCGCTTTGCTCCGCGCCGGGGAGCGCGTAGCCAGCCTGCAAAGCGATGGAGACGAGTTGCGGAAGGCCAAATCGGAACTGTTGTATGCCTCGATCGCCAACTTTTATGCCGGGGAAACGGCGCCATGGAATGGCGGGCTGACGGTTGAACTGCAAGGCATCCGCATCGGCGAAACGGTCCTCGTCGGCGTGCCGGCCGAAGTCTTCGCGGAAATCGGATTGCGTCTGAAGAGCGAAGCCCCTCATCCGACCCGCCTGATCGGCATGGCCAACGGATACCAGGGATACCTTCCGCATCGCGCGGCCTACGCCCAGGGCGGCTACGAGGTAGTCTCCGCCAAGGTCGATGCAGATGCCGAGGACCGTTTGGTAGCCGGCATCCTGGCGCTCGAAGAGGAGCTGTTTCCCCAGTTATGACAAAAGTGCGCATCGGGGTTGTGGGATTGGGAATCATGGGCCGGCAGTACGTTCGTATCTACCAGGCCCATCCCCTCGCCGAGGTGACCGCTATCTGCAATCGGGGTGTGGCCCGGTTAAATGAGGCTGGCGACAAGCTCGGCGTCGCGGCGCGGTTCACAGATTTCGCGGAGATGCTGGACCAGGCGCCGCTGGATGCCGTTTGCGTCGCGACGCCCGACTTCGCGCATTACGAATACGTCCGCCTGGCGCTCGAAGCCGGCAAGCACGTGTTATGTGAGAAGCCGTTCACCATGCTCGTCCGGGAGGCCGACGAACTCCTGGCCCTCAGCCGCGCCAGGCCGCACCTCAAATTGCAGGTGGCCTTCAATCACCGCTGGCTGAACGCGTACTATCACGGGTTCGCGGCCATTCGAAAGGGTTCCATAGGCGAGCCGCTGGCCGGGTTTGCCCGCAAGAACGACACACTGTGGGTGTCCACGGAGATGATCGATTGGGCGGCACATACGTCGCCGCTGCACTTCCTGGGATCTCACGATATCGACCTGATGCGCTGGTATTTCGGAAGCGAGCCGGTGGAAGCTCGCGCCTATGGCATCAAGAGGGTGCTGAAAGCGCGCGGCATCGACACCTACGACGTCATCCAGGCGCAGGTGAAATTCGAAGGAGGCCGTTTTGCGACCTTCGAATCCGCCTGGATTTATCCCAATACCTTCCCGACCCCGGTCGACTCGTTCGTGGAGGTGATTGGAAGCGCCGGAGTACTGCACTTCGACCGCAAGAGGGAATCGATCGAGCTCGGCACGCCGCAGGCCTTCCAGTATCCCAGGACAACCCTGAATCACGAGACCTTCGGGAAACTGCGGGGCGCGTTCGTGGAGTGTCTGTCCGATTTTCTGGATGCCATCGTCCAGGACACCGAACCGAGAGTGACTGCGTTTGACGGCCGCCAGGTTACCGCCGTGCTCGAAGCCTCGGCGCGGTCCCTCGAAACCGGCGCAGCCGTGGCGGTGGCTCCCGCGGAAGCGGCCCCCGGTTAGTCATGCTCCACAAGTTGCAGCCCGCGGACCACGTGGTCATCGCCGGATACTTCTTTCTGCTGGCTTCCATCGGCGTGTATTTCTGGCGGCGCATGCGTCACGTGGGCGACTTCTTCGCCGGCGGCCATAACGTACCCTGGTGGTTGGCGGGCGTTTCGTTTTACCTGACGGCTTTCAGCGCGTTCACCTTCGTGGCCTACGCCGAGATGGCCTACCGTTACGGCCTGGTGGCCGTGACCATGACCTGGGCGGCGGCGGCCGCGATGCTGGCCGGCTCGCTGCTGCTGGCGGGACGATGGCGCAGGGCCCGAATCATCAGTCCCGTCGAGTTTCTGGAAGCGCGCTACAGCCCGCTCATCCGGCAGGTGCTGGCCTGGGCCGGGTTGCCGCTCAAGATTATCGACGACGGCCTGAAGATCTACGCCACCGGCATCTTTGTTTCGGTGGGCCTGGGTTACGATCTCAAAATCAGCGTGGTGGTGTGCGGCGCCATCATGGCGCTCTACACCTTTATGGGCGGCCTCTGGGCCGTCGTCGTCACCGACTACGTGCAGTTCGTCATTCTGACGCTCGGTGTAGCCGTGCTATTTCCGCTGGTGTTCGCGCAGCTCGGCCCGATTTCGGAATTCGTGCGCAATGCACCGGCGGGCTTCTTCTCGCCGGTCCCGCCTCCGTTCTCCCTTCTGTACGTTTTTGCGTTCTATCTGCTGGTGCTGTTCAGCTATAACGGGAACTGGGCCTTCGCACAGAAATTCTACAGCGTGCGCGATGAGCGCGAATCCCGCAAAGCCGGGTTGCTGGCAACCTTCCTCAAGCTGGCCGGCCCGCCGCTTTTCATTCTGCCGGCCATGGCCGCGCGCCGGCTGATGCCGGAGCTGATGGAGCCGCCCAACTCGCCGCAATACACCTATGCCGCGCTTTCCCTGCGCTTTTTGCCGGCCGGGCTGCTGGGGCTGATGATCGCGGCCATGTTTTCCGCGACTATGTCCACCTTGAGCGGCGACTACAACGCCATGGCCAGCGTGATCACCCAGGATATCTACCACCGGCTCATCGACCGGAAGGCCGGGCAGCAGCGGCTGGTAGTGGTTGGCCGTAGTGCCACGCTGCTCATCGGCGCGGTGACCGTGGGCATCGGCGTCATCCTGGTCAACACCGCCCGGCAAGGCCTGTTCGAAGTGATGGTTTCGCTCTTCGCCCTGTTTGTCGGACCGATGCTGATTCCGATGTTGGCGGGCCTCCTCACGCGCCGGGTCACGTGGCGCGGTGCGGCGGCGGGCATCGCCGTGGGCTTTGCCTCCGGAATCTCACTCTACCTGTATAAGACCTTGGTCCTCTCCCACCGTCCGGACCTGGACCCCAACTGGGTCCGCTACGACTTCGAAGGCCTCACCATTCTGCTCAACTTCGCGGCTACCATCGGCGCCATGGCCGTGGTGACACTCATCGAGCGCCCCACGCGCGAAGAGCGTTCGAAGATCGACGCCTTTTTCGCGCGGCTGGATACTCCGATCGGTCCCGCGCCAGCCCCGAAGGCGGGGGCCGAGGTCTTTTCACCGTTCTACATCATCGCCTGGATCACCGGCGGCATCGGGGTCCTGCTTCTGATCTCGGCCGCGCTGCAGCCCCCTGGAGGGGGCCGTATCATCAACCTATGCGTCGCCTTAGCCGCGGGTTGTGTGGCCGCGGCATTTTATGCCTTGAATCGGCGGATGGCGCGTGTCCAGGCGGAGGTGCGCTGATGCGCATCCTGCTGGCTTCCGCCAGCCTCTGGGCGGCGTATGCGGCCACAGCTTTGGCCGCTTCTGTCCCTCTACTCGAACCGTACATTCTGCGGCAGGATTTCACGGACGACAGCCTCGGTCAATGGGCCAGCTATCCGCCGGTTCAGGACGCCGGTTACGATCCGTCGCTTTCGCCGGCTGGCGATTTCGGGGGCCCCGGCGGCCGCTCGCTCATGCGCGCCGTCCGATCTGCCGGGAACAGCCCTCTGCGCTTCGGCTTCATCCGGCGGCTGGACGCCGCGGGCGCGCCCGGCATGCGCGTTTCCTTCGATTACCTCCTCCGCGGCGCACAGGCCGGCGACGAACTCGAAATCGGGCTGGCCGGCGCGGGCGGCAAACGATACCAACAGCGGCTCTCCGCCGGCGCCACGCACGCGTGGCAACACGGGGACGCGGATTTCAAGGGAGTGCCGGCCGGCGAACCGGTCGAAGCCATCTACATCGTGGCAACGCTCCGGCATCCGGACCCCGATACCGACTGCCGCTTTCTTTTGGACCACGTCGTCATCCGCGCGGCACGTCCCAGTAGCTTCGAAATCCTGGCGCCACCGGGCGTTCGCATCGATCCATGGCCGGACCTCGTCAGCACGGCCGGTTTCACTCCCGGCGCGCCGATATCCATCGAAGCGCGCGCCGCCGCGCCTCTCGCCGGCGCAGAGTGCGTCCTGCGCGACCCGAACGGCCGCCAGGTGGTCTCGCGCCGGCTCGAACCGCGCGGAGATCGCTGGGTGTCCGGAAGGTTGTACGTCCCCACGGCCGCCGATCCAACCGGCGTCTGGACCGTGGAGCTTCGCGGGCAGGCCGCCGGCGGCCATCTCATCGAAACCCATGTCCGGATGCTGCTGACACCCGCGCTCGCACCCGGCCGGCATCCGCGATTGTACTTCGACGCCGCCGGCGGGCAAGCCCTCCTGGCACGCTCGCGCTCCGCGGAAGCTTCTCCGCTCTGGGCCCGGCTGGTGGCCGCGGCACGGTCGGCACGAGCCACCGGGACCCTGGCCGGCGGCGGGCGCATCATTGGGTTGCTCGACTTCCGCTATCTGCTGCCTTCGCTGCCAGGCTACTTCGATATCGTCACGCGCGCCAGAGACCGGATCGCATTCAACGCCCTTACGGGATACCTGGATGACAATCCGGAAGCGCGGAATGCCGCGCGCCAAGCCATGCTCGAGGTCGCCCGCTGGCCGAGTTGGACGCCCCCCTGGTTTACCGCGCACTGCCAGCATACCTACTATCCCGCCGGCATGCTGGGAGCCGACATGGCGCTCGGCTACGACCTGCTTTATGCCACGCTCCCGGATTCCGAGCGAGCCCTGATCCGGCGCGCCTTGCTCGACAAATGCATCGTCCCCACCTTCAAAGAGTATGTTCTCGACAATCGCATCATGGCCAACACCAGCAACTGGCTCGCGCACACCGTGGGAGGCGCGCTCACGGCGGCGGCGGCCATTCAAGGCGAGAGCGGCGAGCCGCAACTTGCTCTATATGCCGGCGGCCTGCTTCGTAAACTCGAAGACCACATGGAAGCAGCCTATCTGCCCGATGGGAGCTACGGTGAGGGCATCAGTTACCAGGAATTCGACCTGCTGACCCTGACGATGGCGCTGGCCGCCATCCAGCGCAATTTCGGCATCGATTATTGGTCGCGCACGAATGTCACGAAGTCGCTGACCTATCCCATCTACGCGCTGGCGGATCCGGTCGCCGAAACGCAGGATATGGGTGACAGTCACCCACCTTCCGGCTCCGGTATCGCGGGCCTCGTGGACCGCGCCAACGATCCCGTGACGCGTTGGTTCTACGGCCTGTCCCGGCATAGTGGCATCAACGACTTTGTGGTCTTTCCGCATGGCGATCGGGCCACGCCTGCCGCGCAGCCGCCCTCGCGCGTCTTTCGCCACAAGGGAATGGCCGTCTTCCGCACCGGCTGGAAGCCCGATGACTGGATCCTGCTCTTTAGGGCCGGCCCGAATTTCAACCACAACCACGCCGACCAGGGTTCGTTCCTCCTGCGCGCGTTCGGCGAGAATCTGGTCACGGAAGCCGGCTATAGCGACTACTACAAGGACCCTTATTATGCGACATATTTCACTCAGGCCGAAGGCCACAACACGGTGCTGGTGGATGGGGATCCCGAAAGCCAGGGGATTGCGGACACGCGCCAGTTCCAGGCTCTCGACTCGTATCCGCGGATCACGAGCGACGTCACGACCGGCTTCTATGACGCCCTGAGCAGCGAATTGGCGCCGGTCTATAAGGGACGCCTGGCTCGCTTCACAAGGCGAATCGTGTTCCTGAAGCCTCGCTACATTTTCATTTGGGACGAAATGGCAGCGCGGGACGCTTCCGCCGGATTCGACTGGCTGCTGCATGTGGCCGACAAGGCCCGTCTGTCGCGCGACTCCGGCGGGGCGCTTTACGCGGGTGGAAAAGCCGCCCTGGGGATCCGCGTTTTGGCGCCGCGAGAGGCGCACATCGGCATCCGAGGCGGTCACCTGCCGTTTTCGACATTCAACCCGGCAGCCCCCAAGACGCCGCCCGCGGAACCCGGCATTTTGGACGTGAAGGCGAATGCTGCCGGCGGACAGATGCATTTTCTGATCGCTCTGGCGCCTGAACGCACGGCCGAGGCGGCCCGCGCCGCCGCGGCATCGTTTCGATACTTGCAGGGCGACGGTTGCTCCGGAGTACAGGCTGGGGACGACTTGGTGCTGTTCCGCTCGGGCGCCAGCCCAGCCCCGATGCGGTGCTCCGGCGTCGTCGCCGACGTTGCGGTCTGTACCATCTCGGGTCGCGGCGCGCCGGCGCTACTGGCCGCCGAAGAGGCCCGCAGAATCGAACGTTCGGGCCGCGTGCTGATGACTTCCGACGCCGCCGTCAATTTCGCCGCCCAATTTGAGCCGGATCGCGTCGACGTGCGACTGTCGGCCGTGAATCCCGCGCGCATCCGGCTGTACGTCAAGGAACGCCCGCGCAGGGTCGAAATCGACGGCAATAGCGCCACAGCCCCCTATGATCCGGCCACGGGAATGGTAGAAATCTCCGCGGCCGCGGGCGATCACGAACTACACTTGCAATTCAGGCCTTGAATGCCTATGGCTTGGCTACGGGACCGGAGCGGTTTCCCAGGGATCCAAGGTTTCTCAAGCCTCATCGTTCTGCGACCCCATTCCGGCAAGCCGCAGGCGGACACGAAGATATTGGGTCGGAGTTTGGAGAGGGGGAAGCAGGCCGGCGGGAGGCAACCGATCGGCGCAGTTGGCGGGGACCGGGCCTTCGACAGCCAACCGAACCGGGATCTGTTGGACAAAGAGGGGATCTACAACGGGATCTGCCCAAGCGCCGGACGAGTTGAAGAAGCGGATGGAGGCAAAGTTTGTGGAGTTGAAGAAGCGGAGGCCAAAGTTTGTGGAGTTGAAGAACCGGATGGAGGCAAAGTTTGTGGAGATGCAGAAGCGGCGGCCGCAACGGAAGCGCGGATTTCGATCTTCAAGAACGGGTTTCTGGGGAGTCCGTTATCTTTTTTACCAAAGGCGCCCAAACGGGACAAGGGTAGTCTGCTATTTCTGTGTGGCTCCGACGAAATTCGCGCTAAACTCAAAGCATGAAAGCTCATCGCGGATTGGCTTGGCTTGAAGTCTTTCTAATCGGTGGCATCGCGACGCTGGAAGCCAAAGAAAAAACCTGGGATTTCCCGCACCTGCATCAGGAAGTAGCTTCTGGCATCGAGCTTAACCCCGCCTGGTCCGATTGCGAACTTTTTGTGACGGGCAGTTTCAGGGGACCCACTCTTACGTTCAAGGGATCGGCTCCCGGAAGCTTTCCTTCGATCTCCGTTATTGGTAATCGCGATGATTACGACGGCGGATCGCTCTGTTTCCACTAAGGCTAGAACTAGCTTCGGCACGGCAATTCCAAACTGCCGAAATCACTGTAACGCGGGACCGCTGCCCGCGGCAGTAGAATTTCGAGGCCATTGCTTAACCGTTAAATCCTTGGAGGCTTCCTCAAGGGGGACGAAGCCCGCTACAGTCCCGCCGAAGTCGCCAGCGTGGAGGTAGTCCCAATCATGGGGCAACCCGATCCAGAGCGCATCTGCACCAGCATCGTGGAACGTAGCAACCTGTCCATTCGGATGAGCGTTCGACGCTTCACCCGGCTTACCAACGCCTTCAGCAAGAAGTGGGAAAATCACTGGGCTGCTGTGGCTTTATGGTTCGGCTTCTACAACTTCTCGAGTCCACAAGTCGCTGAGGATCACACCCGCCATGGCCGCCGGAATTACCGGGCACATCTGGAGTGTACGGGAACTGCTGGAGGCCGCGTGACGCAATCCGTCAGGCGAACCCCTTATCCCGCTGGGAATTAAAACCTAGTTGTCTGAATGGAGCGCTGTTGCATCCTGCCTGCCGTTAGAATAGTATTGGATGCACAACATATGGCACTAGAGCGAGAACTGGAGACCTACCGCCAGAAGCTCCCAGAACTCCTGGCCGATGAAGGGAAATTCGTTCTGATCCACGGCGATGAGGTCGTGGACGTTTTTGGCACGTACGAAGATGCCATCAAAGAAGGGTACGGAAAATTCCGATTGGCACCATTCCTGGTGAAGCAAATCCAATCTGTCGAGCAGGTCCATTTCATTTCTCGGTTCAATCCGTGCCATATTTCACCAGGCAAGTAGCGCCCAACGGAAGCTTAATCGTCGTGGCGGTCGTAGGTGTAAGCCAAGCCCGGCAGAATGCCCTTGTTCAAAGCGGGGCAGCAGGTTCCCAGGCCCGCTAACATACAGGGCCTGATCGATACAGGCGCAAGCAACACGTGCGTAGACCCCGCGGTTCTGAACTCGCTGGGCCTCACGCCCACTGGCAGTACAATGATGAACACTCCGAGCACAGGGGCGCAGCCGGTACCGGTCGATACGTATGACGTTAGCCTGATAATCTATGCTTCCGCACAGCATGCTCCGCTGATTCACCACACGATTCCCGTGGCAGGCTCAGAATTGCTCGTTTCCCAAGGCTTTCACGCTCTCATTGGTCGTGACATCCTCAAGGGCTGTCTTCTGACCTTCGACGGGCAGAACGGTCTATTTTCCCTGGCCTTTTAAAAAATGCCGCGCTTGAAATCAGCCACACAAAAATGGCAGACTACCGGGACAAGCTCTAGCGCGTTCCGCGAAGTCCCAATCGCGGCCCTCCGGCCGATCCTCACCGGGAAGCCCGCCGGGGCAGGGCAAGCTAAAGCATGCCCTGCCCCACCTTCCTCCGCCCTACTCCGCCGCCTTGGCGATCAGCACCAGGAACAGCGCCCGGTCCGGGCCGTTCACGCTGCTGCGGCCCACCACCAGCTTCTGGCCCTCTTTCACGTCCACCACGTCGGTGATAATGCCCGTGTCGATATACGTGATCTTGCCCTCGCCGGCCGGGACTGCCGTGCGCAGGCCAGCGTGGAGATGGTCGAGGCGGATCATCGACTCCGGTTCCATCGTGGCCGAGCTGACCCGGAACTGGGTGATGCGGTTGCCGCTGAGAACGCCGCTCGTCTCGGCGCCCACCCCCGAGCGCGAGCGCAGCGAGAGAGCGTCCAGCAGCGCGTAGCTCTTGAAGGGGAACGTGGTCTTGAGGGTGGCCACGGTGCTTTGCAGGTCGGCGGGGATGGCGCTGCCGTCCGCGCTGGTTTGATCGCTGGCGACCACGAAGTAGACCGTCAGGTCGATGTCTTTGTGAGCGGCCGAGGGCACGTCGAGCTGCTTGATGGCGTCTTCGGCGGTCATTACGTTGGCGCGGCGGCCGCTGAGCGCGATCACCTTGAGGTTCTGGTCCGAGCGGCAATCCACGCCGAAATCGGCCAGCAGGTTCCGTACCGTCTGCGGGTCGGCGTACTTCAGGGTGACCAGCTTTTGGATGCGTTCGTTGGGGTCCTGGTTGGTCTGCGCCGGCAAGGGCAGGGCGAGGACCAGGAGTAGGATCAGGCGTTTCATTTATTCTCCTTTTGGGTTGGCGATCCAATAAATGACGACGTCGGCGTCGTCGGTGACGATCCTGACGATCAGTTGTTCCTCGGGCGGCGCCGGCTGGCGAGGGAGCGGCGGAAGCCCTGGGTTTCGAATCGCGCGCGGCAGCACGGCGCGCGTCACGGCCCGCGCGGGCATCGCCACCGCAGGCACGGCCAGCGGCGGCGCCGGCGGATGGGCGAGGGCCACCTGCGGTGGCGGCACGGGCCGGTGAATCCTCTCGATCGCCAGTTCCAGCCACAACGCGCAGCAGGCCAAGGCGGCGATGGCGGCCACCCGCAGCCATCTGCGGCGCCACCAGGGCGCGGGCTGTAATTTCGTCAGGACCCGCGCGCGCACGGCGGCGAAATGGGCCGCCGCAATCTCCTCGCGATGGCCGGCGCGCATCTCTTCCAGGCACTCCAGCATCCCGCTGGCGAACATCTGGCAGCCCGCGCAGCCGGCCAGGTGGCGCTCCACATCGAGGCGGGGTGCCCTCTGGGCCCGCCCGTCGAGGTCGCCGCCGGCGTACAGCGCGATGGCTTCTTCCCATTCGCGGCAGTTCATGCGCGCCTCCGGAAATAGTGCTCCATGAAGCCCTTCATTTTGACGCGAGCTTTGGAGATCTGCGACCGCACGGTGGCCTGGCTGGAACCCAGCACGCGGGCCACCTCTTCGGTGGAGAGGCCCTCCAGGTCGCGCAGCACCAGTGCGGCGCGCTCCTTTTCCGAGAGCCTGCGCAGGCTGAGATCCAGGGCGTGGCGGCGTTCGGCCTCGACGGTGGCCTGCTGCGGATCGGCTGCCGCCGTGGGCGCCAGGGCGGCGTCTTCCATCGGGACGGCGGCCGGACGCTTACGCCGCAAATCGTGGCACACGTTGACAGTGACGCGGTACAGCCAGGCCGGAAAAGCGCCGCTGGATTCCACTTTGCCCAGGTTCCGATACAGGCGCAGGAAGACTTCCTGCGAAGCGTCCTGGGCGTCCGCCAGGTTGCCCAGCAGGCGCAGCGCGGTAACCAGCACCAGCCGCTCATACTGCCGGATGAGCCGCTCGAAGGCCGCCAGGTCGCCGGCTTTAGCGGCTTCGATCGTGCGTGCGCCGTCGTCGGGGCCATCCATCGGAGCCACGGTTGCCGGAAAAGTCAGAGCGCTCATTCCCTTCACTAGAGAGAACTGTGGGGGAGGCGAAAACGTGTATGGAATTTCGCGCTCCAAACCCCGCAAAGGAAAGAAGGACCGCTATGCCATGCTCTCACCGCGCCTGCTGGAAGTGCTGCGCGCCTGTTGGCGTGCCACGCATCCCCAGGCCCCGGGGGCGCTCTGCCAGGCCAAACCCTCACCCGACGAATGGTTTTTTCACAGTTGGCGGCAGGGCCGCCACATGAACGTCGAGTCGCTGCAAACCGCCTGCCGGGAAGCCGCCTGCGTGGCCGGACTCAGCAAGCACGTCACCGTGCATCGCGCGCGATCCCCAACATCCGGGCGTGGCTCTGGGGTTCTTCGGCGTGCTGCATAGCTGGGGTCGGAACCTGCATTTTCACCCCATCTGCACTGCGTCATTCCCGCCCCCGGAGGGGACCCCGGGCTTATCGCCCGATCGGAAGCGCTGGATCGCCGGCCGCCGCCGCTTCTTCCTGCCGGTCAAGGTTCTCGGCAAACTGTTCCGGCGGCTGTTCTTGGAAGCCCTGGATAAAGCCTGCGCCCAAGGCCAACTGCAGTTCTTTGGCGACTGGCGGACAGAGTAGCCAGACCCGCCAGAGCAGTTGCGCGACCCGCCGACTTTCGCTCGTTATTTGGCTCCCTTGCGCCGATCCCACTGGGTGGTTTACGCCAAGGCCCCTTTTGGCGGGCCGCAGCGCGTGCTGGAATATCTGGGCCGCTACACCCATCGCGTGGCCATTTCCAATGCTCGCCTGCTGAAGATGGAACAGGGGCAGGTCTCCTTCGCCTGGAAAGATTACCGGGCCAAGCTGCCCTCCCCACAGTACAAGGTCATGACCGTCTCGGCCGAAGGGTTGATTCCGCTTCCTCCAACATGCCCTGCCACCGGGCTTCCAGCGCATCCGCTATTACGGGTCCCTGGCCAACTGCCAGCGCGCTGAAATGGTGGCCCTCTGCCGCCAGCTATCGTCTACTCGTCACTCCGATCTGCTCCCCCGGCCCGCCGATTTATGCCCCACCGTTACCCCACGCGCCAGCGCCGGACTTAGGCTCTGTCCGCAGTGCCGAATCGGAATCCTCGCGCGCTTTCTGCTCCCGCCACCCTGGCGCATCCCGCTTCCGGACACCTCATGAGGAGCACCCGCCGCAGCCCGCGACCGCTCCCGCACTGCCTTCCCGGCAGCGCACCCTCCCCCTCTGCCTGGTCGTCGCCAAGGGGTTCTGGCGCGTACCCGGCGTGCGCTGCCGCAGTGGATACCCTCGCCGTCGCCCACCAGCCCCTGCCAGATCTGCCGTCGACCCCTGCCCAAAACCACCCCAAACTCTTCCACACGGCCTCCCCAACGGAGGCAGTGGCCAAACAAAACCCATTAAAGAGCCGGCCTCAACCCGCGGTTTAGTTCACTGCGCGG
>JBKQPR010000148.1:0-29381 GCA_052144935.1 Bryobacteraceae bacterium
ACGCTGGGCACCAAGGAAGACGAGCAGCGCATCGAGCTGCTGGAGCCCGGCGAATCCGCTTCCAAGCGCTTCATGCTGCATTACAACTTTCCGCCGTTCAGCGTCGGCGAAACCGGTTTTATGCGCGGTCCGGGCCGACGCGAAATCGGCCACGGGGCACTCGCCGAGCGCGCGCTCGCCCCGCTGATCCCCACCGAAGAGGCCTTCCCCTATACCATGCGCGTGGTCAGCGACATCCTCGAATCCAACGGTTCGAGCTCCCAGGCCACCGTCTGCGGCGCGTCGCTAGCGCTGATGGATGCCGGCGTGCCGCTGGCCGCCCACGTCGGAGGCATCGCCATGGGCCTGGTCATGGAAGACAAGGATTACGCTATCCTCACCGACATCGCCGGCGCCGAAGACCACTACGGCGACATGGATTTCAAGGTGGCGGGCACGCGCGAGGGCATCACCGCGCTGCAGATGGACATCAAGATTCCCAACGTGACCACGGCCATCATGAAGGAAGCGCTGGAGCAGGCGCGCCGCGGCCGCCTCTTCATCCTGGGCAAGATGTATGAAGCGCAGCCCAAGGCCAATGCCAGCATCTCGCCGTATGCGCCGCGCATTTACACTTTGCATATTCCGACCGACAAGATCCGCGACG
Organism: Bryobacteraceae bacterium; assembly: GCA_052144935.1. Taxonomy (GTDB): domain Bacteria; phylum Acidobacteriota; class Terriglobia; order Bryobacterales; family Bryobacteraceae; genus JOPF133. Next base: position 647 of record JBKQPR010000148.1, read on the forward strand.
TGATCGGACCCGGCGGCAAAGTGATCCGCGGGATCATCGAGCAGACCGGCGTCAAGATCGACGTGGAAGACGACGGCACCATCCATGTGGCGTCGGCCGACGAAGCCTCGGCCAAGAAGGCCATCCAGATCATTTCCGACCTCACCGCCACGGCCGAAGTGGGCAAGACCTACCTGGGCACGGTGGTGCGGCTGGTGGATTTCGGCGCGTTCGTGGAGATCTTCCCCGGCACCGACGGCCTGCTGCACATCAGCGAGATCGCCGAGAACCGCATCCGCGACGTGCGCGACGAGTTGAAGGAGGGCGACCAGATCCTGGTGAAGGTGTTGGCGCTCGAAGGCAACAAGATCAAGCTCAGCCGCAAGGCCGTGCTTCGCGAGCAGCGCGAGAAGCTGAAGCAACCGAAGCACTAAAGGCCCTTCGGTAGGGCAGGCGGGGCGCCCTCTGGGCCCGCCTGCCCTCGCCCCCCGTGGCAGACGGGGCGCCCTCCGAGCCCGCCTGCGCGACCTGCCCGTTTCCGGCCATCATGTCCGGAAATACGGGGACGTCTTATTGAAAACAAACCACCTAATCTGCTCCTGACCGGACACCGATGGCCGGTTTGGCTCTCTTCGCCCAAGATTCGCCCACGCGAATCCTTCCGTAAAATCGCTCTTGCATTCCGCCTAAAGTCGTAGTAGATTCAATAACGAACCTAGTAGCTATGGCGAAGATCAGGATCACGCGATTCGAGCTGGAGCTGATGGAGCGGCTCTGGAAATTGGGCACGGCCTCGGTGCGGGAAATCCAGGAGAGCCTGCCCGAAAAAAAGCGGCCCGCTTACACCACCGTGCAGACCATGATCTACCGGCTGGAGGAGAAGAAGGCCCTGCGCCGCGTCAAGAAGATCGGCAACGCCCACGTCTTCGAGCCACTGATCACGCGCAAAGCGGTATACCGGCGGCTGATCGACGATTTACTGGATTTGTTCGGCGGCTCGGCCGCTCCCGTGATGGCGCACCTGGTGGAATCCGGCAAGCTGTCGCTGGCGGAAGTGCGCGCGGCGGAAGAGGCACTGGCGCGGCGGGAGAAATCGTCATGATGGCGCACCTTGCGGCTTCGACGCTGGCCGCCGGGGCCGCGCTGGCCGCGGCGTGGGCGCTCGGCCCCGGTCCTGCGGGATGCTCCGCGCGATGCCCCGCGCGATGGCGCTACGCTTTGCTGCTGGCAGCGCTGGTGCGATTCGCTCTGCCCACGTCCTGGCTTTACGCGGCGGGCGGATCGCTGGCCCCCATCTTGCCTGCTCCCGCGGGGGCGCCGCAGGCCATGGAAGATCTCCGCCGCCTGCTGGTGCATCCAGGTCCCGGGCCGGCAATGGCGGTCCACACTCCCTCCACGCATACCGGCGCGGGCGAGCCATCCATCCTGCTGCTGCTCTGGGCGGCCGGTTGGGCGGCGTGTGTGTGGCTGTGGGCGCGCCAGTGGAGCCACACGTGGAGCCACATGTGGAGCGCTGGATTGCCGGCCGTGCGCCCGCCGGCTGCCGCCGAAAGCGAGGCTTTCCTGCGCGCCTGCCGCACGCTCGGCATCACGCGCGCGGCGGATCTGCGCATCGTCACCGCCGATCGGGTGCCTGGCGCGCTGGGTTTTTGGCGTCCAGCCGTGGCGCTGCCCGATGCCCTGGCCGCGCAGTTGAGCGGATCGGAACTGGAAGCCGTGCTGGCTCACGAGCTGGCCCACATCCTGCGCCGCGACAATCTGTGGGCCGCGGTGGCCCATGCCATCGTCTCGGTGTTCTGGTTCCATCCGCTGGTGTGGTGGATCGAGCGGCGGATGCTCGAAGAGCGCGAAATCGCCTGCGACGAGCTGGTGCTGGAGCGCGGCACGCATCCGGAGGTATATCTTTCCGGCATCCTCAAAGTCTGCCGCATGGCGTTTGGCGGCGCGGAGGGCTATGCGGGAGCAAACGGTTCCAGCCTGGAAATACGAATGGAGAGAATTATGTCCGCAAACGTCGTTCGGCCCTCGCAATTGCGGCGCGCCGCCACAGGCGCGCTGGTGGCCATGGCAACACTCTTCCCGCTGGCGGGCGGCTATCTGAAGGCCCAACCGCAGCGGGCGGCCGACGACCAAGCGTTGTCCCGCCAGGCGCAGGCCCGCAATCTGTTCGACCGGGGCAAGGCATTGATGGAGCAAAAGGATTACGACGAAGCCGAGCGCGCCTTCCGCCGGTCCTACGAACTGTACCCGGAAGACAGCCAAGGCCTCATGGGGATGGTGGAAGTCGAAATGGCGCTGGGCCGCAAGGACGAAGCGGTGGCGCTGCTCGCGCAGGAAGCGGCGCGCCGCCCCGAGCGCCAGGATCTACAACTGGCGCTGGGCAACGCCGCCGTGCGGGCGGGCAAGTACGACATGGCGATTTCCGGATACGAGAAGCTGCTCAACTCGCTGGATAAGAATGCCCAGCAGCGCGGCGATCTCTACCTGCGCATCGGCGAAACTTACAGGCGCATGGGCGACTTAGGCAATGCCATCGTCAATCTGCGGAAGGCGCTGGAGATCCAACCGGAAAACACGATGGCGGCGATCACCCTGGCGCTGGTGCTGGACGCCTCCGGGCAGACCCTCGAGGCCGAGCAGACCTATCGCAAGGTGCTCGCGCTCGACTCCAACAACGCCGTGGCGCTCAACAACCTGGCCTTCCTGCTGGCAAAGCGTGGAGGCGATCTCGATCGGGCTCTTGCGTACGCCCAACAGGCCCGCCAGTCGCTGCCCGAAATGACCGAGGTCATCGACACGCTGGGCACCATCTATCTCGCGCGGAAGTCCGGCGAGCAGGCCTTCGACGCTTTCCGCGAAGCCGTGCTGAAGGATACCGCGAATGCCACGTTCCGCAATCACCTGGCGCAGGCGATCGAACTGAAGGGTGACCGGTCGTCCACGGCGGAGGCGTTGAAGGTGGCTCTGCGCGAAGAAGCAACTCAGGCCAATCGGGAGTTAGTGAGGAAGTTATTGCCATAGCATTATTGTGCAGATAGGGCGGCCAATCCTGTCCGCAACCGGTCCCAGAGCGTGCCCCCAGGCGGCTCTTTTCGGGCCACGCGCGAGTCCGGAGCAACGGCAAGCGCCGGCTGGCCGGGCGGGAGTGAATGCGCATCCACTGGTTTTCCCCGCTCGCGCCCGCCCCCACGGCAAGCGCCGGCTGAAAGCCGGCTGCAGGCAGGATTGCCTGCCCCACAATAGTTCCGGTGCTGCGCACCGGCGGCAGGCGACAAAAAGCGATTGCCTGCCCCACGGTTGTTGAGGCACTGGTATACCTACACCATACCGGCTTTCAGCGCGTACAGCGCCAACTGCGTGCGATGCTGGAGGCCGAGCTTGGAAAGAATCCGCGCCACGTGGGTTTTGACGGTCTCCTCGCCGATGGCGAGGCGTTCGCCGATCTCGCGATTGGTGCGGCCGAAGGCCAGCTCGCGGAGCACTTCCTGCTCGCGCGGTGAAAGGACGCTCAGGGGCGCGGTTTCGGCGGCCACGGCTGGGTCGATGAAGGTCTTGCCCCGCGCCACCGCGCGCACGGCATCGAGCAGCACTTCCGGGTCGGCATCCTTGCGGACATAACCGCAGGCGCCGACCCGCAGAACGCCGGCCATGCGCGCTTCGTCGGTCGAGGCGGTCAGCGCCACCACCCGCACCTCGGGCGCCACCTCGCGCAGGCGCCGCGCGGTCTCGATACCGTCGATGCCGCCGGGCATGAGCAGGTCCAGAATCACGATGCGCGGACGCCACTCGCCGATGCGCCGCAGCAACTCCTCGCCGCTCGACGCCACGCCGGCTACGCGCAAATCGGGAAACGATTCCAGGAACAGCCGCAGGCCGCGCGTCACTACGCGATGGTCGTCCACCAGGGCTACGGAGATCGGCGGGGTCATGCGCGCCGCCTCCATTTCATCCATTCGAGCGCCGCCGCTGTGGCGTGGTAGGCGGCGGCAACCGCGGTCGCCGCGGCCAACGGAAGCAAGGAGCTCCGGCCCTCGGTCACAACCAACCCTAGCCAGCCGAGCAGAGCCGCGAAGGCCGCCGCGCCCGCCGCCAGCCGCAAGTGGCGCTGCAATTCGCGCCTCCCCGGCGATGCCAGCGGAACCTGCAAGGTCACCTTGCAGCCCGCGCCGGGGGCGCTTTCGATGCGCAGCGTCCCGCCGAGCGCGGCGGCGCGCGCCCGCATGTTCTTCAGGCCCATGCCACCGGTCCCATGGGGCCCCCCGTTGTCCGGGACGAAGCCCTGGCCATCGTCGCGGATACGCAGCGTGAGTTCCCCGCCGGCGGTCTCCAGCGCCAATTCCACATGCGTGGCGCGGGCGTGCCGGGCAACATTCGAGAGGCCCTCCTGCGCGATGCGGAAGATTTCGGCCGGCGCTCCGGGCGGCAGGCTTTCGTTGGGCGGGAGGGCGCCGATTGGCGCGGAAACCTCGGCGCCGGTGCGATAGCCCAAAGCTTCCGATTGCCGCCGCAGCGCCTCCACCAGGCCGATGGATTCGAGCGGCGAGGCGCGCAACTGGTCGAGCAGGGCGTTCATCTCCGCCATGGCCTGCCGCGCCGACGAGCGCGCGTGTTCCACGGGTTCCAGAACCGCGGCGGCGGCCTCGCCCGCGCGGGCCTGCGCCGCGGCCAGGTGCGTCTGGATGGCGTAAATCTGCTGCTTGATGGAATCGTGCAGCTCTTGCGCCAGGCGGCTGCGTTCCTGTTGGCCGGCGGCTTCGCGTATGCGCCGCTCCCACTCGTCGCGCAGCTCGCCGGTATTGCGGAACGAGGTCGCGGCAGGCCGGAGAGGGCCGGCCAGGCGGTGATACCAGAACAGGATCCAAGGCAGCAATAGCAGATCGAAGAGAATGAAGCCGCCGGGGCCATTCAAGGTGGTGATCTGCTGTAGAAAACACTCCGCCAGCAGCACGAAATGCGCGTTGCGGAAGTAGCCCGCCGCGGCTTCCTGGAACTGCGGCTCGCGCGAGCGCCAGACGCCCATCGCCGCGATGCCCAGGGCGATGAGCGCGGCGCCAAACAGGCGCGTTAAACCGGCGGCGGGCCATAGGACAGGTCTGTGGGCCGGGACCCCGAACCCACCCAAGACCCACGGACCGTTGTTGACAAACAGAATCCCCAGCGCCAGCAACAACACCGTGTCGAAGCCGTACAGCCACCACAGCAGCGACTTGTTGGCCACCGCCGCGGGCGTGGAGACCTGGTACGATCCTCCGACCGCCAACCGCACACCCGGCAGCCCAGGCAGCGACTTGGTTCTCACCGTGAAGGCGTACGTTTGATCCATGGCCTCAGCGTAGCGCAGCCGGCGCGGAGCGTCGTCACTCGAAGGAGGGATCTGTGATCCAGGGCGGGATCTCTTCCGTCCGGCCGCTCTCCATGGACCGATACGCACAGAGCACGATTTCGAGATCGCGGCGCGCGGCGTGGGCGGATTCCATCGCCGCCGATTCCGGCCCTGCCTTCCCGGCGGCGATGGCGTTCAGGAACGCGCACATCTCCTCGCGATAGCCGTTGTCCGGACCGCCCACGTGGACACGCACGCGCTGCACCTCCGGCCGCAGCAGCTTGGCCCGCAGCCAGTACGGCCGCACGTGCCCGATCAGCTTGGCGAAAGGCCGCGGCGCGATCGGGTAGTAATCGAAATAGCCCGTCCGCGGCCAAAGCTGGAACGTGCCGCGGGAGCCAACCAGGATGATATCCGGCAGCTTGCCCAGAGTAGCCGCCCAGGTGGTGACGATCTGGCATTGCCAGCCGCGGGGGTTCGAGAAGATCGCCGAAAAACCGTCCTCTCCGCTCATTTCGGTGCGCACCTGCATGGGGCGAAAGGCGGCCACCTGGCCGGGCTCGCCCAAGAGCAGGCGCATGGCGCGGACGTAGTGGATGCCGATATCCATGAAGACGCCGCCGCCCAGTTTCTCGCGATCGGCCACCCAGCCTTCGGGATGGCGGGGCGCTCCAGTCTGCGCGAGCATATGCAGCGGCTCGCCCAGATCGCCCGCCAGCGCGCGCCGGCATACCGCGCCGAGCGTGGGACGATAGTGCATATTCTCGGCCACCATCAGGATCGAGCCGCTGTGGCGCGCCGCGTCGATCATGGCATCGGCATCCGCCAAAGTGGTGGCCATCGGCTTTTCCACCAGCACGTGCTTTCCCGCGAGAAGCGCCATCCGGGCGGCCTCGCGATGGAGATGGTGCGGGAGGGCCAGGGTCACGGCGCGAATCCGCGGATCGCGCACGGCAGCCTCCAGTCCCACGAAGTAGCCCTCGGCTTTCCACCGGCGTGCGATACGTCCCGCGCGCCGCTCGTCGAGGCCGCACAGGAACAGCCGGACTTTGGGGGCGGCCTGGCGCAACGCTTCCAAGTGGCTCTCGCCCCAGTGAGTGCCCACCACGCAAACGGCGGGCGGCTCGTGCGGCGGCACGCACGGGCCGGGCGGGGAGAGAAGGCGGCTGCGGTCGGTCATCCTATGGGGGTCAGGGTATCAGGATTGGAGGGGGATAAAAACCGGCTCCTCGCGCTACACACCTACTCGCTGTTCGCGTCATAATCCATTAAAGGAGGGTTCATGCAGGTGCTGTTCTTGCTCCTTCTCATAATGTCCGGTGCGTCAGCGACCGCTCAGGTGCATGACGTGTATTATCAGCGCAACCTGACGCCGCTGAACACCACGCCGACATTCGATCGCGGCTATCTGGTGGTCTACGATTGGGACCACCAAGTCGACGTGTTTGCTCTGGATGGGGCGCTCATGTACAGCGTGGCGGCTAGAGTGCCTGGATCGGATTGGGCCCTTATCGAGAATGCGGCCGTAGATTCGGACGGAACCATGGCTGCGGCGATTCGAGGCGTCTCGGCAGCCGGAATTGCGGGCCGTGGTGGGATCGCATTATTTGACCGCACAGGAGCCCAGATCCGGTTCCTGGATACCGGCAGCTATCTACCCACTCAGGTCGCATTCGGTCTGGACCATTCTATATGGACCATCGGATGGCTTGGTGGGGAGAACACGGCCAGCCTGACGGCCGATTACTCTACATTGCGGAACTATGCGCAGGATGGGAGAGAATTGGGTGAGTTTCTTCCCCGAGCGTCGTTTCCTTCCGTCAATTATCCTCCGGGTGAGCCGCTGATTATGCCGATGTCGGGTCTATGGTCGCTTCGGGTGGCGAACCAGCGAGTTGAGGCAATCCTGCATCGACCGAATCTGTGGGTCCAGACGGATCTGAATGGGCAGGAGAAAGGCCGATGGGACACTCCCAATGGCCGCCGCCCTTACGCCATAACGTCAAATGGAACAGCTTGGCGCATAGATGGACGTCAACTCAAGGTCTTCGACCGCTCCGCCGGCGTTTGGAATGCGGTGGCGTTCGATGTGCCCGAAGGGACCTTGTTGGGCGCTGAGGGCAACAGCATGGTCTTCCTGATGCGAGATCTACACACGCTACGCTGGGTACCTGCGCCCGAGTAGGCGCCACCCCGAAAGAGGCCACCAGGCGCTGGCTGCCAATGCCGCATAATACAAGGGTGGGGACGTACTTCGTGCAGAACTTCGGATGCCGGGCCACCCAGGCCGATGGAGCCGCGCTGGAATCGCTGCTCTCGGCCAAGGGCCTGGAAGCCGCGGGCGAGCGGGCCTCGGCCGACCTGGTGGTGCTCAACACTTGCACCGTCACCAGCTCGGCCGACGACGACGTGCGCCAGACCATCCGCCGCGTGCATCGCGAGAATCCGGCCGCGCGCATCCTGGTGACCGGCTGCTACGCACAACGCGCCCCCCACGACTTGGCCGCGCTTCCCGGCGTGGAATGGGTGGTCGGCAACTCGCACAAGACGCAGATCGCCGACCTGGTGACGATGGCGCGGGACGAAGGGCAGGCTGAAGCATGCCCCACCACGGCCGTGCCTTACCACGGCAACATCCATGTGGGCGATATCTTCGCGCAGCACGAGTTTCTCTCCGCGCCCGTGGAAGACGCCGCCGGCGACCGCACGCGGCCCAATTTGAAAATCCAGGACGGCTGCAATAACCGCTGCTCTTTCTGCATCATCCCGTTCGTGCGCGGGCGCAGCCGCAGCGCCCCTGCCGGGCAGGTGATCCAACAGGTGCGCGCTCTGGCGGCGCGCTATCGCGAGGTGGTGCTCAGCGGCATCAACCTGGGCCGCTGGGGCCGCGAACCGGGCAGCGGCCTGCGCCTGGCCGGCCTGATTCGCCGTCTGCTGGAGGAAACCGAAATCGAGCGGCTGCGTCTCAGCTCGGTCGAGCCGATGGATTTCTCCGACGACCTGCTGGGCCTGATGGCCGCCTCGCCGCGCATCGCCCCGCACGTACACGCGCCCCTGCAATCGGGATGCGACCGGGTTCTGCGGCGGATGCATCGCAAGTACCGGCCGCGCCACTATGCCGACCGCATCCTCAAGGCGCGCGCCCTGATGCCGGATGCCGCCATCGGGGCCGACGTGATGGTGGGTTTCCCCGGCGAGACCGCCGCGGATTTCGAGGAGAGCCGCCGATTCATCGAGAGCCTGCCCTTCACCTACCTGCACGTCTTCACTTACTCCGAGCGTCCGGGCACTCCGGCGGCCCAAGATCCGCGGGCCGTGCCCATGCCGGTGCGCAAGGAGCGCAACCGAATCCTGCGCGAGTTGGCCGCCGAAAAGAACCGCGCCTTTCGCGAGAGCATGGTGGGCCGCACGCTCTCCGCCGTCACCCTGCATGAGCCCGGCGCCGCGCTGACCGCCAATTATCTGAAGGTGGAGCTGGCCCGCGAACTGGTCCCCAACCGGATCGTAGAGGTGCGAATCGGCTCAACTTCGCAGAGTGGAATTCGAGAAGGCACGCCGGGGAGCTGTCCGGTAACAGATGCATCGTGAGCCAGAGTATGGAAGCCGATGACGGCGTGACATTGGGGGAGAGTAAGAGAAGCGCTGGAAGGGCCGGCGGCCCAGGCGTGATGAGGGCGTTACCCCCGCGAATCGAGGGCCGGGTGCTGTTGCAGAACCGGTGGTCTGTGCAATCGGCGGGGAGGCCGCGATGGGACTCATCCCACTATCCCGCCGGACCCCGGTAGGCGCTTGCCGCAAGGCCGTTTGCAGCCATTCTACGATAACCCCACCTGTCGTTCTCGATCACGAGAAAACCACGAGGTGTGGCGACCACATAGACTCATTGACGCCAGCAATTGGCCGGTTCAACGCCAGGAGATTCCAACCGCCCGGAGGGACAGGAGAAAGAGGCTGTGACGGTGTAGTTGATTTTGGCCCGTCCACGGTCTTAGGAATTGACGGAGGTATCGTGCGATCCAAAAGGGAGTCGGAGTGAATCCTCCTAGGGGGTCTCGGCGCGTGTTCCGGCCGCTGCCGGCTCGCGTGGCAGGTCGCCTGTTCGCAGGTCTGGTCGCGATCTGCAGCGCGGCCAGCACGGCGGACGGCCAGTCCACGATCGATATCAATGTTTCCAGCGTGACCGTCCCTGCCGGCTCCACGGCCCAAATTCAATTCTTCCTGGCCAAACCCCAGGCTCTGGCCAGCGGCGGGCTGGTTATCGATCTCGATCCTTCGGCCTTCGCAGCCGTCACCGCCGCTACGGCCTTCAGCGCGGCCGGCGATGCCGCTGGATACGCCACCGTGAACAGCCTGCACGTCGAGGTGCATTTCTCTTCGCAATCCGCCGGGATCGGCCAGATCGCCGGCAATCCCATCGTCGCGCTGACGGTCTCGATCCTGCCCAACGCCGCGCCGGGAACCTCCACCACCGTCACCGCGACCGGCGGCAACTGGCAGGACGCGGAGGGCGTTTTCCACCCGGTGAGCGTCGGGATGGGCACGGTGACCATCGGCGGAACGCTCTCCGTCGCGGACGTGCAGCCGGTAACCGGCATACTCCCCGCCGGCTCGGTCGTGCACATTGATGGCACGGGCTTCACCGCCGCAACCGCAGTCGATATCCAGGCGGTTGCCATCTCCTCGGTTTCCTACGTCTCGCCCACCCGGATTGATGTGACCCTGGCCGGGCCCACCGAGCTCACCGGAAAACGCGTCCGCGTGACCAACCCCGATGGCACTCAGGTGGATTTCTACCCTGCGTGGCCGGGGCCGCCCGTGAACCCGTCTTCCACGCAAGATCCGTTTGCCAATGCCCTGCCGATTCTTCCCTTGGAGGCCTACTCGCAAGCCACCCTTGAAGGCAGCTCGACCTGGCTCGTCCTGTAGAATCCCAACCCCGATGCCGACGCGGCGATTGAGGTCTTCGTGCCAGATTCCGCGCCGGTGCAGGTGAGCATCGCCGCCGGTGGATATTCCTACCTGGCCGTGGGATTGACATCCCCGGATACCGTGATCAGGGTTTTCGCCTCGGCGCCGATCCGGATGCTGGCGCTGACGGCCTTTTACAACGTCTATGTCCAGCCGCCAGCCTTCGAAACAGGTTCGGTCCCGCCGGCGCCGGCCAATTTCGGTCCCCTTGGCATCGCGACGGGGATCGGATCGTTATCCTGGACGTGGCAAACGGGAACCGCGATGCCGGCTGCCACGCGCTTCAATGTGGCGGCGAACTATTACCAGTCTGTCGGCTTCACGGTTTCCGTCGCCACCGGCTCTGGTGGACAATGGCTTTCCGCTACGCCGTCGAGCGCCACCACTTGCGGGCCGCCCGGTCCGTGCACGCTCCCGATAATCACAGCATCGGTCGATCCCACCGGCTTGGCGCCGGGAATCTATCGCGGCAGTATCACCCTGACGCCGATAGCACCCGCCGCAATACCCAACGTGACGCCCATCGCGATCGGGGTGGCGCTCACCGTCAGCGCCGTTCCATTCGTGAACACCATCGTCGATTACGCCTCGTTCCCCGAACCGGGGGTTTCGAATCCGGAGTCATACGTCATCTCAAGCGATGTTTTTCCCGGCGCATTTTCGGTCGCCGTGCGAACGGATAGCGGCGGCAACTGGTTGTCGGCGACGGCGTCCCCCGGAACTGCTCCAGCCGTCGCCACGGTGTCGGCGAACCTGAGCGGCCTCGCGCCCGGCCGTTACGCCGGCGAGGTGATTCTCACCGGCTCCGGGGATACGGTGGTGATAGCCGCCCTGGCGACGGTCTACGGCGGGGTGCAACTCGCCGACCAGGAGGAACCTATGCAATTCTCCGTCCGCGCGGGCGATCCCGCCCCGCCCGCCCAAGTCGCAACTGTGACGCCGGAATGCTTATATTCCGGGTGTCCCGCAAGCGGGGTGCCCGCCAGCATTCCTTTCGCCGCGTCCGTCACCACCAGTTCCGGTGAGAACTGGCTAGCCGCGGTTCCGGCTTCCGATTCGGTGTCGGTGACCGTGAATCCTGCCGGTCTTGCGCCAGGAACCTACATCGGAGCGGTCACGCTGACTTCCAGCGCCGCCTACGGACCGACGCAGTTCCCCGTCATCTTGACGGTCTGGAGCGAGCCTGCCCCCGCTCTCTCGGCCAGCCTACCCGGCCTCGTCGGGATGTGGCAGCAGGGGCAGCAGGGCCCGGTCGTCCCGAACATGATCTGCGTGAGCGCCGGTTCCTTCCCAGTCGCGATCACCGCGCTGGCCTCCACGCTCGATGGCGGAAACTGGCTATCGGTCACGGTCCCAGATCCGGTAACGTATACCTGCCTCGAAGTAGCAATGGATGGGTCCAATCTGGCGCTCGGAACGTATTCCGGCAACATCGTCGTGACAATCCCCGGCCAGTCGCTTACCATTCCGGTGACTCTCGTCGTGTTCCCGTTTCCTGAGCGACCGCTGCTGGGCTCGGTGGTAAACGGCGCGTCTGCCGTCCAAGGCTCGGTCGCGCCGGGCGAGATCGCCACCATTTTCGGCGTCGGGATCGGCCCACAGTCCCCGAACTCCCCGCCGACTCAGGTATTTTTCGACCAGACGCCGGCCACATTAATCTACGCGTCGCCCTCGCAGGTCAATGCGGTCGTGCCCTCGCAGGTGGCCGGCAACCCCATCGTGAATGTGCAGGTGATGAACGACGGCCAATCCACGGCCTGGACCATCCCGGTCGCTGCCGCCAGTCCGGCCATCTTCACACTGGATTCTTCGGGCCAAGGACCGGCCGCCGTGTTGAATCAGGACAACTCCGTCAATTCGCCGGCCAATCCCGCCGCGCGCGGGAGCGTGATTCAAATCTTCGGCACCGGGGTCGGTGTACAGAACAGCGCGCCCGTGAGCGTCACTATCGGCGGCGTGAGCGCGTTCGTGGAATATGCGGGGCCGGCGCCAGGCGCGGTCTCCGGACTGTTTCAGGTGAACGCCGTGGTGGCCGCGGGGGTCACTCCCGGCCCAGCGGTACCCATCACTTTCTCGGTCGGCTCGTTCCAGAGCCAAAGCGGGGTGACCGTTGCCGTGCAGTAGTCACCCTTTCGCAATCGCTCTCTAAAGTGAAGGACGGCGCTCTATTGGACAGTCAACGTTTAGTTAAGATTCCGATCACAAAGACGGTCGTTCTGGACGATGCACGGGCATTTCGGTAACTACTCCCGGCGGGCCCAGCGCCCCGACTGCCCGGCCAGGGTCAATGGAAGGAGATCCCACTTTCGAGCCACTGAGATGTCTCATTACGGTAGTCTCTCGGATATGCGGACGCAAATAGCGATCAGTGCATTGCTGATCGCTTTGCCCTTGCTGTCGCCGATTCGACCACCTTGCAGATGCTGAGTTGAGATCGCTCTATGAAGGTCGGCGTTGGACCGAACTCCAGGAAGCCCTACAAGCGCATAAGAGCGCACCTTGAGTGCCCATACCTATTGCTCACCCTACCGGCAGTAGCACGTACGGGCTGGCGACGGCGCCCATACTGGGGTACCCGCAGGCTCCTGGCGTCGGATTGCCGTTGGGGCAGGAGCCGGCATCGAAGAACAAGGGCCAGTTCCCCGGCTGTTGGTTGGCCGGAACCACAAATGTGATTTGCTCGACCCCAATGAGATCGGGAGCCAACTGAAAGGACACGGTCTGGAGCGCCGGGGTATTGGTGTAATACCCCCCCGTCGTGCCAGGGGGCTCGCTGGGGTAATAGCTCGGATACGTTTGCAGGTACAGGTAGCAGCAGTACGATAGCTGATCGCTTAAGGCTCCCTGTGACGGCCCAAGTTGGTAGAGCGGCTGTGCCGCGACAGGCATGGCGATCGGAGGAGGCGGCCATACCAGAAACAAGTCATCCGCATAAGCGGTGATGGTCTCGCCGGCGTGAGCGGGGTTCTGGACGGTAACCGGGGCATTGTCGGAGTTGTGGAATGCAATGGCGTACCCGTTTGCGTCCTGAAAGAACGCGCCCTGCCCGGCATTGGGAACAGGTGTAAGTACCGCCGATCCCGCGCCGTTAGGAACTCCGCTTGCGTCAACGGTCCGGATAAACAGCGTACCCTGATCGCTGTTGACGGCTGTGGAAGCGGTTGAATTGCGCTCCAACGGAACCTGAAAGTTAATTTGAGCCGGAGCCGAGTCTCCCGCCTGAGGGATCACAACTGCAAGGACGGGCGCGACGGCGCTGTTGACCTGCACCTGGACGCCCGCCAGATAGAGCGGCAGAGGGGGGGACGTAGGAGCGGTGTAGGTTCCCGGCGGAGTGGGTAATCCGGTGCAAAAAACCGTAGCCAGTGCCCCGCCGGCTGGCAGACCCGCCTGGAACGAAGCCGAGTTGACAACCGAGAGAATCTTGATCTGGGCTTGGGCAGTTGGCAGCGCAGCAAGCGCCAGTAAGAGGATGGCGTACTCCAAAATGGATCTAACCCTTGGCATAACCTGACCTTTTATTCGGCGCAGCAAGAGGTGCGCCGGTTGAAATTGGTGCCTAGTATACAAGGAGCGTCTGTAAAACTCCGGTCAGAGGCCGTCTTGGCCGATCCTGTTACCGTTGGGGGAGAGCAGACGGGTGTCTCATGCGGAAACGAAGGCACTCGGACTGCCTGGTTGTTCCAGCGTACGGTCGCCGTCGATACCGGACTCCCACCGTCGGTCAGCGCGACAGCGCTGAAGGAGGAGCAGATTCCGGGCGCTACCACGATGAACCATGCGCTCCAAACCTGAAGGCATGCTCTCCGCATTCGGCTTCGTCCTCGCATCTTCTCTTCGATTATCGAATACGGCGCATTGAGGGGAAAGTGGCGCGGCGACAAACGACAGCCGCGCGCCACGCGGCGCAAACGAACCGGTTCTATCACAACAAGTCGCGGCCACTCGCTTTGATTTTTCGTCATCCACATCCGAAGACTCGAAAGATGCCCTTTTCAACTACACCGCCGCCGAAAACCGGCGTACTGGACGATACACGTTAGCACTCTATCGGAAGTGACGCGGCCAGATGGACTTCCGGCGTGAGCGATGGCGGATCGCCGCGTCACTTTCGATAGAGCGGTTTCAAGTGAGCCGCTGGCGCTTGCGGCGGACGCGACCAGCTATGCATTTTGAATGGTGTTTTGGTACTTTCGTACTGATTTGCTTGAGAGGTAGGGAGGCCGAGGTGGGGCCTGCAAGGCACGCATTGATGCTACCTCCATGTTCCGTACGAAGCAAACAGGGAGGCTTTTCTGCGAGCAAGGGCCGCACCCATAGAAACGCGAAGCGTCCGCCGCGCCAGCGGCTTACTTGAAACGGGGTTTCCGGAAAGTGGCCCGACGCGAGCCCGATGTCCTTCTGGAAAGCTGGCCGCGCGAATTGCCGGCGGCTGACGGGCGCTTGAAAGGAGCAGTATCCCGCGGGCACTCGCTACCCCAAATCGCGCCGATAGCTTCACGCCGAATGCTTCTGACAGTGACGTTACCGCTTCCCTTCCCCCTCCGCCATCACGCAAGTGAAATTGGCGGCATCGTCGGTGCTGCCGCTGCCTTTCCACCGCGCCACTTCCGGATACGGACACAGCGGGCGGCTGCGGCCTGGCTTGGTGGCGACGATTGGGCCGGGCGGCACGCCTTGCTCCACCCAGGCTTCGATGGGCTTGTTCATGTCGAAGCTGCTCGGCCCCGGGCCTCCGCCGCAATGCTGCATGCCCGGCGCCATGTAGAGCCTCACAAAGCCGGCGGTCTCTTTGGCCCTTAATTTGGCTGCTACGCGGTTGTAATAGTTAATGCTGTTGTAGGGCGAAATGGAGGGGTCGCTCCAGCCGTGATACAGAATCAACTTACCGCCGCGCCGCGCGAACTTACTGAGGTCCGGATCGGTCGCGTTCAGCACGTGGGCCAGCTTGGCGTCCGCCTTCTTGACGTCGCGCTCCAGGCTGAACTGGCGGTAATCCCACGCGGCGTTTTCATACACCATGTTTTTGAAGAACTGCGAGCCGAACGCCAGGCCCAGGCTCTTTTCGGGCGCGGTTCCGGTCACCCAGGCCGCCCAACCGCCGGCGCCGCTTTCGCCGCCCGGCGCGTGCCCGGGAAAAATCCGCGCGCCCGGTCCATCGTACAGTTTGCGCAGCGCCGCCACCTGCGGGGCGGTGAGACACGCGTCCGACTCGGCCGCTTTGCAGAGCAAAGCAGAGGGGTCGAAGCGGCACGCGGAGGGGTCGTCCACCACGCCATCCGTGACTCCGTCGGCCGCGTCGCAGGCCGCCAGCACGGCGTTTTCAATGGCCGGCAGTTTAGCCGCCGGAATGTAGCCGCCGGGCTCCTTGAGCGCCTGCGCATCCCACAGCGCTTCGGTCAGCAGGTGCGTCCAGTAATTGGCTGGCGCTCCGGCCACGATGCCATCGTAATCCTCGGGATAGCGCTGCGCCTCCATGAGCGCCTGCCGCCCGCCGTTGGAACAACTGTTGAAGTAGGCGTGCTGGATGGCGCTCGCGTAGAACGCCGCCGCGATGGCCTTGCCCTTCACGGCGGTTTCGTGGATCGCGCGGTAGCCGAAGTCGATCGCCTTTTGCAGATGCCCCAGCGCCCACGAGGCATTCACGTCCGCGGTCCCGCTATGCCCGGTATCCGTGGCCGCGGCCGCGTAACCGCGCCTCACGGCGTTGCCCAACGCCGAATAGCTGATGAACCCCGCGTAACCGCCGTTGCCGATCCCCTCGAACTTGCCGTTCCAGTCCGCGCTGGGAATCCACACCTCGAACGTGATGCTGGAATCCTCGACCGGATGGATCGCACCGGCCACGCGGCAGAAGGACGGCAGATTGCTCACTGGCTGTCCGTTGGGCGGCGAAAAGCTCCCGGCGGTCACCGTCTGCGCCACGGTGATGCTGGTGTTCGGCAGCACCAGGCTGGTCAGGCTCTCGCAAGTGGCCGCCGCCAGATGGCCGGCCAGCGCGACTGCGATTAGCAAGCTATGGATCTTCATGCGTCAGGCTCCTTTCGCCGGTAACGTATGCTGGAGCTGTTGGTGGGGCGGCCGATTCGCCTGCCCGGCGCGAGCGAAACTCGCCGCGCCCGCTGCCGCTGCGCTGGAGCGAGGGCAGGCGGGGCGCCCCTGGGCCCGCCTGCCCACCAGGCCCGGAGCGAGGAGTGCCGGCGGAAGACCGGCAGGGCCCGGAGGGCACCCCAGGATTGGCTGCCCACTGCGCTATTCGCACCGCAACGCCACCATCGGATCCACCTTGGATGCGCGCCATGCCGGCGCCGCGCAGGCCGCCAGAGCCACCACCGCCAGCGCCGCGGCCACTCCCGCGAAGGTCGCCGGGTCGCGCTCCGGCACACCGTAAAGCAGGCTCGCCAGAACCCGGCTCACCCCCAAGGCCCCCGCCAATCCCGCGACGATCCCAGCCAGCGCCACCAGCATCCCCTCCCTCACGATCAACCGCAGCACGGTGGCGCGCGGCGCACCCATGGCCATACGCAGGCCGATTTCACGCGTCCGCTGGTTCACCGAGTACGACAGCACGCCGTACACTCCGATGGCCGCCATCAGCATCGCCACGCAGGCGAACACCGCCACCAGCAGGGCATTCAAGCGTGGCTGGGCGGCGCTGGCGGAGAGCCACTGTCCCATGGACCGCACGGTCGAAACAGGCATCTCGGAGTCCAGTGCGCGGACCCGCTGCCGCACCGCCGGGAGCGCCGAGAGCGGGTCGCCCGCGGTCCGCACCACGATGTCCATGGTAGGCCACAGCCGCGCCCAGGCCGAGTAGTACATGGCCGGCCCGGGATCCTCGTTCAAGGCCGAGTTGTGCACGTCGCCCACCACCCCGACGATGGTGAACTCCTTGCCCGATCCCACGATGCGCATCACTCTTCCCAAGGGGTCCGCCTGGCCCCACGCCCGCCGCGCGGTTTCCTGGCTGACGATCATGACCGGCGGCGCGGTGGCCGTATCTTCGTCGGTAAAGTACCGTCCCTCGACCAGCGGAATCCGCATGGTGCGAAAATAGTCCGCGCTTACGCTGCGCCAGTCGATCGGGAGCGAGTCGCCCGGCTGCAGCAGGGACTTACCTACCGGGGCCGTGGGCGTTCGGCTGTAAACGCCGGCGCCGAACGGCAAGCCGCTGGAGATGGCGGCGCCGCGCACGCCCGGCAGAGTCCGCAGGCGTTCCAGCAGCTCGCGATAAAACGCCGCGGCCTTCACGATGTCCGGATATTTCACCGCCGGCGGCGAAAGCTGGAACGTCAGCAGGCCTTCCGGCCGGAACCCCAGGCGCACACTCTGAAGGTGCATCAGGCTTTCCAGCAGCAGGCCGGCGCCGATTAGCAGCATGGTGGCCAGCGCCAGTTCCCCCGCTACCAACCCATTGCGCAGAAGGGCCCGCGCGCCTCCCACCGACGAACGGCCGCCTTCTTTCAGCACGCTGTGCAGGTCGGTGCGCGACGCCTGCCATGCGGGCGCCATTCCAAAGAGCAGCCCGGCCGCCAGCGTAATTCCCAAGGCGAAGAGCAGGACCGTCGAATCCATCGAGATCTTCTGCACGGGCAGCGCGTTCGGCAGCACGCCCGGCGGCAGCGAGGTGTTCATGAGCCGCACCGCCCACTCGGCCGCGGCGAGGCCTGCGCCGCCGCCCAACGCGGAAAGCACCAGGCTCTCGGTGAGCAGTTGCCGCAGCAGCCTGCCGCGGCCGGCGCCCACGGCGATGCGCACGGCGATCTCCCTCTGCCGCGATGCCGCCCGCGAGAGCAGCAGATTCGCCACGTTGGCCGACGCGATCAGCAGCACCAGCACCACGGCGCCCATCAGGACCACCAGCGCGGTGCGCAATGGGACGGGCACGAGCCAGTTGTAGAACGTCTGCAAATGGATGCCCCAGTCCTTGATTTCCGGATACTGCAGTCCCAGGCGGCGCGCCACCGTGTCCATCTCGGCCTGCGCCTGCTCCACCGTCACGCCGGGTTTGAGCCGCCCCACGGCGACGATTACGTGCTGGAGGCGGATCTCTTTGGTGCGGTCGATGGTCAGCGGCGTCCAGATGTCGCCTTTGGACAGGAGCGCGGGCGCTTCCGGCGCGATCCCCACCACCGTGCAGGCGACGCCGTTCAGCGTCACGGTTTGCCCGAGCAACGAGGTCTCACCGCCGAAGCGCCGCTTCCAGAGACCTTCGCCAATCATCGCCACCGGCGGACTTCCAGGCAGGTCTTCACCTTCGCGGAATCCGCGGCCCGCCACCGGCCGGACGCCTAGCAGCGGGAACAACGACGGGCTGATGGCATTGCCGGCGAACTGCTCGGGATCGCCCCGTCCGGTGAGACTGAAATTGGCCCCCTTGATGGCCGCGAGCTGCTCGAAGGGGCCCAAAGGGCTCCCCGCCTGCTCGCGCCACGACAGGTAATTCAGAACCGACGCCGCAAAGAAAGGCTGCTTCAGCTTGTCGTTCTTCTCCGCCACCCAGACCAGGCGATCCGGCCTGGCGAAGGGCAGGGACCGCACCATCACTGCGTTGACCACGCTGAAAATCGCGGTGTTCGCACCGATGGCCAGGGCCAGCGTGAGAATCGCGGTAACGGTAAACGCCGGGGCCTTGCGCAGGGTGCGCGCCGTGTAACGGAGATCGCTCAGCAACATCTACTGCCCCTTGTACACCGTCCCACCCTTCATCACGAAGGTGACGTGCCGCAAGGCCGAGATGTCCTTGGTTGGATCGCCCTCCACGGCGATCAGGTCGGCCAGCATCCCAGGCTTCACCTCTCCGATCTCCATGTGCAACACCTGGCCGGCCACCGAGGTGGCGGCCTTCAGCGCGTCGGTGGCGCCCATGCCGTAGGCCACCATCAGCTCGATCTCACGCGCGTTCTCGCCGTGCGTGAACACGCCCACATCGCTGCCGCTGAGGATGGTCACCCCCGCCGCCAGCGCCGCCTGAAAGCTGGCGCGCTTGCGGGCGATGCCGGCCGGTTCGGGACCCTCCCCCTTGCGCCATCCGGCATACTGGGCGGTGGCGTCACCCGCGGCCAGCGTGGGGCACAGCGCCACGTGGTGTTCCGCCATCATCTTGAAAATCTCGGGCGTGCCGCCATCGCCATGCTCGATCGTATCCACGCCCGCCAGAATCGCGCGGCGCATGCCCTCGGGAGTCGAGGAATGCACCGTGAGGGGCGCCCCCGCGCTATGAGCGGTCTCGACCGCGGCCTTCAACTCGTCCAGGGTGAAGGTGGGATGCGCGCCCTGCCCAGGCCCCCAGCGGTAATCGGCGTACAGCTTCACCCAATCGGCGCCGTGGCCAATCTGATCGCGCACCACGCGCATCACGCCCTCGACGCCATCGGCCTCCTCGGCGCCCTGCGGCACCCGCCACTCCAGCGCGAACCCCTTGGGCGCGTAGCTGCCGGTGGCCACGATGGCGCGCGTGGAGGCCAGAATTCGAGGTCCTGGAATGATGCCCTCACGGACCGCTTGCTTCAATTCCACGTCGGCGTACGCGGCGCCCTCTGTGCCCAGGTCGCGCATGGTGGTGAAGCCCGCCAGCAGGGTGTCGCGCAGATGGTTGACGGCGCGCGCGGTCCGGAGCGCCAGGCCCTCGTGGGCCACCTGATCGTTCCAGGGCGTCTCATTGTAAGCGTGCAGCATCATGTGCGAGTGGCCTTCCACCAGGCCCGGCAGCAGAGTGGTATTCGGCAGATCGATGAGCTTGGCGCCGGCTGTATCCACGCCGGCCACGGGGCCCGCGGCTTCGATCCGCTCGCCGCTCACCCGCACCGCCCAGCCCTGTTGCAGGCTCTCGCCATCGAAGACCCGCGCCGGCCGCAGCACGAAGACTTCTCCGCCTCCCCCTCCGCGGCCGCCCCGTCCACCGCCCCGCCCGCCTCGTCCACCTCGCTGCGCCATGGCAGGCGCCGCCGCGCCGCACGCCAGCAGGGCAATCGCAACCAGAGTTTTAGATCGCATAGATAGATTCTGCCTCAAAAATGGAAACCCGTGCTGGCGGGTATGCGCGGCGGTGGGCGTGCGACCGCCAGGGACCGGGGATTGAGGGTGCCCGTCTGCTTGACTCGGTGAAAGTGGGATTGGTAACGGGGCGGCGGGCCTTAGTGGTGGCCCTCTTCGAGACGCTCGATGCGCTGCTCGTGAATCTCGGCGATGTGGAGGAGCCTGGCTACGCCCTCCATGATTTCGCCCAGACGACGGTCGCGCTCTTTGTTCTCGGCCGCCATCTGTCGGTTCTCGGCCGCCAACTCTCTGACATCGGCCGCCAGCAGTCCGACGGTTTGGGCGAGCGCCTCATGCCGTTCGGTCAGTTTCTCCAGCCGTTCATCAATGGTCATTTGGTTTGTGGCTCTTTCTATGAGTTTATAACATTACGGCCGGGCGGTGCCGCGGCCCTATGTATCCGTCGTGATCACCGGCGAAAAGTGCCCAGCCCGCGGGCCTCACAGCGCGCCGGCACGGGGACCCCCCGGAGACCCGCCTTGCAAATTGCCGCCAAGCGGAGTATGGTCACAGGGAGGAGGGGGCATGAATACATGGATACATGGAAGCGTCCGGTGATTGCAGTTTGCGGGTTCGCGCTGCTGGCGGCGGCCTATGAGCGCACCACCGAGCAGGGGGTAATGACCAACGCGGCCCGCGCGTACCTGGCTTCGCTGACCCCGGAGCTGAGGGCGCGCACGACTTTTCCTTTTGGAACCGATGAGCGCATGAACTGGCACTTCGTTCCTCTGGAGCGGAAGGGCGTGGCGTTGCGCGAGATGACCTCCGCGCAGAAGCACCTGGCCGAGGCGCTGCTTTCGGCGGGCCTGTCCCAGCAGGGCATCATCAAGGCCCACACCATCATGAGCCTGGACCAGATCCTTAAGGAGATGGAAAAGGGCACCGGTCCGGAGCGCGACCCCGAGAAATACTACGTCTCGATTTTCGGCGAGCCGGCCGAGCAAGGCACCTGGGGTTACCGTTTTGAGGGCCACCATATCAGCCTGAACTTCACCGTCGCCAATGGCCGCATCGCTTCGAGTCCGAGTTTCTTCGGCGCCAATCCCGCCGAAGTGAAAGAAGGACCGCGGGCCGGACTGCGGGCGCTGATGCGCGAGGAAGATATCGGCCGCGAGCTGATTCACTCGCTGAGCGAACCGCAGCGCGAGATAGCCATCGTGGATAAGACGGCTTACAAGGATATTATTACTTTCGATTCGCGCAAGGCCGCGCTGAGCGGGCAGCCCAACGGTTTGCCGGTCGCCAAGATGACTGCGAAAGAGAAGGAGATCCTGGCCGAACTGGTGTCCGAGTACGCCAACAACTTCCCGCCGCAGATTGCCGAAATGCGCATGGAACAGTTCCGCAAGACGCAGGCCAATGGGTTTTTCGCCTGGGCGGGAGGCATCGAGCGCGGCCAGCCGCATTACTACCGGATCCAGACGCCGGCGTTTCTGATCGAGTACGACGACACGCAAAACAACGCCAACCACATCCACTCGGTGTGGCGGGATTTCAACGGCGACTTCGGCGAGGATCTGCTCGCGGAGCATTACCAGGCGAGCCACCGGTAGGGCGCCTCGGGGGCGAGCGCCGTCAGGCAGCCTCGATGATCGAACACAAGTCACCGGCAACTGGGATGATGCGCCGGCACTCGAAGCCGGCGCTGCTCAACAGCGTCTTCCATTCGACAGCGCTACGCTCCTTGCCTCCCGTAACCGCCAACATATTAAGGTCGCTCATCAACCGGGTTTCCAGCTCCGGATCCGGATGATCGACGACATCCGGCAGAACAAACTCGATCACCAGGAGGCGGCCCTCGCCCGGCAGCACCGACCGGCAGTGGCGGAGGATCTCGATAGCCGCCCCATCTTCATATCCGTGAAGCACGTGCTTCAGGAAATAAACGTCGGCGCCGGCTGGTACCTCGCTGCATAGATCGGCGGCCAGTAACTTACAGCGATCCTGAAGCCCCTCTCTCTCGAATCGCGGGGCCGCGGCATCGATAGCCTCTTTACGATCGACTAACATGCCGCGCACGTTCGGAAAGGATTTCAGAATGGCGGCAATCAGCGCGCCTCCGCCTCCGCCAAGGTCGGCCACCACGTGGTACTTCGAGAAGTCCCAGGCACGCGCGATAGGCATGTAATCCTCCGCGGGCGCCGTGCCCATGACGGCGCGGAAGATGGCCATTGCGTTGGGATCCTGCGACCAGCGCGATGGGACACCGTTGGGCCGAACGCCTGCTGCGGTTCCTCCAGTCCGGATGCACTCGGTCAGATACGACCAACTGTCGGCCAGCAGGTCCGACCAGAATACCACCGAGGCCCATTCTGAATTGGGATGATCTTTACGCAGCGGAACGCCAAACGGCGCGAGGACGAAGCGTTCCGGCCTGGTTTCTGCGACCACACCGAAGCTGGCGAGAGCGCGTAGCAGGCGGTACAAAGCGGCCGGGTGGGCGCCACACGTAGCGGCGAGTTCGTTGACGGATCGCTCGTCGTCGCCCAGGGCATCCGCCACGCCCAAGCGCGCGGCGGCCGAGAGGACTCGGCTGCGGAAATAGCCCATCGCGATCCCGGTCAGCGTATCGGCGCGAGTTTCAGCCATGTCCGTTCCTCCAGGCTACTTCCCGATGGCCGCCGACTCCGCCAGGCGGTTCATTCCGGTGGCGGGCTCCCAGACGCCCGGGTTGGCGAAGCGGACGGCATACTCCGGGCGGTCGCGAAGGGATGGGGCCGCATCGGGCATGTGCAGCAGGATATCGTACTCGCCGGGAGGCAGGGTAGCGGTGACGGTGAAGGTCGTGGCCTCCGACGGCATCCAGCGGCGCGGATCGGCAGCCACAGGGACGCGCTCGATGCGGCCCACGGCGCGGTCGCGCAGGACGAGGACCACGGGACGCGGGTTGTAGAGATTGGCGAAGCCGTCGTTGCGCACCGTGACCGACACCCGCAGGTTCTTGCCCTCGACTTGCGCCGAAGAATCGACCAGGCGGAATCGGTAGCCCAGACGGCGGCGGATTTCCGGCATGCAGCCACCCTTGGTCCAGGAGTCCAGCACTTCCTGTTGGTAGCCGTCGTTGAGCGTGTTGAAGCGCTGGAAGGCGAGTTCCCGGAGGGCGTTTTCGCAACCGATGAAGGGCTGGGCGTCCTCCTGGAAGTTGCAGGTCTCGCCGCCCTGCGGGACGAAGAGATTGTCCTGATGGTAGAAGGCCTTCTCGGCGGCGATGTTCTTCGACCATGTGCCCCAATCGGTTTCGGAGGCCAGGAAGCAATCGTTGTGGGCGCCAATGCGTGCCTTGGGGATGGCGCTGAAAGCTTCCTGAGCGGTGAGCGGCTCCGGGCCGTAGAGATCGGTCTTGAGGCGCGGATAGCGCAGGGCCAGCGTGCGATCGGTCGGAAGTACGTCGAGTATCTTGGCGACGATCTCGCGGGTGTGACCCATCAGTCCGTTGGTGGAATTGTGCCACTCGCCCCACGTGCCGATGAAGCCGGCTTCGAGAAAGGCGAGCACATCGGCATTCTCTCGCAGCACCGGGCGGAGTTGGTCGAGATGGCCGAGGACGCGCTCTAGAGGGGCATCGGGCGCGCCGATGGGACCGAAATTGTAGCCGAAGCGGCCGATCACCTTGATGCCGCAGGCGCGGGCGGTGGCGAAATCGGCGCGGACGCGGTCGAGCATGGCCGGGGAGAGCGGGCGGTCGCGGAATTCGGAGAGGATCCAGTACATGCGCAGGAGGCTCATGCCGTTGTCGCGGGCGCGGCGCAACACGTCGGCGGAGAGCGGTCGCGTTTGCCCGCGCTCGGGATTGTAGACGGCCTGCACGTAGAAGCCGCGCTCGGGATTGGGGAAGTCTTCGCCGGAGGGCGGGTAGGTCGCGGCGGCGAGGGTGAGAGGCAGAAGCAGCAGGTACCGGTTTGCGGATCTCAAAAACATACGTGACCCTCCGTTTATTCTAACTCGTACCCCATTGTCGATAAGTGAATGCCCGAGATCCGCCGCAGCCGGGACTGCTGCATCAAGAAGGATAACTGCCGGGCGGCCACTTCGTAGCCGATCCCTTCCGCGCGGATGTTCGAGATACAGTTGCGCTCGGCATCGGTGCGGCCCGGGCGCGGGTCCCAGGTCAGATAAACGCCCAGGCTATCCGGCGAACTAAGTCCCGGCCGCTCGCCGATCAACATCACGACTAACTTTGCGCCCAGAAGCTCGCCGATTTCGTCTCCGATGGCGACCCGCCCTTGTAACACCACGCTCAGCGGCGCGAGGCGCCAATCCGCCAGGTAGGGACGGAGCGCTTCCAGCAGCGGCACCGCATGGTGGTGTACGGCCGGCGCGGAAAGTCCGTCGGCGATCGCGATGGCGGCATCGTAATCGCCCTTTGTGAGCTTCTCTCGCGACTCGCGGCTAAGCTGCCGTCCCAGATCGGGGCGTTGCAAATAAGTCGTGCGGTCCGGGGCGGCGCTGGTCAGAAGCCGGTGCGGTACTCCCAGCGATTGCGGATCGAGCGGTTCATACACCGCGTCGCGGGCGCGGGCATGATCCAGGCGGAAGCGCAGCAACTCGGCGGTCGGCAGGCTGTGGCCCGTGCGGCCCAGGGCGACTCTGGCGGGCGTGAACGATCTCAGGTCAATAGCCATGGCGCGGGGAGCAGCGGCGGCCGGTTTTCCAGCCAGGCTTCGAATTCGGGGGCCGGGCGCAGGCCCAGCGTGGCGCGCAAATAGAGCGCGTCGTGAAAGCTGGTGCTCTGGTAGTGGAGCATCACGTCGTCGGCGCCGGGCACGCCCATGATGTAGTTACAGCCCGCCACGCCCGCGAGCGTCAACAGCGCGTCCATATCGTCCTGGTCGGCCTCGGCGTGGTTGGTGTAACAGATATCGCAGCCCATGGGAAGGCCGAGCAGCTTGCCGCAGAAATGGTCTTCCACCCCGGCGCGGATGATCTGCTTGCCATCGTAGAGATACTCGGGGCCGATGAAGCCAACCACGGTGTTGACCAGCAGAGGCCGGTAGCGCCGGGCCACCGCATACGCGCGCGCTTCGCAAGTCTGCTGGTCGATGCCGCGATGGGCATTGGCGGAAAGCGCGCTTCCCTGCCCCGTCTCGAAGTACATGACGTGCTCGCCGCGGCCCAACTCGCGGGCGGCCTGGCAGGCTTCATCCAGCAGCGCGAGGTTCACGCCGAAGGAGGCGTTGGCGGCCTCGGTTCCGGCGATCGACTGGAACACCAGGTCGATGGGCGCGCCGCGCCGCAGCGCCTGAAGCTGCGTGGTGACGTGGGCCAGCACGCAGATCTGTGTGGGAATCTGGTAGCGCTGGCGGATGCGGTCCAGAAGCTGCAGGATGGCCTCCACCGTAGCCAGGTTGTCGGAGGCCGGGTTGACGCCGATGACGGCATCGCCGTTGCCGTAGGAGAGGCCGTCGAGGACGCTGGCGGCGATGCCCTTCAGATCGTCGGTGGGATGGTTGGGCTGGAGGCGCGTGGACAGGCGGCCGGGGAGTCCGATGGTGGAGCGGAAGCGCGTCACCACGCGGCATTTGCGCGCCGCGCTCACCAGGTCCTGCAGGCGCATCAGCTTGGCAACCGCGGCGGCCATTTCGGGCGTGAGGCCGGGCGCCAGGGAGGACAGCGCATCGCTGGTGGCGCTTTCCGAGAGCAGCCAATCGCGGAACTCGCCCACGGTGAGGTGAGAGACGGGGGCGAACGCGGCGGCGTCGTGCGAATCGCAGATCAGGCGAGTGACTTCGTCCGACTCATACGGGACGATCGGCTCGGCCAGAAAGGCTTTGAGCGGCACATCGGCCAGGGTCATTTGGGCGCGGGCGCGCTCTTCGGCGGAGGCCGCGGCGATGCCCGCCAGGCAATCGCCCGAGCGGGCGGGAGAGGCTTTGGCAAGCAGCGCGGCGAGGTTCATGGGCGGTTCATAAGGACGGAAGCTCATGCCGGTGCGCGAAGGCGGAAGCTTCCTCGGGTGCCAGCACCAGGCGGTGGCGCGCATGCACCGCATAGTAGCCGATGCCGAGCAGAAACCAGATCGCCGCGCCGATCACGCCCTTGTTGTAGAGGGAATTGGCGAACAGGATCACCAGCGTGACGGTGGCGACGGTGGCGGCGAGCGCTGCGCCGGGGATGCCGATCGGGCTGCGGTAGGGGCGCGCGATGGCGGGGAAGCGCAGCCGCAGCAGGATGAACGAGGCCATTTGCAGCACGTAGGCGAGCACCGCTCCGAAGACCGCCATATTGAGCAGGATAGCTCCCACTGAGCTGCCCTGCGGCAGGAAGTGGATAGCCAGGGCCACGGCGAATCCCAGCGCGGAGCCGGCCAGCAGCGCGCGTTGCGGCGTTTCGCGCAGGCCGTGCGTGACCGAGAGCCAGGTGGGAAAGTAACCGGCGCGCGAGAGCGAATAGATCTGGCGGCCGTAGGCATACATGATGGCGTGGAAGCTGGCCAGCAGCCCCGTGCAGGCGAACAGGGCCAGCAGGCGGGTGGCGATGCCGCGGCCGAAGATGGTCTGGAAGCCCAGGAAAAGCGGCTCGTTGGAAGCGGCCACTTTGGCTGCGCCGGGAGGGATGCCGGCGCTGAGGACCACCGTGAGGAAGGAGACGGCGATCAGCGTCAGGAGGCCGTAGAGGATGCCGCGCGGCATGTCCTGTGCGGGGTGGTGGCTCTCCTCGGCGGCCAGCGGAAGCTGTTCGATGCCCAGGTAGAGCCACAGCGCGAAAGGCAGCTCCAGCAGCGTGGCGCGCACCGGCGAGACGCGCCCGGGGAAGTAGGGCGTGGCCCAGCGATGCAGGTCGAAGTGCGGCGCGGCGCCGATCCAGAAGATGGCCAGCACGGCCAGCGCAACCAGAGTGACCGCCACCGTGACGTGGAAGGCCATCTCCACGCCCCAGATATTTAGCGCCACGAAGAAGCCATAACAGGCCAGCCACCAGACCGGCTCCCATGCGGCCGGCGTGCCGAAGATGGCGCCCAGATAGCCGCCCGCGCCGACCACGATTACGGCGGGCGTGAGGATGTACTCCATGTTCTCCGCGAGGCCGGTGATGTACCCGCCCCAGGGTCCCATGGCGGTGCGGGCGAAGGAGTAAGCGCCGCCGGCGTGGGGAAACGCGGGAGACATTTCGGCGATGGAAAAGCACAGCCCGAGATACATGGCGGTCATCGCGACGACGGCCAGCAGCATGCCGCCGAAGCCGCCCGAGGCGAGTCCGAAATTCCAGCCAAAGAAATCGCCCGAGATGACCGCGCCGACGCCCATGGCCCACAAGTGAAACACCCGCGCATGGCGTCGCAGGCGCCTCTGGGCCATGTACTGCGGGGCGGCGGGAGTGTAGGTGGCTTTCACGGCGTGAGAAGCGCGGTGGGTAAGAACTATCTTACACGGGAGGCGCGAGGGGGCGGGCGGCATGAGGGTTAAGCCGCAGCGCGCTCCTCGCAGCCGAGTCGGCATTCCCGGCCGTCAGCGCTTCTCCCGAGGCGACCACGATCCCCTGTGGAAGGCGTACTCCTAGACCTAGATGCAAGCGCGATTGCGGCCCCTAACTGGGGAAGCTTCTCAGATGCCGACTTCTGGCCCGCACTGACCCACCTCCGCGAGTCGGGCGTCACCCGTCAGGCTGGCCGACTCGGCCCACTGGCCGCCGGTAAGGCGGCTTGTGGAGCGACCTCCGTCCAGATCTCCGAAGCGGAGAGTCCCGGCGTCCGATTCCGGGTCCACGTTTGCGCGGTACCATCTGGAGGGCATTCTCAACTCATCTGGATGCAGTCATCTGTAATAAACTGGCTCGGGTCTTTGATTGTTTCGGGAAGCCCCGGGGCCATGATGGCCTTGTCAGTATCTTCGAGGATTGCCAGCTCCAGATTTAGCTTAAGAAGGAAGGCCAGGGAATCCTGTCTCGGGGTCATTCCGTATGCTCCCCGAACTGCCGAGTCGAGATCCTGCTGTGCGGCATTGAGCGGGTTGTGACCGGGCAGCTCTCCCAGACGATAGAGCTGCCGCAGTGTCAGCCCGCCCCTGGTCATGTGTAACTGGCGTAGGCGGCGAAGTTCGCGGCTGGCCTTGGCAACTCGCTTGATATCAATAGCACTCGGTGACTGCGGCCACGGGAAGGTGTCGAACACGGTGTCGGAGGTGTAGCGGAAGCGTTCTGTAAGGGTGGAGCACTTCGCCACGAACCAAGCCCAGTGAATTCCCGATTGGAGGACGCCGAAGGAGTAGTCATCGGCAAAGGGAAAGACCATGCATGCATCGTTGGGGCGGATGGTCGACGAGACGAAGTCGAAAATCGGCCTCTTGGTGACTCTGCTGCAGGAGATGTAACCTGGATTATGCACACGATCACCCTTCCGAGCGCTGGCCCCGCTCGGCTGATGCCCCTCGTGTGTGAGTAAGTCAGTTTAGTTTTCGCTGCTTCACCTCCTGCCCCCAGAGTTCTTTTCCG
>JBKQPR010000149.1:0-22845 GCA_052144935.1 Bryobacteraceae bacterium
GGAAAACAAACAACAGCTTAGATGTTTTTGGCGCTAAAGTCCAGCACTAATTTGCTCACCGTCACCGCCATCGACCCCACAGCCCTATGCCACGACCCCGATTCCCCCAAAACGGTTAGGCACCCCAATGGGACCAATGGGCCTGAGCCGCGTAGGGGCCGCGAGGCAGCGTAGGGCCGCAGGGCCGTGCAGGGCCGCGCAGGGCCGCGCAGGGCCGCAGGGCCGCGCAGGGCCGCAGGGCCAACCACCAGGCCCGGAAGCCAGCCGCCGGGAAAATCCGGGGCATCTCCCGTTGCCCTCACTAAACTATTCAGAGATTTAGCCGATATAAGTTATTGAGAGCCGCTAGGTGGCTTTCAAGAGCGGACTGTGAATAGCGTGGCGGTGTGTGATACGGAACCGATTGCCATCGAGGGGCTGCGGAGCCTGCTGGAATCGGCGGACGGGTTGCGGGTGGTCGCAGCCGAGAGTTCTCTGGCGGAAGGCATGGCGGCCGTCGAGGAGCTGCGGCCCTCCGTCCTGGTCCTCGATAAGTCCTTCGGGATGCAGGCCGTGATGGACTGGCTGAAGAGGCTGCGCGGCGCCAGTTTCCGCACGGCCGTAGTGATCTGGAGCCGCTTGATTACCGAATCCGAGGCGCTGCGCTTTCTGCAGGCGGGCGCCGCGGGGGTGGTCCGCAAGACCGCCTCTCTCGAAACCCTGCTGAGCTGCCTCGACACGGTGATCTCCGGGGCCACCTGGATGGAGGAGGAGATGCTTGCCGAGAACGACGGCGCCATCCGCCATCTCCGGTCTCCGCTCACCGCCCGCGAGCTGCAGGTGATGGAACTGGTGGAACGGGGCCTCAAGAACAAGGATATTGCCACAGAGTTGGGCATCCGCACCGGTACGGTCAAGATCCACCTCAAGCACATTTTCGAAAAGACCGGCATCCGCGGCCGGTACGGGCTGGCCCTGTCCGGACTGAAAGAGAAAGGGCTGCTTGCGTCGACGCCCGTAGCCATGTAAAAGGGAACGGGGGGGGCCGGAAAGCCGCGCCGGAAAAGCGTCCCCTGGTGGGGACCGCAGCCAGGAATGGCTGCCACTCAGTCTTTGAGCTTCTCGGTCCAGTTCGAGACCACGTTGATCTTTGAAGAGTTGGAGAACTCGTGCGGCAGGTTGAACAGGAAATGCTGCCCGTCGCTGGAAACGTCGTACCAGTTCCACGCTTTGGGAATAGGCCGCGTCTCGAACAACATCTGAGGCGGACCGAATTCCAAAGCGGAGTCGGCGGCCCGAACCGGCACCGACATCATCCGGCCGGAAGCGGTCAGAAGGAAAAGCTCCGTGCCGTCGCCGCGCCAGCGAGGCAGGCCGCCGCCTGCTTGAGAGACCCGGTAGCGCTTCTTGATGCCGGAAGCCAGTCCCTCGAAGGACTGCACGTACACCTCCGTGCGGCCGGTTTCGCCGGATTGGTAAGCCAGCCATTTTCCGTTCGGGGAGAGGGACCCGGAATGCTCCTCGGCTACGGTCTCCACCACCGGCCCGGCGCGGTGGTCGGTGAAAGAATAGGCCCAGATGTCGTGTCCGGTTCCCAGGTCCTCCGAATCGAAAATCAGCCAGCGGCCATCGCGGCTCCAATCGGTCGGCTTTTTCCTGAAGGGACTCCTGAAAAC
The DNA here is from genome assembly GCA_052144935.1 of Bryobacteraceae bacterium. Classification (GTDB taxonomy): domain Bacteria; phylum Acidobacteriota; class Terriglobia; order Bryobacterales; family Bryobacteraceae; genus JOPF133. The sequence goes on from JBKQPR010000149.1 coordinate 1,656, forward strand.
GAGTGTGGTCTTTCCTCCCGCCAGTTGCATCACGAAGATGCCGGAATTGAACGGCTCGCCGCCGGCGGGAAGAGCCGGGCTGGCTGGAGGAGCTTCGGAAAAGGCTATCCAGCCTCCGTCGGGACTCCACACGGGATTGATTCCATCGACCAGGGGCGCTTCGTTCAGCGGCATGATCGCTCCGTCGTTCCGGATGAAAGTGAGGCCGGCCTGCTCAGTGGCGGGGATAATCGATTGGCGAGCCACCACGGCGCGCCGGCCATCCGGGGAGATTCGCGGGGGCCCCCACTCGGCCGGCTCGGGGGCCACTGCCGTGAATTTGCCGGAGCGGTCGATCCACACCATCTGGCGTGTCGGGCGGCCCACCTCCTGATAAACCAGGATGGATGTGTTGGAGACCGAAACGGGCGCCAGGGACAGGCTGGCGATCGAGCCGATGTCCTCGGCCAGGGTGACGGGATCTCCCTGCAGAGCCAGCTTGGAAGCGTTGAAGCCTTGGCCCATCAGGTTCCGATCGCGCATGAACAGCAGATATCCGTGCTTGCGCGAATCGGTTTCCGGCAGGCCGGCATAAATGCCATTGGTTGCGGTGGCCAGCACGCGGGTATAGTCCTTCGAGTCGAGCGAGCCGCTGTAGACGCCGGTCGAGTCCTGCGCGTTGGTCAGTACGAAGAAGAGAAAGTGCTTGGCATCGGGAAGGAATTGCGGCCACAGGAAAGAGAACTCGGATTCCTCCGGTTTGGGCTTGAGCACCGGTTCCCGCTTGCCGCCCGCGGAAGGAACTTTGAACAGGCCGTCCGCCAAATTAGGCGCGAACAGGATGGTGCCATCGTTGTTCCACGCGCCGCCGCCCGGACTCGAGTCCGAATCGCAGATCTTCTGCACATTCCACTTGTCGATCTGTACTTTCTTCAGGTCGTGGCCCGCGAAGAAGGCGATGTACTGGCTGTCGGGAGACCAGAACGGCGCGCTGCCACCCTCGGTTCCCGGGATGGGGATGGCGCGCGGGGCGTCCAATGGCCGCAGCCAGAGCATTCTCTGTCCGTCGGGCCCCACTGCGGAGATCGCTAGATACCTGCCGTTGGGCGATACCACCGGACTGCCGGGATAGGTGGTATTCTCGGGCGGGTTGACGGCGAAGCGCAGCACCGGCTCCACGCGGGGCCGGTTCAAGATCAGCACAGCGGCGATCGCGCTCGCGGCCAGGAGTAACACCGCGCCGGCTACGGCCCAGAAGCGGATGCCGAGACGGAAGCTCATCGCGGGCCGCCCCTCGCTCGGGTGGCCGGGCCTGGAGTAGGACCGTTGCGCCCCGGAATCCGGAGCAGGCGATTCGGACCGTGAAGGGAGGCCGGTTTCCACCTGGGGAGCGATGCTCACCGATCGGGAGGGCTGGAAGTCGCGAGGCAGCGGGCGGCGCAATCCGAGGCGGGCGAGTTTCAGCTCGATCACCGCATTCTGAATGCGCTGGCGGCGCGCGTTCGGGTCTTTCTCCAGGCATCCGGCGATGACCCCTTGCATTGCGGCGCAGGCCGGTGCCTGCGGCATCAGCGCGGCCGGAGGCTCTTCCAGAATGGCGCGATCCAGCTCGGTGCCTTCGCCGGGGAACGCCCGCCGGCCGCACGCCATGGCGTAAAGAAGCGCGCCAAAGGCAAAGATATCGCTGCGCCAATCGGGACCGTCGCCGCGTACCTGCTCGGGCGAGCGGTAAGGCGCGCCGCGCTCGTCGGGAACGGCGGGCGCCGCCAGAATGTGGACGCCCGTGCCGCTAATCCCCACCGTGAAAGGCGAAAGGCTGCCATGCACCATGCCACGGGCGTGGACGCGGTTCAAAATGGAGCCGATTTCGATGCCAAGCCGTAGGGCATCTTCGGGTGAAATGGAACCAGCCGCGATCCGGGTGGCAAGCAATTCGCCTTCAACCGGCTCCTTGGTTAAATAGTCCCGTCGGGTTTCGCCTGCTCCGGTCACGGGTCCGCGAGCTCCAGGGGCCAACCCGTTCGTGCCACGGGCAGCCATCCTGTTGTAAATTCTACTCTTCCGTGTATGGATTCACAACCGCATCGGGGCGTCCGGCAGGAACTTCGCACGGTCACCATGGAGTGTGGCCCGACGTAATGCTCGACCTGCCGGAAGAACCTACTCGGGAGCTCGTGGCCGCCTCGGCACGACGCTCGGCGTCCGCTCACTGACAAGCCCCTTGTGGGCGCGGAGTGCGGAGCGCTGTTCGCGCTCAGGCCACTGTGAGCTGAGGCGGGGATAAGGGATGCCGCACTTTTCCCTGCGGTTGTCTCCAGTCTGAAAGCGGCATAGGCCAACTCAGCCAAGTTTAGGCGCTGATCAACACGTGGATAGAGAATGGCTGATGGGGCACTCGGAAAAGAGCGGCTTCCCGCGCGGGCGCTCCCGGTGCGCCAACTAATCAAGGACTTACCCCTTCACCGCCACAAAGAACGTGCGGCCTTCGCCCAGATCGCCGGCCATGCCGAGATCGCCGGCGTCGTAGCAGCACACCTCCCCAAAACCGGCCCGATCCAGCGCTCCGCCGATCTCCTCGGGCGTGTAACAGCGCTCCTCAATGGTCTCGTCCGACCGGCGCCAGACGCCCTCCGTCAGCCGGAACATGGTGATGGTGCAGCGCGCCAGACGGCTGCGGAAATCGTAGCCCGATCCGGTAATGGTCAGCACGTGATCGTCCCGCACCAGCGCAAAGGACTCGCCCCAGTGCGTCTGGTAAGCGTCTTCCAGCAGCATGTCGAAAGCGAACGGAGCCCCCGGCCGCAGGCTGGCGGCGGTGTGGCGAAGCGCCGCCTCCAGATCCTCACGGGCCAGGATGTGGTTGAGGCTGTCGAAGGTGCACACCGCGGCGTCGAAGGGGCCCGGCAACCGGCAGAGCGCCGCGTCGCCTACGTGGAACTCCGCCGCGGGCACATTCCGGCGCGCAAATTCCACCATCCGCGGCGAGGCGTCGACACCCGTCACCCGGTAGCCCGCGGCGGCCAGCAGGCCCGCCAGATATCCGGTTCCGCAGCACACGTCCAGGATGTGCGCTCCGGGTCCCTCTCCTCGGTGCCCTCGGGGCCCCAGTCGCTCCAGCCAGATGCGCTCCAGGATGGGGAAGGCCAGGCTGTGAAATTCCTCGTTCCAGTAGCGGTCGTAGAACCACGCGAAATCGTCGTAGGGCGCCATGCACGTTGCGGCTGTCTTCAGAATGGCATACTGTATGGACGATGCGCGGAATCTGCGGAACCCTGTTGTCGGCGGCGGCCTGCCTGGCGCTAGCCGCCTGTTCGTCGCCGAACGAAGCCAAAAAAGAAGAGCCGCCTCCCAAGAAGGAGGAGCCCAAGGCCGCCATACCGGAGAAGGCTCCGGACGTCTTCAAGGTGGACCTGGACACTTCCAAAGGCCTGGTGGTGGTGGAGGTGCATCGCGACTGGGCGCCCATCGGCGTGGACCATTTCTATACCCTGGTGAAGCTCGGCTTCTACGATGGCGACCGCTTCTTCCGCTACGTGCGCAATTTCATCGTGCAGTTCGGCATCAACGGCGATCCCAAAACCAACCGCGTGTGGGCGAACGCCAACCTGCGCGACGATCCGGTGAAACACCACAACGTGCGCGGCACCTTGGTCTACGCCACGGCGGGGGCGAACACGCGCTCCACGCAGTTGTTCATCAACCTGCGTAACAACACCAGCTCGCTCGATTCGCAAGGCTTCGATCCCTTCGGCACGGTGGTGACCGGGATGGACGTGGTAGATCGCCTGTACAGCGGTTACGGCGAGATGGCGCCCGATGGCGAAGGCCCGGACACCGGGAAGCTCGAAACGCAGGGCAACGATTATCTGATGAACCATTTCCCGCGGCTGGACTTCATTAAGAAGGCCACTGTGGAGTGATATAGTGTAGGAGAACCCCGACGAGAAGGGGACCAGGAAGTTATCCATACAGGGTCAAACCTGAACGACGTGGCCCGGCGGGAGCACTGCTTCCGCCGGGTTTTTCGTAGCGCGGCAATCGGCGGCTAAGCGGGAGGATGCGGGCACGTGACAACCAAGGAGCACCTGGAAAGGCACGACCGCCAGATTGCGGCTATCCGCGACCTGGTGCAGCAAGGCATGCGTTTAGTGCTGGAAACGCGCAAGGACATCCGGTCGCTGACCGCCGCTCAGAAACGTACCGACGCCAGCCTCAGAGCGTTCATCGACGGCATGCGGGGCGGCGGCAATGGCCACGCAAAGGGTAAGGTAGACCTGCGATGAAGGCGGGTCAGGCGCGGTAAAACTCCACGAACGCCGCCATGCCCATTTGGACAAATCCTCCAAAAATAACCCGCTTTATTTCAATAGTTTGCAAAGGCTTCTTGTCCATTTGGACAAAATTCGCGAGTCGGGCGCCGGCATTCCACATCGGCGGGGAACGGGGAGGCGGTGCGGGAGCGGGTGGCGGCGCTGACTCGCCAATGGGCTCTGCGATCCGCCAGTGGTGTGATTGCCACCGTTGGCAGGTCAACTGCTGACACCCTTTATAGAGGTGATCACGATGCCCTTTATCTATCTTTTGGTGGCGCTTACTGTTGTGGGAATCGTTGCGAGGGTCATCAATCGTGACATTCCGATGGCGGAAAACATCAAGACGATTCTAAACGTCGTGTTGGCGCTGATGGTTGTGGGAATGGCCTTGTGGCTCATCGACACTTACGTTCCGATGGCGGGAAGCATCAAGGCGATTCTGAACCTGGTTGTGGTGCTCGCAACGTGCGTCGGAGTTCTCCAGGCAGTCGGTCTATGGAGCGGGGTGGTCCGGCTGTGGAGCGGCTTCACAAGCCACCGGCTCCCCCACTGATGGCCTACCCCTACCTCCGCATCCACTCCAAGGTCCTGCGAATCCCCTGGTCGTAAGGCGTCTTCCGCACCGTGCCCAGCCTGGCCTGCAGTTTGCTGTCGTCCAGGATCACGGGGGTCTCTTCCAGGTAGAGCATCTCCACCAGCTCGCGCATGACCGGATTGAACCAGCCCATCACCTTCAGCAGGCCGCGGCCCACCGTGCGGTACATGGGCGAACGGCCCGTGGCGCGGTACACGCGGGTGATGAAATCGAGCGAGTTGATCTCGCCCGGCCCGCCGAAGTTCCAGGCCTCGCCGTAGCAGTCCGCGCGCTCCGCCAGGTCCGCAATCACAGCGCCCGTATCCGGCACAAACACGAATTCGTGCGGCGCGTTCACGGGGCCCACCCAGTTGGCGGTCTTGCCGGCCAGCGCGGCGCGGAAAATCGGATTGGCCAGGCTGTTGTCGGCGTCCGGCCCGTAGAAATCGGGCAGCCGCACAATCAGGCCGGCGATCCGGCCCTGCTTGTGCGCGTCCAGCAGCAGGTCTTCCTGCTCCTTGCGGTGTTGGCCCTTGCGAGTCTCGGGCATGCGCGGATGGTTTTCGGCCACCCGTGAGGTCCGCGGCACGCCATAGCTGTATACGTTCGAAACCAGCACGAGGCGCGCCGTCTGCATGGCGATGGCGGCATCCAGGGCGGTGCGCATCATCGCCGGGTGCAAGTGAAAGGACGGATACGGAACACCCACCGCGTGGACGATCGTATCCACGCCGCGCGCGGCGGCGCTGGCCGAGCGCAGATCGGCCACATCGGCTTCGAAGATCTCGGCGTGCTCCATCGAGCCGAAGGCGGACTCCAGCCGCGCGCGGTGGCGGCCCACTACGCGGAAGGGGATCCCGCGCCGGTTGAACTCGGCGGCCACTTGCGGGCCGATGGCTCCCGCCGCGCCGAAAATGGCTGCCTTTTGAATGAGCGGCATTTTGAGGACAGTATAAAGCAATGCCATCGAGCCGTGTGGCGCGCCCGGAGAGATCCGGAGAGATCCGCGGGTAGTGGGGCCGGCTTGACCCCGCGCCGGATGGATCGCGAAGACAGCGGACGCTCAGTGGTTTCGAAGGACGGCAAGACGATGACGACGACGGCCAAGGGTAGGGACGCCGATGGTGGTCCGTGCGCTCTCTCGGTCTGGCTGCCGGAAGGAGTGGAACCGCCAAGGAGCTGGCCTGACGAGCTTGACGCGTTGAACGCCGCGCCGCGGCACCACGCTCTGCTGTTTGAGAATGAGTTTGTCCGTGTGCCGGACACGAGGGTTCCGCCGGGGCAAACAGTTCCGCTCCACACTCACCGGTGGCCGAGCGTCTTGTACATCCTCAATTGGAGCGATTTCGTGCGCCGCGATGGCGGCGGAAGAACCGTTGTGGACAGCCGCATACTTGGGAAGGCGCTCCAGGGGAACGCTCTGTGGTCCGGGCCGCTGCCGCCGCTCGGATGCCACTCCAGTTCGATGGCCGTCCGGGTCGGTTCTTTCCGCGTGCCCCGCCAACCGTCCGCGGCGGCGCTGGATCGGCCATTCAGGGCTTCGCGAAGCCTTCGAGGATCCAGATGTCGCCCTTCTCGCGGTCCAGGGACGTCAGAAAGCTCTTGCCGTCGGGCGCCAGGCTGAAACCGTGGACCCCGGCCTGCGGACCCATGTCCAGGATGATCCGCCGCCGCTTGCTGCGGATCTCGATGGCCTCGATCACCAAATTGTGATTCTCGTTCCGCCGGATGCCGATTACCTCGGCGCCGTCTTTGGTGAACCCGGACACCTGCTGCCAGCCGGTTTCGCCGGAGAGCAACTCGGTGTGGCTGCCATCCGCGGATACCATGGCGAGCCCATCTTTGGAGAGCCAGGTCAGCCAGTTCCCGTCCGGCGACCACTGCGAGCGCGTCAGTTGATAGGAGGAAACCGGCACAACCTGGACCGGCTTTCCCCCACCCCCTGCGGGGATCTTTTCGAGGCCGAACCGGCCGTGGTCCGGGAACTCGTACGCGATCCAGTTTCCATCCGGCGACCAAACCGGCACCATGCCCGTGACGCCCAGAGGGACCGGAGGTCCACCCGCGACATTCGCCAGCCAGAGACTGCTGCCCTGGCCCGCCGAGAACCGCGTGAACGCGATCCGCTGCCCATCCGGCGAGAAGCGGGGCTCGCTCACGCGGTCGGTGTGGCCTTCCCGAAAACTCGCGGCGGTCACCAGCGGCCGCTCCCAGCCTTCATGCACGGAGTGAATCCAGATCTCGTCGGTTCCGTTGTGCTCTTTGGAATATATGAACTGATCGCCCTTGGGGGACCACGCCGCGCAGTGCTCGTAGGACGAGGTCGCCAGGACGTCGCTCACGGGCATGCCATCCAGCGGCGCTTGGATGATGTCCTGGTCGCCATTGCGCAACGTAAATGCAATGCGGCGCCCATCGGACGATACGGAAGGATCGGCCTCATAGTTCACGGCGGGTGTGAGCGGCCGGACGGTTCCGCCGCGCACATCCGCTACCAGGAGGTGGTCGTGGCCGGCGTTTGCCAGCGCGCCGGAGAAAACCATATGGCGGCTATCCGGGAACCAGCTAAAACCAATAACCCCGGTGCCTCGCACCGTGGAAACCGTCTCGAGGGTCCGCCGCACCTCGGCGCGCGGGTAGGAGACCAGCCAAAAAGCGTAGTTCCCCGAGGGGGCTGCCGACCAGATGCCGATCGATGCGCCATCCGGCGAGAAGCGCAGGTACGGCACATACCTTGTGGGGATGAAAGCAAGTTTGCGAACATTGGAGCTGCCGGCCGGTTGCGCCCAGATCGACGCGCCGCCTTGGTCGGCTCGCGCCACAACCAGGGTCTTCCCGCCGGGGGAAATGTGCGCGCCCAGGGCGCCGCGCGCCCGCAACTCGGGGGTTCCACCGGCGGCGCCGATCTCCCAGAGACCATCGGACGAAAGATAAAAGATCCGGGCGTTATCGGGCGACCAGAATGGCGCCCGGCAATCGCTCTTCGAGTGCGTGATCTGTGCCGGCACGGGCTGATCGAGACTGCGCGTCAGAATCTGGTAGACGCCGTCTACCTGCGCCGCATAGGCGATGGTCTTTTCATCGGGCGACCACGCCGGAGACGACTTGACGCCCTGCTCGCTGGCGAGCACGGTGAAATGGTAGGCAGCGAGGTCGGTCGCGCCGCGGCTGAAAAGCGCCCGGCCTAAGAAGATCCCGGCGAGGAGCGCCGCCGCGGCAATCCCGGCGGCCAGCAGAGGCTTCGGGCGCCTGGGCGCCTCGGTGGGCAAGGCGGCGCGGGCGGCACTCGCAGGGCCGGAAAGCGATTCCAGATCGAAAGCGAAATCCTGCGCCGAATGAAAGCGTTCCTCGGGGTTCTTTTCCAGGGCATGGCGGACGATGCGCTCCAGTCCGGCGGGCAGGTTCGGGTTGAAGCTGGAAACATCCGCTGGCTCCTCTTTGAGGATGGCGCTCATCGTGTCCGCCGGCGAAGCGCCCTGAAACGCGCGGCGCCCGGTGAGCATTTCGAACAGAATGGCGCCCAGGGAAAACAGGTCGGAGCGATGGTCCACCGCCTGGCCGCGCACCTGCTCCGGAGACATGTAACCGATGGTGCCAAGCACCATGCCGGGCTCGGTGCCCATGATTTCGGTGGGAGCGCTGGTGGCGTCCTCGGAGGCCGCCCGGGCGGCCGTCAGCTTGGCCAGGCCGAAGTCCAGGATCTTCAGCCGCCCGTCTTTCGTCAGGAAGAGATTTGCCGGCTTCAGATCGCGGTGGACGATCCCCTTGGCGTGGGCCGCCGCCAGGCCGCGCGCGGCTTGCACGGCGTAGTCGAGCGCCTTGCGCACCGGCAGCGCACCTATCCGCAGGCGCTCGCGCAAGGTCTCGCCTTCAAGCAGCTCCTGGACGACGTACATCGCGCCATCTTCCCAGCCGATATCGAAGACCGCCACGATGTTGGGGTGATTGAGTCCGCCGGCGGCGCGGGCCTCCCGCTCGAAGCGGCGCCGCCGGTCGGGATCGAGCGTGATCGCGCTGTGCAACACCTTGATGGCGACATCGCGTTCCAGACGGGGATCGCGCGCGCGATAGACCTCGCCCATGCCGCCCTGTCCCAGCCGGGATTGCACCATGCCCTGTCGGCCCGTACTTGCGAACCGCCTGGCTAATCGATTCAAAACCTGCGCGCGCGCGGGGCCCGCTGGAAGCACCCTGCTAAAATAGACCCAAAATGACTCAAACTCTGTTCGGTACCGCCGAGCAAGAGCCCACTCCGCTGGAGAAGCTGAAGAGCGGCGTCCAAAAGACCCGCGCCGGCCTGGTCTCGGCTCTCGAAGATGCCTTGCAGGGCCGCAAGGAGAAGCGCTGCGGTCTTACCGGAGAGGAATCTGATCCGACCTCGCAGATCGGACTTCTGGACCGCCCGTTGGCACTTTCCGGTAAACCCATTTAACTGGCCAATATTCTGCCCGCTTCGATCCTAAGACCATCGCAATGTGTAAGTTACGGACCGCGTGCAGAAATTGGACCAGTTAAATGGTTTTATACCGGCCAATCTGCTTGATTCGATGGCACTTACGCTGAAACCATCGAAGCGTACAGATTGACCGGTATAAAAGCACTTTTCGTCCACCACGCCCTGTTCCGGAATGTAGCAATCCCGAGACCCCGGCCCCCCAAGAAACTTCCGGTTGCGCCGGTTGCGCCGTGAACCGGGCACAATCGCTTTTTGATCCGCTAAACTGAGTTGAGCCCCTTCCCATGCCGCTAGCCCCAGGCGACAAACTCGGACCCTATGAAATCCTTGCGCCCATCGGCGCGGGCGGAATGGGCCAGGTGTACAAAGCGCGCGATACGCGGCTGGATCGCATCGTTGCCATCAAGGTTCTTCCGGCGGACAAAGTTGCGGACCCGGAACGTAAGCAACGCTTCCGTCAGGAGGCCAAGGCTGCCTCTTCGCTGAACCACCCCAATATCATCACGATTTACGACGTTGGCTCGGAAAACGCTATCGATTATATTGCCATGGAGTTCGTCGCGGGCAAGACGCTGGACCAATTGACTCCCCGCAACGGAATGCGCCTCGGGGATCTGCTGGCCGCGGCCGCGCAGGTTGCCGACGCGCTGGCGAGGGCGCATCAAGCGGGAATCGTGCATCGGGACCTGAAGCCATCGAACGTCATGGTCTGCTCCGACGGGCTGGTGAAGGTGCTCGACTTTGGGCTCGCCAAACTGACGCAGCCGGCGGCCGGCGAGGACGCGGACACGAAAACGATGGCAGCCTTGACCCAGGACGGTGCGATCCTGGGCACCACTTATTACATGTCGCCGGAGCAAGCCGAAGCGAATCTCGTGGACGCCCGGTCCGACATCTTCTCCTTCGGAGCCATGCTCTACGAAATGGCTACCGGACAGCGCCCGTTTCACGGCAAATCGCAGGCCGCTGTACTGTCCGCCATCTTGCGCGAGGAACCAAAAGCCATCGCCGACCTCCGCCCGGACGTGCCCAACGAGCTGGCCCGCACGATCTCCCGCTGCCTGCGGAAGGATCCTGCAAGGCGCTTTCAGCATATGGACGATCTCAAAGTCGCGCTGGAGGAACTCAAGGAGGAATCGGACTCCGGCAAGCTTTCGGCCCCCGTTGCGGGAGTGAACGTTGCTTCTGCGGCGCCATCGGTGAAGAAGCGCATCTGGATCGCGGCGGGCGCGGTGCTCTTGATCGGGACCGCAATTGCCGCGTGGCGGCTGAACCGGGGAGCGGCTTCCGAGCTGGACACGCCCTTCACGCCGATACCGCTTACCAGTTACCGGGGTATCGAAACCCACCCGAGTTTCTCCCCGGACGGGAATCAAGTCGCCTTCAGTTGGAACGGCGAAAATGAACACGTTTTCGATATTTACGTCAAACTCATCGGTCCTGGCGCCCCCTTGCGTCTCACCAGCAATCCGGTTAACAGCTATTGGCCAAGTTGGTCGCCCGCCGGCAACGCCATTGCCTTTCTCCGCGGCAGTTCCGAAGACGAGTTTTCGGTTGTCGTCGTGCCTGCTCTCGGAGGGCCGGAACGAAAAGTAGGTTCCTACACGAGCGTCAACGCGGGCGGCGGTCTTACGCTGGCATCCTTGTGCTGGACTTCGGATTCCAAGGCGCTGATCGTGTCGGCGATCCCGGCGCCCGGCCAACCAAACGCGCTCCTGCTCGTGTCATTGGAAACCGGCGAGACCCGGACACTCACTCACCCGCCTCCGCAAATCGACGGAGACACCCGTCCAGCGATCTCCCCGGACGGCCGCACGCTCGTGTTTGTCCGCACCAACGGGACTCTCTACGATCTATGGCGGCTGCAGCTTGCGGAGGGTTTCCAACCTCAAGGCGAACCGAAACAACTGCCCTTAGGCGGGCTCCGGGTCTCGAACATGGCATGGATGCCGGACGGCCGCGAGCTGATATTTTCCACCGCCGGCGCCGCCGCCAACGTCGCAATCTATCGCATGCCGGCTTCCGGGGCCGCGATGCCGCGACTCGTGCCCGGCATCGGCACGGGAGCGGCTTACCCGGCCGTGTCTTCGCAAGGTCATCGGCTGGTATATTCGGTTGGCACGCAAGACACCAATATTTGGAAAGTGGACCTCAGCGCCAGGTCGGCGGCTCTCGATGAAGGTTTGTCCTCTACATACCGGGACGTGTTTCCGCAATACTCTCCGGACGGGAAACGCATTACGTTCTATTCGAACCGGGCGGGAAGGCTGGATATTTGGGTAGCCAACGCGGATGGGTCTCAGGCAGCCCGGCTCACTTCGCTGGCCGGGCCGACCACGGGGAGTCCGCGCTGGTCTCCGGATGGGCAGGAGATTTCATTTGACTCGGATACCGGCGGCAACTATCAGATCTATACCGTCTCCGCCGATGGCGGCCAGCCGCGAAAGTTAACCAAGGATGCCTTCACCAACATCACCACAAACTGGTCGCACGACGGGCGCTGGATCTATTTCTCCAGCAAACGCAGCGGCGACTTTCAAATATGGAAAATGCCCGCGCGGGGCGGCGACGCCGTCCAGGTGACGCACGGCGGCGGGATCGCGCCCACGGAGTCTCCCGATGGCAAGACTCTGTACTTCGCCAAGAACATCGGAGCGGACGGCGTTTGGAAAATGCCGGTGGAGGGCGGGCCCGAAACCAAGGTGGTCCCCAGTCTCCATCGCTACAATTACGCGGTGACCGATAAGGGAATCTATTTCACCCCTGACGCGACGCGCGACCAAAGCGCCTCGGTTCAATTCCTGAACTTTGCCACCGGAATCGCGACGCCGGTCGTCAAGGTGCAAAAGCCACTGGACCTGGGAATCACGGTTTCTCCCGATGGCCGCACTCTTCTGTACGCACAGATCGACAGCGCGGGACGAAACCTCATGCTGGTGGAAAACTTCCGTTAATCCCCGAGTCTGGAAACTGAAAGGGAATGCGCGGGGACAGAATCAGCCCAGGAGCGCGAATGCGCCACCTGGCTCCTGTGCCCAGAGGCGCCTTCCCGCGCATGAGGTATCCACTTGGACAAAAAGTGGAAACTGCCCATCGGCTTCCTGGGAGATGGGACCGGCCCTGTCGCCCTGTATTTCCGAAACGCCTGGCTAATCGATTCAAACCGGCGCGCGCGGCCCGCTGGAAGCACCCTGCTAAAATAGACCCAAAATGATTCAAACTCTGTTCGGTACCGTCGAGCAAGAGCCCACCCTGCTGGAGAAGCTGAAGAGCGGCGTCCAGAAGACCCGCGCCGGCCTGGTCTCGGCTCTCGAAGATGCCCTGCAGGGCCGCAAGGTGATCGATGCCGATCTGCTCGACGAGCTGGAGTTCACCCTCATTTCCGCCGATGTCGGCGTGAAGACCACCGAGGAGATCCTCGACCGCATCCGCCAGAGGGTGGAGCGCCACCAGCTCTCGGACGCCGCTGAACTTCGCGGCCTGATTCGCGAGCACCTGCTGGAAATCCTGGAGGCCAGCGAGCGCGCCCCGGCGCGGGTTGCCGAGCCGCCCGCGGTGATCCTGGTGATCGGCGTGAACGGCTCGGGCAAGACCACCACCATCGGCAAGCTGGCCGAGCGCTTCCGCAACGAACAGCGCACCGCGCTGCTCTGCGCGGCCGATACCTATCGCGCCGCCGCCATCGAGCAGCTCGAAATCTGGGGCCAGCGCACGGGGGCCGCGGTGGTGCGGCAAGGCCCCGGCAGCGACCCCAGCGCGGTGCTCTACGACGCTCTCAACGCGGCCCGCGCGCGCAAGGTGGATTACGTCATCGTGGATACCGCCGGCCGCCTGCAGACCCGCGAGAACCTGATGGCCGAGCTGCAGAAGATGAGCCGCACGGCCAAAAAGGTAATCCCCGATGCGCCCCACGAAGTGCTGCTGGTGCTGGACGCCACCACCGGGCAAAACGGCCTCGAACAGGCCCGCAGGTTCACCGAAACCTCGGGCGTCACCGGCATCGTGCTCACCAAGCTGGATGGCACCGCCAAGGGCGGCATCGTGGTGGCCATCGCGCGCGAGCTCAACCTGCCCATCCGCTACGTGGGAGTGGGCGAGAAGGCCGAAGATCTGCTGCCGTTCGACGCCGAAAAGTTCATCGCCTCGCTGTTCGAAAAATGAACCCTGCTCACATGCGCGAAGCTCTGGACCTGGCGCGGCAGGGCCGCGGCCTGGCCAGTCCGAATCCCATGGTGGGCGCTGTCTTGGTGCGCGAGGGCGAGGTGGTGGGCCGCGGCTTCCACACCTATGCCGGCCTCGACCACGCCGAAATCATCGCCCTGGCCGAGGCCGGCGAGAAGGCCCGCGGCGCCACCCTGTATCTCAACCTGGAACCCTGCTCGCACCAGGGCCGCACGCCGCCCTGCGCCGATGCCCTGATTCGCGCGGGCGTGGCGTGCGTGATGGCGCCCCTCGAAGATCCCAACCCGCTGGTGTCCGGGGAAGGCTTCCGCAAACTCCGCGCAGCCGGCGTCGAGGTGTACCTGGCCTCCGATTTCGCCTCCGAAGCCGCCAAGCTCAACGAGCCGTTTCTGCACTTCATGCGCACCGGCCGACCGCTGGTGACGCTCAAAGCCGCCATCACTCTGGACGGCAAGATTTCCGCGCCCGACGATAATCGTGGGTGGATCACCAGCGAGCGCGCCCGCGCCCACGTGCAGGAGCTGCGCCACGACCACGACGCCATCCTCACCGGCATCGGGACGGTGCTGGCCGACGATTGCCTGCTGACCGACCGCAGCGGCTTTCCCCGCTCGCGGCCCCTGCTGCGCATCGTCATGGATTCCCAGCTCCGCCTGCCGCTCGATTCCAAGATGGTCCGCAGCGCGGCGGGCGACCTGCTGGTGGTCGCCACTTCGGCCGCCTCCGCCGAGCGGCGCAAACTGCTGGAGGAGCGGGGCGTTCAGGTTCAGGTGATGGACGGGCCGGGCGGGCGCGCCGACCTGCGCGGCGTGGTCGCGTGGCTGGGCCGCCACAACTATCTCTCGTTGATGATCGAAGCCGGCGGCAAGCTCAACTGGAGCGCGCTCGAAACCGGTTCGGTGGATCGCATTTTTTTCTATTACGGCCCCAAGATTCTGGGTGGGCTGGAAGCCTTGCCGCTGGCGGGCGGCATCGGGCGGCGGCGACGTTCCGATGCCATCCGCGTGCATGGCGTCACCATTCATTCCATCCCCCCAGACGAATTCGCTGTCGAAGGATACCTGGATGTTCACGGGAATCGTTGAAGAGTTGGGAACGGTGGAATCGCTGGAGACACGCGCGGCCGGCTCACGCCTCAAAGTGCGGTGCTCGACGGTGATGAGCGACCTGACCGAGGGCGCCAGTATCGCGGTCAACGGCGTGTGCCTCACGGTGGTGGGGATCGTCACGCGCGCCGATTCCTTCTCCGCGGATCTGGCGCCCGAGACCTTGCGCCGCTCGAACCTTGGCGCGTTGCGCGCGGGATCGCGGGTCAACCTGGAGCGGCCGCTTTCGCCCACCGGCCGGTTGAGCGGCCACATCGTGCAGGGGCACGTGGATGGAACCGGGGAGTTTCTGGCGCTGGATGCGCTGGGCGCGGAAAACTGGTGGCTGCGTATTCGCGTCCCCGCCGAGCTGGACCCCTTCCTGGTGTATAAAGGGTCGATCGCCATCGATGGCATCAGCCTGACCATCGCCGCGCTGGAAGGCGATGTGCTGTCCGTCACCATCATCCCGCACACATACCGCAACACCACGCTGGGCGGCTATCGCCCCGGCGCGAGGGTCAACCTGGAGTGCGACATCCTAGCCAAACACGTGGAGAAGCTGTTGCGCAAGCTGGATGTGAAGAGCGGCCTTACGGTGGACAAGCTGCGCGAAAACGGCTACTGATCAAGCGCCTCGAAAATCTCCGGCAGCGGCAGAACGATGGCGCCATCGGTGGTGCGCAGGATCAGGTCCGCGGATTCCACCCATCCCTGGCGGCTGCAAATGAATGCGTGGCGTTCCTTGGGATCGATGACCCAGATGTTGGGCACGCCGAATGCCAGGTAATCGTCGACTTTCTTCCGCAGGACCGAGACCCGATCCTCAGGCGACAGGATCTCGATCACCACCAACGGAGGCTTGCGGAAGATCTGCTCCATAGGGTGCTCCGCCCGCGCCACGCAAACATCCGGGATGCGGAAGCGCGTTGGCGACACCTGGACCCGCTGCTCGACGACCGCCGAGAAGCCGGCCTTCCGATAGCGGGTCCGGAAGTAGGTGACGATTTCGCTTTGCAGATCTGCATGATCGTGTTCGCCCACGTTGCGCTCAACCACCTCTCCATCCACGTAATCGCAGTCCGGGCTGTAACTGGTGTGCAGATACTCTTCCACCGGAATGAGGATTCTCGTCTCCACAGCCATATTCTACAACTGGGCGAAGATTTCCGGCAGCGGAAGAACGATCTCGCCGTCGGTGCGCAGGATCAGGTCTTGGGATTCGAAAGGTCCCTCAGCCGTCCAGAAAAACGCGCTACGGTCTTTCGGATCGATCACCCAGATGTTAGGTACACCGAAGGCTACGTAATCCCTGATTTTCCTTTGGATAGTGGAAAATCGATCCTCGGGCGACATGATTTCGATCACCAGCAGCGGCGGCTTGCGAAAAATCTGTTCCATGGGGACTTCGACCCGCATCAGGCAGACGTCCGGAACGCGGTACCGCGTGGGCGACACCTGGACCCGCTGCTCGACGACCACATCGAAGCCCTTCGGCCCGTACGTGACCAGCAAATAAGAGCCAATTCGCAATTGTAGCCAGGCATGATCGTGTTCGCCCACGTTGCGCTCCAACACCTCTCCATCCACGTAGTCACAGTCCGGGCTGTAACTGGTCTGCAGGTATTCTTCCACCGGAATGAGGGTGGTCGTCTCCATTAGCAATATTCTACAACTGGCCGAAAATCTCCGGGAGAGGAAGAACCACCGCGCCATCGGCTGTGCGCAGAATCAGGTCTTTGGATTCCACGCACGTTCCAGCTCTGCCCTCCCGGCCGCAGACGAACGCGCAGCGTTCTTCTGGATCGATCACCCAGATGTTGGGCACGCCGAGGGCCAGGTAGTCGTCGATTCGCCTTAGCATGTTGAAGAAGCGATCCTCGGACGATAGGATCTCGATCACCACCAGTGGCGGCTTGCGGAAAATCTGTTCCATGGGGACCTCGGCCCGCGTCAGGCAGACGTCCGGAACCCGGTACCGCGTAGGCGACACCTGGACCCGCTGCTCGACGACCACAACGAAGCCCTTCGCCTTGTACCTGGTCGCCAGATAGATCAGGATTTCGCTTTGCAACCCTGCATGATCGTGTTCGCCCGCGTTGCGCTCCAACACCTCTCCATCCACGCAGTCCGGGCTGTAACTGGTGTGCAGATACTCTTTCACAGGAATAAGGATTCTCGTCTCCACAGCCATATTGTACAAATGGGCGAAGGGGGAACGGGACCGCAGCAATAGCAATTCGTCGCCGGAGCATATTGGCCCGCTGCCCGGTCGTCCACAGGGGATGATCGAGGGCACCCACCCGGCAGAAGTTCGCCCTCAGCGTCGAACCGCCACGGGTGGCGGCCCGCGCGCGCCTCGCCCCGCAGCCTCCGAAGGTCGAAAATGCACGCATGGCGCTGGAGATCCCGCAACGGCTCGCGGCCAACTGCCGCAAGGCCCCCGACCGCGTTGCCTGGCTCGATCGGTTGCCTGGCGCCCTCGAAAGCCTGCGGCGCCGATGGTCCCTGACGCTCGATGCTCCGTTCGACCACCACGAGATGAGCTGCGCAAGGATGGCGCCGGTGGCGCTCGCGGACGGAACTTCCGCGGTGCTGAAGCTGGCCATGCCGCACATGGAAGGCGAGCACGAACTCCAGGGGTTGCGCTTCTGGAACGGAGATCCGACGGTGCGGCTTCTGGAGGCCGATGACGAGCTGCGGGCCATGCTCCTGGCGTTGCGATCCCGGGACGGCGCTGCGCGCATTGCCGGAGCCTCAGCAGGATCTGGTGATCGCGGGCCTCCTGCGCCGGCTGTGGCGCTCGCCGGTGGCGCCACATCCCCTTCGTCCTCTGTCGGTCTGATGGAGTATTGGAGTGCCGAAACGCTGGCCGACGCCGATCAGTGGCCCGACGCAGGTCTAGTCCTGGAAGGCCTGCGGCTCTTTCGGGAACTGGCGCGCACCGCGCCTGACGAAGTGCTATTGGCCACCGATCTGCACGCCGGCAACGTCCTTCGGTCCCAGCGGGAGCCGTGGCTCGTCATCGACCCAAAGCCCTTTGTCGGGGATCCCGCCTACGATGCGACCCAGCACCTGTTCAATTGCGCCCGGAGACTGCGCGCGGATGCCGGCGGGACGATCCACCGCCTCGCCGGCTCGCTGGGCGTGGACCCGGAGCGCGTTCGGCTTTGGACATTTGCCCGCGCCGCGGCGGAGCCGCCGAACGATTGGCGGCACGCCGATATCATGGCGCTCGCGCCGGCCATAGCTCCGTAGCGATCCCCGCTACGCCAGCCGGTAGGCCAAGTGCAAAGCCTCTTCATATCCGCGGACGATCTGGTAACGCAGGCGTCGAAGAAGCCGCCGACCAGCACCTGTAGCTCCTCTTCGCGGTACAGCTCCAGCACCGTCATAGCGAAGCCCTGCTCGTGGACGAAGCTGAAAATCTCGCTCTTCGACATCTGCAGGCGTAAGACCGCCTCGTGCAGGGGGATCTCCTCTTCAAAACACAGGCTGCCGAGGACCCGAAAACACCGCTGCACCTCTTCCTCTCTGCGGACTGCCAGCAGATGTCCCAGGTTCTCCAGGATCTCCCGGCACCAGACGCGCAACTCGGCCTCCGGACGGCGGGCCAGGGTCCGCGTGTGAGGGTGCTTCTGCACCTCGCGGCTCAAACGCGCGGCAATCTCCTCCCAATGCGTTTCAATCAGTTGGACCAGTCGAATCGATAACATAACCCGTCTTCCTTTAAGCGCCGGTGGGTCTCCGCACCCAGGGACTTGGGCGAAAAAACCCGGTGCTTATGCTTCCAATATGCTGGATGCGCCCTGGATATCCTCAGAATGTAGAGATTTGAAACATTTTGGTATGGAATTAGACGTGCACCAGTGCCGCCGAACCGATCCACGTGAGGTCCCCAGGAGAGCACACCAAACATGGTTGATAAAGATACGCTGACGATCATCGACAACCGGACCAACCAGTCCTATTCCGTCCCTATTTACCGCAACACCATTCGCGCCATGGACCTGCGCCAGATCAAGACCGGCCCGGAGGATTTCGGGCTGATGACCTACGATCCGGCATTTATGAACACGGCTTCCTGCCAAAGCGCCATCACCTATTTGGATGGCGATAAAGGCATCCTGCGCTACCGCGGATACCCCATCGAGCAATTGGCCGAGCACTGCACGTTCCTGGAAGTGGCCTACTTGCTGCTCAACGGCGAACTTCCGACCGTGGAGGAGCTGGCCAACTGGAACTGCGAAATCATGCGCCACACCATGATCCATGAAAACCTCAAGAAGTTCATGGACGGCTTTCATCACGACGCCCACCCGATGGGTGTGCTGCTTAGTACCGTGGCTGCGCTTTCCACGTTTTACCCGGATTCGCGCAACGTGAAGGACGCCATGAACCGGCGTAAGCAGATCGTACGTTTGATCTCCAAGATGCCGACCCTGGCGGCGTATGCCTATCGTCACCGCCTGGGCCTGCCGTACATCTATCCCGATCCGGATCTCTGCTACACCAAGAACTACATGAACATGCTGTGGAAGCGCACGGAGCCGAAATATGTGGCCAACCCGGTGCTCTCGCGAGCCTTGGAAGTGCTGTTCATCCTGCACGCCGACCACGAACAGAACTGCAGCACCAGCGCCATGCGGGCGGTGGGCAGCTCCGACGCCGACCCGTACTCCTCCGCGGCGGCGGCCATCGGGGCGCTATCCGGCCCGCTGCACGGCGGCGCCAACGAGGAAGTGCTGCGCATGTTGGACGAGATCGGCTCCAAAGAGCGCATCCCCGAATTCATCGCCCATGTCAAGGGGGGCCAGCGCAAGCTGATGGGGTTCGGGCACCGGGTTTACAAGAATTACGACCCGCGCGCGAGGATCATCAAGCAGGTTGCCGAGGAGGTCTTCGAGGTGACCGGCCGCAACCCAAAGATCGACATCGCGCTGGAGTTGGAAAAGATCGCCCTCAATGACGAGTACTTTATCAAGCGCAAGCTCTATCCCAACGTGGATTTCTACTCGGGAATCATCTACCAGGCAATGGGCTTCAAGCCCGAACAATTCACCGTGCTGTTCGGCATTCCGCGGACCGTAGGCTGGCTGGCGCAATGGCAGGAAATGCTGCAGGATGCCGAGCAGAAGATCGCCCGGCCCCGGCAGATCTACACCGGCGAGGAGCAGCGCGACTTTGTGCCCCTCACCCTGCGGGGCCAGTGCGAGCTGGCCATGGCCTGAGGCCTTTTGCAACCCGGGACTGCCATCTTACATCACATTTAGTAAATGGCAGTCCCAATCGGCAGAACCAGACCGGCGGAGCCGCGCAAGTGTGCGGATTGCGGGCATTTGGAGTCCGAGCACGGCAAAACCGGGACGCATCCCTGTCTGGCCGTAGTTGGAACCCTGGCCCAGCGCGACTTTTGTCCCTGCAACGCCTTTCGGCCGAGCTTGACCAAAGCGGCTTAGCGTTGCCGGCCATTCCCTGAAGACACGGCCCAAGTTACTGATTCTGCGAGAGCGCCCACGCGCCTGCCTGTCGGCATGGTCCGAGTCGAGGGAGGTTTCAATCCACGCGCCCCCACGAGGGGCGCGACGTGGCCGGATCGAGGGTTTGCCCGACTGCCCGGTGTTTCAATCCACGCGCCCCCACGAGGGGCGCGACAGTCACGCCGCCGGAATCCCCCACCGTCCAACCTGTTTCAATCCACGCGCCCCCACGAGGGGCGCGACGCGGCAACCACGGCCGTCGCCGCGCGGATGAAAAGTTTCAATCCACGCGCCCCCACGAGGGGCGCGACCCGAAGAGGCTATCGACGCCACCGACTATGTGGAGTTTCAATCCACGCGCCCCCACGAGGGGCGCGACTTCGGATTGACATCCGCCGGCAACCGATCCAGCGGTTTCAATCCACGCGCCCCCACGAGGGGCGCGACGCGCTAGCGCGCTACCCACAGGCGCGCATAGTGGGTTTCAATCCACGCGCCCCCACGAGGGGCGCGACGTTGCTGGCGTGTTAAGCTGATCGGCATGAGAAAGTTTCAATCCACGCGCCCCCACGAGGGGCGCGACTCACCAGCGCCGGCACAATGCGTGCGGTGGTGGCGTTTCAATCCACGCGCCCCCACGAGGGGCGCGACGCGTTCCCGCTAGGAGCTCCGCCGCCGCCGGGCGGTTTCAATCCACGCGCCCCCACGAGGGGCGCGACGGTACTGGCACCACTGGGCCGCTATCGTTCCACTGTTTCAATCCACGCGCCCCCACGAGGGGCGCGACAGGATCATCGTAGGCGAGGTCCTGGAGTATTGCGTGTTTCAATCCACGCGCCCCCACGAGGGGCGCGACAAGCGTGGGCACAGATCCTTGCGGCTTCTTAACGTTTCAATCCACGCGCCCCCACGAGGGGCGCGACTTCCATGTGCCGCACTTCGCAGCCCTAGTCAAGGTTTCAATCCACGCGCCCCCACGAGGGGCGCGACCCGCCGGCCAGTTCCCGTTCGGCGAATCCGTTCCGTTTCAATCCACGCGCCCCCACGAGGGGCGCGACGTCCACATACGCCCAAGAGTAACCGGCAGAATTGTTTCAATCCACGCGCCCCCACGAGGGGCG
>JBKQPR010000150.1:0-33590 GCA_052144935.1 Bryobacteraceae bacterium
CGGCATTTCGCGAATTCCTAACCGAAGGTTAGGAATTGGCGGAATTCTACAATACGCACCCAGCGCCTGTCAACACGGCGTTTGGCGGCCTCCGGGGAGGCCGGAATGCGCCGGATCCAAGTATTACGAGCCCGTGTCCACCAGCGCGCCGAAGTTCTATACCTCCAGCAAGCGTCCCGATGCTTCCATCATGAGCACGGCTCTGGGCGGGAGGCACCAGTTTGTTTCTTCGCTGCTCTCCTGGGAGGTTTCCGCCGCCCGCTCCTATGAACTGGATTCCGCCGGCAACCCGAAGGCGGACTTTTCCTGGATCGGATCGACGCTGATCTGCGGCTACAATCCCGCCGCCCAGACCAACCCCAACGTGCCCCACTTCGGTTCGAACTGCGACGGTCCCGGTTCGCCCTTGCAAAATGCCTCCGACTGGGGCTTCAAGGACATTACCATTTCCAGAGGTCAATCGGCGCAGCTCAATCTCACAGCCTCGGCCTCCTATTCCAGGAACTACCACATCGGTTCGCACTGGGGCATTTTGGAGTTCGGAGGCAAGATCCGCAACGGCCACAAATACCAGAATGCCACGGAGACGGTATACGACGGTTGGAAAGCCGCCAGTTATCCGATGACCCAGTTCCTCAGCGGCTTCAGCAGCAGCAATTACCTGAATGGCGATTACTTCGGCGGCCATTACGGACCCGTATCCGATTTCGATCAAATCTCCAGTTTCACTCTGAGCAGCCTCTCGAACGATGTGGACGGCTACAAAACCGCCTCGGATACCTATCCCAACATATTCAATATCGTCGAGCGCATCACCGCCGGTTATATCATGGACACCATGGATTTCGGCCGCCTGCACGTGGTTGCCGGGGTCCGCTTTGAAGGCACCCAGATGAACACGCTGGGGTACAACGTCACTCTTTACCCGTCCGGCAGCGCCGTATGTCCAACCAGCACCGGCTGCGGCTTTCCGGTGGCCGCCAGGAACAATCCGTCCTACGTAGACGCGCTTCCCAGCGTCTCGCTCCGATACGCTTTGGATTCGGAATCCGCTCTGCGGCTGGTTTATGGCCGGGGTGTGTCTCGTCCCGATGCCTACCAGTTAGTGCCCTATGTCACCGAGGACGACTCCACCAATCCGGCAACCATAGCCGAGGGCAACCCCAAACTGCAACCGGAGCACGCCAACAACTACGACTTACTCTACGAGCGCTACCTGCGTCCAGCAGGCATTTTCCAGGCCGGTTTCTTTTACAAGCAACTTTCGGATACGCTGATCAGCACCTCCTACACGGCCACCAGCGGCCAGTATGCGGGCGACCTGGTTTCGCAGTGGATCAACGCCGGCAGCGCGCAGCTCTACGGCTTCGAGGTCTCTTACCAGCAGCGGCTCGCCATGCTGCCCGGTCCGCTGAAGGGCCTGGGCATGCTGGCGAATTATAGCTGGACGGGTTCGCAGATCAGGCACATCCCGGGCCGCCCCGACAGCCCCGCCCTGCAGCGCCAGACGCCCAATTCATGGAACATCAGTCCCACTTACGATCTGGGCCGTTTCTCCGCGCGCGTGGGCCTCTCCTACAACGGTCCTTGCATCTATCAATATGAGTATCAGGCTTCCTCGGATGTGAGCGGCCTCGGTCCGCACGGCCCCACGGGGGATGTATATACCTTGGCGCACTTTCAGGTTGACGCGCAGGCGAGCTTCCGCATCGCCCGCGGTCTGTCGGCGGTGGTCTACGGACTGAACCTGACCGACGAGGTCTTCGGCTACTACACCGGCAGCCCCATATTCGTCAATCAGCGGGAGTATTACAAAGCGACATATGCCGGTGGGTTGCGGTATAGTTTCAACCGTGAAAGGTAATCGGCTCGCGGCGGTCCTCGCCGCCGCGCTGGTGGCCGCCTGGCCGGCCGGCGGCGCGGGCGTTCCGCAATTGAAGTACGTGGCGATCGTCAGCCGGCACGGTGTGCGGTCGCCCACCTGGGAGGCCGCGCGCCTCAACCAATACTCGGCCCAGCCCTGGCCCGAATGGGGAGCCCCGCCCGGCAACCTCACGCCGCACGGGCGGGCGCTCATGAAACTCATGGGCTCGTACTACCGCGAATGGCTCTCCGGCGAACAACTCCTCCACAAGGGATGCCAGGACACGCGGCAAATCTACATCCGCGCCGACAAGGATGAGCGGACTCGCGAAACCGGCGCGGCCCTGGCCGAATCGCTGTTGCCCGGCTGCGCAATTCCCATCCACTCTCAGCCGGGGGGCGAGGCCGACCCTCTGTTCTCAGGCGCCGGCGCCCTCGATCCCAAACTGGCGCTCAAGGCCGTGCGCGACCGCCTCGGCCCCGACCCCCAGAAGCTTCTCGCGGACCACCGCGCGGCTTTGGATGCTCTCCAGTACATACTCAATGGCCCGCCCGCTGCACCCGCCGCGATGGGCGTCTCCGCCAAAGGCAAATCGGTCGAGTTACAAGGACCCTTCGCCACGGGGTCGACACTTAGCGAGGACTTACTGCTGGAATACACCGACGGAATGCGGGGCACGGCTCTCAGCTGGGGCCGGCTGGCTCGGGAAAACCTGAACCGCGTTCTGGAATTGCATTCGGTGTATGCCGATCTGATGCGCCGTACGCCCTATCTCGCGCGCGCCCGCGGATCGAACCTTTTGGAGCACGTGTTGCGCTCGATGGAGCAAGCCGTAACCGGCACGCCGGCACAGGGCGCTCTGGGCCGACCGGGCGATACCGTGCTGCTCCTATCCGGCCACGACACCAATTTGTCCAACCTCTCCGGGATGCTCGGTCTTCGCTGGAGCCTGCCCGGATACCAGCCGGACGACACGCCTCCCGGAGGGGCGCTGATCTTCTCATTGTGGCGCGAGCCGGCCTCCGGCGAGTACTTCCTGAAGCTGCGCTACGTCGCCCAGACCCTCGACCAAATGCGCAATGCGGACCCGCTATCCATGGCCGCTCCGCCCGCCGGCCAGGATGTGCCGCTTCCCGGCTGCCAGGCGGGCGACCCAAGCC
Organism: Bryobacteraceae bacterium; assembly: GCA_052144935.1. Lineage (GTDB taxonomy): Bacteria > Acidobacteriota > Terriglobia > Bryobacterales > Bryobacteraceae > JOPF133. Next base: position 3,025 of record JBKQPR010000150.1, read on the forward strand.
ACGGCTGCCCTTGGGCGACCGCCCGGTCAGTAATCGAAAAGGCCATCGATCCCGCGTTCACCCTGGTGGAGCGCCCATAGCGGGCCCGCCCTCTCAGCCCGCCGGCGGCGCGAAGAACTCCACCGGCTCCAGGGCCACCATCTTCCACTTGCGCCCCTGCTTCGCCACCGTACACTTGAGCACCTGTTCGCGCCGGTCGGACGCCATCACCTCGCCCTTCGGGCTCGCAAACGTGCCGTTCTCCACGGGGTGCAGGATCATGAGCCAGTCCGCCTCCACTTCGCGCTTTTGTTCGTCGCCCTCGTTCTTGTTGAACTCCACGCTGGATTGAACGTCGAACCCGCGCAGCAACGCGCTCACGTTATCGCTCAGCTTTTGGTATCCCGGCATGGCTTTGTCAAAGGCGGTCAGAAACTGCTGCGGATTGGCGGCGCTTAAGGACGCGGCCATGTCTCCGAACAGGTCCCAAACCTGCTGCGCGGAATCGGCCCGCAGCGTTTTGCTGCAGGCCAGGGAGGCCAGCGAGCTGAGCAGAACCACTCGGCGCGTCATCATGTCCGGTAACTGGCGTTGATTCGAATATACCCCTCGGTGAAGTCGCAGGTCCAGAAGCGCGCCGCGCCTTTGCCTTTGCCGCGCAGGGCCAGGCGGATCTCGCACTCGCGCACGTCCAGTTTGGCCTTCAGCTCCGGCTCGTCGAACGGGGCCGCCAGGCCGCCGCGGCACACCAGGACGCCCTGCATGTGAATGTCGGCCTTGGCGGGGTCGAAGGCCACGCCGGCATTGCCCGCCGCGCTGAGTATGCGTCCCCAGTTGGCGTCCGAGCCGGCCACCGCGGTCTTCACCAGCGGGGAATTGGCGATGGTGCGCGCCAGGCGGGCCGCCGCGGCGTCGCTGGGGGCGCCCGAAATCAGGATGGTGATGAGCTTGCTCGCGCCTTCGCCATCGCGCGCAATGGCCCGCGCGAGGCTCTCCATCGCTTCGGCGATGGCGGCCTCCATCCGGGGCATCTCCTTGGGGTCGGGCCGCACGCCGGAAGCGCCATTGGCCAGCAGCAGCAGGGTGTCGTTGGTGGAGGTGTCGCCATCCACCGAGATGCGGTTGTAGCTGCGCTCCACGCCGCGCTTGAGGATGGTGCGCAGGGCGGGCAGCGGAATCTGCGCGTCGGTCATCACGAAGCCCAGGGTGGTGGCCATTTGCGGATGGATCATGCCGGAGCCTTTGGTGAATCCGGCCACCCGCACCGTGCCGCGCCGAAGCTGGACTTCGGCGAAAGCCGTCTTGGGGACCAGGTCTGTAGTCAGGATGGCGTTGGCGGCATCGTCGAAGCGGGCGGGGCTCAGACCCTGGATGAGGAGGGGCAGGGAATCGACGATCTTGCGCGCGTCCAGTTCCACGCCGATCACCCCGGTGGAGGCCGGCAGAACCTGTTGCGGAGGCAGCTTCAACAGCTTGCCGGCGGCTTTGCAGGTGGCTGCGGCCACGCTGTCGCCGGTGCGCGTGGCGCAGTTGGCGTTTCCGGCGTTGATCACCACGGCGCCCACCAGGCCGCGCGACAGCTTCAAATGGTGGCGGCTCAGTTTCACCGGCGCCGCCTGCACGCGGTTCTGCGTGAACACGCCGGCGGCGTTGGCCGGCAGGGCGCTGACGATCAGGGCCAGGTCGTCCTTGGCGGCCTGGCGGATGCCGGCGTAGGTAGCCGAAAAGGCAAATCCAAGCGGGGGGGTCACGGACGTGGGCCTCCTGGAATCTCATTCGGTCCGGCATCACACTCACCGCGGAGACACGGAGAAAACGGAGCAAGCGCGGAGAAGATCAATTGTATTCTCCGCGCTTCCTCCGTTCTCTCCGTGTCTCCGCGGTGAATCAGGGCTTCAGTCAAGCAGACACTCCTAAAATCTCATTCTCTTTCAATCGCTGGCCGTTCGCGAAATCGGCCGCGGCGATTCGTTTGCGGCCTTCCAGTTGCACCTCGACCAGTTCCAGGCCGCCCTCGCCCGTGGCGACGATCGGGGGCTTGAGGCTCAGCAACCCGCCGGGCGCTCCCGTGTGCGCCCCGCTGCCTCCGGACGCCGCCACGCGCGAGCGCCAGATGTGCAGCGCCTGGCCGCGGAACCCGGTGTACGCGCCGGGCCAGGGCTGCAGGCCGCGCACCCGGTTGTGGATCGCGGCGGCCGGCTGGCGCCAGTCGATCCGCCCGTCTTCCTTTTTCAATAGCGGCGCGTAGGTCGCCTGGGCCGAATCTTGCTTCTCGGGCTGAACGCGTCCGGCGGCCAGGCCGCGAAGTGTTTCCACCAACAGGCCCGCGCCCATCGCGGCCAGCCGCTCGCCCAAGTCGATGGCGTTCTCTTCGGGACCGATGGCGGTCTCCGCCTGGCGCAGGATGTCGCCGGTGTCGAGACCCGCGTCGATCCGCATGATCGTGACTCCCGTGCGCGTCTCGCCGTTGACGATGGCCCACTGCACCGGCCCGGCCCCGCGGTACTTGGGCAGCAGCGAGGCATGCACGTTCAGAATGCCGAGGGGCGCGATATCGATCGCGCTCTGCGGGATGATCTGCCCGTAACCCACCACCACCATAGCCTCGGGCGCCAGGCCGCGCAGGTATTCCACGGCTTCCGGCCGCCGCACGCGCTCGGGCTGATAGACCGTCAGGCCGTGCTTCAGGGCCGCCTGCTTTACCGGCGGCGCGGAGGTCTCGCGGCCGCGGCCGCGCGGGCGATCGGGCTGGATCAGCACGGCGAGCACCTCGTGCCCGGCTTCCACCAGACGGTCCAGGGTGGGGACCGCGAAGGCGGGCGTTCCTAAAAACACCAGCCGCATGGGCGCCTTCAGTCCCAATCCCCGGCGCGCTGCAGCCTCTTGATTTTGCGCTTCATGAGGTCGCGTTTCAGGGCGCTGATGTGGGTGATGTAGAGCCTGCCGTAGAGATGATCGGTTTCATGCAGGAAGGCGCGCGCCAGCAGATCTTCGCCGGTCATTTCGAACTCTTCGCCTTTGGCGTCCTGCGCCCGCACGGTGACGCGCTTGGCGCGGCGGACCTGCTCGCGAAAGCCGGGAATGCTCAGGCAGCCCTCTTCGCCCTCCTGTTTGCCTTCGATCTTGAGGATCCGGGGATTGATGAGGATGAGCTTGTCCTCGGGTTTCTCGCCGTTGGAGACATCGATCACCGCGATCTTCCTTCCCACCCCGATCTGCGGGGCCGCCAGACCCACGCCCTTGGCGGCGTACATCGACTCGAACATGTCCTCGAGGAACTGTTGCAGCTCCGGCGTGTCGAACTCGGCCACGTCGGCGGCCTCCCGTTCCAACACCGGATTGCCGAACTTGACTATGGGATACACCATAACTCAGTTAATAACTTTCCACCTGTGCCAGGTAACCCTGGTAATTGCGCCTGGTTTCCGCCAGCGAATCGCCGCCGAACTTTTCCAGGAAGGCTGCCGCCAACACCATCGCCACCATCGCCTCGCCGATCACGCCGGCCGCCGGAACCACGCACACATCGGAGCGCTCATAGGCGGCCAGGGCCGGTTCGCGGGTTTCCAGGTCCACCGATTCCAAGGGCCGGCGCAGCGTGGAAATCGGCTTCAACATGCCGCGCACCAATACGTCCTGCCCGTTGGTCATGCCGCCTTCCAGGCCACCGGCGCGGTTGGCACCGCGGGTAAAGCGGCGCGCCTGGCGGTCATAATGTATCGTATCCTGCACCTGGGAGCCGAAACTGGCCGCGCCCTCGGCGGCGAATCCAACCTCCACGCCCTTCACGGCCTGTATGGAAACGATGGCCTGCGCCAGCCTGCCATCGAGGCGCGAATCCCAAGTGATGTGGGAGCCCAGCCCCACCGGGACGCCGCGCGCCACCACTTCGAAGACGCCGCCGACAGTGTCGCCAGTGCGGTAAGCCTCGTCCACCACTGCCTTCATGCGGGCTTCCACGGCGGTATCCACGCAACCCAGCAACACCTCGTCCCGGTGGCTCAACGCGGCCAGTTCCTCCCATTGGGCTGGGCGGCCGAGCGGGACCGGACCCACCGCGATCACATGGCTGAGCACCTGGATGCCGAACTCGCCCAGGAACGCCTTGGCCACCGCGCCCACGGCCACCCGCGCGGTGGTCTCGCGGGCGCTGGCGCGTTCCAAAATGTACCGGGCGTCGTGAAAATTGTACTTCAACGCGCCGGCCAGGTCCGCGTGTCCCGGCCGCGGACGCGTCACCGGCTTGCGCTTGTCTTCGGCGGGCCCTGAGGGCACTCCAGCGGGCGCCCCGGCGTCTTCCACGGGGAGCGCTTCGGTCCAGTTTTGCCAATCCTTGTTGCGGATCACGACGGCCACGGGTGAGCCGATGGTGTGGGAATGGCGCACGCCGGCTACAATTTCGGCGTGGTCGGTTTCGATCTTCATGCGCCCACCGCGGCCGTAACCCTGCTGGCGGCGCCATAGCTCGCGGTCGATCGCGTTTACGGAAATTGGTATGCCGGCCGGAAGCCCGCTGAGGGTGGCGACCAGGCATTCGCCGTGGGACTCCCCGGCCGTCTCAAATCGCAGCATCGGACAAGGATCTCTTATCGTAGCAGACTCGAACATTTCACGGGATTTGCTCGTATGATTGGAGGAAGGAGACCCGATCCGATGAAGTTCCTGCTGTGGTGCGTGCTGCTGGTTCTGTGCTGGCCGCTGGCGCTGGCGGCGCTGGTACTGTATCCCCTGGTGTGGCTCCTGCTGCTGCCGTTCCGGATTGTGGGGATTGCGGTAGGCGGAGTATTGGAGCTGGTGTGGGCGATCGTCACCCTGCCCGCCCGTTTGCTGCGCGGACTGGTCTGACCTATACCGCGCGCCTGCCGGTGAGCAGGTTGAATAGCAGGACCACCACGGCCAGTATCAGCAAAAGGTGGATAAAGCCGCCGAAAGTATAAGCGGTTACCAGGCCAAGCAGCCAAAGTACCAGCAAAATCACGAAGATAGTCCAAAGCATTTGTTTGTTCTCCGTCAAGGGGAAAGCAACTGGGATGCCACAGGTCTGGCTAAGGCTAAGGCTGCGGACCATTTCCAAGGATCAGAGGGCACCCGGAGGGCAGAGGGCCCACAGGGCACGCTAAAGGGCAGGGCCTAGAAGGCACCCCCGAAGGCACCCCCGAGGCACCCCCCGAGGGCACCCCCCGAGGGCACCCCCCGAAGGCACCCCAGAGGGGCCTCCCAGAGGGCCCAGAGGCACCCCAGAGGGCTGGGACCAGAGGGCAGGGACCAGAGGGCAGGGACCAGAGGGGCCCCCTCCCGGAGGGCCTCCCAGAGGTCCCCCCCCGGCCGGGCGAGTACCCTCGGGAAACCACTCGTTCTAACCGGATAAATCCCATGGACCCGTCCCGGGAAACGCGCTTGTACTGTTCGTAACAGGCTTAAACTGAATGGCTCTGCGGTACTGAATCTCACGACTCATATCCAAAGCCAGCCTTGTCCGTATCAGAATAGGAGTACACAATGATTACACGGGTGCGATCTTGAATATGCAGGTCAGTGGAGGCGCAATATGTACGTGACTCTGTGCGACGGTGTCGGGCGGCGGATCGAGGCGATCATTCTGGCCGCCGGTCCGCGACATTTGCGAGTGGTTTTCCGAGGCCGGAGCGATACCGTGGAGCTCGAACTGGCCGGCAGTTGCTGGCTGTCCAAAACGGGGGACTGCTTTGAGATCGATTCCGCCATTCTATTGACCAGCCATGAGGAGGAAGTCCCCAAACTGATGTGGAGCGGCGCGGGAGGGTAGTAGACCACCGGATCAGGCGGCCGGAACCACTCTCCGGCGCGACTTCACCGCAATCATCGGCGGACGCTTCTCGCGGAGCCGGATCACCTGCTCCAATAGGCGAATGGCAGCATCCAGACGGCTGCGGCGGAAGTACAGGTAGCGAAGACGGCTGGCTTCCTCACGGGTCCTGGCATGCTGAGATCTCATTTTGATTCTTGGCTGGACTACCGAAAAGTGGTCAAAATTGATCACCTATCCAACTACATCAGGTTCTTACCCCAATGGGAATACCCATAAACGAGGGGAGCCTGCTAATAGAAAGAGGGTGCCCTGCTAGTCTAGCTAGGGCGCCCTCGGGGGCGTCCCCGAGCGGGGCGTGCCGGTGGCTCACACGTGGGCGCGAAAAGCCCGTAACCGGCTTTTCTATCAGTGCGTCCCAAATCTTCATCAGGGTCTTGCTAGCATGTAGGTTTAACCCACGTTGTGGACGAGTGGGACTGAACTGGAGACTTGAAAGTGATTCGCAACAGGTTACGCTGCAGAGCTTTTGTCTATGGGATCGGTTTTGCATCGATTTTCGCCGCGGCGCCCGGCCACGCCCAGACGGCCGCCGGGTACACCATCAATACGATCATCGGAATCGCGGGATTTAGCTTCGGGTATGCAGGCGATGGGGGCCCCGCCACTCAGGCCCAGTTCTGGGGCCTCTACAACCTGACCGTGGACTCCTCCGGCAACGTGTACATTGCAGATCAATTCAACGATCGCGTCCGCAAAGTGAGCGGCGGCACGATCAACACTATCGCAGGCGACGGAACCGGGGGCTATTACGGCGATGGCGCCGCCGCCATCGACGCGGAGATCAACTGGCCCACCGGGGTGGCGCTGGATTCCAAAGGAAACCTGTACATCGCCGACTACAGCAACAGCGTGATCCGTGAGGTATCCACGGCCGGCACGATTACTACGGTGGCTGGCGATAATGGCTCCGGCGCGGGATATTCCGGCGACAACGCCGCCGCCATCAGCGCGCAACTGAACCGTCCGATTACGATCGTGTTGGATTCGTCGAACAATATGTACATCGCCGACACCGACAACAACCGCATTCGCAAAGTGACCTCCGTCAACGGCGCCATTACGGACGCCTCGGCCTGCGAGACGACGTCGGGTGGCACCACGATTTCCACGAATTGCCCGATTATTACCACCCTGGCGGGATCGACCCTCACCGGCTATCAAGGGGATGGCGGACTGGCCAGGGCGGCGCTTCTCAATACGCCCGTGGGCATCTGCGTGGACTCCGCGGGCAACGTTTACTTTTCGGATAGCGAGAACCACGTGATCCGCAAGATCGGCACCAACGGCGTGATCAACACGGTGGTGGGCAACGGGGCACCCACTAGCGCCACCAATCCTTTGGGCGATGGCGGTTCGGCCACCCAGGCGTCGCTATTTTTTCCCAAGGGCATTGCGATGGATAGCCAGGGAAACCTGTACATTGCCGATACCACCAATCAGCGGATTCGCAAGGTGGGGACCAACGGCATCATCGAGACCATCGCCGGAATTGGCATACCCGGTCTCTTCGGGGATGGCGGCCCAGCCAACCAGGCCGAGCTCAATTTCCCTCAGGGCGTGGCAGTGGATAACGCCGGAAATGTCTACATCGCGGACACCCAGAATTACGTGGTCCGGAAACTGACCCCGGTGGCGCCGAGCATCCTGCCGGGCGGGGTCGTGACAGACGTGAATTTCGGCGAGTTCGGGGCGGTCGCGCCGGGGAGTTGGATTGATATCTACGGCTCCGCGCTGGCCATCGATTCACGGCAGTGGACGACCAGCGATTTCAGTGGCGTGAACGCGCCCACCCAGCTCGATGGGACCTCCGTGACCATCGGCGGCCAGGCGGCCTTTGTGGAGTACATCAGCCCAGGGCAGGTGAACGTTCAGGTGCCTTCCACTGTGGCGCCGGGTTCTCAGCCGCTAGTGGTGAGCACGCCTTCGGGAGCGACCAGTTCCTACACCGTGACGGTGAATGCGCTCCAGCCGGGGCTGGTTGCGCCGCCCTCTTTCCTGATCAACGGCAAGCAGTATGTGGTGGCCACCTTCACCGACGGGGTCACTTACGTGCTGCCGCCGAATTCCATTCCGGGGGTGACCTCGCGGCAGGCCAAACCGGGGGATACCATCGTGATGTACGGCGTGGGTTTCGGCCCGGTGACGCCCAGCATTCCGGCGGGGCGGATTGTGCAGCAGAACAACAGCCTGACGGCGCCGGTGACGTTCTCGTTTGGAGGGACGCCGGCCGCCGCGCCGGGCTATGATGGGCTGGCGCAGACCTATGTGGGGCTGTACCAGTTCAACGTGGTGGTTCCGACGGTCGCCGCGAACGATCTGACCCCACTGACCTATACGGTGGGCACCGTCAACAGCGCCCAGACGCTGTATATCGCGATCGGGAACTGACCGGGGCAGGGCTGCCCGGTCGCGAGACCTTCTTTGGCCTTGTGCGCTCAGTGGCCTCCGCTTGCTCGGCCCTCCGGTTTTGGGCCTTCTCCGGGTTTTCCTCCGGGCCCGCTGGGCGCGCTCCCCGCTTCCGCCGTCGAATCGGCTCCTCCCCTAACCGATCGGCGTTTTTGGTTCTCCGCGTTTTTCTCCGCGCCTCCGCGTCTCCGCGTCAAATCGGCCCCTCCCCCGGCTGATCGGCCGGCTTTTGTTCAAACTTGCGAAGAAACGGGGCCGTTTGCGCGTCCAAACGTAGTAGCATTCGCGAATGGTGTTGGAACGGTCAGAATCGGAACTGCTGGCAGCCTGCCGCAGCGGCGAGCGGGACGGGTTCCGCGAACTGTTCGAACTCTATAAAGACAAAGTCTATTCGGTGGCGTTGCGCTTTGCCGGCCAACCGGCCGAGGCCATGGACATTGCGCAGGACACCTTTCTCAAGCTGTTCTCCTCGCTGGCCGATTTTCAAGGGCGTTCACGGCTGGAAACCTGGATCTACCGCCTGGTGGTGAACCGCTGCCTGGACCACCGCCGGCGCTCGCGGCGCTGGATACCGCTGGGTGAAGCGTTTCGGAGCACGCTACGCTCGACCAGCGACAGCCTGGCCGACATGCTGCGCGAGGAAAGGAACGGCCGGGTCGAGGACGCGGTTCGCCGCCTGGCGCCGGACCTGCGCATTGTGGTGGTGCTGCGCTACACCGAAGGGATGGCTTACGACCAGATCGCCGAGGTGCTGGGGTGCGCGCCCGGAACGGTGGCCTCGCGGCTCCATCGGGCACACAAGCTGCTGGAGCGGAGCCTGTCGAACCTGAGCGGGAAGGGAGGCGAAAATGCCTGATTGGCTGGAATTGGAGTTGGCCCATCGGCTGACGCCCGTGGAGGCGCCGGAAGGGCTGTGGGAGCGCGTGGAGAGCGGGCGGCCGGCTCGGGGTGTCCACCGGGCCCCGCCGCGCGCCGTTTGGACTGTCTGGCCGGTGGCGGCGATGGCTGCTCTGGCGCTGGCGGCGGGCGCGCTGTGGCTGGCGGATGTGCGGGAACCGGTCCTGGACATCCGGCAACTGGCTGCCAGCGAGTGGTGGCAGTCCGCTCCGTTGGAGCTGCATACCAACGATCCCGGTGAGATCCGCCGCTGGCTGCGCCAACATACGGGGTTGGATGTTCCTCTGCCGGCGGCCACGGCGGTACGGCTGGAAGGAGCCCGGGTGGTGCGGCGCGGCGCACAGCGGGTCGCGGCCGTCGTGTTTCACGTGAAACAGGATACGGTTACCCTGCTGGTGGCCCGCGCCGATGCGGGTTCCCCTCTGCCGCCGCATGGAGGGCGAATGGCGGCTTGGCAGGCGCGCGATCAAGTGTATGCGCTGGCCAGTTCCCACCCGGAGCGGGTGGAGGCGGCGTGCCTCTTGTGCCACGCGAGCTTATAGGTCCGCACTCCAGCCTGCATTTCTGCCCCGGATTCTCAAAGGCCGGGAGCCGATCGCCGGAACTGTCGCATCTTCCATAGCGTTTTGCTAATCTTCCCTAGCGTTTTGCTGCTTGTACTACGCAACCAACGGTCGCCGCCTTCGCTCGGGATGGCACCCTAAACCAGACGCAGAAAATGAAAACGGGACCGTAGGTGTGGGAGCATGGCGCAATGCTTACCGCGGGTAACCGCGAGTAACCGCGGGTCAACGCTCCGCACCGTCACGCTCCGGTCGGAGAAGACATCCGCGGGCGGTCCAGAGATCCGCCCCTCTCCCTCCAGCCCACCCTTCCTCAAAACGGTTATGCACCCGCCGGACCCGGACTCGCCGGACCAGTGGCTTCGCAGCTAGACCCGGAGTACAATTGACCAATTATGCACACGCAGATTCTGGTTGTTCTTCTCGGCCTCGGCTTGACGGCTGCTCGCGCCTCCACGATCGAAAACTTCGTCGTGGTGAACAGCAGCAATCCAAACATAATGGGCGGCGTCTTCGACAACAACGACGGCAGGTACTACGGGAGCTTCTCGCTCGACGTGAGCCAGGTGCCCGAAGGGGACGCCTTCATTAATTTGACGTCGTTTGACATGTTTACCACGGGGATTATCAACTTTGAGTTCAGCTCCTCCGATCCCGGCAGCGGCGGATTGCTCGCCGGCGGCCCGACCTTTGTGGACCCGGCTGAAATCCCGCTGCAAGACTATTATCTCGTATTTCAGGGCTCAGCGGCCTGCAATAGTTGCGTTCTTATTTTGGTACTGGTTGAGCCGCCTGGGACTTTTCATGGTGGAATAGTGCTGGAAGCTCAGGGGTTCTCCGATACTGTTGGACTTCACCTCGATTCCTCGGCCTCAGCCCTAATCATCGACCCCGCGGTGCTGGCTCCCGAGCCTTCTTCAGGATTGCTCGCAGCGGTCGGCGTGGGGCATCCTGGCGGTGGTGGCGAAGTGGCGGTCCTGCGGTTCGCGCCAGTCGAACGCCCGATCCCACGTTCCACTATCGTAGCTGCAGCCGCCCCTTGGATTCGCCGACGCCGTGCCGACGGTTGAATACGCTCCGTCGCCGCGTTCCAGGTACGCCGAGGTATTCAACGCCATCCAGGCTGAACGCCAAGCGCGGCGCAAGTTGCGGACCCCTTTAGCGCCATGGCGACTACGTCGAGCATCTCGACGCGGTCTACATAACGGGTTCCCGAACGGGGGGATGATCCCCGTCCGTGCGGAAACCCGGCGCCTAGCCTAGATGCAGGTTGACCGCTCAGCCGGTCTCGCAAGCGTGAGCGGCATCCACTGTGGATGGGAATGCACATCCAAGACGCATCCCAAGAAGGGCTGCAGCGGCGCAGCGCCAGTCAGGCGGGCGCGCCCGGCTCGAATGGGGTGAAGCACAGATTGATCGCGAACCCTGCTGCCAGCGCCCCTCCGAGCCTGGCGCGCGCCGCAGTCCCGGCTTCAACCCCACTTCACCGCCCGCTCCTCACGGCCTCCCGAAACTCTGCCGAAAATCTGGCGTTGCGGCTCTAGCCAGGCCGCGCTCTCCGCACCCCAGCTTGTAATCAGACGCAAAGCACCACCGATTGGAGGTTGTCACAGATTCGGAGATCTGCTACCGTGAAAACAGGTACTGGGTACCTGGGAGGGAAGCATGCCTCAGGCTCTGACGGCCTCTGGGTTGACCACTGGCCATGCGCCTTTTGTAGAAGAGGCTCGCAATCGCGGAAATCTCTACATTTCACAGCCTTACGAGCTATATTCCCAGGACAACCATGAGACCTGGGCCCGGCTCTTCTCGCGCATTCGTCCGCGTTGGGAGCGCTACGCCAACGATCGTTTCCTGGGCGGTGTGGAAGCTCTGGCCCTGCCTTCGGATCGGGTTCCCCGGTTGGCGGAAGTCAACCGCCGGCTGGCGCCTTTGACCGGATTTCAAGCCAAGCCTGTGAGCGGCTACGTTCCCGGGTTTCTCTTCTTCGATTGCCTGCGCCGCCGTGAGTTCCCCACCACCATCACGATAAGACCTGCGGATCGAATGGACTACCTGCCGGAACCGGATATTTTTCATGACATCGCCGGGCACGTCCCCATGCATACCGAGAAGGCCTTCGCCGATACCCTGGTGCGCTTCGGCGATTGTGCCCACACCGCCGTGGAACTGACCGCGGGAATCCCGGACCAGCGGGAGCGCGCCCGGCGGCTGACCAACATTATCAAAGCCATGTCGCGCTTCTTCTGGTTCACCGTCGAGTTTGGCCTGATGCGCGGCCCGGGCGGCCCGCGCGAGGTGGTCGCCTACGGCAGCGGTCTGCTGAGCTCGTATGGCGAGCTGGAGCACGCCATCCAGTCCGCAGAGGTGCAGCGCTACCCGCTGCAAATGGAATGGGTGATCAACCAGGGCGCTGAGATCGACCACTATCAGCCGCTGCTGTTCATCGTGGATTCGTTCGACCAGCTTTTCGACCTGGTCGATCGCCTGGAGCGCTGGATGCGCCAGGGCAAGCTGGACAATGTGGCGCCGGGCCTGCCCGAGGTTCAGGAGGGCGATCTGCGCAGTTTCCTGGACGCGGCGTAACGGGGCGGGGGTCCGTCCTCGCCACGGAGGCGCGGAGAACACGGAGGAAGCGCGGAGTAGAATTCTCTCTGGCTTTCTCCGCGCTTCCTCCGTCTTCTCCGCGCCTCCGTGGTGAGGACGATGCCGGCGCACCGAGCCAAAGCCACTGTGCGCCAGCGGACACAAGGTATCGATTTCGAACCGAAGCCCCGGCCGTGCCTCCGCCTTTTTAACCGTTTAGCCCGGCCTCCGGATTGCCAATCCTCAGCTATGCGCTCGTTTGGACACGATTTGAGACTTTCGCTTCGGACCTTGCGAAGGAACCCCATCCTGACGGTCGTGGCCCTCCTATCGCTCGGCATCGGGATAGGAGCGAATACCGCGATCTTCACCCTGATGGACCGCCTCCTCCTGCGCTCGCTCCCGGTCCGGCAGCCGGAGCAACTCGTGCTGTTCGCGTCCCCCGGCGGCATATCCGGTGCGGTGGAGACGAACTACAACGACGAGGTCAGTTTCTCCTGGCCGAAGTACCGTGGACTGCGCGATCGGAGCGGCCCGCTCTTCGATGGCTTGATCGCCCGGTTCCCCTTCATCGCCAGCCTCGCCGGGAAGGCGCAGGCGGAGAGCGTCCAAGGCGAACTGGTCAGCGGTAACTATTTCGCGGTTCTCGGCGTTCACCCAGCCCTCGGGCGGCTGATCTCCGATGAGGATGCCCTTGCGCGCGGCGGAAATCCGGTAGCCGTCCTGAGTTACGGTTATTGGATGCGCCAGTTTGGGGGACAGCCGGAGATCCTCAATCAGAGCATCATCGTCAACAACCACGCCTTGACCATCGTGGGCGTGGCGCAGGCTGGTTTTCAGTCGGTCGGCGCCGGTGAAGCGCCCGAAGTCTTCGTTCCGATCACCATGCTCGGTGAAATGATGCCGCGGTTCGACGCCTTGGAAAACTCCCATGCCTACTGGCTGAACATCTTTGGCCGCCTGAAACCCGGTGTGTCGCGGCAGCGGGCCGAAGCGGCCATGGCGGTTCCGTGGCGCAGCGTCCTGGAAGACGACGTCAAGACGTTTCCGCGCGGGTCCGCCGCCAGGCGCGAACAGTACCTCAACAAGAAGCTGGAACTGCGCGACGGCGCGAAGGGAATCTCCGCCGTGCGCGACGATCTTGCCGTGCCGCTTTACCTGCTGATGGGGATGGTCGGTCTGGTCTTGCTGATCGCCTGTGCCAACGTGGCCAGCCTGCTGCTGTCTCGCGCGGCGGCACGTACCAGGGAACTCGCGATTCGCGTATCCCTCGGGGCGACACGCTGGCGGCTGATCCAGCACCTGCTCGCCGAGGTGGCCGTCCTGTCGCTTGCGGGAGGCGCCCTCGGCCTGTTGCTGGCTTCGTGGTCCGGATCGCTTCTCTTGCGGCTGCTCCCGCAAGGAATCCCGATCGCCGGCATCACCGCCGAACCGGACGGCCGGGTGCTGGCATTCGCCGCCGCCCTATCCATCCTAACGGGCGTCCTTTTCGGCTGCGTGCCGGCCATGCGAACCACCCACCCCGATGTGGCCCCCGCGCTCAAAGAGCAGACCGCCGCCTCAGTAGGCGGCCACGCCCGGTTCCGCAGGGCCCTGGTTGCCTGCCAGATGGCGCTCTCGGCGGTCCTGTTGGGGGCTTCGGCGATGTGCGCGCACAGCCTTTACAACATCCGCACGCTGAACCCCGGCTTTCGCGCCGATCATATCGTCGCCTTCTCCATCAGCCCGCGGATCAGCGGCTACACCGGCCCGCGAGCGCTCGAATTGTTCGATGAAGTGAAGCGTTCGTTGCCCTCGGTTCCCGGCGTGACCGCGGTCTCCATGGCGAAGATGCCGCTGGTTACCAATTCCATCGATGAGAGCGGGTACCGGATCGAAGGCTACCAATCGTCCGATGGCGATGCCGTATCGCTGAATCAGAACTACGTGGGGGCCGGATTTTTCAGCCTCATGGGCATCCCGCTGATGGCCGGCCGCGAGTTCCGGGAGAGCGACGGCCCGGCTTCCACTCCGGTGGCCGTGATCAATGAATCGCTGGCGAAGAAGTTCTTCGACGGCCGCAATCCGCTCGGCCAGCACCTCCTCGCGGCGAGCCGCGGTAAGTTCAATTACGAAATCGTCGGCATCGTCAAAGACGCCAAGTACGACGATCTGAAGGAGTCGCCCAAGCCGTTCGCCTATTTCGCCGCCGCGCAGGATGGCTTGCCAGGGCCCATGACGTTCTACCTCCGCAGCGCGCTGGCGCCCCAGTCGATGGCCGCGTCCCTTCGCCAGATGATGCGCCGCCTGGACGCGAACCTCCCGCTTCAGGGACCCAGGACCTTGGAAGGCCAGATCATGGAATCGGTCTTTCTCGACCGCATGCTGGCGGCCCTGGCGGCGGTCTTTGCCTCGCTCGCCACGGTCCTCGCGGCCATCGGCCTTTACGGCGTGATTGCCTGGACGGTCACCCTTCGCCGGCGCGAGATCGGCATCCGCATGGCTCTCGGCGCCGGCCCGGGCGACGTCATGCGCATGGTCTTCCGCGAGGTGCTGTGGTTGGGAATCGCCGGACTGGCCTTGGCCGCTCCCGTGTGGTTCGCGCTGGCCCGGCTGCTGGGTTCGCAGCTCTTCGGAGTCGCGGCCAACGACCCGCTCGCCCTGGGCGGCGCCGTCGCCGTCCTTGCCATGGCCGCCTGCGCCGCTGGGTTCATCCCGGCATTCCGTGCGTCGCGCATTCATCCGAATTCCGCCATCCACTTCGAATAGGCAACATCCGCCGGCAACCGTTCGCGGCCGGTCCGCCTGGTTTCGAATGGCCTCGCCGGGTGCCATCGATGGTTGGCCGGATGCGGAAGGACTGCGATGCAAGCAGGAATACGTAGGAACCATCGAAGGGGCACATCGACAGATTCGCCCTTAGCCCAGGCGACGGCTTGTTTGGGCGCTGGCAATGAGCCGCCGGCCGGCTGCGGTGCGCTTAGTTGGGGTCGCTCTTCCGTCATTCTGCCTCCATCGTAAACCCCGTATAATGCGGCTGGAGCGACCTACTATGCCCGTGACAGTGGCGGTGGTGCAAGCCGGCGCCGTGATGTTCGATAGCGAAGCCAGTATCGCCAAGGCGGAAGGACTCGTGGCCGAGGCTGCGGGGGCGCCCCCTGGTCCCGCCGCCCGACTGGTGGTGTTTCCCGAGGCCTTCATCGGCGGCTATCCGAAAGGCGAAGATTTCGGCGCGCGCGTGGGGTCGCGCAGCGCGGAGGGCCGCAAGCTGTTCCGCCGTTACTTCGAAGGCGCGGTGGATGTCCCTGGGCCGGCCACGCTGCGGCTCGGATGGGCGGCCAGGGATCACGGCGTCTGGCTGGTCATCGGCGTGATCGAACGCGACGGCGGCACACTCTACTGCACGGCCCTGTTCTTCGCGCCCGACGGCTCGCTGGCCGGCAAGCATCGCAAGCTGATGCCGACCGGCATGGAGCGGCTGATCTGGGGCTTCGGCGACGGATCCACGCTGCCGGTGATCGAGACCGGTTTCGGACGCATCGGCGCGGTGATCTGCTGGGAGAATTACATGCCGCTGCTGCGCGCCGCCATGTACCAGCGGGGGATTCAGTTGTATTGCGCTCCCACGGTGGACGATCGCGAGACCTGGCCGGTGAGCATGCGGCACATCGCGCTGGAGGGGCGCTGCTTCGTGCTATCGGCGTGCCAGTACACGGAACTGATTCGCGGCGGCAGCATGATCGTGGGGCCGCTCGGCAATCTGCGGGCGGGCCCCTGCTATGACCGGGAGTGCATTCTGACGGCCGATCTGGATCTCGGCGAGGTCGCCGAAGGGAAGTTCGACCTGGACGTGGCCGGTCACTACGCGCGGCCCGACGTCTTCCGGCTGGACGTGGCGGGCCTCAAATAGCCGTGGCTGGTGCGGGAAGCCACTCCCTTCGGGGCGCCCTCGGGGCCGGCTGGGATCGGAGTTTCAAACTGGCAACCGGCGGAAATGGTTCTCCCATTCCTCGGCCTCGGAGACATGCCAGATCAGGGGAATTTTTTCGATCGCCTGTCCCATCGGCATCGATCTTGGAACCAGGATCAGGCCCGGACTGTCGCTGCCTGCGATGAACCCTCCGAAGTGCCGCGGCATCGTGCGGACATCGTGGGTTGCCATAACCCGGCCCAGCGGCCGGGCGACAGCGAGAACCTCCGGCTCCGGCATGCTTTCAGGAATGACGCCCTGTGGCAATTCGAAATCCACTTCCGGTTCGCGGCGAAGAATCCTGCGACGATATCTTGGTCGAGATTGGCGTCAACGAGAAAACGGACCGCAAGCTACCTCGGTTGCACCCTGCCGCGAACCCTCCTTCCCGCGCTACCCCTCTTTTCGATATACTAGGGAGCGATTTCTCCTGATCACTCGAGAACGGCACGAAAGGAAGGTGTCTGGTGAGTTCAAAGAAAGACCCCGAACTGCCCGCGCGGACGAAATCCGGCTTTTCCCGCCGCGGTTTTATCCGTGGCGTGGGAATCGGAAGCGGCGCTCTGAGCACGGGCCTGTTACAAAGGGAAGCCGCCGCCGCTCCGGCCGCCGTGGTGGGGCCCGGACCGGTGGCGATCGCCTTAACCATCAACGGAAAAGCGGTCAACGTAACGGTGGAACCGCGCGTCACGCTGCTGGATGCGATGCGCAACTACCTCGACATGACCGGCGCCAAGCGGGTCTGCGACCGCGGCGTCTGCGGCGCTTGTACTGTGCTCGTCAATGGCAAGTCCGTGTACAGTTGCAACATACTGGCCATCGATGCGCAGGGCAAGAAGATCGAAACCATTGAAGGACTGCCGGTGAACAATCCGGTCTCGGCGGCCTTCGTCAATCACGATGCCCAGCAGTGCGGATACTGCACCTCGGGATTCGTCATGGCGGCCCGGGGCTTTTTGCTGGAACACCCCAACCCCACCGAAGCGGATGTGGAGCACGGCCTATGCGGCAATCTGTGCCGCTGCGGCACCTACATGGGAGTGCGCCAGGCCGTGGTGGAAGCCGCCAAGGGGATGAAAGGAGCTAACAATGGCTGACACGCCCGACTATAGCTGGCCGCCGATGGAAAAACGCAAGGTCATCGGTACGTCTCCGTTGCGTCTGGATGGCCCGCAGAAGTCATCCGGCCGCGCCAAGTACTCTTCGGACATGAACCTGAAGGACATGCTCTTCGGCGTCTATCTGACCAGCCCGCACGCGCATGCCCGCGTCGTGAGCCTCGACACCAGCGATGCCGAACGCAGCCCCGGCGTGCAGTCGGTGTACGCTGCGGCCAAGGCCGGCACGGAGGTTCAATGGGAGGGCTTCGAAATCGCCGCCGTGGCCGCCACCACCGAGGAGCAGGCTCGGGACGCGGTCCGCAAGATCAAGGTCTCTTATGAAGTGCTGCCCCACCTGGTGAAGGATGACGACCTGGCCAAGGCCGGCACGCGCGCCAGGCAGGGCGGGGAAACCGTGACGGGCGATCCCGACAAGGCGCTTCAGGAAGCCGAAGCGGTCTCCGAGGGCTACTACGGCTTCGCCGTGGTGACGCACTGCTGCCTGGAAACGCACGGCCTGGTGATCCAGTGGATGCCGGGCAACGATCCCTCCGGCGCCAACGACCGCGTCAATGTGTGGCCGTCCACGCAGAATATGCCGGGCTATGCTGGCGACCTGGGCAACAACCTGAAAGTGCCGGCCACCAATATCAAGGTCCGGATGGATTACATTGGCGGCGGTTTCGGCAGCAAGTTCAGTCCGGACGCCTGGGCGATTGTGGGCGCCAATCTCTCCAAGAAGGCCGGGGGGCGTCCCGTGAAGCTGTTTTTGGATCGCGCGACCGACCAGATGATCGCCGGCAACCGTCCCTCGGCGTACGGCAAGATCAAGGTCGGCGGAAAAAAAGACGGCACCATCACCGCCTTCACCTACGAGGGGTGGGGCAGCGGCGGCTTCACCCCGACGAACCCTCCGGACCAGCCTTACATTTTCACCAGGGTGCCGAATAGCCGGCGGGTGCGAACCGCGATTTCGGTGAATGGCGGCTCGCAACGCGCCTGGAGAGCGCCGGGCAACCAGGCCGCTACCTTCCTCACCTGCTGCGCGATCGAGGATTTCGCCCACAAAATCGGCAAAGATCCGCTGGAAGTTTTCAAGCTGAACGCGCAATACGCGCCGGAAGCGCGTGTGGAAACGTATCGCTACCAGTTGGATAAGGCCGCCGAGCTGGCCGAGTGGAAGAAGCTGTGGCATCCGCGCGGGCAGGGCGATTCGGGCCCGGTGAAGCGCGGAATGGGCATCGGGGTGGGCGCCTGGAACGGCTTGGGCCACGCCAGCCAGTGCCGCGCGGTCATCAACCCGGATGGCTCGGTTTCGATCGAAATCGATACGCAGGATTTGGGGACCGGCACCAAGACCATCATCACCCAGGTGGCCGCCGAAACTTTCGGCCTTCCGCTCAACCAGATAAAGCTGGTGACCGGCAACAACGACCTGCCGCCGGATGGCGCTTCGGGCGGCTCGACCACTGTGGGCGGCGTCTCCACTTCTACGCGCAAAGCCACCATCAACGCGCTGGACAAGCTGTTTGCAGCGGTGGCCCCCGATCTGGGTGTGCCGGCCAATCAGTTGGAAGCTGTCGACGCCCACATCCGGGTGAAGGGCAACCCCAACAAGAGCCTCACCTGGGTGGCCGCCTGCCGCAAGCTGGGGACCAATGCAATTTCCGAAATGGGCACATACAACGGCCGCCAGCAGGACACGGCCGGCCTCGCCACGGGCGGCGCGGCGGGGGCTCAAATCGCAGACGTTTCGGTGGACACCGAAACCGGCATCGTGAAGATCAACCGCTACGTGGCGGTGAACGATTGCGGCATGGTGATCAATCCGCGGCTGGCCGAGAGCCAGGTATACGGGGCCATCACCATGGGAATCAGCACGGCCTTGTTCGAAGAGCGGGTGATGGATCAGCAGACCGGCAAGATGCTCAACCCGGACATGGAGTTCTACAAGCTGGCGGGCATCGCGGATATCGGCAACATCGTGGTGCACATGGATATCCGGCCGGAGAACGACAAGCGCGGCGTGATTGGGCTGGGCGAGCCGCCGGCGATCCCCATTTGCGCCGCCGTGGCCAATGCCGTGGCCAACGCCATTGGAGTGCGGGTGCCGCAGATTCCGCTCACCCCGGATCGCGTGCTGGCCGCGCTGGAAGGGAGGAACGCCTGATGCAAGCCTTCGAGTACGCCAATCCAACCACCGTTCAGGAGGCGGTCGCCCTGTTGGGCGCCCAGTGGGGTGACGCCGACGTGCTGGCCGGCGGCACCGACCTGCTGAGCCTCATGAAGGAAAACCTCCACACGCCCAAACGGGTGGTGAACATCAAGAACATCAAGGAGCTGGAGGGCATCCACAAAACCGGCGCCGGTCTACGCATCGGCGCCCTCGTGACCATCGACGAGCTGGCCAAAAGCCGCGACGTGCAAGGGCCGTTCAGAGCTTTGGCCGAAGCCGCGGCCGGCGTTCCCAGCCCGCAGATCCGCCACATGGGAACCGTGGGCGGCGACCTCTGCCAGCGGCCGCGCTGCTGGTATTACCGCCAGGGGCTCGGCCTCTTGGCCATGAAAGACGGCAAATCGCTGATCCCCAATGGCGAGAACAAATACCACTCGATCTTCGGCGGCGGACCGGCCTACTTCGTGAGCGCCTCCAGCCTGGGGCCGGCGCTCATCGCGCTGGGCGCCAGGGTGAAGCTGGTGTCGGCGAAAGGCCCCCGCGAAGTGGCGGTAGCCGACTTCTTTGTGGCGCCCGCGGACGAGAACTCGCGCGAGATCGTGCTGCGGCCGGACGAGATCCTCACCGAGATCGTGGTGCCCAACGCCACCGTGAAGACCGCCACTTACGAAGTGCGGCAGAAGGAGGCGCTGGATTGGCCTCTGGCGGCCGCTTCGGTGGCGCTCACCATGCAGGGCAACACCGTCACCGCCGCCCGGGTGGTGCTCGGACACGTAGCGCCCACGCCGTACCTGGCCGCCGAGGCCGAAGCGGCGCTCAAGGGCAAGACCATTACGGAAGCTACCGCCGAGGCCGCCGGCAAGGCGGCGGTGGCGGGCGCCAGGCCGCTGAGCCAGAACGCCTACAAGGTCACCTTGGCGAAGGTGGCGGTGAAGCGGGCGTTGCTCGGCGCGGTGAAGGCATAGGCCATGGAACCGGCAGGATCCGCGAGGAGGGTTAGCCGCAACCGTTGCGCCAATCTACGCTGGAAGGGGTTGTACATCGACGCCGAGTGCGACCCTGAAAACCACTACAGCTACGATACCAACATGTGGTGTCAGCACACTTATAAGTGCGTCGGTCCGGACGGCCAGGTAGTGGATGAGTTCGAGTGCAGCCCGGCGCGCGAGTGCTACGTACAGTTGTAAGTGCGCGTTGTTCCGGTCAAGCTCTGTATCGCTGGCAGACGGTGCAGGACAAGGGCCGGGCCCATCGGCATTACGACCGCTTTACGAATGCCCGCTGGTCCGCCGATCGAAGGAGTGGCGGAGCCGATTGCCCCGCGCGGCCAGCCGGTTGGCCGGCGGGGATCCCTGTGTCGCCCCCGCTACTGCGAGAGCCGCATAACCTGAGACGCTACGCTCCGGAATGCCTGCAGCAGACCCTGCGCGGTGCTTGAGTAGTAGGAGCCAATCGTTTGGTTGAATTGTACTACGTGGTTACCCGGCGTAATACCGGCGTCCGTGTCGGTGCCCTGGGTCAGGTAGTATTCGTCGTTGGCGACCCGCGCCAGCCAATCGTTATCGAGAGGCTCCGTGATCTGGTCGGTATAATACAGGCCGATCACAAAGATCACCGGCTTGATCACGGTGTCCGTGCGAATCAACGTGGCGATATTGTCCGCGACATTGAACGCGGCATAGCGAACCGACCTCGGGTCTAGCGTGCTGTTCCCGATAGCATTCGTATAGTAACCCTGGGTCTGCGTGGGCACACCGGTCGTGGTATAGGCTGGAATCGAGCCCACGTTGTCGACCGGACCGGCACTGGCGGGGAACTGCGGGATGTCGTTGGGGAGACTGGCCAGGTTGCCTGGATAGGTACAATTGGTGTCGTTGGCCGTAGCGACGTAACTGGTCTCCTGCAAACCCTGGAATGTTGTGGTAATGAGGCCGAAAGGATTATTGGGGTCACTGGCAGGCGGGGGCCACCACGGGTAACCAGTACTTCCCAGGCCGACATACGATTGAAGCACTCCGGTATGCGGGCCGGTCGAATGGCAGTTTGCGGTCGAAGTGAATTTGCCCGAAAACGCGCTGGGACGTCCGTCGGTGAGCAGCAGGATCACATTCAGGGCGCCCGGTTGGTCCATATTGCGGAGCTGATACCACGCCTGATACAGCCCCTCCGCGGTGTTGGTGCCGCTGTTACCGAATTCATTGTTTTGCAGGTTGGTGATGGCGGTTCCAATGTTGGGCGAGCCGGTCTGGAAGTTCGTAACGGGGGCGAAATCCAGGTTCCACGTTGCGCCAAAGGTGATCAAGCCGACGACATCGAAGCCGTCTGTGAAGGCCGAAGTGGCAGAGTTGGCTATGAACGTGTTCAGAGTGCTGACGATGGTGCCACTGACCCCTTCGGCCGATATCGATCCGGAGCGGTCCACTACGATCATCAGGTTCGTGAACCGGACCGTGACAGTGCCCATCGCCGCGACCTGGCTATTATTGATATGGAGCACCCGCATGAACAGCATGGGCACACTTTCTTGGGCCAGGACCTGGATGGTGCGGACCTTGGTGCCCGCGTCCTGGGCGGGCGTGGCGCTATAGGACACCTGCGTCGACCCCCAATAGCCCGCCGGGTAATTCGCGTTGAAGTAGCGCAAGGCGGTAGCCTGAATGGCGGCAACGTTGGCTGGAGAGGTCACGTCCGTACTGCGATGCATGGTGTAGCCGGCGGCAATCGCGGCTGCGTCCACAGCCGATTGCAAACGGCCCTTGACGTTGTAGAGCACGCTAAAATCGACGGCCAGACCGACCACCGGTATCAGCAGCATACACGTGAACACTGTGTAGAGGGCCGCGAAGCCCTTCCGTCCCTTATTTGCTCCGCGATTCATTGTCATAAGCACCCTGCCCGAAGTCAAAAAATGGTCCTCGAGTAAACCAGCGGCGCGCCGGAGAATCCTGGAATATTCAACTGAGGCGTTTGATTCACCATCTCGGCCACGTAGGCGATCTCGCCGGTGTTGAGCGCCAGCACACTGCCGAATCCATTGGCCACTGCCGACGCGAGCGTGGCCTGGCTCAGCACGGTCACCTCGTTGGTGACTCCATTGATCGTGGTCGTCGGCGGTGTGCCGAAATGGCTGGCCCCGGAAGCGGTATTGCCAATCGTTAACTGCTCGACAAACACCAGCCGATTAAGGTTGGCGCACGGTGTTCCCGCGGGCGCAACGTTGGCGGCATCGCACATGGCCTGCGTTTCAGGCGTGATCTGAGACAGGATCACCACGCTCGATCCGCTGGCGGTCAGGTTGTAGTTGGTGGCCAGTTTCTGCGCGGTCGCGACGGCGCCCCCTTGTCTGAAATCGACCCCTTCAATGTACATGTGGCCCAGGTCGCGGGTAATCTGCATCATCTGAAGGCTGTCAATCAGCCGGAATCCGTAGATAAACACCCCGAGCACCAGGGGGACCAGAACCAAAAGGGAAAAAGAGAACTCGATTACCGCGACACCGGACCGGGGGTTCTTTGCGTTGTGTGGCATGGTCGCTACTCCAGGTTGGTGATGCATGGATAGCTTTGAGATGCAGGGAGCGTTTCGAGCACGTCGTAAGCCCGCGCCCACAGGGTGGTCGGTGTGGAGAGCCAACGGTAGGGCGCCCAGGGGCTGAACTGATACGCTTCGACCGTCGCGCCGACGAGGTTCCCGCCCTGGTTGGCGACCTGTCCGTTGGTGTTACTGGCGATGTTGCCAGTTTGCGGGTTGATGTAATGAACGTGAAGTGTATTGTACGCGTAGGTGCTGCTGAGGAAGCCGGCGGCATTCGCCTGGACAAACGCTTTGACCGAGTCGTCCTGGCACGGCCCAGGGCTGTTCTGCTGGGTAACCGCGTAGCGCACGCCTTCACGCACGGCATGCTGGAAAGTGCTACGCAGACAAATCGCCATGGATAGGTTGAGCAGGAGAAACGTGAGGCCGAGGAGAGGCACCAGAATAAAGGCGACCTCCACGATCTCGGCTCCCCTGCATCGTGATCTACGAGCGGGTTGGGTTTTCCTCTTCATAGGGCACCTGGTGGATCTGCCGAACTCTCTAGTGCTACATTAGACGGGTAACGCTATCTGGATCAATATACACCTTGCTTAACTAGGTACCGTATAGCAAACCTATACTCACTAAGGAGTACAAAGTGGGTTAACTTTTGACCAGGGTGCCCTCGACGCCGGCCGGACCGGGTTCATCGCTGGGGCTTGCGCCAGCATTACGGAAGGCGTTCCTTGCGCGCGGACGAAGACCTACTCCGCATCGCCTTCGATCAGTTCCCGGCCGCCGAGGGAGCGCCAGAAAGCGAAGACCCCGATTCCTATCAGAAGCACCCAGGTAGCCAGGCTGGCGGGTACGTACCATGCGCTCCAGTCTTTACCGAGCGCCATGCCGTCGAAGGCGGTGACGAAGAAGATCGCGGCAATGGTGGCCACCAGCCCCAAACGCAGCAGCACGAAGATCAGGGCGGTAATGACGGCGCCATAGAGCAGGGCGGTCAGCCACCAGTCGGGACCCGCGACTTCGCCCTGGACGAAGGTGAAAAGTGCGGCTGCGGCCACCGCGGCGAGCAGCTCGTTTCGCAGCAGGTGGCGCATCCCGAAGATGGTCAGGAACACGAACAGACCCAGGCCGAGCGCCCCAACGGCGCTTCCGGCATGGGCGCCGATCCATTGGCGTGCTCCGAGCAGGTAGCGCAGCGACACGTCCCAATTGGTGGGCTGGTTGTTCTTGAACACCACTACGGTCACGCCTTTGAAGAACACCCAGAGCCCCGATCCGACGGCCGCGCCGATGAGGACGTGAGATCCCACCTGGGCGTCCAGCCATCTTCCGGCGAGAACCCGATTCCAGGTCACGATGGAGTGCGGCCAGCGGGCCCGCACCTCGGGCTCCAGGGCAAGATAGGCGAACCACAGGACGGCGGCCCTAAATAGCCAGTCCGCCACGGCGGCCACGAACAGATCGAGCATGCCCAGGCTGGCCACTGGATGGAAGCTGCCGGCCCAGGCGACGGCCTGCAGCAGGAAACTGGCCAGCGCGATGCGAAAAGCGCCGGCGCGGTCGGCCCGCGCCAACTTCCAGTTGCGGCGCGCCTTGAGCACGACGAAGAATGTGGCTATCGCGATCAGGACGGGGATGGCGATGTCGCGCGGCTCGAGCTTCGATTCGGGCTGCGACGCCGCGGCGGGCTTCTGGTCCTTTGGATAGAGCACGCGCACATTCACAACGCGGCCTTTCCACCAGGCGGCTTCCACCTGCAGAAAAACCTCGGGAAAATGTGGGTGGGGTCCTTTCCAGGCGCGCCACTGGTCGAAGGGAAAGGAGGGGAGCTTGAGGGGCGTGGCTTCAGTGAAGGTAGCCATGTCCAGGCGAACCGCGCGGAAGACCGCGTCAGGGCCTACTGGCTGTGGAGGAAGTTCGCCGGTGGCTTGCGGCACCGCGGCGAAATCCAGCAGCCGGCCGTTGGCGTCGAGGGTCGTGCGCGACATCCCGGGGACAAGCTGCGGTGGATGATCGGCGTCGATCTGCCCCATCGGCTCGCCGATCAACGGCTGCGGACTCTCCCGATAGATCGCTTCGAGCGCCGGCTCCCAGGCTAGCAACTGATCCCATTGGTGCGGCTTTGGCGTGTTCCACAGGACGCTCAGGATGGAGGAGCGATGGTGCAGCCAGATGGCGCGATCGGCCGGTTTGGCGGTGTGGCCGAAGGAGGCGGCGATCTCGCGGCCCTGGTGAGCCAGCACCTCCGGCGGCTGGTCGAGCCCGCCGTGCACCATGGCGGTGCGCGCCTGGCGGAGGGGAATGCTGGCCAGGAGGGACAACACGACCAGCGCCAGGCAAGGCACGGAGTAGCGGCGCGGCATGCCTTCGAGCTTGCCCGCGGCGGCCACCATTTCGGGCGACGGAGTTTCGCCGGCGGCCAGAGCGGCCGCCAGAGGGTCGCCGCCGGGGAGCGCGGCGAGTACCGTCAGCGCTGTAGCGGGTCGTTTGGCGGGATCGGGATCCAGGCAGCGGCGGATGATCTTCTCGACGGCAGGGTCGATATCCGCGGCCACCGAGGTCATGCTGGTGAGCTGCGCGGCCTCCTGCAGGTCGATGAGTTGCTGCACGGATTGGGCATCGAAGGGGCGCTTGCCGGTGAAGAGTTCGTAAAGCACCAGGCCGAGCGCGTAGAGATCGCTTTTGGCGGTGACGCCGGCGCCCTTGATCTGCTCGGGCGACATGTAGGCGGGCGTGCCGTTGCGGGCCTCGGCGCCGCTCAACTCGTGGGCGATGGCGGCCAGTCCGAAATCCATGATGACCACTTCGCCGCGCTTGTCGATCATGATGTTCTGCGGCTTGAGGTCGCGGTGGATCACGCCGCGGTCGTGCGCGGCGGCCAGCCCGGCGCAGAGCTTGCGGGCGGCTTCGACGGCTTTGCCGGCGGGCAGGCGGCCGATGCGGGTGAGCAGCGAGGCGAGGTCTTCGCCATCCACGTACTCCATGGAGATGAAGGGCATCCCTTCGACTTCTCCGATGTCGTAGACGCGGCAGACGTTGGGATGGGAGACCAGGCGCGCGACGCGGACTTCACCGTGGAAGCGCTCCAGCAGGCGCTGGTTGCGGCAGGCATCCTCGGGGAGGAATTTGAGCGCCACGGACTGGCCCAGGGTCAGGTCCATGGCGCGGTAGACTTCGCCCATGCCGCCGCGGCCCAATAAAGTAAGGATACGGTAGCGGCCGCCCAGGAGGGTGCCGGGGAGGAAGCGGCCTTCGTCCTCGCTGGCGCCCGTGACGTGCGAGATCTCGGGGGCTGCGCCGCCGGCCAGGCTAGGGGATGCCACGGTCTCGGCCGAGGTCAGGCCGACCTTCGGTTCCATAGGTATTGACTTCATTGTAACCGGGGGATGAGGCGAGGGTGGCGAGAGCACCGGGTCTAAAGCGTTGCTCGCTTTCCGCGCAGGAACGTGAAATGCCCCGGCGAACGTGCCTTGCGCCACCGGTAAATCCTGTCCTCCCACCAGATTCCCCCTCCGCGGCACCCCGCGCTTGGTTACAATCGCAGTAGTGAGGAATGCTGTAGCACTCGTCCTGATGGCATCCCTGGCCAGGGCCGCGGCTATTCCGATGACGCTGGTCTCGGAGGACGAAGCCGAACCCATTCACAGCGCCATTATCCGCAAGGAGGCCTGGACCCAGGACTCCGTCCGGCGCCTGCGCGCCGAAGCCGAGAAGCGCTTGAAGGAGGGGCCGTGGAGCGTCACCACGGACCGTCCCAAGGGCATCGATCTCGATTCCCACGAGTACTACAGCGAAGCGCCCGACTGGTGGCCCGATCCAGAAAATCCCACCGGACCGTATATCCGCCACGAGGGGCAGGCCAACCCCATCCGCTTCCTGGGCAACCGGAGTGCGCTCGACACCATGTGCGACGCCGTACTCACTTTGGGCGCGGCCGCCTTTCTGCTGGACGATGCGCGCTACGCGCAGCGGGCGGCGCGCGTCATCAACGCATGGTTCATCAATCCCAAAACGCGCATGAATCCGTCCCTGGATCACGCGCGGGCGGTGCCCGGCGTCAACACGGGCAGCGGCAATGGCGTGCTGGACGGCCGCGCCTTCATCCGCGCCATTCAGGGCATGGAGTTTCTGGCGCAGACGCCCTCCTGGGATCCCAAGGAGCAGGCCGCCGTCCGCAAATGGTTCGCCGATTACCTGCAGTGGCTCACGCACAGCCCGAACGCCGACGAAGAGCGGCGCAGCGACAACAACCACGCCTCCTGGTGGACCGCCCAGACCGCCGCAGTGGCCACTTTTGTGGAGGACCGCGCCGCTGGAGAGACGGCCTTCAATTTTTATCGCGACCGCATCTTCCCGCGGCAGATCCGTTCCGACGGGAGCGCCCCGCGCGAGGAAGTGCGCACCCGCTCGCTCTCCAATTCCGCCCTCAATCTGGAGGCCTTCACCATGACCTGCCGCATCGCCCAGGTCAACGGCGTCGACCTGTGGGACGTGCGGGCGCGCAACGGAGCCACCATCGGCACGGTAATCGAGTACCTGTCCCCCTATCTGTCCGATCCGCACAAGTGGACCATGGAGCAGATCGGCGACTTTCAGAACGAAGGGCTGTACTCGCTGGCATTTGCCGGGATGGGGCTCAAGAAGCCGGAGTACGTGGCGCTATTCCGCAAACTGGAAAAGCCGGAAGGAACCTGGCTCAGCCTGGTGGATCTGATGGTGGGCCGCTGGGAGGCCGGTGGACATCAGACGCGGCACTAAGGGGCCCCCGGTTATTCACCGCAGAGACACTGGAGAAAACGGAGGAAGCGCGGAGAAAGGCATCAAGGGAATTGTTTTCTCCGCGTTTCCTCCGTTTTCTCCGTGTCTCCTAAGAAACAAGAATACCGACTGTTGTAAACAAAGGGGTTATACGTACGTGTTCTGGTCCCGAAAATGGCACGGTCGAAGGCACTGTTTCCTTCCCCACCAGACTGGGGCCCGCCCCAGTCAAGATGCTCTGCGGTGAGGATTGGGGCTCCGCCCGTCACAAAATGCCTTTGAAGATCGTTATTCCGAGTGTGCAGCGCGCCGGGGAAATCGCCTTGACCGAAACCGGGGGCGGCGATTGCTTCGAGGCCGTGTTTCAGGAACACTACCCGCGGATCGTGGGACTGCTGGCGCGCCTCACCAACGATCGCGGCCAGGCCGAAGAGATCGCCGCCGACGTATTCTGTAAGCTGTCGCGCCGGCCCACGCTCTTCCGGCGCGGTCAGTCTTTCGCGCCGTGGATCTACCGGGTGGCCACCAATGCCGGGCTGGACGCCTGGCGCTCGAACGCCCGGCGCCGCCGCCGCGAGGAATCGGCTCACGCCGAAAATTTACGCCTGGTGGCGCGAGGCGGCGCGCTGGAGGATATCCTGCGGGAGGAGCGGTGCGCGCGGGTGCGCAGCGTATTAGCGTTGCTGAAGCCTCGAGAGGCGCAACTCCTTTTGTTGCGGGCCAGCGGTTTGGCTTACCGTGAGTTGGCGGAGACCACCGGCATTCATCCGAATTCGGTGGGCACGCTGCTGGCCCGTGCGGAAGCGGAGTTTGAACGGAAGTTCCGCGCCCGGTTTGGAGATGACCTATGACCGAGTGTTGGCCGGATGGGGCGCTGAGGGCCTTTCTCGACCGGGAGTTGCCGCCGGAAGATCTGACCCGGCTTTCGGCTCACCTGGAAGAATGCCCGCGGTGCAGCCTGCGTTGCCGGGAATTGTCGGCCCGCGCGGTGCGCGTTCTGGAACTCGTGGGAGGGTTGGCGGAGCCGGCCGCGGCCGTGCAGGTGGCCCGCCCGCCCAGAAAGCCCATAGGGATGCGGCGCCCGCATACGGGCCGATGGGTGGCCGCCGCAGTGGCTCTGGCGGCCGGATGGGCCGCGTTGGCGCTGCTCACTCCCAAGCACGTCCAGGCGCCCGCCCACGACCTGGAGACGCATATGCAGGGTCCGCGCACTGCGGTGCCGGGTCGGGCTCCGGTTCCGGCAACAGCGCCGCTGGCGGATCTTCCCGCGCCGCCGGGCCGGGCTTCGGCAACGGTTCCGGCACCGGTTCCGGCTTCCCAGCGATTGGCGGATCTTCCCGCGCCGCCGGGTCGGGCTTCGGCAACGGTTCCGGCAACGGTTCCGGCTCCGGGTCCGGCTTCCCAGCCGCTTCCCGTTCGCGCGCTCAACCGGTTAACGCCGCGGCCCATGCGGCGGGCGTTTCCGGCCGCTCCCCAGCGCGCCACGCTGGCCGGCTTTGTGGCGCTGGATGACGATCCCATCGACGCCGGGGTGGTCATGCGGGTGGCGCTGGCCGAAGGGCGGATGCAGGCAGACGTAATTTATAGCCAGGATGGCCGCCCCCGCGCCATCCGCCTGGTGAACGACGCAACCGGAAAATAAGGAGAACATACATGAAGACCCTGTTGAGCATGGCAATCGTGGCGGCGGCCACTCTCGGCGCCGCATCCGCGCAGGATAAGGCCGCGACCGCGGGTCAGGATTACCAGACAGTCGAAGAGCGGACCGTCATAAAGAAGATGTTGTCGGAGGCCGAACTACTGGGCGCCAAGGGCGGCTTCCTGGGCGCCGAGGTGAAGGGCGCGCCGTATTCCGGCGAGGAGATCGCTGAGACCACCCAGGTGCTGGCCGATGGCACCCGCATCCACAACGAAAGCCACACCATGGTCTACCGCGACAGCGATGGCCGGGTGCGCCGGGAGATCCCCGAGGCGGTCACCATTTGGGACCCGGTTGCCAACGCCAGCTACTTCCTGAACACCAAGGACCAGACCTTCCGTCAGATGCCGCTCGCCGTGCAGTACCTGTCCGCATCGGTGTCCAAGGATGGCACGGTGAACGCCACCGTGCGGGTGGGCGACCCCAAATCCGCGGGCGCCCTCGCCGGGAGCGGCGTCATGCTTGCCCCGCCCATGCCAAACCCGTCCGCGGGTGGCGCTCAGGTGTTCTTCGTGAACCGGTCCACAGGCCACGGGCAGTTGGAGGTGGAGACCTTGGGGCGGCAGACCATGGAAGGCGTGGCCGCCGACGGGACCCGCCAGGTAAACACCATCGAGACCGGCGCCATAGGCAACGACCGCCCCATTCAAATCACCTCCGAGCGGTGGTACTCCCCGGAACTGCAGACCGTGGTCCTGACCCGGCACAACGATCCGCGCACGGGCGAAGAAGTCTTCCACCTCACCAACGTGAGCCGTAGCGAGCCGCCCGCCAACCTGTTCGCAGTGCCTGCCGGCTACCAACGGTTGGAAAACAAGTAAGTGGGGCAGCCAATCCTGGCCAATGCCACGTACTTTTTCGTGAGCCGCATCCGTGGATCATTTTCAATTAGCCATCCATCATCTTAGGAGATTACTCGCTGCCCTCGGGATCGATTTTGGCATAGCCGAAGCGATTCCGTATGTGCTGGTTGAAGTACCGCCCCTTGGATTCCGCCCTCAGCAGTTCCTTGTAGACCTGTGCGGGAACACCCAGGTAACGGTAGATCGCTCCGGTCCGGAATTCCAGGTCCAG
>JBKQPR010000151.1:0-30672 GCA_052144935.1 Bryobacteraceae bacterium
CTATCTTGGCAATTCCTGCCGATTCGATCCAGGCGCATGCCGTACCGTTGCTCTACCATAACAAGAGTTAATTCCGGAGGTTGTCAAACCATAGCATTCAGGAGCACGGACTTTGGCCAGCCATGCCTAAGCACTGCCCCTGCGCGGCAAGTGGCTTGAAATATGGTCCGCGGTCGCATGGCCGCCGCCCACCGCGCAGCAGCGGGACCACAGGCTGAAACGCCTGTCCTGCACGGCGCAGACCTTGCCGCTGGCCGCGCGAGGGTCGCCGCCGTCACTCCCGTTTTACCGGAACAGCAGCGGCGCCACGTCGTTCAAGTAATGCCGCCACACCATCCAAGTGTGCGCTCCTTGGCTTTCGTGAAACACGTGACGGATCCTTTGCGCGTCGAGGAATTCGTGAAAGCTCTTGGCCGCCGCGAAGAGGCTGTCCTGGGCGCCACAGCCGAACCACAGCAGGTGCAGCTTTCGATTGGCGTCCTGCGGGTTAGCGGCTAGGGCGGCGAACGTTTTAGAAAACTCGGCGGGCCGTAGCGCGGCGCTAAAACCGGCCACGTAGCTGAACAGATCGAGGCGGTTCAGACCGATCCCCAATGACTCGCCGCCGCCCATCGAGAGGCCGGCGATGGCGCGCGAATCGCGACCCGTTTCGACGCGGTAGTGCGACTCTATGAAGGGAATCACGTCTTCGATCAGGTCACGGCCAAACAGAGCAGTGTTATCTGTCCCGGCGGGGGCGGCCGTCCCCGGCGGCACGCCGTAGCCGAACGGCATTACAACCAAAAACGGCCTGGACTTTCCAGCAGCCAGCAGGTTGTCCAGTATCAAATTCACGTGGCCCAGCCGCGTCCATGCTGTTTCGTCGGCGTTGGCACCGTGAAACAGGTAGAGCACGGGAAGGCGACCGCGGATCGCCTCTCCATAAACCGGCGGCGTGTACACCGTAAGCCGCCGCAGCGTGCCAAGCGATTTGGATACGTACCAGTGGCTGCGGATCTCGCCGTGCGGCACCGGCTGGCCGTCGTAAAAAGCCGGAGTGTCGCCCGGCACTTCTAGAATGCTGGCGATGGTGCTGGGGGTCGAACCAGTCTTGACGTTGGGATTGGCGGGATCGATGGTGCGGACGCCATCGATGGTGAAGTTGTAATTGTAGATCTCTGGATCGAGCGGGCCGATTATGACGCTCCAGACGCCGCGCTCATCCTTATTGAGGTTTCGAGCGCCCTGCTGGAACTCGCCGCTGACGGATACCTCAGTGGCCTTGGGGGCCAGCAGGCGGAAGGTCACACGGCGATCGGGCGCCACTTCCGGCGAACGCAACGCCGGCGTTTGTTGTGCGCGGGCGACCGGCATCAGCAACACTGCCAGGGCGGCCCACATTCGGGATTTCATCATGGCTGCTCCTCCTTCAGAAGTCCGGTATCTCGGGCAAGTGGTGGGAACCTGAAAAGTTTATCTTATAAAACCGAAGCACCAGCAGGTTCGGGTCAGGAATGCCGCGCGAGCCGAAGGCCTGAAAATGACCGGTTTCGGACACCGCGTTTCACAACCGGCCAGTCGTACGCCGTCGAACAGGTAGTCTGTTCGTATGCCATCAAGCACTTGCGAAGGGCGCCCGGCCTGCCAATGCAAGTGCTCTCGGTTGCGTCAGCGCCGGTGACGCCCGCACCATAGGGGGAGAGTTCATGCACAGCCTCATCCAGGACCTTCGGTATGCCGGACGCATGCTGCGATGCAGCCCGGGATTCTGCGTGATTGCCGGGCTGGCGCTCGCAATCGGAATCGGCGCTAACACCGCCGTGTTTACAATCGTGAACGCAGTCCTCCTGCGGCCGCTGCCGTATCCCCATCCCGAACGCCTGCTCCTCCTCTCCGAGGATCCGCACAAATCGCACGCGGCGTCTCCCTTGCGCCTCCCCGACCGCGACTTCGTTGAACTTCGCCGCTATGACCGATTCTTCGATGGCGTCGCGGCGTTCGCTGCATGCGGGACCGACATGGTGGGCGCAGGCGAGCCCGTCCACCTCGCGGCTGCCTCCGTTACGGCCGATTTCATGCGGGTGCTCGGCGTTCCTCCGATGATGGGCAGAACCTTTGTGGCCGCCGAAGAGACCTCCCGGGTGCGCACGGCGGTTATCGGAGAGTCGCTGTGGCGCGAGCGTTTTGCCGCCGATCCCGAGATCGTGGGACGCCAGATCCGGCTAGATGGAGTCGTCCATACCGTCATCGGCGTTATGCCTCCGGGCTTTGCCTTCCCCTCTGACGCTCAGTTGTGGACTCCCCTGGAAGTGCGCTCCGACCCACACATGGGCTTTGCGCGCCCGGTGGTCGGACGATTGAAGAACGGCGCCTCGCCGCGGCAGGCGCAGACTGAACTCCAGGCCGTGCTCGGTTCACGTCGTGTCGCGGTCGTTCAGCCCTTCCAGGAACTCGTCGTCGCGGGTGTGCGCGAGCCGTTGCTGATCTTTGTGGGGGCCGTTGCCTTAATCCTGCTCATTGCGTGCGCCGATATTGCGAACCTCCTGCTGTTCCGCGTCGCGTCCCGAGGCCGAGAAATCGCGGTGCGCGCCGCGCTCGGCGCCGGACCCCGGCGGCTCGTTCAACAGTTGCTGACCGAGAGCACGCTCCTGTCGCTGACGTCCGGGTGTATGGGTCTGCTGCTCGCCATCTGGGGGGTACCCGTTCTGCTCGCCCTCGCTCCCCAAGGAATGATTCCAGCGCTCGCCGACATTCATGTCGATGGGCGCGTGTTAACATTCGCCTTCGGCGTGTCGCTGCTGGCCGGCTTGCTCATGGGAGCGGCACCCGCGTCTCATATTCTCCGACGACCACTGCCCGCCTCCCTAGTGGGCGCGGAACCCATCGCGGGCCGTGCGCGACCCGGACTCCGCAGCCTCCTCGTGGTCGCGGAACTGGCTCTGGCGCTCGTCTTGCTCGCCGGCGGTGGCCTCATGCTGAAGAGCTTCTTCCGGATGCGCGCCGCCGACCCGGGCTTCCGGCCGGATAACGTGCTGACCATCACCGTGTCGCTGCCCGAGGCCGTGTATCGCGCGCCCGAGGCCCGACGCGATTTCGAGAGGAGGCTGGTCGAGAAACTCTCCGGCCGCCCCGGAGTAGCGGCAGCCGGCGCCGTAGACCTTCTGCCGCTCGGCCCGATCATGCTGACCGGCGACATCCACGCAGACGGCGGTGCGATCGTTCACCGTGGTTACCAGGTCGACAAGCCTTGCGTCAGCCCGGATTACTTCCGCACCATGGGAATTCGCCTGCTCGATGGTCGAGACTTCTCATACCAGGACGATCTGTCCGCCCCGGAGGTCGCCATC
Source organism: Bryobacteraceae bacterium (assembly GCA_052144935.1). Lineage (GTDB taxonomy): Bacteria > Acidobacteriota > Terriglobia > Bryobacterales > Bryobacteraceae > JOPF133. Next base: position 3,327 of record JBKQPR010000151.1, read on the forward strand.
GTCAGCCAATCCGTCGCGCGCGAAGTCTGGCCGGGCCAGAATGCCATCGGCAAGCGGGTCTCGATGCAGGATCGGCCCCAGCCGGCCGACTGGCTGATCGTTGTCGGCGTCGTGGAAGACGTTCGCCAGTTCGGCGTCACTTCCGGACGCCGCCGCGCCGTCTACCGGCCTTACAGCCAGGCGACCGGCCCCGTGTTCTCGAACGAGATCACATTTGTTGTGCGCACCGCCATCGATCCTCTCTTGATCGCCCCAACCATCTTGCGGCATGCCGTCTATGAGGTTGACCCGAACCAGCCCGTCGCCTCCCTAGCGACCATGCAGGACCTCATCGGCAGAGACATGGCCGAACCGCTCTTCCAGACCCGGCTGCTAGCCGCATTCTCCATCCTGGCTTTGCTGCTCGCTGCCATTGGGATCTACGGCGTGCTCTCCTTCACCGTCGCCGCGCGAACCCACGAAATCGGCATCCGCATGGCGCTGGGCGCCCCAACGCGCGATGTCATGCTCGACGTCCTGCGCTACACCTTCACGCTCGCTGCGGCCGGTGTGGCACTGGGCGCCGCGGGGGCGGTCGCGGCCACCCGCGTCCTCGCGAACCTCCTATTCGAGGTGAAGCCGGCCGACCCCATGGTCCTGCTCGGGGTTGCCTCGCTCCTCGCCAGCGTGGCTGCCTTGGCCGGCTGGATCCCGGCGCGCCGCGCCACCCGCGTCGACCCCGTAGTCGCCCTTCGCTACGAATGACCGCGGAGCCTTCGCACCGACTGATGTCGATGTTCTTGGGGCAAGGAAACTTTTGACGCGGAGACGCGGAGGCACGGAGGGAAACGCGGAGAAAATAACATCTTTGGTCTTCTTCTCCGCGAATTTCTCTGCGCCTCCGCGCCTCCGCGTCAAAGAGGTGTACCGGTGGAGTTTCCGGAGAGAGACACGCCATTCCGAACCGTTGTAGGTAGCCAAAAAGACGATCGCAACGGAAGATCAATGGCTTGAGAGCGTCGCCCCGAGTCACGTCAATCGGTACCCCAAGAGCACTGGGATTCAGCAGTTCGCACCTCAGGAATGTCGACGCACATGTGCGCCTCTGTGTCACGAAGCCGGCGGGCGAGCTCGAGCGGATCCAGTTCCTGCCGGGGCACGTCTCGGTGGAGACCACCGAACAATACCGCGGCTGCAAGCGGCGACTTCGCCTTCCTCTCAGAGCCGTTTCTTCCGCAGTACCCATGTGGTCATCGAGAGGCGCCCCAACGGCGCCCCATGGCGCCCCAAAGGCCATGGGATTTCGGGCTTTTCAGGTGCTATAATCCGCCTAGGCTGTTATGGATCCAGCCCGCTGGCGAAGCGTCGAGGAGATCTACCAGGCGGCGGCGGAACGGAAACCCGAGGAACGGGCGGCATTTCTTGCGGTGGCCTGCGGCGGGGATGAAGACCTGCGAGGCGAGGTCGAATCTTTGCTAGCGCAGCCGTCGGAGGACGGTATGTTCGACCGGCCCGCGTGGAAGCCTGATCCAGGCGGCCGGTTGCCGCCGGACGCAGTGCGGCTAACCGCCGGACAGCGAGTCTCCCACTACCGGATTGAGGAGAAGCTCGGCGAAGGCGGCATGGGCGTGGTCTACAAAGCCAAGGACACGCGCCTGGGCCGCAGTGTCGCCCTCAAATTCATCAAGGCCCAGTTCAGCAACCGGTGGGAGCGCGAGGCGCGGGCGGTGGCGGCGTTGAACCACCCCCACATCGCTACGCTCCATGAAGTCGGCGACCACCAAGGTTCGCCGTACCTCGCCATGGAGTTCGTCGAAGGCCGGCCGCTCAAAAGCCCGCTCCCGGTGAAGCAGGCGATCGAGTACGGCATTCAGATAGCCGATGCCCTGGCCGCGGCTCACGCGGCGGGCATCGTGCATCGCGACCTGAAGCCCGGCAACATTCTGGTGACCGAGAAGGGGTCCGTCAAGGTGCTGGATTTCGGCCTGGCGAAACTGGCGGAGCCGGAGGGCGCGCCGGCCTCCACGCAAACCGCCGGCCTGGCGGGCACGCCCGGCTACATGGCGCCGGAGCAGATCGAAGGCCGGCAGGCCGACACGCGCAGCGACATCTTCGCCTTCGGCTGCCTCCTCTACCAACTGTTGAGCGGCCGCCGGGCGTTCCCGGGCGAGACCATCACCGCCGCGTTGATCGCCGCCGCCACTACGGAGCCGAAACCACTGGAGGGAGTGCCGGAGCGGCTTGACGAACTGGTCCGCCTCTGCTTGCGCAAGGACCCCCAGAGCCGCCTCCAGCACATCGACGACGCGCGGATCATGCTGGAAGCGCTTCGCGAGGTTCCTAAGTCCGGGGGAAGCGGAGCGCCGGCCGGCGCCGGGCTCGCAGCGAAGCCAGCCGGGTGGCCGTTGGCGAAGCTATGGAGGATTGCGATTCCTGTCCTGCTGGCTGCCGTGCTCGCCGTCGGCGGCTTATACTACCGCTCGCATCGAGCCAAGCCGCTGACGGACAAGGACTCCATGGTCCTCTCCGATTTCACCAACACGACCGGCGACAGCGTATTCGACGACACGCTGAAGCAGGGACTCTCGGTGCAGCTCGAGCAATCACCCTTTCTCAACCTGGTTTCCGACCGCAGGGTGAATGAGACCTTGAAGCTGATGGGGCGTGCGGCCGGTGACCGGTTGACGCCGGAGGTCACCCGCGAGGTCTGCCAGCGCACGGGCACCAAGGCCATGCTGGCCGGGTCGATTGCGGCGCTGGGCAGCCAGTATGTGCTTGGCCTGAAGGCCGTGAACTGCGACACGGGGGATGTGCTGGCGGAAGCGCAGGAACAGGCGGCGGGCAAGGAAGCGGTGCTCAAGGCTCTGGACGCCGCGGCAGTCCGTTTGCGAAGCAAACTGGGCGAGTCGCTCAGCTCGGTGCAGAAATACGCCATGCCGGTGCAGGAGGTAACCACACCGTCCCTGGAGGCGCTGAAGGCTTACAGCCTGGGAATAAAGACCCGCTTTGCGAAAGGAGGGTTCACAGCCGCGCTGCCCTTCCTCAAACGGGCGGTGGACCTTGATCCGAGTTTTGCCTCGGCCTATTTTTGGATGTCGGCTTTCTACAGCGGCCTAAACCAAGGGGGGCGGGCGGCCGAGTATGCACGCAAGGCTTACGCGCTGCGGGAGAAGGTAAGCGAGCGGGAGCGGTTAGGCATCGAGGGAAGATACTACCTCTCTGTGACGGGAGAGGTGGAGAAGGCGGCCCAGACCTATGAACTGTACCAGCAGACCTACCCAAGAGACGACCAACCCCACGAAATGATGGGAGCCGTTTACTACCGTCTGGGAAACTGGGAAAAGGTATTGGAGGAATCTCGAGAGGTGCAGCGCCTTGAGCCAAGTATCGCGTACCCGGCATACCGATCCTGAAGGAAGCCCAGGCGGAATACGCCAAGCTGCATTAACTGCCAGAACCGGGAACCCGCGTAGTGCTCAGCCGAATAAATGTCGGGAAGCACTGATCGGCCCTGGCAGCGGGAGCCAACTCCCTATTCGTCGGCCACTCGGAAACCCTGATGCGCCGAGCCGTGGTGGAAGCCGTGCATCATTCACAGTACCGCCACGCGTTCGGGCGCGCGCTGATCCGCCAACCCCGATGCGCAACGTGCTGGCGGACCTGACCCTGGAATCGGATGCGGCGACGATGCTGGCGATGCGGCTGGCGCGGGCTTTCGATTGAGGGCGACCGCGCGTTCGCCCGCCTGGCGGTGGCGGTCAGCAAGTTTTGGGTGTCGAAGCGCACCGCGCCGCTGGTGGCGGAAGCGCTGGAATGCCTGGGCGCCAACGGTTTCGTCGAACACTGCATGACGCCACGGCTGTATCGCGAGGCGCCCCTCAATTCGATCTGGGAGGGTTCCGGTAACGTGATTGCGCTGGATGTGTTGAGGGCCATCGTGAAGGAACCGGAGACGCTGGAACGAGTGCTGGCAGAGATTCGGATCCGCGCGGCGAAGAAATCGGACACGAAACAGGCGATTTCGGTATTACTTCGAGGCGATGTAGTCGATCAACGTGTCGATTTCGCGGTCGGTCAGCCAACCGCGAAATGCGGGCATCAGGGCGCCGCCGAATTTTACCCGAGCTTTGATGTACTCGCGGCTGGGCTTCATCCTGGCGATCGGCATTTGGGCGCGCTGGAAAAGCTGGTAGAAACTGGGGCCGAGCTTCTTCGACTGCTGGCGGTCTATGTCGTGGCAAACCACGCAGTTTTCGCGGTACAACGCCTGGCCGATGCGCAGGTGGTTTTTCTCCCAGGGGATCGGGCGGCGGCCGGCGGCGGCCAGCACGACGGCGAATACCAGAGCCGGTGCGCGGCAGCCGATCACGCTTCGCCTCTCCTCTGCACGTTGAGTGCGCCGGCGCGGCGCATGGCGTCGATGGCCTGGGCGGCCGCATCGCCGCCGCAGCGGACCCGCAGGCACAGCGAGCCTGGGTCCACTTCAGGAACAGGCGCGCTCCGGTCGCGCTTGCGGACCAGGCCGCTCTCCCACAGGAACCAGCCAAAGGCCACCACAATCGCACCCAGCATGGTCATTTCGTACGTGATTACGCCCGTCGCCCAGAACGAAAATGTGGGCATGCCGCCGGTAACCAGCGGGTAGTCGTGCTGCGCCCACCAGACGAACGCCGTCGCCAGCGCCCCAAAAAGGATGGCGCCGCTAACCGAAGCCAGCGACATGTGGCTGGGACGGTCCAGCACGCCGCGCGCAAACTCCACCGGCTCCTCGGAGAAGAGATCCAGATCCGAGGGGGAGATGCCGCTCGCGCGCAGCGACCGAATGGCTGCGGCCGCCGCCTCCGTCTCGCGGAATTCGCCCATCAGATACATGCTCAGTCGTCCTCCTGTGGGTGCGGTTTGAACTCCCAGACGGCGATGATCGGGAACAACTTCGCGAAGATCATGAACAGCATGGCCATGGCGGCAAAGGTGGCGGCGGTGATGGCGGCCTCGATCCATGTGGGCGTGTAGAAGCTGGACGCGGAAGCCAGCCGCGGGTTGGCGAGGGTCGGCACGACGATCACGAAGCGCTCGATCCACATGCCAATCAGCACCGAAACCGATGCGATGGTGGCGCTGGCGATGGTGCGCAGGCGGCGGATGCCGAGGAGCACGAAGGGGACCACGAAGTTGAGGAACATCATGGTCCGGAAATAGGGCGCGTAATGCGCGCGCGTTCGCGCCCCGAAGACGGCCATTTCCTGGGGCTGGTTGCCGTACCACACCGTCAGGTTCTCGGCTATCGTGAAGTAGAACCATAACAGGCTCATGAGCAGCAGCAGCTTGGCCAGATTGTTGAAGTGGCGCCTGGTGAGATAGACTTCCAGGCGCAGCACCTTGCGAATGAGGGCCATGGCCAGGATTAGCGCGGCGATACCGCTGTAGATGGCGCCCGCGACGAAATACGGGCCGAAGATGGTGCTGTGCCACATGGGCGCGAGCGCCATCGCGAAATCCCAGGCGACCACGGTGTGCACCGAAACCGCCACCGCCAGGATGATGCAGGCCATCAGCTTCATGGCGCGCTCGAGCGCGCGCCACTCGTGGTCGCTGCCGGTCCAGCCGAGGGACAGCGCGCCGTAGAGCCTGCGCCGCCAGGGCGTGTTGTGCTTTACGAGCTGCGCCATATCGGGGATCAGCGGCAGGTACAGATAGATCGCGCTGCCGGTGACGTAGGTGACGATGGCGGTGAGGTCCCAAAGGAGCGGCGAGCGGAAATTGGGCCAGAGCAGCCGCGAGTTGGGGTACGGCAGCAGCCAGTAAAACAGCCAGGCGCGGCCCAGGTGGATAATCGGGAACATGCCCCCGATCATGAGCGCGAACACGGTGATGGCCTCGGCGGCGCGCGTGACGGGCTTGCGCCAGGCGGCGTCGGTGAGGCGCAGGATGGCGGAAATGAGCGTTCCGGCGTGCGAGATGCCGATCCAAAAGACGAAATCGACGATGTAGACTCCCCAGAACACCGGCCGCTGCAAGCCGGTAACGCCCATTCCGCGGCGAAGCTGGAAAGCCCAGGCGACCAGGCCGGCGGCGCCGACCATGAAAAAGATCAAGGTCGCGAGCATGTACCCCCGGCTCACGCGAGAGAGCGGCCGGAACAGGTCTTGGCGGATCCGGTTATAGGGGAGCAGCTCGGGCGCGGTCGCCATGGCTTACCGCACCTTTTGCAAATAGAACACTTTTGGTTTGGTCCCCAATTCTTCCAGCAGGCGGGTGGCGCGGCCACTCCCGGCGAGGTGCGATACTTTGCTGGCGGGGTCGTTCAAGTCGCCGAAGGTCATCGCCTCGGCGGGACAGGACTGCACGCACGCCGGCTGGACCTCGCCATCGGCCAGCGGCCGGCCCTCCTCGGCCGCGCTCTCTTTGCCGCGCTTGATCCGCTGGATGCAAAACGTGCATTTCTCCATCACGCCGCCGGGCCGCACGGCCACATCGGGGTTGTGCTGCAAGGGCAGCGGCTCGGGCCACTGCGGTGCGAACCAGTTGAAGTAGCGCACCGTGTAGGGGCAGTTATTGGCGCAATAGAAGGTGCCCACGCAGCGGTTGTAGACCTGGACGTTGAGTCCCTCCGGGTTGTGATAGGTCGCGTAGACCGGGCACACGGGCTCACAGGGCGCATCGTCGCACTGCTGGCACATTACCGGCATGTACTTGACCTTCACGTCCGGGAACTCGCCTTCGTAGTAGCGGTCCACCCGGATCCAGTGCGTGGTGCGGCCTTGGGCGGCCTGCTCGGGAGTCGAAACCGGCAGGTTGTTTTCAGCGTGGCATGCGACCACGCAAGCCTGGCAGCCCGTGCACCGGTCCAGATCGATGGCCATTCCCCAACGGTGTTGCATGGCGTTCTACCTCCGATTCACCTGCGGTCGAATTCTCTTTCCTGCCGGTCCTGGGTTGAAAACTGGATCCACTCGCGCCGGCCCGCGGCGCGCGCCAGGCGGACGCGGGTTGCGCCCAGTACCAGGGCGCCGGTCGACTTCTCCCAAACCGGCGCGAGGATCGAAAGCGGGTTGGCCCCGCGGCCGGAAGCGTAGCGGGAATAGTGCGCATGCCCATCCCCGATCGCCATGCTGGCGACGCCGGGGACCGCGCCGGGATGGATATACACGGGCGCTTCGAGCCACCCGTGCGGCGATTCCACGCGGACGATGTCGCCATTCGCGACCTGCAGTTTGGCAGCGGTCTTAGGATCGATCTCGACGGGCAAGCCCCACATGCAACTGGATGCCGGGTCGGGCAACTCCTGGAGCCACGGCAGGTTCGCGCCGCGGCCATCGTCGAATTGCAGCGATGGGTAGGGCTGGAAATGGAACGGGTATTGCGCGGGATCGCCTTCGAACCGGGCCGCCTCGATCTGGAGCGCTGCGCCATGGGGCCGCGGGGGCGCTGGCGGGGGCGTTTGCGGCGGCGCGTCCAGCCAGATGCCGCCCTGGCGAAGGACATCTTCATAGCTCAGGCCGCTTTCCTGGCTTCGACCGCTGCCGAGCAGGGGCTGGACGATGTCCATGGGCGTCACCGGCTGGTATTCGGCGCCGATCCTGCGGGCCAGTTCTGCCAAGGTGCTCTCGACGGCGCGCGTGCCGTATAGCGGCTCGACGAATGGCGTGGATACCGCGACGGCCGGCTGAGCCGAGACCGCCGGCACCAGCGCCATGGCGGATTCGAGCGGGTGGTGATCCGGCAGCAGGAGGTCGGACCAGGCGGCCGAGTCGTCCAGAAAAGTCCCCCAGGCGATCACCAGCTCGGCGCGCGCCAGAGCGTCCGCCACGCCCGCGGACCGCGGCATGGTGTAGACCGGGTTCGCGCCGTCGATGAGCACCACCTGCGCGCGCGCCAGAGGTTCGAACCCGGCGCGGTTTTCGGGCGGCGCCGCGGCGGCCGCGGGAGCCAGCACGCCGCCGGGCTTGCCCACCACGCCGAGCATCAGGTTGAGATAGTGAGAGGCGACCAGCGCACACAGCGAATTGGTGTGGACCACCGACGCGCCGGCCAGCACCACCGGGGCTTCCGATTCGCCCAGCTCCTGGACGATCCGGCGAACGCGCTGTTCCTCCAGCCCGCAGGAGGCCAGCAGTGCGGCCGGGTCGACGGACTCAAAGAAGCCGGCCACAGATTTGGGAAGGGCCTCGCGATTGCGCGCCAGCCGGGCATCCAGCAACATGCGTCCGACGGCCGCCAGAAACTGGGCCTCCGAGCCGGGACGGAGCGGCAGCCAGCGGTCGGCGGCGGCGGCCGTAATCGAGAGGCGCGATTCGGCCTGGACGAGCTGCCCGCGAATGGTGCGCCGGCCCTGGCGGAACTCGCCGAACTGCCGCGCGTAGTACACTGGCGACGCCCAGCCGCCCAGGAAGTCCGCGCCGGCGCCGAGGGCATAATGCGCGCGAGAGAGATCGTAGACCGGCAGGCCCTTCCAACCGAAGACCAGCTCGGCGGCCTGGCGCTCGACGGCGTGATCGGCGATCGAACAGACCACCGGAGCAGGGGCCCCCAGCGCCTGCGTGAAGCGCTGGATGGCCAGAGAGCGCGTGCCCGCCCGCGGGCCGGCCACGAACACGATTCGGGTGGGATCGGCGGCGCGCACTTGGGCGATCTTTTCCGCAGCCTGGCCGATGGCTTCGTCCCAGGAGATCGCCGCGAACTGCGCCTGGCCGCGTGGGCCGGTGCGCCGCATAGGGCCGCGCAACCGGTCGGGGTGGTAGAGCGACTGGACGGAAGCCTGGCCGCGCGCGCAGAGGCGGCCGCCGGAGATTGGGTCGAGCGGATTCCCCTCGATCTTCTTGATCGCGGCGATCGGTTGGCGGAGTTGTTCGCCGTGGCGTTCGATTGTGCGGACGCTCTCCATGATGCGCACCACCGTGGCGCACCCCGCCCCGCACTCGGCGCAAACGGCGGGATGCCACTGTTCTTCGCCGGGGACGATTTCATGCTCCGGGACCAGCAGAGGAATCAGCTTGTCGGTGGTCTTGCCGCAGCCGCCCAGCGCGCCGGCGGAGGTGGCCGAGAGGATCTTGAAGAAATCGCGGCGATCCATAGGTCAGGCCTCCCCCGTCCGTGACGGCGCGCTTACGCCCGCGGCTCTGCTCCCCGTCTCGGGCGGGTTCGGCCTAAGCCGGCGATGGCCCCTCAGTAGTGGCATGCGGCGCAGTCCTCCGTGGCTTTGTATTGCCGATGACAGCTCAGACACGTGCCCATGTTGTGTTTGACCAGGAGCTCGGCGGTAGTGGCCTGCGTCATGTCGCCGTGGCACGTGGCGCAAGCGATCTTGGCGCGAGCGTGCGGGGCGTGCTGGAATTTCACCAGCGATTCCGGCGGAAAGCCGTAGACCCGTTGCCAGGGGACTTCCCGCTGGCTCGCGGCAAAGGCAGCCAGCTTCTTGATCTCGGGTTTGGCGGCGGCCACCTTGGCGTGACAGAGCATGCATTTGCGGACCGAAGGAAGCGTGGCCGCCATGCTGGTATCGGCGGAGCTGTGGCAATCGAGGCACTCCAACCCAAGCGCGATATGCTGTTTATGCGAGTATGCGATCGGCTGGACCGATGGCGCCGCAAACGCCCTCGCGATCAGAATGCAGACAATCCACGGCGCGCTCCGCAACAGTCCCCCCTGAACCAGAATCCCTCCGATGCCGCCTGACGCATTACTTACCCATTTACATGTGTGTCGCAGACGGGAGGATCAGTTTATCACAAGCGCGGCGGGAACCTGGGTATCGACGCTTGTCGCCAACCAAATCATCGGTAAGTCGCCACCCACGTTCTCCTGCTCTGGAGCGTGACGAAGCGGCCAGTTCTTGCGAAGCCTGGTATTCGACCGGGTTGGGTTTTTCGGCTGGCGGCCTTGACCCGGGCGCACCTCAAAATCAAGCCTTACACACCTTAGTCATCCCGCAAATAATGACTCCACGATTCTGGGCGTCCCTCAATCCACTGGCTGCGCCATCTCCGTATTGAGTCGCGGGATCCACAGGGTTGCCGGCATCCTCTGAACACCGTTGTTGGTTACTGAGCCGGTGAGCCGGTGGGGCCGCAGAGACCCGCTTGGCCAAAAGGCGATACGATTGTTCCGAAGGTTGCCAGTGAACCAAATGCCATCCCGCCTGATCCTCCTCCTCATCGCGGCCGGGAGCCTGTTCGCCCAGGAACCCACCATCCGGGTGGACGTGCAGCAGGTGCTGGTGCCGGTCGTCGTAACCGACAAACGAGGCCACCACGTCGGCGGGCTTCATGCGCCGGATTTCCGGATCTTTGAAGATGGCGTGCCGCAGGAGATCGCATCTTTTTCCAGTGACACCGCCGGATCGGTCGACGATATCGGCGCGCTCTCGAAACCGGCTTCCGGCGGCGTACCGGCGGCCAGGCAGGCAGGGCCGCGCCACACCTTCGTCATCTGCATCGATACGCTGCACGCCTCGCCCGCCAATGCCGCGCGGACGCGCGAAGCCCTGGAAAACCTTTTCGAAAAGGAGAAACCCGGCGACGCCCAATATGTCCTGATCGGCATTGGCCGTCAACTGCAGGTTCTGCAGGCGGCCACCTCCAACCCGCTGGCGATCCTGGTGAAGATTCGCGGCGCCGCGTTTCAAAGCGCGATGGGAGGGCTGGACGCGTCGGCTTTGTCGGCTCAACTGCAAAACATCCGGATCCGCATGGACGACTTTTGCAAGCGGTGCGCCTGTGGGACGCGACCTGGTCAACGGAATAACTGCGATTCCGAGATAGACACGCTGAAGCAGAGCGTCGACGGGGAGGCGGAGCGCTGGACCGCTCCCACCAACGGACTGCTCGAACAATTCGGGAGCGTAGTGGAAGAACTGGCGAAGCTGCCCACGGGCCGTACCCTCCTCCTCGTTTCCGACGGATTCAGCATCGACCCGAAGCGCGAATTTTACGCCGCCGTCTCGGCTTACCTGCCGAACCGTCCCCAGTTCAAGCTGGACGATTCCGCAAACGCCGACCCCGGTCTGCGGGAGGCGTTGAAAGTTGCCTCCGAGCGAAACGTAACCATCTATGCGGTCGATTCGCGCAATGGCGACACGGCCCCTCTTGCCAGCGCCGGACCCATGGACGCCAGTGCTTCGGGCGGGACCGGCAGCGGGTACAGTATGTTGGGCACCAACAGGCCCGCCACGCCATCGGTGCGAAGCGGCCCTCTACAGAGTACTCCGGGTCAACAGGCGAATCCGTTAACGTCTGCGGACGGCGCCACGATGGAGCAACTGGCGCGAGCCACCGGCGGCGTCTACTTCCATGGCAGCGACCTGCTGAAACAATTCCGCAGCGCGCTCGCCGACGGGCGCGAGTACTACGTGCTGGCGTACGTGCCAAAGAACAGTGCGCGCGACGGCAAATTTCGGAGTATTACGGTTGAGACCACCGATAAGAAGCTGAGTATCCGGGCGAAGCCGGGCTACTGGGCGGCCGGCGAGGCCCAGTAACCGCGCTTGGCATTCACCACCGCTTTCGGATCGCGAACCTGCACCGTAATCGCGCGGAATTTCCCGTCGAGGTTGGCATTGCCCGAGACATACGCGATCAGGTAGTAGTCACGGCTATCGGCAAAAGCGCGCTGGAGACCGCCCAGCAGGTTATTGCTGTCGTGAAAGGCCGTGCCGCCTGTGGCCGCCGCGATTTCGGCGAGAGTATTTCCGTGGGCCGCGGCCACGTCTCTCTCGACACGGCCTACCGCGCCGTCGACCGTGACCGGCGCTCCGGCGTTCGATGCATCGAACGCCTTCTGACCGTACAAGCCACGGGAGTCGATCGTGTCGATCGTGACGTTACCGGCGGCGGCGAGTTGCAGAATCGGCTCGAACTCCTCCGCCAGGCGGCTGGTGGATTGCAGGACACTGGGCGGGCAGAAGACGTCCGGCGGTACCAGGCAGTGGGACGCAGGCGGAAAAAATGCATTCACCAAAGCCAGCGCTTCGCGGCCCGGCTCGATCTGAAACCCGTCCGAGACAAGCACGATGGTGCGCCGGTCGCGGGCGCGGGCGAGCTGCGCCACCAGAGAGCGGAGCTGCCGCAGGAATCCGACGGTCAGCGTCCGGTCCAGTTCCACGATTTGCCGCACCTGCTGGGTCGCCCGGTCCAACCCGGCCGCGCATTTTATTTTGAACACGCTATCCTGGGCGGCGAGATCGCAGGCATAGCGCGTCTCGGTCACATCGCGGCGGAATCTCTCCATCTCCGCCTGGAACCCTCCCATCTGCCCGTCGAGCAGGATCTTCTGAAACCGCTTGTTCTCGAGAACCGCCAGGACCGCCGAAGCATCGGGAGTGACGTTGAGCACCATCTCCGGCGAGGCGCCGAGGGCGATTACCACATACTGGGAATCCGCGGAGTGCTCCCGCTGGAAAAGCTTGACGAGGGCCTCGCGCGCCGCCGCCAGGTTATTGAACGACGTGTGCAGGGTATCGATGCAGATCATGTACGTGCGGCGTACGGTGGCATGCGGGGATGCGGCTGGCGGCGCGGCCGGCAAAGCCACGGGAGCTCCCGGCGAAGGATCGACCTTGGCCGGAATCGCCGTTTGCGGCAGGCCCGCGCTCTCCACGCTGAACGCCGTGATCTGCTGCTCCACGCCATCCTCGAAGACTTTGAACTCCGCCTCGGTGAGGCCGGTCACGTGATGTCCCTGCGGGTCCGTCACGACCACCGGAACCAGCACCTGCCTGACCTCGACCTTGATGGCGCCCTCGGGCGGTGCGAGCGCGGTCTCCACCACTGTGAGCAGGCGCGCCAACCCGGCGTCGCTGGGCGCCAGCCCCGTTGCTGCTCGAAGCTCCTCCACGGCGCTGTGGCTGTCCCCGGTTCGTGCCAACGCCTCGCCCAGATTGAAATGCGCGTTCGGATCCTTCGGGGCGAGCTTGGCGGCCGCACGAAACTCCTCCAGAGCGGCCTGCGCGTCTCCCAGATCGAACAGCACGATGCCCAGATAGTTGTGAGCTGCGGCGGAATCCGGAGTGCGGCTGACCGCCTCCCGCAGCTCGGCCTCCGCATCCGCCTCATCGCCGATGGCGTGGAACGCAAGGCCAAGCTGATAGCGCAGCTCGGGAAGCTCGGGATCGAGCCGGAGCGCCTGTTGCAGCACCCTCACGGCCTCGGCGGGCTTCGATTGGATCAGTTGGGCGCCGCGCGCCAATAGCTCGTTGGCGTCCGCCGTCCCGTTTTGCGCAGATGCGCTTTGGGCCAGAGCGAAGAAGACGCCGAAAATCGCAAGTCTCATGCCGAATCCCGAATTGCGCCGCCAACCAACGGGCGTCTCTCGGCCGATGTGGCGCGGGCACTCCTGCCTGGCACTCCTGCCTGGCACTCCTGCCTGCCGTGTCGAGACTCGTCTCGACATCTGTCGCGATCATGACCCACCGTCGATGCAGGCGTGGAGCCGGGTGCGGGCACGAGTCTCGACGCGGCAGGCAAGGGCGCAGAGGGCGCCCCCTGCGCCACGCCACTACTTTGGCGCACCCATCAGCTTCTCGAGTTGCGAAAGCTGATCCTTTACCAGCGCCAGATCCGGCGCATTGGGCGCGAGTTTGATGTAGGCCGTCAACTCCGCGGCGGCGCCTGCGTAATCCTTCTTCTCGGCGAGCACCAGGCCCAGCAGATAGCCGGCGCGCGGGTTGACGTGCCGTTGGTCAAGTTTCACAGCCTCGCGCGCGCTCTTCTCGGCAGCATCATATTTCCGGAGGTTGTAGTTAGCGACCGCGTCGGCGTACCAACCCTGTGGAAAGTCGACCGGATCCAGCTCGACGGCGCGATCCAGATACTTGCCGGAATCCTGCCAGTTCGCATCCTTCGCGGCGAGGAGACCGAGTTCCATGTACGGCGCGACCAGCTTCGGATCGGCTTCCATGGCCTTCATCAGAGCGGCGCGCGCCGGTTCGATGGATTGCCGATCGAGGCGTAGTTTACCCAGGCTCACCCACGCGTCGGCGTACTTGGGGTAGATGCCGACCGCCTTCTCGAAATCCTTGGCCGCATCGTCGGGCTTGTTCTTCAACAGAGACTGCAGGCCGTGCTCGTAGGCTTTCTTGGCGTCTTTGGGCGCCATCATCGACGTGACGCTGATGGACGACCCTTCGACTCCCGCGATGCGATGGAGAACGATCGTACCGATATCCGAATTTTCGCTGGTCCGGCGATTGAACAGGTCGACGTTGTCGGAGGTGTACCCCGCCATGCTGGCCCGCAATGCGCAATTCATCATGCGGCTCCCGAATGGATCGGCAGCCAGCGTGTTGGCGCCGCCGGCGGATTGAGAACTACCGAATCCGGCGGTGTTGGAATGCCCGCTAGAGCCGGCGTCGGAAGCATCGGTGACGGTCATACTGCGGTCGCCCCATTGAAAATTGAAGCGCCCTTTGGAATCGGTGTACGCGACGGTCTTGGACATCCCACTGCAGACTCTCTCGATGGTGACATTCGGCGCGACCGGCGAGCCATCCTCCATGACGACTTTGCCGGAAACGTAGACCGGCGAGGCGGTATTCGGCCCCAGGGCCCCGCCGCCGGATCCCAGGTTGGGGTTTGCCTGGACGCTGGTTTGTCCGCCGCTCCCGGTAGTCGGCGTGCCGCCCATCACCTGGGCCATGAGGTTAGCGGTGGCGATCGCTCCGAGGAGAAGAAACAGAGCCCAATGCTTCATTTTCGCGCCCTCCCGGTAACTGCACTTGCCCCAATTATGTCATAGATTCGGACTTATTCGTAGTGGAGCGCCTGGTTGGCGTCGATTGCCGCCGCCCGGCGCGCGGGCATGTAACAGGCCGTCAGGGTGACGGCCAGGACTGCTATCGGCATGGCGATGAAGCCCCACGCGTCCACCCAGTGAGTGGAGGTACGGGCGAACAGCGCCGCGAGCACGCGCATCAGACCGAGACTGCCCGCCATGCCGGCCGCGACACCGATGGCGGCCAACACCAGCCCTTGCCGGAGCACCAGTCCCAGGATGTCGCGCCATTCGGCCCCTATGGCCATGCGGATTCCGATTTCGCGCGTCCGGCGGCTTACCGAGTATGCCACCAGGCCATAAAGCCCGACCAGCGCCAGGCACAGCCCCACGATTCCCATGGCGCCCACCACCACTACGATCATTTCCATGATGTTCACGGCGCGCTGCTGGTAGTATTCATGCATCGTGCGAACGTCGAACACGGGCTGCTGAGGATCGATGAACCGGACCGCCTCGCGCATAGGCCCAGCGGCCGACGCCGCGTCGCCGGCCGTTTGCACGATCAAGCTCATCGCGATTTCCGGATTCTGCCGGTAGGGCAAATAAAGATATGGCAGCGGCCCTTCGCCAACGAAGACGTATTTGGCCGTTTGGGCAACCCCCACGATCTCGATCCACGGCCCGTTTTGGCCCAGCCGGAAGCGCTTGCCGACGGCCTTCCGCTTCGGCCAATATCGCTGGGCCAGCACTTCGTTGATGACGGCCACGCGCGGAGAACTTTCCGTATCGGCCGGCAGGAACCCGCGTCCGGCCACCATCGGCGTGCCCATGGTTTCGAAATACCGGTCTCCGGCGATATCGCTGAAGACGGAATCGGCCGTCTTGCCGGACGGAAGATGGGCCCCTTCCGGGACGATTTCCCGCCCCGAGAGCCGGTTGCCGAACGGAAGAAGCTGGGTGATGGCCGCATTCCGTACTCCGGGAATCTGCCGCGCCCGTTCCACCAGCGTACGGTAAAACTCGCCGGCTTTTTCCGGCGTATCGCGGACCAGCGCCGGATCGAAGGAGGCCACCAGCAGGTGGTCCGTGCGGAATCCGGGGGAACCGAGCAGCGTCTGGCGAAATGCCTGGAAGAACATGGTGGCGGCCGTCAGCAGCATCAAGGAAAGAGCCACCTGCGCAATGACCAGCAAGTTCCGTCCATACATCCGGCGGCGTCCGGCATTGGCATCCTGGCTTTTCAGAAACGCCGCCACGCTGGTTCGCGAGCTTCGGATGGCGGGACCCAAACCGAACAGGAAGACGCTCACCACAGAGGCGATCAGGCTGAAGATGAGGACCCGGCTGTCCAACTCCACGTGAATGGCGACCGGCATATCGGTAGGGAACTGGACCGTGGAAAGATAATCCACCACCGTAACGGCCAACAGCAGTCCGGCCGCGCCACCGGCGAGCGCCAGCAGCAAACTCTCGGTAAGGAATTGCGACACCAGTTGCCCGCGCCCGGCCCCCAGAGCCAAGCGCACCGCCACTTCGCGCGATCGCGCCCGCGCCCGGCTCAGCAGCAAGTTGGCGACATTCGCGCAGGCGATCAGAAGCACCAGCCCGGCCGTTCCCATCAGCAGGGCCGCCAGCGCCGAGTTCGGCGGCGACTGCGCCGCTCGCATCTGAACTTCCGTCAGGACCCGGACGCCCAGCTTGCGGTTCGTGTCCGGGTGTGCCTCTTCGAGACTGCGGGCGATAGCCGAGAGTTCCGCCTCCGCTCGCTGGAGAGTCACTCCCGCCTTCAGCCGCCCCTTCACCTCGAAGAGGCGCGCGCCCCGGTCTTCCAGGATCTTCGCCTGTGCCTCGGTGCCGATTCGCGGAAGCATGGCGAGGGGAACGAAGAGGCCGGGCCGGACGAAGGTATCCATGCCGGTGAATCGTTCGGGCGCCACGCCGATTACGGTAAATTCGACGCCGTTGAGCTGGAGCTTTCGCCCGATCGCGCCAGGGTCGCTTCCGAGATGCTTTTCCCAGAAATCGTGTCCCAGCACCAGGACGGCGTCCCGCCCCGGTACGCGATCCTCCTGCGGGGAAAAGCTCCGGCCAAGCGCCGGCTCAACGCCCATGGTGCTGAAGAAATTGCCGCTGACCACCATGGCCAGACCCAGCTCGGGCGAAGCGTCCGGCTTATCCGCAACTCCGACCGGCGTGGCGGCGAAAGCCACCAGCCCCTCAAACGAGCGGCTCCGATCGCGAAAATCGCGGTAATCGGGAGCCGACAAGCTGCCGAAGGAAGTGCCGGGGAGATCCGGCGCCGTGCTGCTGAGCGTAACGATTTCGCCCGGCCGCGCCACTGGCAGCGGACGAAGCACCAAGGCGTCCGCGAAGCTGAACATGGCCGAATTCGCACCGATGCCGAGGGCCAAAGACAGCACCGCGATGGTAGCGAACGCCGGATTGTTCCGCAGCATCCGCAGGGCGTAGCGCAGGTTTCGCAGCAGCATACGGTGGACTTCCGCAACTCTCATGCCAGAACATTCCGGCCTGGGATCAGCAGCTTGCGCCCGAAGGCGCCGGCGCGATTGTCCGGGTGTGGGACGCCGTGTCACGCCACGGAACACGGCCCTCGTCAATCGCCGCTTGGCTCACCCGCAGGCTGACGGAGTACGACATGAGACCGTACGATCCGACCAGCGCCAAACCCAGCCCGAGCAGACCCATTCCTCCAAGCGCCTCGGTCACTACGCGCAGAATGCTGTCGCGCTCGTCGAACACCTCCTCGATGGTCCGGATTCCAATTACGGGCTGGCCTGGGTCGAGCGACCGTACCACCTCGCGCAGCGGTAGAGCCAGAGTGCCCGACGAGCCGGTTGTCTGGACCAGCAGCGCCATGGCCGGCTGCGGGTTTTGAGCCAGCGGCAGGTAGATATAGGCGAAGGGCGGTTCGAACAGAGCAAAATATTTGCTCTGCTTCGCCACGCCTACGATCTCAACCCGCGGCCCGCTCGCGGTGTTCAGCAGCAGCCTCTGCCCGACCGCGCTCCGGTTGGGATAATAGGTGCGGGCGAACATCTCGTTCACGATTGCCACATGAGGGGAATCGGCCTTGTCGGTGATCTGGAACTCACGGCCCTGTATGACAGGCACACCGGGCCGCATTGCTCTCGCGGGATCAAAAGGCACCCTTCACAGCCGGGCCGGCATTCCGGGCGCCGGCACTTCTCAGGGCAGGCGACAAACCGTCAACTTGGACTCGACTGGAAGATGTCAGGATCCGACACCCAGCGCCAATGGCGTGAAACAATGATCCCCATGAGCTCAGGACAAGTGGCCCGCCGTACAGGCGTAGCAGCCGCGCATGATGCGTACGGGCAGGAGATCTGGAACTGCTACAAAGGCGTCAGCACCTATGAAATCGTCGAACGGGAAGACGGGCTGATCGAGATTGGTAGTGCCTTGCCTTACTTCCAGGGACACGAGAATTGGCCGGTCCACGAGCGGGAAGCGATTCGGCGAGCTCGCGGCCCCATCTTGGACATCGGCTGTGGCGCTGGCAGGGTAGCACTGTACCTTCAAGACAGAGGCCACCGCGTGTTGGCGATAGACAACTCGCCTTTGGCAATAAGAGTAGCGAAGCTTCGCGGCGTGAAGGCCGCTCGCGTCCTGTCGATAGCCGAAATTCAAACCCTCAGCGGCCGGTTCGGCACGATTGTGCTGTACGGGAACAATTTTGGATTGTTCGGTGGCATGACGAAGGCGCGACGACTGCTGGCTGCGATGCATAGGATTACGACACCCGACGCCCTCATCATCGCGGCGGCGTCTGATCCATACATGACCCGTGATCCTGTGCATTTGACCTATCACCAAAAGAACCGCGACCGTGGGCGGATGGCCGGGCAAGTTCGTTTGCGCATACGGTACCGCCAATTTCGCGGGCACTGGTTCGATTACCTGTTTGCGTCCCGGGACGAGGTGTGTTGCATTATTGAGAAGACCGGGTGGTCCATCAGTGACATAGTGGAATCGCAAGGCCCAGGATTTGTGGCGCTCCTGGAGAAAGACTGACGACGCCTTCACTCGGCCGCGTTATGCCTGATGGTTCCTGTCGCGGAAGTCGACACGGCGCGACTCCAATCCGCGGCATGGCGACAAACCAGCCAAGTGGATTGCTTGCGAGGTCCTGGGAACGACCAGGAGCAAGAACTGAGACAAGGCCATCGTAACTCAATCCCGAGGCTTCAGTAGCTGCCTCAGAAGAAGAACATCCGGCGGCTCCCAGCCAAGCGATCTATAGAACGGTTCCGCATCGCGCCAGATGTCGGCGATGAGCACCCGGCGGTCCTTCCCACGCAGCGCCTGTTCGACCGCCTGAACCAAGCAGGTTCCGATGCCGCGATGGCGAGCCCCGCCACCGACCACCAGCTCGCTCAGGTAGGCCCGGAATCCCAGGTCATGGGCGCAGACAAAGCCCAGAATCTCCGAGTTCTCTTCCCACACGAAGGCCAATCCATCTGCCGAACTGATCGCGTCTGCAACCGTACTATCCGACCACCATGGTTGCCAGAATCCTGGCTCCGCCTGCATCAGAGATCGAATGTTTGAAATATCCGCAGCGCTGGCGTCGCGAACCATAACTTCAGTTTCCATCATTATCGGTCCACGGTTCGACGCCGGGGTGATGATCTTCCCGGTCCACGGCGCACTCCAAGAGTGGGTCTTCGACTGCACTTGGCCGCATAACGCCTTGCCCGTAAAGTCCCACTCGCCCTTCGGTCGAGCTCACTTTGACGCCGATGCCGGTCCGTGGGCCCGCCTGTACCCCATTGGCCTACTCCTGCCGCAGAATGCTGTTGGGATCGACCAGCGACGCGCGCCTCGCTGGTACATATGCGCCGAGCACCGCCGCCCCGGCCAGCGCGGCCGCAACCAAGGCCAGCAGAGGGAGGTTAAATGACGACACACCGCCGGAAGCCGCCGTCACTGCCCGGTTCGCCAGCAGGCAAAGCAGCACACCAATCCCCACCCCGCTCAGCGCCAGCACCATTCCCTGCCTCAGGACCATCCTCAACACGCCCACTCGATCCGCCCCGATCGCCATGCGGATTCCGATTTCTCTCACCCGCAGGCTGACGGAATACGACATCAGACCGTACAGTCCGACCAGCGCCAAACCCAGCCCGAGGAGACCCATTCCTCCAAGCGCCTCGGTCACCACGCGCAGGACGCTGTTGCGCTCGTCGAACACCTCCTCGATGGTCCGGATTCCAATTACGGGCTGGCCTGGGTCGAGCGACCGTACCACCTCGCGCAGCGGTGCAGCCAGAGTGCCCGATGAGCCAATTGTCTCGACCAGGAGCGCCATGGCCGGCTGCGGGTTTTGAGCCAGCGGCAGGTAGATATAGGCGAAGGGCGGTTCGAACAGAGCAAAATATTTGCTCTGCTTCGCCACGCCTACGATCTCGACCCGCGGGCCGCTCGTGCCGTTCAGCAGCAGCCTCTGCCCGACCGCGCTCCGGTTGGGATAATAGGTGCGGGCGAACATCTCATTCACGATCGCCACGCGGGGGGAATCGGCCTTGTCGGTGACCTGGAACTCACGGCCCTGTATGATCGGCACACCGACCGTGCCGAAGTAGCCTTCCGTTCCGATGTTCGAGACCACCCCAATCGCCTCGGTTCCGCGGGGCAACTGGACGCCCTCCGGGACCACCCGCGTCATGCTGCCCCCCGGCACGATCGGCACCGCTTGGGAGAGAGCGGCGGATTTCGCGCCGGTCAGGCTGCGCGCCTTTTCCAGCAGTTGCCGGTAAAATTCGCGGGTCTGATCCGCCGTGTACCTCGCCAGCATCGGGTTAAAGCTGGCCGTGAGCAGATGATCGGTGCGAAATCCGGCGGGGGAGGAGAGACTGATCGAAACGCCGCGGTAGGCCTGCGTGGCAATCACCAGGAGCACCAGCGCGCCGGCTACCTGGGCAATCACCAGCGTGCTCCTTCCGAGGAAACGCCGGCGCCCACTCTCCGCCCTACCGGATTTCAACGCCGGCACCAGGTCGGGCCTGGTGGTCTGGAAAGCGGGCGCCAGTCCAAACAAAAGCGCGCTCGCAATCGATGCGCAAATCGTGAAAAGGACGACGCGCGGGTCCAGCTTCAGATTGACCGCGATGGGAGTGTCGGTGGGGAAGCGGATCTGCGCAAACAAATCCATGCCGATTCCGGCGACCAAAAATCCGAGCCCTCCGCTGAACAGGGCAATCAGCAGGCTTTCGGTCAACAGTTGCCGGACCAGACGGCCGCGTCCGCACCCGATGGCCAGCCGCACGGCGATCTCGCGGGAACGCCCGCCGGCGCGACTCAGCATCAGGTTCATCACGTTGGCGCAAGCGATCAGCAGAACCACCGCGGCGAGGCCCAGAAGGACAAGGAGCGCCGTGAGGGCGAACGGATTCTGTTTCAGGCGCGATTCGACATCCGTGTCCGCCACCAGCGAGCAAGTGCGATTGGTATCTGGATAAGCCGTGGCAAGTTGTTGGGCGATGACCTTTGCCTCGCCCGCGGCCCGAGCCAGGCTGACCCCCGGCTTCAGGCGGCCTTGGACCGTCAGCACGCGCTCCCCGCGTTTCTCCAGCACGTCCTGCTGGGAACCGCCCGCCAGGCGAGGCACCATCGCCAGGGGAACGTAGAGCGCCGACGGAATCAAAAGCTGCGACCCCGTAAACGATTCCGGGGCCACTCCAATCACGGTGAAGCCGATGCCATTGAGGAAGACGGTCTTTCCGATGGCGCCGGGGCTGGAGGCAAATTCGGTCTTCCATAGGTCGTAGCCCAGCACGACTACCGCATCGCGCCCCTTCACCTGGTCCTCATCGGGGCGGAAGCCGCGTCCCAGCGCGGGCGCGGCGCCCATCACGCCAAAGAAGTTCCCGCTCACAAACTGGCCGAACTTCATTTGCGGCAGCGCGCCCTTTTCGCTGGTGAATCCAAACGGGGAGTATTGAGACGCCGCCAGGCCCTCGAAGGACTGGTTCCGGTCGCGGAGATCGGTGTAATCGGGATACGAGAGTCCCAAATACTGGAACAGCCCGCCGGCGGATTCGCCGCGCAACTGCGACTGCACCGCGATAAGGTGCGACGCATCCTGCACCGGCAAGTGCCGCAGCATAACCGCGTCGGCCAGGCTGAACATAGCCGAGTTGGCCCCGATTCCCAGAGCCAGCGAGACGATCGCGATCAGGGCGAATCCGGGGCTCCTCCGCAGAGTGCGCAGGCCATACCGCAGGTCTTGGAGCATGTACGATCCGGTGCACGCCGGCAACCGCCGGCGGGCCCGCCTATCCGCTTGCGGGCATTATGCGCGCCGGTGAAGCCCACGCGCGCCGCCGTGCGGTTGTGGGACGCATCCGTTCACGGGTGGGACGCTGGCGGGCTGGCCCATGCCGGCGGCCTGGCGATGTCATCGATGCCGCCTGCGCATCTGTCGGGGACGATGGCCCGCCGCGGCGGCGCGTGGCCCGCGATTGGGGCCGGGAAAAGCGGCCCTGGCGATACACCCGGGTGCGTAAACGGATTCGGGAAAGTCCGACCCCGCGGACCGCTCCCTGACGGGGCGCCCCTTGGGCCCGGCCATAGGCGTTAAAATAAGGCCGTCAGCAAAACGACCTCGCCTGCGCGCGATCCAATCTAGGACTCGCGAGTGGTGCAACTTCCCAGATCGCCGCTTCCAGAGAGTTTGCCGGCGACGGGGCACTCCGACGAGTCGGCGACTACGCGACCAACTGCACCGCGTGATGCTTAGCAGACCCCGACACATCTATAGCACGCGGGCTCTCCCTCTGTCTCCGTGTTGCTCCGCAAGAACGAACATCGGAGTAGCGGTACTCTTGCGTATCCTTCGCTGAAATTTGATACACTGCGAGATCATGAGTACCATGCCAGAGCTGATCGCCACGTTCACCATTGGGGCGGATGGACCAGGAAGCGGCAGGTCGAAAGGCCGCCTACACGCCTGTGCGCCGCTGCCCGATCCCGGGTTTCGAGACCGACTCGCACAAAACAAAAATTATCGGGGCCTCAACTATGAGGAAAACCATTTAGAGGAATGGATTGGGCGCGAGCCATCATCTCTGTTTGGCAGGACAGCGGTCCTGCTGCTCGCTTCACAGAACTACGTTCATCTTGGTGTCAAAATCGATTTACTTTTTGTCGACGTCGACTGCCGATTATTCCCGACAGAGCTTAAGGTTGTCAGGGTTGCAAGAAATGGCGGCATTGTCCCATACGACTTGTTCCAACGGCAGATGAAGCCCTATAAGGAGTACCTGGAACACATTCCACATCTCAGTGAATTCGATTCGCAATATGTCCGATTCGCTACAGCTTTCAATGGTGCGCCCTGCAACGTTGCCGAGGCATTCACGGCCCAGTTCGGTTCTCCTCCTCGTGACACTCTCACGTCCCCTGTTTGTGAAATCTACGTAGCTGAGGAATTCGACGCTTACGCACTTGATTACTTCGCCCGCCATTCGACGGAAGAAATGCGGGCTGTGAGGCTAATCTCTTATAGATTTTTCCCCAAGCAGAACTACATTGAGTTTTGGAAGGTTTACGAGACACACCCATAAGGAGAGCGGAATGATTTTTGATCCATTTAAGGATGGGCCATCAGCAGTCAGCGGTCGTGACCAAAAGAAACGGGCCTTTTTGGTTGGCAATGGAGAGGGGCGTGTCCACCTGCTCGTAAAAATGGCTTTATATCGGGGACAGTCGATCAATTGCTATCATCTCATCCGCGAAGACCGTCGCAAGCTCGAAGGGCGGAACACTCCCGGCTTTGATGCAATTCGCGACGAATACATACTACACGGAATCGAGGTGCCGTATCCCAACGACATTCCCGAATCGGACGTTGAACGATGGGTGGGGTTCGGGAAGCGGGAGGCGAAGATGCGGAATTTAGAAGTTCTGGAATGAGGTAAGGAGTTAGCGCCATACCGCCGCGCTCCGGCGCGAAGACCAGTCGCCAATCGAGGCGGACGACGCGGAGATCTCGGAGGTGGCAACGTGTCCACGCCGCGCGACATAATCACGATTCCTACGAGAGACCTGAGCGGAAGCAAGCTCCGCTGCCTCATGTTGACGTCCTTGCATAGAAACCATGTTGCAAGGGTTTTATCTTCGCTGGTATCACCGGTGGCCTCAGTGGACGAGAGCGAGCATCGGTGGCTGCCCGGAGGCTTGCTCAATCCAGCGGAGCCAAAGCTCGGGGAATGCCAAGACTTCCTTACATCCGAGATCCGCGAAAAACTTACATCCTGGTGGCTTGTAAATCGTTGGGGTGCTAATACGCCTAATTGGGATATTGTGAGCACCTGTAGGGTTGATGGAGGGGACGGGCTCATTCTGGTCGAGGCAAAGGCACACGACAAGGAATTGAAGCCTGATGGGAAGAGCACAGGCGATAAGGAAAATCACGAGCAGATTGGCGCCGCAATTAGAGAGGCCAACACCGCGCTGAACGACATTTATCCCGGCTGGTCCATCAATAGGGACTCGCACTACCAACTCCGCAATCGGTTCGCATGGGCATGGAAGGTAGCATCACTTGGCGTGCCGGTGATTCTCATCTATTTGGGGTTTCTGCATGCAGATGAGATGTCCGCACGTGGAGGACCGTTCCATTCTTATGTCGACTGGCGAGCCTCCCTGCTGGAACACGGGAAGACCCTTGTCCCCAAGGCTGGATGGGAAAGGCGGCTCCAAACGAACGGTGCTCCATTATGGGCAATGATTCGGTCCCTCGATTTGCAATGGGTAACCGGTGGACCAGACTGAACGAACGGTCACCCGTCGCGGAACGCATCGAATTAAGCACTCCGAACACGGCATGGTCCGGATTGCGCGTTGCGCTGCTTGTCTCTGGCGAAAAACCCCCTACACGAACACTTTGACGTATTACGCCCATTCCGGGGAAGTGCAAGCCCAAACGCCCCACAAGTCCGCTTCTGGGAACCTGCCCAAAAGCGGCCCGAAGCCGGATCGCCCAACACCCGGGCCATCTTCGCGAACGGCCTTATTTTAACGCCTATGCTGGGCCCATCTCTGTACTTACGCCGAATCAGCATGAGGCCTAGCCGAGCCGGGCCCATCGGGCACCCCGTCAGGGAGCGGTTGCCGCCGCCGAGCCGCGAATTCCCGAAAACGTGTACGCACCTGATACGCCCTAGCGATGCCAGGTGTGCGGGTGTATAGTGCAGTCTGAAAGGAATCCATATGATATCGCTGTCTCGCCGGGATCTGCTTCGGGCGGCCCTCGCGCTGCCTGCCGCCGGGCTGTTTGCGCGCTACAGGGCCATGGCGGCGCCGAATGTGAATCGGGTCAAGATCACCAACCTTCGCGCCATGGCGATCCGCAACATCGCCGGCAATTGCCTCATCCGCATCGATACCGATGGCGGCCTCACCGGCTATGGCGAGGCGGGGGCCACCGGGCCGATGGCGCGGGCGCGCATCGAAACCATGAAAGATTTGCTGATCGGGAAGGACCCGCTGAGGATCGAAGTGCACTTCCAAAATCTGACCACCCTGATGCACACCTACATGGCGCACATTCCGACCATCAGCGGCATCGACATGGCACTCTGGGACCTGGCGGGCAAAATTATTGGCGCGCCGGTCTCGACGCTGCTGGGCGGGCCGTTCCGCGACGCCATCCCCATGTACTCGCATGGCATCGACCTGAACATGCTCGACAAATCCTCCTGCCGCGACTGGGCCCAGCGCATCAAGGCGATGCCCGAGGGCTTCACCGCGTTCAAGAACAACATCGACCCTCTGCTGGGCGTGCCCGCCGCCCGGTTCGCGCCCACCCTCACCACCCAGCAGCTCCGCAACGTGGCGCGCGGCTACGCCAACTGCCGCGAAGCCGTGGGCGACGATATCGACATCGCCGTGCATTGCCACAACGAGCTCGACACGCCCAGCGCGATGGCGGTCGCCAAGGCCGTGGAGCCGATGAACCCGCTGTTCATAGAAGACGCGCTCAACCCGCCGTTCTCCGAAGCGTGGATGGCGTTGCGCCGCTCCACGCGGGTGCCCCTGCTGACCGGGGAAAAGCTCGAAATGGTGCGCGGATTCAAGCCATTCCTGGACAGCCAGGCGGTGGACATCGTCCATCCCGATCTGGCGTTCGCGGGCGGGATCACCGGGACGCGAAAAATCGCCGATTACGCGGCGCAGTTCCGCATTCCGGTGGCCCTCCACAACGTCGGATCGCTCGTGCTCACGTACGCCAACGCGCATTTCGGCGGGTCCATCCAGAACTTCTACCGCTCGGAAAGCCAGCTTGGGCGGCCCGGCCGGTACATCGAGGGAATGGCCGCGGGCAGCCCGCCCGATGTGCGCAAGGGGCTGTTAACGGTGCCCACGGGTCCCGGGCTCGGGCTGGAGATCAATCCCGGCTTTTTGAAGAAAAACCTGGCGCCGGGGGAGGAATATTGGGGGTGAGGCACGAAGGATTCGGATCCGCTCCCCCGGCACAATCGCCGGTCCCGATCGAAGGAACAGCGCGCCCGGCGTATCCTCCGGCGAAAATGGATCATGGACCATCGTCAGGCCGGGCGCTATTGGGAAGGTAACGCGGTCGCATGGACCCTCCTTGCACGCCAGGGATGGGATGTCTATCGCGACGCGGTCAATACGCCCGCCTTCCTCGATCTGCTTCCGGACGTGGCGGGAAAAAAGGGCCTCGATGTAGGTTGCGGAGAGGGGCATAACACCCGTCTGTTGGCGCAAAGAGGCGCTCGGATGTTCGCTGTCGATGTCGCGCCGGCCTTTGTCCGCTTCGCGGCCGAAATGGAACGTGAAGAAAGGGACGCCATTCGATATGCGGCCGCGAGCGCATTGGAGTTGCCGTTTGGGCCCCGGCAGTTCGACTTTGCCACCGCCGTGATGAGTCTCATGGACCTTCCCAATCATGGACGCGCCCTCCAGGAGATTCACCGGGTTCTTCGCGCCGGAGGCTTCCTACAGTTTTCCATCACCCATCCCTGCTTCTTTCCGCCTCACCGCCGGCTTCTGCGCACGGCACAAGGGGAGACCTATGCCGTGGAGGTGGGCCGGTATTTTGAACGCGTGGATGGGAAGATCGATCGCTGGTTGTTTTCGGCTGCCCCACGCGAGGCCAAGGCAGGTCTGAAGCCTTTCGAGGTGCCGGTTTTCCACCGGACACTGGCCGAGTGGCTAAACGCGGTAACGCAGGCCGGATTCGTCCTGGAACAGGTAGCCGAGCCGAGAGCCGATGAGGCCACTGCGCGCCGTGTGCCCGCTGTCGACGACACCCGCGTGGTGGCCCATTTTCTGCACGTGCGATGCCGGAAACCATGAGGACAAAGGGCACGCGGCTGTCCGCTCTTCCTGTCGCGGCGAATTCGCCGGGCGGCCAAGAGGGGCTTGGGCGCAGTTGCAGGCGCTCGAAGCAGCGGCCGGCGGCGGAGAGGCTGCCTAAAGCTTATCGTCTCGCCACTCGAAAGCGAAACGAGTAGCCGATTCCCGTCGGCGCTTGGCAAGAGTGGGCCAGTAACGCTCGGATGGATCGACCACTGTTAGGAACAGGATTAGGAACACCGAGAAGAGGAAGAAAGTTCAAGTCATCATCGGTCTGCGTGGACGCGTGCGA
>JBKQPR010000152.1:0-11166 GCA_052144935.1 Bryobacteraceae bacterium
CTGACAGCGAACACAATATGCGGCCCACGGTACGGCACCGAGACGCTTCGGGTTGATCGCGGTGTCGCACCGCAGGCACACACCGTAGCTGCCATCCTCAATGCGTGCGAGGGCGCTGCAAATACTGCGAAGGAGTTTCGATTCCCGGTCCAAAGTACGGATTGCCAGTTCGCGTTCGCCGGCAAACTGCACTTCGTCCATCGTATCAGCCGTCTTCTCGATGGCAATGTCTTCCCGGCTCCTGAGGCCAAAGGAGAGTTCCGTCTTCTTGCCTTCCAGCATCGCGTGGTAACGTTCGATTTCGGAACGACTCATCATCATCCTCCTGTGCCTTGCCCTTCATCTGCCCGGATAGCGAGACCTGCCAGCCTGCGAGGATTGGCTCTTCGCACATTCCCCGCGAGAGCAATTCTGAATGATTTTATTGGGAAATGCTGCATTATCGAAGGTTATTCTGGAAATATTCCCGCCGCACCCTTCCCCAAGGACCCGACCGTCGTGTCCTCAACCACCTCGTCAACCGGCTCACCAAGATCACTTCATCTCCGCTGCCACGCGAAAGCGAATGAAGGAAGCTCAACGACTCCGGTGGGCCAAAATCCGGGGAAAGTCTGCGCCGCCAGCGCCAGCTAAAGCCCCAAAGAAACGGAAGCTGTCGGCGGCTGGTAGAAAGGTCATCTCTGAGGCCGGTAAGAAGCGGTGGCGTTTATAGAAGGCGGCAGGGAAAGCGCAATCGACACCGGCAAAGAAGGCCGCACCCGCTCGGAAGACGTCCGCTGCTTAGAAGGACGCGTGAAAGTCCCACGAGAGCGGCGAAGAAGGCGGGCGCACGGCAAGAAGAGGACTCCCGCCCACGGGACTTCCGCTAAGCCC
Organism: Bryobacteraceae bacterium; assembly: GCA_052144935.1. Classification (GTDB taxonomy): domain Bacteria; phylum Acidobacteriota; class Terriglobia; order Bryobacterales; family Bryobacteraceae; genus JOPF133. The sequence continues at coordinate 874 of JBKQPR010000152.1, forward strand.
TTGGAGGGCGAAAGAGAGTAACCCAGGGCGCGAGGACTGGGTCGCGGCAGCCAATTGTCAGCCTCGGAAACGAGGCACATGAACCACCGGCGGCCTGCTCTTCCGCCCCCTTTCCGGGGCTGAAAAACACCAACCTCACGGTGTCACGACAAACGTCATTTTGTTGAAGTCCACCGTGACTTCCACGCCGGAGGCCCATTTGGTGCGTTGGACGGCGTGATCGTCGCTCAGGTACTCGTGGGAGAGCATCTCGTCGTAGCCTAACCGGCGAGCCACCGGGCCGATGTTCTTGTAGCTTTCGGCGAAGCGTTTAGAATCCTTGCGCCATGTTGCCATGTCGAACATGTACATGGGCGGCGTGCCGTAGAGAATGTTGAACAAGTCGCGGCGATCCCACACCTCCGGCACCTTGTTGTTGTAATCGCCCCAATACCACTGCGACACGACACACTCGTGGTAAACCAACTCCCACAGCGGGATTCGGTAAAAGTGGCCCACCTGGAATTTCAGGAAATCGGGCGTGGGCTCCTTGTACTTGATCATGTCGCGGCCGGCGTCGGGCAGACGATAGGGCCCGAGGCTGAGCATCCCCTCGTAATAATCCACAAAGGGCACGGAGGGGTCGATGCCGGTCTCGGTTCCGGTCACGAGTTTGAGATCGCGGCTAGCATATTCGAGGAGCTGCATCTTGTATTTGCGATCTTCGCTGCGAGTCAAGGGGTGGGCGGGATTGTAATCCTCGCGCCACGGCGAGGCGGTAGTGGTGTCGATGAAATAGGCCTTGAGGGGCGCGCGGGCGAGCTCCTGCGGAATGCGCTGTCGAGCCCGTTCGAGCTGGCGCGAGGAAGAGATGACACCTCCCTGGAAGATGGCCTGGGTTCCGTCCGGGTTATTGCGGTGGTGCGCCCAGCCTTTCATCCAGTCGCCGCTTGGGAGCCATACCAAATCCTCGGGCCAACCTTCCTTCTTGAGGCCAATGGGAGCATCGGGCGGCCACACGTCCTGAAAGATGTCATAGCGGCCGGGGAGATAACCGAGTTTGGCGATCTCCTCCACCTGTTGCCGGTTTCCATCGCCGCTCCACAGCACTCGCTCTACGCCGAGCGACTTCATCTCTCTGGCGATCCCGACTTTGTCGTTGTCCCAGCTCCAAATGTTAGCGGCGCCGATCAGCAGATCGACGTTGGGATTCTCCTTGCGTTTTTCGGCTAGGGTCTTGAAGAGACCGGTCTGGCGCGCATACTCGCGATAACGTTTGGCCTGCGCCACGTAGCCGCCTTTATCCAGGAAGATGTAGCGGATCTTGCGCGCGTAGGCAAATTCCTGGCGCGAAGCCTCCCACATGGGCCGGATGAAAAGGCCCGCGCCGGGCTGGCGGGCGATATCGATGCGCGCGTCGTCGGGAGTTTCGATGATGGCCATGACGCCGGCACCGCTGGAACGGTCGAAGACGCCGAACCACGGCATGGAGATGCCGTGTCCGCCATAGGCGATGAGCTGGCGCGGCGGGATGGTGGCGTCGTCCACGGGATAGAGGATGCCTTCATTCATGGGGACCACGAGCGAGGTCCCGGTGGAGGTGACGAAGGGCAACGGAAAGCCCAACAGGTTCGCGAGTGGGCCCTGCCCGTTCAGCTTGAACTCGAGCTCTGGAGCGGCAGCGTCGAGCGAGAGTTCGGCCTGATACTGATCGTTCGCGTACAGGGCCTTGCCTTCGGCGATGGAAATGGTCTTCCAGGCGATGGCGGGGCGGACCGGCTTTTGTTCCCACGCGGTCTGGGCAGCTTTGACGGAGACATGAAGCGCGCCGGTCGAAGGATCGACGATCACATCCAGGAAGCGGCTGGAAAGGCGCAGGTCCTGGGCGGGAGCGGCGCTGGTGGCGATCAGCAGCAGTGCAGCGATGGATCGCATACCACTATGGTGACAGACGGTCGCCAAGAAGCAAAGGATGCCAGGAAAACACGCGGATCTTTCGCCGGCGGCGAAATTCCCCGCGCCTCAACGGTCGTCGTCCCGGCGCGCACCCATGTGGCGCCCGCCGACCAGCGCGCCCCTGAGAGCTTTCTGATATGATGCATCGAGTAGCCGGGTTGAACGGAGGCCTCGTGAAATCAAGCGCCCGCACTCACACGACGCGCCGCGCGATTCTGCAGTCCGCGCTCGCGGTAGCTGCGGCCCGCGCCGCCACTGCTCATTGGAAGCCTAAACTGGGCGTCTACTGCCGCTATTCGCCCGCCAACATCGCCTTCGCCGGACAGGAGGGATTCACCTGCCTGCAACTGGCCGCTGGAGGCCCTATCTCGCCGGACTCGACCGACGAGCAACTCGCAGAAGTGAAGCGCTCGATTGTAGCCAACGGGCTGACCTTGGTCGCGCTGAACGGAGGCGGGAATCATCTCGACTCCGCCGCCCCGCAGCGGTTCGTGAAAATCATCGAGCTCGCCGGCCGCCTGGGCGTGTCGTTCATCGGCGGTTCATCTGGCGCTATCGCCGGCCGGCCACTCGATGAGCAGGTGCAGGCGATTGTCAAGGCTTACGAAACGCAGTACTTCCCCTCATGCGAGAAGTACAAAGTCAGAATCCTCTGGGAGCCCTACGTCAATCCCGCCAATATCGCCACTAGCCCGGTGGCCTTCGCCGCGCTGCTCCGCGCGTTCAACGACTCGCCGTATGTCGGTATCCAGATGGACCCGTCGCATCTCGCCTGGCAGATGATCGACCCCGTCGAAGCCACACGCGAATTCGCCCAATACATTTTCAACGTCCATCTCAAGGACACCGAAATCCTCTGGCCTCTAGTGCGCCGCGGTGGCATTCAGCCGGTCGACAACGCCAAGTGGTGGCGCTTCCGGCTGCCGGGCTCGGGGGTGATCGATTGGAAGGGCTTTTTCACCGCCCTAGCCGATGCAGGATACACCGGCGGGCTGAACATTGAAAATGAGGATCAGTTCTACTACCCGAGCTACGACGCCACCGATTTCACCGAGGCCTTCAAAGAAGGCTTCCGCGTAGCGCACGCCTATGTGCGCCAATTCGTGCCGCCGGGCACCCAGAAGTGAAGACTGATCGCAGCGGAAGGCTGCTGGTGGTTGGGTGTTCCGGCGCGCCAGCGATCTTGTACCTGAGGTCGACATCGCCCTGCTCACGCAGTTCCTCTCCCAGCTTCGGGACCGCGCCGCGGATGTCTCCGACGATGTATTCCCTGCGACGCTCGAGTTCATCGCATCGGCGGAGGCGCCCAGCCCGGGCTTGCTGATGGGACTTGGCAAATACCTGTTTGTTTCGCACCGGCTGCTGATGCTGGAGGACAACGACGAGAACAGCGACACGTTCAGCGTGAATGGCGCGCAGATCGGCAATTTTTCCGACCTCCGCATGAGCACGATCCCCGATGAAGCACGGGAGTACCACGGGAGTACATAGAGGCTACCGTCAGAGTGTTGACCACCCGCAACCGGGCGAATTACGATCCAGTGGCCGCCTATGGACTTGCCTACCAGATGCTGCCCAAGGCCGTGGGCCTGACGCCCGACCAGGTGGACAAACTGCAGGAAGCCCTGGCGGAGCTGCAAGCGGCAATCAGTTCCGCTGCTTCGCAAGTGCGGTCCAACCTTACCTCAACGGGCGATCCGAACTCCGAGGACGAGGCCGCCAAGCGCGCCCGCCTGATGGCGGTGATCTTCAATGCGTTAGTACCTTTGTCGTTAGATTCGGCTCAAATCCGGCAGAAAATTTAAGAGGCCATCTTTTGTGCCTTGGACAGTTCCTGCCGGATTTCGAACTCCTTCACCCGTAAACCCGTGGCCACCACCTGTCGGCCAAGCGGGGTCAAGTAGTACCGGTAGCCATGCGGCGTCTTTTTGACCAGGCCGTGCGTTCGCAACCCCTTGATGAGGCGCGACACCTGCCCGCTGCTGCGTCCCGGCAAACGCTCCCTCAGCGTCTTGTTCTGCATCCCTCCGAGACAGAACTCTCCCTGAGCGATGGCCTCCAGCACCTCTACGTCCCCGGCGTCGAAAAAATTGACGCCCGGATAGCTCCGCCCTGCCTCCGTCGTCTTGCGGCTCACTCCGAACAGCTTCTCCAGCCCTCCACGCGGATCCTCCAGCGCCGCCAGAAACGCCGCATAGCGCGCGTTACAGGCCGCCGTCACCTCCCGTAGCGCGCCCAGACTGTAGATCGTCTTCTTCATCGGCGCATACTTGTGGACTACGCTTCCATCGCGTTGTTCTACCCCTCGGTAGTGCCTGAATTGTGTGACATCCTTGACCGTGGTCTCGATCCGCAGGATATGTCCAAACTTGTCGTACATCTTGATGGAAACCATCCCCATGCTGTGCCGAATCCGTGTCCCTTCGATCCGCGTGTTGTACCGATTCCCCATTTCCCCTTGATAATTGCGGTTCAGTTTCTTGCCCAGAAACGTGTTGCTGACGAATTTGTAGCGGCAGTACGCCGGCCACCGCGGACCGCTCGTGAAATGCGCGCGCAACCCATCCTTGTGCATGACCTTAATCGGGTTGGTAATCGGTGTGCCCGCGGCTGGATATGGGCCGGCATGCCGCGCTTCGCGGATCGACCCCCGGAAGGCGCTGCGGGACGATTAGCAGCCGCCGCTCTCAGACGCGCCGCGTCGCTGTTCTAATCTTTCCATGTAACCTTTTCTGCATCCGTCAGTACTGAAAGCTGACGGCGGATTCCGCAAAGGAGGGTTCCATGAGATCGGCACTTGCCACCGCGGCCTACATAGGTCTGTTCTCTTCCACAGGGGTTATTCCGCTATTTGCTCAAATGCAGAACAACACCGAAAAACAAATGACTTGCAACAACCGCACCTACGGTGGGGACCGTGCGCAGCATTGCGATATCCGCGAGCAGACGTTGCCCTCCATCGGGCGCCTCAGCGCAGAGAGCCACAACGGAGCCGCGACGATCAAAGGCTGGCTGCGGAGCGATGTCCTGGTTCGCGCGCGCGTCGAATCAGCGGCCGAGTCGCAAGCCGCCGCGGATCAGCTCGCGAGCCAGGTCTCGATCGATAGCGTCGGTGGACAGGTGCGCTCCATGGGGCCGGATTCCCTTGACAATGCCTGGTGGAGCGTCAGTTACGAAATTTTCGTTCCGCAGGCCACCGATCTGAGTGTCACGACGCACAATGGCGAAGTCGCGATCTCTGACGTGCGCGGCCAGATCCGCTTCGACGCTCGCAACGGAGCTGTGTCACTGAAGCGCGTAGCCGGAGATGTAGGCGGCGAAACTCATAATGGCGAAATTCAGGTGGGGCTGATGGGTTCGCTTTGGGAAGGACGGCAATTGAAGGTCAGTACGCACAACGGCGGCATTATCGTGGCGATGCCGGCAGGTTACTCGGCGCACGTCCAGGCAGAGACGGACAGGGGACGCATCCAGTCGGATTTCCCCATTACAGTGACCGGCGAGTTGAGACATGGGCTGGTGGACACGAATATCGGCTCCGGCGGTTCGCTGATTCATCTCACAACGCATAACGGCGAAGTCATGCTGAAGCGCGTTGGATCGCAGTAGCTCCACATCTCCGGGCGCGCGGCGTGAGGCCGCATTTGAAGTTCGCGCAGGCAGCGCGCCGCGGGCGGGGAGGACGATGCGCTCGGCGAGATGCACGAGGCCCATGCCGCTTTCGCCCAGCTTCTGCTTGATGCGGTAGGGACCGAAGTCCCAAAGGGGAGCCGGATCGGGCAGCGCGCCGACTATGCGCTGGGCTGTTGCTATCACCGCCGCCGCGCGCATAGACGCTCCCGGCCCGCGGTCGCATGGCCGCCGCCCACGGCGCCGCGGCACCAGCTTGCTGGCGCGCGGGTGGCCGCTCTCGGCCCGCGTTCGCAGGGCCGCCCCCCCAGCGCGGGGCGGGTGGCCCGCGGTGGCGCCGGCAGCGAGCCGAGAAACCGGCACCGCCGGGCGGAGATGCGTCACGCGCCCCCACGCCGGCATCGTCATGCGCGCCGTTTGGCGCACGTCGGGATCGGCCCGCCAGCAGCCGCAGGAGACCGAGGAGCCGTCCACCAGCCTGCCGCCCCGCGGTTAGACGTTCTCGGCCCGCGTTCGCAGGGCCGCCGCCTACCGCGCCGCGGGCGGGCCGCCGGGCGGAAACGGCACCGCCAGCAAGCCGCAGGAGGACAAGAGAGGTTCGGCCTGGCGGCCGGCAGGGCGCGGACGCCCCCCCCCGCGGAAGACGATGACGTGAATCTTCGCTAAATTCCGCACGGTTTTCTGTAGCTTGCTAGTTATCTCGCCAGGCAATATGATGAAACCGCTATGAAAGCAGACATTGTTCTCTTATTCTTCGCTTCGGCCCTGGCAATCGCTCAGACGGGCGCACCCGCGGCTCCCATGCCTGTCATCAAGCAGAACGGGGCCGTCAAGCAGATGATCGTGGACGGCAAACCCTTCATCATGCTCGCCGGCGAACTACACAACTCGAGCGCCTCCAGCATCGAGTACATGAAGCCCATCTGGAAAAAGCTGGAGGCCATGAATCTCAACACTGTAATCGGAACGGTTTCCTGGGAACTCGTCGAGCCGCAGGAAGGTAGGTTTGACTTCACCTTGGTGGACGACCAGATCCACCAGGCTCGGGCGCACAACATGCGCCTGGTCCTAATCTGGTTCGGTACCTGGAAGAATGCAAATGCCAGCTACGTCCCGCTATGGGTGAAGGAGGATTATAAGCGCTTCCCGCGAGTCCGGTCCAAAGATGGGGTGGCCCGAGAGGAATTGACACCACTCGGCGAGGAATCGCTGGCCGCGGACGCCAAAGCTTTCCGCGCTCTGATGCGCCACATCCGCACGGTGGACAGCCCGCACACCGTAATCATGATGCAGGTGGAGAACGAAACCGGCAAGACGGGCGACAGCCGCGACCGATCACCGCTGGCCGAAGCCGCGTGGAACCAGCCGGTTCCGTCCGCACTGATGAACTACCTCTCCGAGAAGAAGGCCAAGTTGCTTCCCGAGTTGACCAAGGTTTGGGGGGCCAACGGCTTCAAGACCTCCGGCACATGGCCCGAAGTATTTGGCGCAGATGCCTATGCAGACGAGGTTTTCATGGCGTGGTACGTGGGGAGCTATGTGGGCAAGGTGGCGGAAGCAGGAAAGGCGGAACTGGCAATCCCCATGTACGCTAACGCCTGGCTGGTCCAGAGGGATGGTCAACTGCCTGGGGGATATCCCAGCGGCGGCCCGGTCTCGCGGATGCATGACATCTGGCGCGCCGCAGCACCCAAACTTGACCTGCTCGCCCCCGACATCTACCTCGCGGATTTCCGGGGTGTCTGCGCCAGCTACACCCGCTCCGGCAACCCGCTGTTCATCCCCGAGGCGCGGGCTTCGGTGCCGAACCTGTTTTGGGCCATCGGGAATCATGCCGCCTTGGGCTACTCGCCTTTTGGCATTGAGAATCTGCCGGAAGACACTCCGCTGGCTTTTGCCTACAAAGCGCTGGGGGACATGATGGCGGTGCTCACGAATTACCAGGCCGAAGGGAAGGTCGTCCCCATGGTCCAGGAAACGGCCGACCAACGGAACCAGACGATTTCCATAGGCGGCTACAAGTTGAACTTCAGTTTCGACGGCGGCAGACGAGGGCCGGCTCCCGCGCCGCCGGCGGCGAACATGGCGGGCGGGCGAGGCGCGCCGCCAACCCAAGGGCAGGCAATTGGCGCCGAGGCGGCACAACCTCCGGGCCAGGCGCAGCAGAACCAAAGCATCGCGCTGGTCATCAACACCGCGCCGAACGAATTTCTGCTGGTAGGCCAGGGCTTTTCGCTGACGGCCACTTCGGATACGCCCGGCCCGAAGATCGCGGGCTTCGGAAGCATCGAAGAAGGCCGCTACGAGAAGGGAGTGTGGATCTCCGGGCGCCGGCTCAACGGCGACGAGAGCAGTGGCGGCAACCGCGCGTCGCTGCGCAGCGCGGGCATCGGCATCCTGAAAATCAGGCTGTATCGGTACGAGTAAATCATTGCTGCACTGCTGAAAATCGATGCCCTCTTCCTGCATCCGAAGCGCCAGCCAGTGGTGCTGGTTCAGGCACACCCGCGCCGAAAAAGGAAAGTAGGGGCACATCCGCACGAACATCCGTCCCCAGTGCGGATCGTTCAGGTAGAAGTTAAACTGATTCACCCAGCGTTGCTTGTATTCCAGATGCGGGCTAATTGTTGTCCTTGCCGCCGATGGCCATCAGGATGCGGGCTGGTTCCCGAGCCTTCAGGATGGCCACCACCTGGTTCGGCTTGGCCTCCCGGAAGTATTTGTCCAGGAACTTGTCTCGCCGGCTCTCGTCATCATGGCCCTCTGGCGGTTCCAGAATCGGAGCGCCCCACTTCTCGGATCGGTTCATGACCCAGTTCTGAAATTGATCGGCGATCTCCGTCAGCGTACGCTTGGTGACCCTCTTCCCTTCCCGGTACGTGTTGAAAAAACCGAGGACGCGCTCGGGTTGCTGAAAGGGCTGGATCAATCCGTTCAGCAGAATCCGATCGAAGCATCGATAGTGGAATTGGATGCTATCCTTGTGCCTTGTGGTGCTCGTAAAAGGCGTTCATGGGAACCTCCAGTGTGGTGGAATACCTGGAGCATACTCCCGTGAACGCCTCCCTGGAATGCCCGTTCCGGCACCTTACCCCTGACCCTCAACCCAGAAGGAATATCAAGGGCGAAGCCCTTGGCAGCCGACGCTTGCCGGGTGCGCAGGCTCGCCCGTGGCCCGGAAGAGCCGCCTAAAAGGCGGCCGCGGGCAGGATTGCCGGCAGGATTGCCCGCCCACAATTAACGCAGAATGCTGCCGCGGGCAAAGTAAGCGGCATTGGACTCAGAGCCTTTCACGATGCCGCCACACATGGCCTCCACTCAACGCGGGCGCAGGCGGCCGTAGGCAAACGATGCCCTCAGCACCTGCCCACGGCCGTCCACCAGGGCGGTGGCCGCGAACGCAGGCGCCTGCGGAGATCCGAACCGGAGGTCTACCACTTCCACCTGCCGGGCGTCCTGCAAGTCGGGAACCGGCAACACTCTCCACAGCGGGAACTGCGAGAAGCGGAGAAACTCCTGGAAGACGGCGGTGCAGTTGGCGGCTTCGATGGCGGGGTTGGGATCCGGCTTGTGGAAGATGGAGGCTCGGGTGGGATCGAACTCGGCGGCCAAGCTGAAATCCTCAATGGCGTAGAAATCGCGCGTCTCCACCACGCCGCGCCATCGCCAGGGGCTGGCGGGATCCGGAGCGGCCAACACCCGGAGGGGTACGGCGCCCTGATACATGCGGGCATCCAGCTCGGCGGCGGCACGGGCGTGCAGCGTGCCGCGTGCGCAGTTATAGAGCAGCAGGAAGGCCAGGCCGAAACAGGCCCAGCCGCGGCCGTGGCTGCGCGAACGGGCCGCCGTGGAGGCGATTTCCGATCCCACCAGACGGCCGATAAAAGGCGCCGCCACGGCGAGCAGCAGAGCGCCCCAGATCCACAGGTCCACGACGTTGGTGAGATCCAGGCGGAACCATTCGGAGGAGAACGGCAGCAGCAGGCGCACGCCGTAAACGTTGGTGAGATCGAGCAGCAGGTGGGAAGCCACCGCCAGGAGCGCCGCCCAAAAGGCGCCCATCCATCGCACCGGCTTTCTGGCGGCGACCCGCACCACCAGGACTGGAAGCAGGGCCATTACAGGCATGGCCAGCAGGGAATGGGTGAGATGGCGGTGATAGTGCAAGTAGCTCAGGGAGCCGCCTGAAGCGCTGAGAATATCGATATCCGGGGCGTTGGCGGCCAGCAGAAGAATGGGGGTTGCGAGCGGCGTCCAGCGTTTCAGTCCGACCCGGCTGAGGAACAGCCCGGTAGCGGTGTGGGTGAGGGGATCCATGGAATGACGCCGGAACTATCCATTGTAGAGGCAAGAGTTTCCATGGCAAACTGGGTAGTGCCTGAAAAGTGCGTTGATTACAGATTGTAATAGAAACCTACGGATCAGGATGCCGCAGTCTTGAAGGTAACTCTTGTGTCCGCCAGCAGATCCCGGCCGAGAGCGTGTCCACCGTCGAGGTTATCCATGACGAACGTACAGTCTATAAAAACAACCCCTTCTAAACTGATAGGACCACCATTGTAGTGCACTTCCGCACCTTGTACCACCACATTCCTCATATAACTGCAATTCAGACAGTGGGGGGTGCGAAACGGCTTTGGCAGGGTGAGTGGGTCGTCGACGCCGGATCTTTGGGGCTTGGGAGGAGATGGTTGAGAGGAGGGTGGGGCGCCCCGCGGGAATGCGGCA
>JBKQPR010000153.1:0-53782 GCA_052144935.1 Bryobacteraceae bacterium
TTTGGAGAACCTTGAACACCCATCCGCCACCCGCCAACAGGCGTTCAGGAGCCGCTGCGGGCACTGCCGGGTCGGGCGCGTCGACGCCTCGGCTGGAGAGCTAAATTACTGTCTGAACCGCAGCTCAAGGCAAACGAAGCGCACCGATTCCGCCCCCCACAGGCGCCAACATTTTCCGCCGATTCTGTTTCGGGCCGAATCGGGTGTATTCTTAAGTGTCAAGGGGGAGCGGAGATCGTAAAATTCTGCGTGCTGGCCAGCGGCAGCTCCGGCAATGCCGCTTTGCTGGCCACCGAAAACACGCGCATCCTGGTGGATGCCGGCCTGAGCATGCGCGAGATCGCCAGGCGCCTGGCCGCCATCGGCGAGGATCTCGCGCACATCGACGCCATCCTGATCACCCACGAGCACACCGACCACGTGGCCGGCCTCCCCGTGCTGGCGCGCAACAGGAGCGTGCATGCCATCATCTACATGACCCACTTGACGGCCCCCTCCATCGATTGGGGCGAGGCGCCGCCCGCGCGCCTGGAAACATTTCAGGCCGGCGCCGGCTTTCCCATCGGCGACATCGAAGTGCAGAGTTTCGGCATTCCGCACGATGCGCGGGACCCGGTGGGCTTCCGCTTCGAAGCGCAGGGCGTCCGTATCGGCGTGGCCACCGATCTGGGCTACATTCCGGAATCCGTGAAGTACCACTTGCGGCGCGCCGACCTGCTGCTGCTGGAGGCCAATCACGACCTGGACATGCTCAAGGTGGGCCCGTATCCCTGGGCCGTGAAGCAGCGAGTGATGAGCCGCGTGGGCCATCTGTCGAACCTGGTGATGTACGACTACCTGTTGCAGGATCTCGATTCGGCCACCGCCCACCTGGTGCTGGGCCATTTGAGCGAGCAGAACAACCATCCGGAAATCGTGCGGCTGATGGCCAGCCAGGCGCTCGACCAGCGCGGATTGCGCGCCAGCCTGGCGATCGCCGCGCAGCATCATCCGTCGGAAGTTTTCCAATTTTGATCCCACCATGATTCCCCGATATACGCGGCCTGAAATGGGCCGGATCTGGAGCGACCAGAACAAGTTTCAACAGTGGCTGGAGGTGGAGCTGGCGGCTGCCGACGCCCTCGCCGAGCTGGGCGTGGTCCCCGCCGAGGCGGCCGCCCTGCTGCGGGCGCACGCGGGCTTCGAGGTGGCGCGCATCCATGACATCGAGCGCGAAGTGAAGCACGACGTGATCGCCTTCACCACCGCGGTGGCGGAGACCATGGCGCGCGCCGGCCACGCGGAGGCCTCGCGCTGGCTGCACTACGGGCTGACCTCCAATGACGTGGTGGACACCGCGCAGGCCCTGCAGCTCCGGCAAGCCGCCGGCATTCTGATCCGCGGCCTGGAGGAGCTGCGCGAGACGCTGGGCCGGCGCGCCCGGGAGTTCCAGCACACCGTTCAGATCGGGCGCACTCATGGCGTGCACGCCGAGCCAATCACTTTCGGACTGAAGCTGGCCATCTGGTACGAAGAGGCCGGCCGCAACCTGGATCGCTTGCGCGAGGCCGCCGAGGGCCTGCGCGTGGGCAAGACTTCGGGCGCGGTGGGCACCTTCGCGCACATCGGCCCGGAGGTCGAGGAGCTGATCTGCGCGCGCCTCGGGCTCAAGCCCGCGGCGGTCACTTCGCAGGTAATCCAGCGGGACCGGCACGCGCACTTCGTCGCGGCGCTGGCGCTGGCCACGGCGTTGTGCGAGAAGATCGCGCTCGAGGTGCGCCACTTGCAGCGCACCGAAGTGCGCGAGGCCGAGGAGTATTTCGCGCGCGGCCAGAAGGGCAGCTCGGCCATGCCGCACAAACGCAACCCGGTTACCTGCGAGCAAATCTGTGGCCTGGCGCGGGTGGTGCGGGCCAATGTGCAAGCGGCCTTCGAGGACATCGCGCTGTGGCACGAGCGGGATATTTCGCACTCCTCGGTAGAGCGTGTGATTCTACCCGATTCCACGATCCTGGCGGACTACCTGCTGGACAAGACCACTAAGTTAGTGGGCCAGTTACTGGTCTACCCGGAGCGCATGTTGCGCAACCTGGAGATGACTCGCGGCCTGGTCTTCTCCGGCCAGTTACTATTGGACCTGGCCGCCGCCGGCATGCTCCGCGAGCGGGCCTACCGTATTGTGCAGGCCCACGCCATGCGCGCGTGGGAAGAAGAAGGCGATTTCCGCGCCGCCATTGAGGCCGACCCCGAAATCCGCGCCGTGCTCAGCGAGGCGCAGATTGCCGAAGCCTTCTCGCTGGAGCGTCAGCTCCGCAACGTAGACCGGATCTTCGCCCGCGTGTTTGGAGCGGGTCCGGCGGATAGCTAAACCAACCGCTCTCTTACTGGCGCCTTGTTTCGGAACTGCCCAACGCCCTTCCCTCTTTGTGCCACCGCTCGACTCGTACGCGATTATCGTTCGTTAATGCCCCGATCTACCCCGTAACCGCAACTTTCCGCCAGACGCCAGGGTTCATCTCACCGTGTAGTTCATGAGGGGTTCCATGAAGGGTTCCATAAAGTTCGCCGTCCTGCTTCTTCTTCCGTGCGCTTTTGCACAAACCACCAGCGCCCCGGTGATGACCGGCCGCGCCGCGGCCCGGTTTCTTGACCAGGCCACCTGGGGACCGACGCCGGCTTCTATCGCCCAATTGGAGCAGACGGGGATCGCCAATTGGCTGGCCGCGCAGTTTGCGCTGAACACTTCCGACCTCCCGGACCAGCCCATTCTGGACTCCACCGGGAAGAGCAACAACAATCTCGCTCCCGTGCAGCTCGCGTTCTTCCAAAACGCGGTGACCGGGCAGGATCAGTTGCGGCAGCGGGTGGCTTTCGCCCTCTCGGAGATCCTGGTGGTCTCGGCCGTTTCGACCAAGCCCGCCTATGCCTTTCCCCCCTACTGGCGCCTCTTCCGGGATAACGCCTTCGCTAATTACCGCGACGTACTCAAGGCGATTACGCTGAGTCCGGCCATGGGAAACTACCTCAGCATGGTCAATAACAATAAGGCCAATGCGTCGAAGGGCACGGCGGCCAACGAGAACTATTCCCGCGAGCTGATGCAGTTATTCACGCTCGGCCTCGTGCAGCTTAATCCCGACGGCAGCCCGGTACTGGACACCAATAATAATCCGGTACCCACTTACGATCAAAGCGTAGTTACGAGCCAGGCCAAAGCCTTCACCGGATGGACTTATCCGACCGCCCCGAGTGCCACCGCCAAGACCAATAACCCGGCCTATTACCTGGGCCCGATGTTCGCCGTGGAGGCGGAGCACGACACCACGTCCAAATCCATCGTCTCGGGGATCGTGATTCCCGCCGGGCAGACCGCCGAACAGGATCTGGAGTCGGTGCTGGACGCCCTGATGGCGCAGAAGACCATGGCCCCCTTCGTCAGCCGCCAGTTGATCGAACACCTGGTCACCAGCAATCCCAGCTCGGCCTATATCCAGCGTGTTTCGAATGTCTTCCTTAATGACGGCACGGGCACGCGCGGCAATCTGCAGGCGGTGATCACCGCCATCCTGACCGACCCCGAAGCGCGCGCGAGCGACGACCCCAGCGCCGCGGCGAACGCCAACTTCGGGCATATGCGCGAGCCGGTGCTCTTTATGGCGAATCTGCTGCGCGGACTAAATGCCACTCTGGGCTCGGCGAGCGCGCCGTACAACGACGCCACCTTGATGGGGCAGGAGCTGTTCTATTCGCCCACCGTATTCAGTTACTTCTCGCCGCTCTATACTCTCGAAAGCGGGCTGACCGCCCCGGAGTTTGGGATTTACTCGACCCAGACCGCCGCGGAGCGCGCGGACATTGTGAACGCGGCGCTTTACGGCAAGCTGGATGCGAGCACTACGCTCGATTTAACTCCTTTTGAGCAATATCAAGGCAACGTGAGCGGCCTGGTCCAATACATTAGTTACGCGTTTCTGCACAGCGCAATGTCCACCGGCCTGGCACAGGCTGCCACTAGCGCGGCTTCGGCGGTGACCACGCCGGCGACGCAAGCCGAAGCGGCGCTGTACGTCGTCCTGACCTCCAGCGAATATCAAATCATGCAATAGGGGAAAAAACATGTTTAGCCGTCGAGGATTCATAAAAATTGGAGCGGCGTCGGTGGGAACTATGGCGCTGCGGCCCTTCGGACTGCTGCCCACGCTGGCGCAAAGCGGCCCGGATTACCGGGCGCTCGTCTGCGTCTTCCTGTTTGGCGGAAACGATTCCAACAACACCATCGTTCCGCTGGACGACACCGACTACAAAGCGTACCAGTCCATCCGCGGAAGCCTGGGCCTGCCCACCGGCGCGATGGTGCAGGTGGAAAGCGTATCCGGCGCGCCCTACGGTTTTCACGCGCTGCTGACCGAAGTGGCCAGCCTGTTCTCGAGCAAGGAACTGGCCGTGGTGGCGAACGTGGGATCGTTGGTGCAGCCGATCACCCGCGCGCAATACCTGGCCCAGCAGACGCCCGTGCCCTCGAATCTTTTTTCGCATTCCGACCAGCAGGCGCAGTGGCAGACTTCGGTGGCGCAGGGCAACAGCACCTCCGGCTGGGCGGGGCGTGCGGCCGATTACATTGCGGCCCAAGGCATCAATTCCTCGAAGTTCCCCACCTTTCTGTCGGTGGCCGGCAACGCGCTGGAGGGAACCGGAGCGAAGACCCAGCCGGTTGCCATATCGCCGGGCGGGTCGCTGAAGCTCACCGGATTCAGCACCTCGGCGGCCTCGCAGGCGCGCTGGTCGGCGCTGAACGAGCTGCTCACGGCGAATAGCGGCGTCTCGCTGGTTCAGGCGGCCAACGACACGCTCTCCAATAGCATTGCCGATGCCAACGCGCTCGACAACGCGTTGAGTGGGGCCCCGGCGTTGAAGACGGTATTCCCCAAGACCTCGCTGGGCGAGCAACTCCAGCAGGTGGCGCAGATCATCTCCGTGCAGTCGGCCTTGGGAATGCGGCGCCAGATCTTCTTCTGCTCTCTGGGCGGCTTCGATACCCACACCGGCGAATTGGGGACCCAGAACACTCTGTATCCGCAGGTCAGCCAGGCGCTGGCAGCCTTCTACGACGCTACGCAGGAGCTGGGAGTGGCGCAGAACGTCACCACATTTACGGAGTCGGAGTTCAACCGCACGTTCCAGCCCACCTCAGGAGACGGCAGCGATCACGGCTGGGGCGGCCATCACCTGGTGGTGGGCGGCGCGGTCCAAGGCGGGCAGATCTACGGCAGCTTTCCAACCTTCGAGCTGGCCGGGCCGAGCGACACCGACGTGCGCGGCCGCTGGATTCCCACCACCGCCATTGACCAGTACGGGGCCACGCTGTGCTCGTGGTTCGGCATTCCGGCCGCGGCCTTGCCCACGGTATTCCCGAACCTGCCTAATTTCAGCACCGCGAACCTAGGCTTTTTGGGGTAGGGCGCTTGCATTTGAGAAGGTGATCTAAATGAGTCACTTTTCTCTCCACCGCGGAGGGGTGCCCTCTGGGCCCGTAGAAAGCGCGGAGAAAACCTGAGGGGAGAAGATCTGCACCGTGAAAGCGCCCTTGCGGGTCTTTGGTGATTTCTCGCTTGCTTGTTTCGGAGTCAGCCCGCCCATTGCGGAACAGGGGTGAGGCTGTGGTGTCTACGACCGGCTTCTTACCTCCGCACTTGGTCGCGGTCTTCTACTTTACATTTTTGGGCGGTTCCGATGGGCCGCAGCCTGGTATCTGGAGAGCGGCTTCGCAGGGACGCGGGCGTGCTACGTACGGCATGCGACGGGTGGGACGGATGTACTTGGGGCGCGTACAGTCACCCTTCATCTCGCGGTGGATCCCCAGAAACCGGTTGCCTATGCCGTGGCTGACATATTGCCGACCAGGGAGAAGGCAAGGCCGGCAATGGCGCTTTAGAGGAGCAGTTCTAAGGGGACCGCCTGGCCAGAGGACTACAGGATCGATAAGTACCGCCGCCTCGCGCTGCGATGCGCGAGGCACGCGATCCGCAGGCCGCATACCCCGGTTTCCAGCCTGCGAGGCGTAGGCGTGGGCAACGGGACCCCGGCGAAGTTAAACTAGGCCCCGCGCAAAGAGACCGGTGACTCACACAGCGCCACGCGGTGGCGGCCATCACCGCCAATAGCCGCGATAGAATCGATAGCCGCGGCCTTCATGCCGCCACTCGGGAGACACCCACACCGCGCGGGCGCGCGGCGGGCGCATCCAGCGGCCTTCCGACCAAGCCCAGTTGCCGCCGGCCCGATTCCAATATCCGGTCGTCCAAACGTAACCAGGACCGGGGGCCACACCCACCGCCGCGTAGCGCGGCGCCGGGGGCGCGTAGGCCGTGTAATACATGCCTGGGCCCGGGGCGCACCCGCTCACGAACGCGCCCAGAGCGATCAACGTGCCAGCCAACAGTTTCGATTTCATTTC
The DNA here is from genome assembly GCA_052144935.1 of Bryobacteraceae bacterium. Taxonomy (GTDB): domain Bacteria; phylum Acidobacteriota; class Terriglobia; order Bryobacterales; family Bryobacteraceae; genus JOPF133. Next base: position 6,434 of record JBKQPR010000153.1, read on the forward strand.
CTCAGAACCTCCTATGCCATCAAACGCCGCACGCGGGGGTCGCGTTGCGGAGGCTGAAAGGAGATTAATGTTAGCGGGCGTTCATCTGGCGCCGACGCGCATACGCCCGCGTCACGGCCGTTTGCGCGCCCGAATGGTCACCGCCAGCTCGTCGTTGCGGATGTTTGTGAAGCGCAGCGTGACCCGTCCCTGGGCGTCCAGCGAAATCACGGCCGGCGTGTTGACGCTAGCGAGCATCCAACCCTCGGGCAGGCTGACGAAGTTCAGCGGGCGCCCCAGCGTGCGGGTCCACACCAGCTCGCCCTTATCCACGGTGTAGCCCACCGGATCGGTGTAGGTCTCCTCCACGCGGATGCGCACCGATTCGCCCTCCGCCACGGCCTTCGGCAGGTCTCCTTGCACCACCACGGAATCGGGATCGGTGGGCGTGGGATAGTAGCCCAGGGCATTCACCGATTTTCCGCTCACGGTGTGGGTGGGCAGCGGCTCGCCGGTATCCAGGTTGTACATTTTCGAATCGGGCGCCACCGCGCTGCCCGCGCGCACGAAGCTGTGGACGGATTTCTGCCCCGGCCGCGTCACGGTGAAATCGTGCGAAATGCGGAACTGATGGCCGGCGGGGTCGAGCAGCCAGTAGCGGATTTCGCGATCCTGATCGGCGCGGTGGAACTGCGCCATGGCCAGCAGCGGAACGAGCGGCAGCAGGCGCTTCACGGCAGTTTCCTCCCCGCGACCCGCACGGGAAGCTGGTCGTCGCGGTCGTTCAGAAAGCTGATGCGGACGCGGCTGTCGGCATCCGTGGAGACGATTCCCGGCGAGGCCGATCCTACCAGCTCGTAGCCTTTCGGCAACACCACCACGTTGCGCTTGATGCCCAGCGGACGGTCGAACACGAAGCCGCCGCCGCTTTCGTAATACGAGGGCGGGTCGGTGTAGGTCTTGTAGATGCGGATGCGCGTTTCGGCGCCTTTGGGCACGGGCCGCGGCAGTTTCACGCGCAGGAATTGGGCATCGTCGGCGGTACGCGCGCTCACCAAGCCGGAGGCCTTGGCGGCGCGGCCGTCCACGGTTTCAAATTCCAGCGGCTTGCCGGTGGCGCGGTCGATCACGCGCTCCTTCGTGGCCACCGATCCCTGGCGGATGGGGTTGAAGAAGTAGGGCGCTCCCTCGCGCGTGGCGGTCACATCGTAAATGATGTCGAAGGAATGGGTCGCGGGCGCCAGCAGTTCATAGACGGTGAGTTCATCGGCGGCCCAGGCGCTGCCGGCCGCGATCGCAAGAAGCAGCAAAGTTCGCATGGATCTCGCCAGTCTATCGCACTTGCCGCCCCGGTAACGGCGCGCCGCGTTGCCGCGGCCTCCTCGCTTGTTTGCCATCGCGGCCAGCGAGTTCTGTCGCACGCATCGGCACTCCGGTACCAGAAGAAGCCTTGCTTTCGGCCATGCTGGCCCTTCCCGGCCTTCGCGTCCTGCCGAACCAGTACAGTCGCCGGATGGATGGAACTGTTGCAGCCTCGCCCCGTGAGTGGTGGAAACATATTTGACTTGCAAACCGCCGCATCATGTTGCCCAACGGTGTGCAGGGAATCTCCACTTTCAACACCGGGAATTTCGGAGCCTTTCCGGAACTCGCGGTGATCAAGCCGTAGCGGCCCGTGGCAATCACGGCTCCCTGACGGGGTGCCCCCTGGACCCGGCTCTGATCTGACGCGAAGTTCCTGCCGGGGCGCCGCGTCAGGAGGCGGAGGCGTTTTCAACTTGTGTTACTCTGAATCTTCCACGTGTGCCAGCGTGCGTCAGCGAAGCACTTGTCCTGCGGACTTACCCGCTCAAGGAAGCGGACCTGATCGTCAGTTTTCTGACCAGGGATCAGGGAAAGTTGCGGGGCGTGGCCAAGCGGGCGCGGCGGCCGAAGAGCGGTTTCGGCGCGGGGCTGGAGCGGTTATCGCACGTGCGGATGGCGTATTTTCAGCGCGAAACGCGCGAGCTGGTGAACCTGGATTCCTGCGAATTGATTCGTTCCCAATTCGACTTGGTTTCGGATTACTGGACGGGCGTGGCGCTGGACTACTTCGCGGAAGTGGCCGACCAGTTGTTGCCTTCCGCGGAGCCGAGCGAAAAGTTTTTCCGGCTCCTGTTGGCCGTGCTCGATTACCTTCGGCCGGCTGTGGGGGACGATCCGGCGGCAGCGGCATTGTCCAGCAGCGGCCGTGTGTGGCGCGCGGTGACGTATTATTCGCTGTGGGCGGTGCGGCTTTCCGGGTGGCTTCCGGAATTGCACGTGTGTCTCGGTTGCGGCAGCCTGCTGGACGAGCCGGAGCCGGGCGGCGAGCGGGAGCGGGCGTTTTTCCATCGCGGGCGGGCGGGCCTGTTGTGTGGCCATTGCCGGCGCGCGATGGCGGTGGGAAGCAGTTGGGAGTTGAGCGCGGAGTCCAGGAATACCGCCGCGGAGATGTTGCGCCGACCGGTGGCGCAGTTATCGAAAACGGACTGGGCCCAAGCCACCGCCGCGGACCTGCGGCGATTTCTGGTCCAGCAGATCGAATCGCACGTGGAACGGAAACTGGTGACGGCTAGACTGCTGGAGGAGAGCGAAGGTTGACGCGGCAGGCCAAGACCTCACCGCAGAGACGCGGAGGTCGCGGAGAAAGCGCGGAGAATACAACAGGAGTCTTTCTCTGCGTAGCCTCTGAGATCTCTGCGTCTCTGCGGTGAATGCGCTGCTACTAATTCATAATGCAATCGTTTCAAGAAATCATCTTCAAACTGAAGCAATACTGGGCGGAACGCGGCTGCATCATCCAGGAGCCGTATGACGTGGAAGTGGGAGCCGGCACGATGTGTCCGGAGACTTTTCTGCGCGTGCTCGGACCGCATCCTTACCGGGTGGCCTACGTGCAGCCCAGCCGGCGGCCGGCTGACGGGCGCTACGGCGACAACCCCAACCGGCTCTTCAAGCACTCGCAGCTCCAGGTGATTCTAAAGCCCTCCCCAGAGGATGCCATCGAGCAGTACCTGGGCAGCCTGGAAGCGATCGGGATCGACCTGCGCTCGCACGATATCAAGTTCGAGGAAGACAACTGGGAGGCCCCCACGCTGGGCGCGTGGGGGGTGGGCTGGCAGGTGATGCTGGACGGACTCGAAATCACCCAGTTCACCTATTTCCAACAATGCGGCGGCATCGACCTGGACCTGGTTCCGGCCGAGCTGACCTATGGCCTCGAGCGCCTGACGGCCTTCCTGCAGGTGCGCGACAGCGTCTACGACATCGAATGGGCGCCGGGATTTTCCTACGGCGCCGTGCGCTACACCGACGAGCTGCAGTACTCGGTTTACAACTTCGAGATGGCCGACATCGCCACCTTGTGGAAGCTGTTCGAATTGCACGAAGGCGAAGCGGCGCGGCTACTGAAGGCGTACGACCCCAAAGCGGCGGACAAGCGGCGCTTTCCGCTGCTGCCGGCCTACGACCATGTGCTGAAGTGCTCGAACCTGTTTAATACGCTGGATTCGCGCGGGGCCCTCAGTGTGACCGAGCGGGTGGGAGTGATCCAAAGAGTGCGCAAGCTGGCTGTGGGTGTGGCGCAGTCCTGGGCCGACCAGCAGCAGTCGGCGACGGCGGAGGTGGCGCGGTGAGTTTGCCCTTCCTGCTGGAGGTCGGCGCCGAGGAGATTCCCGATTGGATGATTCGGGGAGCGCTGGAGAATCTGCGCCTGCTGTTTGAAAAGCTGGAGATCCCGCACGAATCGGTGACCCTGGACGCCACGCCGCGCCGTTTGGTGCTGCGCGCCGAGGGGCTGCCCGAACGACAAGCTGATAGCGAAGAGCGGGTGCTGGGACCGCCCAAGTCGGCTCCGCCCAAAGCCGTGGAGGGGTTTGCGCGCAAGCAGGGCGTCAAGCCCGAGGACCTGGCCATCGAATCGACCGCCAAGGGCGAGTATTACAGTTTCATCCGGAAATTGGCGGGGCGGCCGACGAAAGACATTCTCGCCGAAGCGCTGCCGGGCGTGATCCTGCAGATCAACTTTCCCAAGACCATGTACTGGACCGGAAAGGGCGGACCGCGCTTCATCCGGCCGATCCGCTGGATTGTGGCCCTGCTGGGCGAGGAGATCGTGCCGTTCGAGCTGGCGGGGGTGCGCTCCGGCGCGCTCACGGCGGGCCACCGGCGGCTGGGAGCGCGAGAGATCGCCATCACCACGGCGGATTACGAGCAGCGCCTCGGGGACCATTACGTGATCCTGTCGGCCGAGCGGCGGCGCAACAAGATTTTGAAGGAGCTCGCTGGAGTGCACATTAAGCCGGACAGCGCGTTGCTCGATACGCTGGTCTATCTGACCGAATTTCCCACTCCGATTACCGGCAGCTTCGATCCGCAGTTTCTGGAGCTGCCCGAGGAGGTTCTGGTGACGGTGATGCGGCATCATCAGAAATATTTCTCGGTGGAGGACGCCGAAGGCCGCCTGGCGCCGCAGTTCGTGGCGGTGATGAACATCCCGTCCGACCCCGAAGGCTTTGTGCGGCGGGGCAACGAACGCGTGCTGCGCGCGAGGTTCAACGACGCCCGCTTTTTCTGGGAGACGGATCAGAAGAAGAAGCTGGCGGACCGCGTGCAGGATCTGGCGCACGTGACCTTCCAGGCCAAGCTCGGCTCGTACCTGGAAAAGAGCGAGCGTATGGTGACGGTGGTGAAGGAATTAGCTGGGGCAGGCGATTCGCCCGCCGACGCCGCGCGAGCGGCTGAGCTCTGCAAGTGCGACCTGACCACCGAACTGGTCAAGGAGTTCACCGAACTGCAAGGCGTGGTGGGCGGCCTATACGCTCGCGCCCAGGGCGAGCCGGAGCCCGTTTGGCAGGCCATCTACGACCAGTACAAACCGGAGAGCATGGAGGATTCCATCCCGCGCCACCGCACCGCACAGATCGTGGCGCTGGCCGATAAGCTGGATACGCTGCGCGGCTGCTTCGCGGTGGGGCTGATCCCTTCGGGGTCGCGCGATCCGTTCGCGCTGCGCAGGGCGGCGCAGGGGGTGGTGAAGATTCTGGTGGAAGGACGCATCGAGCTGCCGTTGTGGGGTCTAATTGGCCACGACGAGAATTGGGAAGCCTTGAAAGCCTTCTTCGAAGACCGCGTGCGCTTCTACTTCCGCGACTACCGCGGATTCAAGTACGACGAACTGAACGCCGCGATGGCCGCGGGCTGGAGCAACCTGGTGGATCTGGAAGAGCGGCTGGAGCGCATCCAGGATCTGCGGCCCACGCCCGATTTCGAACCGCTGGCGGCCAGTTTCAAGCGCATCCGCAACATTTTGGAACAGGCCCAATTCGCCGGTGGCGGCTTCAGGACCGACCTGCTGGAACGCGGTCCCGAGCAGGATCTCTACGACGAGTTCAATAGGATCGGGGATCAGCCGATTGAAAGCGTGATCTCGCGGCTGCGACCCAAAGTGGACCTTTTCTTTGACAAGGTGCTCGTAAATACGCCGGATGCTCGCGTCCGGCAGAACCGTTTGATGCTGCTCAAGACGCTGTTGGATCAGTTTTCCAAGATCGCGGATTTTTCGGAAATTGTTACGAATTCATAACCACTATTGAAACGATAGGAGCAAAGCATGAAGAAGTATGTGTACTCGTTCGGCAACGGAACCGCCGACGGCGACGGAAAGATGAAAGACACGCTCGGCGGCAAGGGCGCCGGGCTGGCGGAAATGTGCCGGGCCAAGCTGCCGGTGCCGCCCGGCTTCACCATCTCGACGGAAGTCTGCAACATCTATTTCCAGAGCGGCAACACGGTGCCGGAGGAGATCCACGCGGAGATGCTGAAAGCCCTCGGGACGCTCGAAGAGCGCATGGGGCAGAAGCTAGGCGATGTCTCGAATCCGCTGCTGGTGAGCGTGCGCTCGGGCGCCAAATTCTCCATGCCGGGCATGATGGACACGATCCTCAACCTGGGCTTGAATGACAAAACCGTGCTGGCCCTGGAAGCCAAGAGCAACAATCCGCGCTTCGCTTACGACTGCTACCGCCGGTTCATCCAGATGTACGGCAGCGTGGTGATGGAAATCCCCAAGGCCGCTTTCGAAGAGGTCTTCGACGGCCAAAAGCACAAGGCCAAAGCCAAGCTGGATACCGGCCTGACGGCCAAGGACCTGCAGCAGGTGATCGTGGGCTACAAGAAGCTGGTGGAGAAGAAGACCGGCCACCCGTTCCCGCAGGACGCCATGGTGCAGTTGCAGGGCGCGCGCGACGCCGTGTTCCGCTCCTGGTTCAACGAACGCGCCAAGTACTACCGCAAGATGAACCAGATCCCCGACGACCTGGGCACCGCCGTGAACGTGCAGGCGATGGTGTTCGGCAACCTGGGCGAAACCTCGGCCACGGGCGTGGGCTTCACGCGCAACCCGGCCACCGGCGAGAAGGTCTTCTACGGCGAGTTCCTGGAGAACGCGCAGGGCGAGGACGTGGTGGCGGGCATCCGCACGCCGCACACCTTCGCCGAGCTGGAAAAGTGGAATCCCGCGGTGTACAACCAGCTTCGCGAGATCACCACCATGCTGGAGCAGCACTATCGCGACATCCAGGACTTCGAGTTCACCGTGCAGGATGGCAAGCTCTACATGCTGCAGACCCGCAACGGCAAACGCACCGGTCCGGCGGCCGTGCGCATCGCGGTGGAGATGGTGGGGGAAGGCCTCATCAGCAAGCAGGAAGCGGTGCTGCGCGTGGACCCGCAGCAGCTCGATCAGCTTTTGCACCCAGTGCTCGACCCCAAGTCGATCAACGAACTCACCAAACTGGCCAAGGGGCTGCCGGCCTCGCCGGGCGCGGCGGTGGGCACCATCGTGTTTACCGCCGAGGACGCGGTGGAGAAATCCGCTAAGGCGCCCGTGATCCTGGTGCGCAAGGAAACCGTTCCGGACGATATCCACGGCATGGAAGTTTCGAAGGGCATTCTGACCTCGCGCGGCGGCATGACCAGCCACGCAGCGGTGGTTTGCCGCGGCATGGGCACGCCCTGCGTGGCCGGCGCCGAAGCTTTCACCGTGAATGAGCACAAGAAGTCGGTCGAGGTGTCGGTGAACGGCAAGACCGTCACCCTGAAGGAAGGCGACTGGCTATCGCTGGACGGTTCCACCGGGGAAGTCTACGCCGGCAAGGCCAACACCTCGGACGCCGACCCGACCTCGGGCGTGCTGGCGAGCTTCATGAGCTGGGCCGACGAGTTCCGCGGCAAGTTCGGCGTGCGCGCCAATGCCGACATTCCGCGCGATGCCAAGGCGGCGCGCAAGTTCGGCGCCGAGGGCATCGGGCTGTGCCGCACCGAGCACATGTTCTTCGCTGAAGACCGCATTGCGCACATGCAGGCCATGATTCTGGCGCGCGACGAGAAGACCCGGCGCAAGGCGCTGCTCAAACTGCTCCCCATGCAGCGCAAGGATTTCGCCGGCCTGTTCGAAGCCATGAACGGCCTCCCGGTGGTGATCCGTACGCTCGATCCGCCGCTGCACGAGTTCCTGCCCAAGCGCGAGGAGTTAATGGTGGACCTGGCCGTGCTGCCGTACGCCGACCTGAACAAGAAGCGCGAGATGGCCGCGCAGTACGCACGTTTGGGCGCGGAAGTGAAGAATCTCAAGACTGTGCTGACGGGGCTGCTGGCCCGCGTGGAGGAGCTGCATGAGTTCAACCCCATGCTCGGCCTCCGCGGCTGCCGCTTGGGGATCCTCTATCCGGAGATCACCGAGATGCAGACGCGCGCCATCTTCGAGGCCGTCGTGCAGGTGGCCAAGAAGGGCGTGAAAGTGATTCCCGAGGTGATGATTCCACTGATCGGCGGCCCCAAGGAGTTCGAGGACCAGAAGAAGATCGTGGTGGCGGTAGCCGACGAGGTGCTGGCGAAGGCCGGCATGAAAGACCAGCATTACATGGTCGGCACCATGATCGAGATTCCGCGCGCCGCGCTGACCGCCTTCGCGGTGGCCAAAGAGGCGGAATTCTTCAGCTTCGGCACCAACGACCTGACCCAGACCACCATGGGTCTTTCGCGCGACGACTACACGAAGTTCCAGAAGGAGTACCAGGACAAGAAGATCTTCGCCAACGATCCCTTCGCGGTGCTGGATCAGGAGGGCGTGGGCCAGTTGGTGAGGCTGGCGGTGGAGAACGGGCGCAAGGCCCGTCCGGACCTGGAAGTGGGCATCTGCGGCGAGCATGGCGGCGAGCCCAGCTCGGTGCAGTTCTGTTACCGGGTGGGCATGGATTACGTATCGTGCTCCCCGTACCGCGTGCCGATTGCGCGGCTGGCGGCGGCGCAGGCGGCGATCTCGGGCGATAAGTCCGAGACCCAGCGGACGGCGTAGGGCGGCTATCGCGGCCGGGCGTGCGTGGACTGGGCGCGTGGACATGGTACCGTAGTTTTTGAGGGCATCATGTCCACGCTGCCGAAGACGTTACTGACTCCCGAGGAGTACCTCGCGATTGAGCGCAAGGCGGAGCGGAAGAGCGAATTTTTCCAGGGCGAGATGTTCCTGATGGCCGGCGCCCAGGAAGCGCATAATCTGATCGTCGCGCACACGATCAGCTCGCTCGACCAACAACTCCGCTCCCGGCCCTGCCGCGTGTACCCCAGCGACATGCGAGTGTGTGTGGACCGGGTCAAGATGTACGCCTACCCCGATGTCATAGTAGTCTGCGGCGACCGGAAATTCCTCGACGCCAAGCCCGATACACTCCTCAACCCCACCCTAATCGTCGAGGTGCTGTCGCCTTCCACCGAGGGTTATGATCGGGGCCTGAAGTTCCAGCATTACCGATCGATCGAATCGCTTCGACAGTATCTCTTGATCTCCTCCGACCGGGTGCATGCCGACTTATTCACCCGCCCTGCTGAAGGGCCGTGGACTCTCGCTGAAGCAAACGGGCCGGAAGATGTCCTCGAACTCCAGTCTATTGGTTGTGTGCTAAAACTGGCCGACCTCTACGATAAGGTGGAGCTGTAAAATGTCCACGCTGCCAAAGACGTATTTGACTCCCGAGGAGTACCTCGAAATCGAGCGCAAGGCGGAGTACAAGAGCGAATACTACCAGGGTGAAATGCTCGCCATGGCCGGGGCGAGTATGGCCCACAACAGGGTGGTCGGCAACACCTTTGCGGTCCTCTGGCAGCAGCTAGAGTCGCGCCAGTGTGAAGTGTTCATGGGCGATCAGCGGGTACACGTCCGCGCAACCGGATTATACGCATATCCCGATGTGGTCGCCTACTGCGGCGATCCGCAGCTCCTGGACACGCATATGGACACCCTGCTCAACCCCAGTCTGATTGTCGAAGTGCTCTCACCTTCCACCGAGACCTACGACCGCAATCTCAAGTTCGAGCAGTACAAGTCAATCGAGTCCCTTCGGGAATATCTACTAGTGTCATCCGAGCAGGCTCGCGCCGATTTACACACGCGCCAGCCCGATGGGCAGTGGCTCCTTACGTCGGTGAGCCGCCTGGAAGACACGCTTGAAATCCCATCCCTTGGTTGCATGCTAAGACTCGCCGATCTCTACAAAAAGGTCAAGTTCTAACCATGGACGCCCTCTTACTCAAGCAATATCTGCACCTGGAAATGGTCCACATGGACGAGCCCGAAATCGGCCCCGACGACGTGCTGGTGCGCGTGCGCGCCTGCGGCATCTGCGGCAGCGACGTCCATGGCCTGGACGGCTCCACGGGACGCCGCATTCCGCCGCTGGTGATGGGGCACGAAGCCGCCGGAGAAGTGGTCCGCATCGGCGCCAATGCCCGCGACCTGCAACCCGGCGAGCGCGTCACCTTCGATTCCACCATCTACTGCGGCCGTTGCTTTTACTGCACGCGCGGCGAGATCAACTTATGCGACAACCGCCAGGTGCTAGGGGTTTCGCCCGGAGAATACCGGCGCCACGGCGCCTTCGCCGAATACGTAGCGGTTCCGCGGCGCATCGTCTACCGGCTTCCCGCCAACCTGAGCTACGAACAGGCGGCCTTGATTGAAGCCGTGTCGGTGGCCGTTCATGCCGTGAACCTGACGCCGCGAAGCTTGGCCGACTCGGCCGTGGTGGTGGGCACCGGGATGATCGGCCTATTGGCGGTGCAAGCGCTACGCGCGGCGGGCTGCGCGCGCATCTTCGCGGTGGACCCGGAGGAGTCGCGGCTGCGCCTGGCGCTGGAATTGGGCGCCAGCGAAGGACTCAACCCCAAGGATTGCGATGTCGCCGAGGCGGTGCGCAAGGGCACCGGCGGGCACGGCGCGGCGGTGGCCATCGAGTGCGTGGGCGCCACCGATCCGGTGCGCACCGCCATCGCCGCCGTGCGCAAAGGCGGCGCCGTCACCCTGGTGGGCAACGTGGCGCCCAGCGTGGACCTTCCGCTGCAAGCGGTGGTGACGCGCCAGATCCGCGTGCAGGGATCCTGCGCCTCGTGTGGCGAATATCCGGCTTGCATGGAGTTGATGGCCAGCGGAGCCATCCGGGTGGATCCGCTGATCAGCGCGGTAGCGCCGCTGGCGGAAGGCCCGCAATGGTTCGCGCGTTTGCGGAGCCGCGAGCCCGGCCTGATGAAGGTGATCCTGCGGCCCTGACGCCGCGGCGCGGCGGCGCGGCTTGCCCGCCCTATCGGCGGCCGTCTACAATCCCAGCAGATTGGCCTGCAGCTTGGCGTATCCGCGCCCGGCCGCCCACAGGTCCAGCGGCACGGCGGCCAGTTCGTCGACTTCGGGCGACGCCAGGCCGTTTTTTGTCATATCGATTGCCTTCAGGTAGACGCGGCAGGTGTCGCACGCTTCCAGGCGCACGTGCGGGAACTCCTCGGCCACATAGACCGGCAACTTCTCGTGGTCCTCTTCTCCGCAGGCCGGGCACAGCAGGCGGCGGAACTCCCATTCGGTGGCGCACAGAGAACACACCAGCCACCGCTTGCCGCCTTCGCCCTCGGGCCGCAGCACCGCCACCACGGGCTTCTCGCCGCAGAACGGGCACTCGGGGCGAACCGCCTGCCGCCCGGATTCCGGCCGCGCGCGCGCCGCCAGAAACTGCGCATAAGGCTGCACCAGCACGCGGGCGATAAAGCGCGGCGCCGGATCGGCCGGGTCCCACTCCCTCGCGTGTATCAACTGGCCGGCCGCGCGCGCAAGCACAGGCGGTCCCTCGACCTCGATCAACCGCAGCAGCCGCCCGCGATACTGGCGGACCGGCAGGGGCAGGCGCGCGGGATGAAGGGACAGATCGCGCGGCAGGTCGGCGAGATCTTTGAAATCCAGCTCCATGTCCCGTTGGAAGCGGGCGATGCTCCGATAGAACCGCAGCAGCTCGGCGGCCGCGGGGTAGCGGGCTTCCAGGTCCTGCGCCCGGGCGATGCGGCGGTTCCAGAGGTTCATTTTTGGAGCAGGGACGGCCAGTTGAGAATCACGGTGAAACCGGTGACGGCTTTCGGTTCGGGCGGCTCGACTACCAGGAACTTTTTTCCGTCGGGTGTGACCAGCCAACGGTTGCGGCCCTGGGTTCCCACGCGCACCGCGAATAGGGCATGGGGGATGCCGGCTACAATCGCGCCATTCTTTTCGGCAATGTCCACCGCCATGATCCTGGTCGGGTTCAGCGAGATGAAGAACAACTCCTTGCCGTCGGCGCGCCACTGCGGCTCCGAGCCGCCGTTGGTCGAGATCTGCCACTTGCCGCCCGAGCCATTGGGCCCGGAGGGCGACCCTGCCTGAAACGGCCGCACATACACCTCCGCGCGCCCGTTTTCCAGAGACCGGTACGCCAACCAGCGCCCGTCCGGCGAGAAGCGCGCCTCGTCCAACCCAAACCGGCTTTCTAAAAACGCCTGCGGTTTGCGGGTGTCCAGCGGGAAGACCCAGACGGCGTTGGCGGGGGCCCCCCGATTGTAGGCAATCCAGCGTCCGTCTCGCGACCAGTCCTCCACATTGCTGGTGATAGGGGATTCCAGCAGCAACTCGTCTTCGCCGGTTCCGGAAGCGTTCTTGACATAGAGGTTGCGAACGCCGTGGCGGTCTGAGGTAAAGGCAATGCGGGAGCCATCGGGCGACCAGGCGGGATTCAGGTCGTCCGCGGGGTCAAAGGTGAGACGCGAGGAAGCCTTCCTCGCCAGGTCGAAAACCCAAAGATCGCGGTTCTGAGTAGCGGGATCGCGAATGCCCACCGCCAGGTGCGTTCCGTCCGGCGAGAGCGCCGGATTGGAATAGTCCGCTGGACTGCCTACGGCGCCGAGCGGATTGCCCGAGCGATCCACCCACATCAATTGGCTGTCGGCTTGCCCGATCCCGGGACGAAATGCCAGCGCGCCGTTGCTGGAAACCGAAAAGGCGCCAAGAGTGCCGTTGGAAACGGCGCCGATGTGATCCGTCACCGGCACAGGCCCGCCGCGCAGTTCCAGGCGCTTCGGGTCGATGGCCTGGGCCATCAGAACGCTGCTGCGGACAAATAGGAGATAGCCGGGGGCCGCATAAATGGCTGGCCCGGCCGTAGTGGCCAGGGGTCGGTCCACCTTGCCGTCCAACGACAGAGCATGAACCGAATAGGAGGTGCCGGAGCCTATGGTGCCGGCTGCGCGTTGGTTGTAGATTAGCCACTGCCCGCCGGGCAGCCAGGAGGCATACGTGAAGGCGCCCTTCTCATCGTTTCTCAAGATCCGTTTGCTGCTCCCATCGGCGGCAAACCAGCGTACTTCCTGCCCATTCGCCTGGACGATTCCTGCCGGTCCCCAGGAGCAATAGGCGCCGGATGGAATCTGGGAGGGTTGGGGAGGCCCCCCGTTAACGTCCGACCTGGCAAAAGGCCGGCCTGTCATATTCATGAGGAAGGAACGGCTGTCGAACGACCAGACAGTGAGGGGGCCTCCCTCGGTGCCCGGCACAGGCCGTGCGCTGCCACTGGCCAGGCTGTGCAGGTACAACTGCGTTTGATCACCGGCCGTGGCGCCGAAGAGAACCGATTCTCCGTCAGGCGAAACCATGGGCCGCATGTCCGCGACCAGTGTGGCGCCCTCGGGCGCGCTCACGGAAAACCGCACGGGCCGCGGCGGAGCCGGCTTCTCCTGCCGGAACAACACCACCGCCAACAGCAGGGCGGCGATCCCGCAGACCGCGGCCGCGACCCAGGGGACCAGCGCACGACCTTTCGGGGGAGCGACAGCCGCCGGAGCCAAGCCGGCCTGGGAACCGCCTTCCTGAATCCAGCGCAACTCCTCGGCCAGGTCGCGCGCGGTCTGCCAGCGATCGCCGGGGTCCTTGGCCAGGCAGCGGCGCACCACTCGGTCCAGAGACGCGGGGATCGTCGGCTGCACGCTGGAAACCGGCGCCGGCTGAGCGCTCATGATGGCGGTGATCAGGCTGGCCTGGCTCTGGCCCGTGAAGGCGCGTTTCCCGGTGAGCATCTCGTAGAAAGTAGCGCCGAAAGCGAAAATGTCCGACCGCGCGTCGGCGTCGCGCCCCTCCAACTGCTCGGGCGACATGTACTGGAACGTGCCCACAATGCTGCCCGCCGTGGTGATGGTCATCGTCGCGGTGTGATCGGACTCAGCCGGCGCGGCCATGGCGCGCACCTTCGCCAGTCCGAAATCCAGCAGCTTGGCGCCGGTTTTCGCGAGCATGATGTTGCCCGGCTTGAGGTCGCGGTGAATCACGCCGCGGCGGTGAGCGGCATCCAGCGCGCCGGCGACTTCGACGGCGTACCGCAACGCGTCGGCCACCGGCAGCGGCCCGCGCTGCAGGCAAGCTGCCAGCGACTCGCCTTCCACGCATTCCATCACCAGGTAGACGACACCGCCTTCACTCCCGATATCGTGCAAGACGCAGATGTTGGGGTGGTTCAGGCTGGAGACGGCGCGGGCCTCGCGATCGAAGCGTTCGCGAAACTGCGGATCGTGCGCCAGATGGCCGGGTAGGACCTTAATGGCGACGGTGCGATCAAGGCGCGTGTCCCGGGCGCGATACACTTCGCCCATGCCTCCCTGGCCGAGGGGAGACAGGATCTCGTACGGCCCGAAACGCGTTCCGGCTGGCAGCATGGAGAGTCACACGAGTATACCAAAGGGCTGTAGCCGTCAGATGAAGGCGCGGCCCATTTGGGTCGACGCAAAAGCAACTTCCCATCGGCCGGCCTCCGGATGTGGCGCAGGCCCTTGGCCAGGCCCTCGGCCTGCGGCGTCGGCGCCCGGCCGGCACCCGCTGCTCCGGGGCGCACCAGCCGACCCGGCAATCGGCCCGGATATCCCGCGCGCCGTGCATCGAGACGAGACTGCGGTTTCGAAGAACGTATTTCCATTGACTTACGATGGGCTTTCGACGCTGCAGCCGGCTTTCAGCCGGCGATGACAGGCGAAAGCGCCTGTCCCACAAGCGCTCAAGCCCTTTCGCGCCAATGTGGGACAGACGCTTTCGTCTGTCAACCTGCATCCGCCGTCTCCGCTCGCCAATTACTTCAACCAGCTCGTCCTGACGTGGATCACGTTCGAATCCGGCTGCTCCACGCCCTGCGCCCAGAAGATGCGCGAGCCATCGTGCGACACGGCCAGCGGGCGGACCGACGCATTCGACCCGGCGGGCGAGCGCAAACCGGACAACAGCTTGCGCGGCGCGCCGAACTTCAGAGGGCCGTTCCACTCCACCGCCACCGACATCAGCGCGTCCCCATCGCGATAGAGGATCTCCTTGCCGTCCGTCCGCCAAAACGGGAACGCGCCTTCGGGAGCGATCTGGCGGCGCGGACCCGGCCCGGGAATAGGCTGCACGTAAAGCCCTCCTCCCGAGCCTCTGGTGAAGTATACAAGCCAACGGCCGTCTGGCGAAAAGCTTGGCCCGTAGGTTTGAGCGTTGTCCACTTCAACCTTCGGATTCATCTCTTCCGGAGTCCCATCGAGTTGCACCGAAACGATCCCGCGATTGGTTTTGCCAATCATCTGCATGCCATCGGCCGAAAAACTTGGTGGCCCCATGAGATCGAGCGGGACCTTGCGCAACTCGCGAAACTCACCCGCGCCGCTGGCGGGCATTTCGACCAATGCCCCATCCCGAATCCCGATCAGCTTGGATCCACCCGCGAACCAGCCCAACCAAGACACGCCCTTCGGCAGCTCTAACCGGCCCGGCTGGCCCACATCCACCAGCCAGCCAGATGTAGAAGAGAGAACCAAGAGCTGCCTCTCGTCCGGCGACAGGGCCAGGCTGTCGAACGCACCTGCTGGGCCCGACGTTCCGATCTGATTGCCGTTCCTGTCGAATTCGGTGGCTTGGGACACGCCCGCCCTCCCTGGACGCCAGGCGACGGTTCCGTTGCGGGCCACCGAGAATTCTGCGCGGGGTGTGCCCGTTGACGGCTGCGACGCAACTCCCTGTGCCGCCAGCTCGGCCTCGCCCTCCAGTCTGCGCGTTCGCCGGTTCAGCTTCTGTGAATAGAGATTGTCGTTGCGAACGAAGAGGATGCGGCCGCCGCCCGCGGGCGTGTAGCGGGCAGCCGTCTGGTTCTTGAGCAGCAACACGGGATCCACCGCCTTGCCGTCGCGCAGAGTGGCAAGGTAGACGGCGGCGTCCGCTGAATCTTGGGAGGGGACGAACAGGTACAGGAAATCCTGTCCCCCGGGAAGAAAATCCGGGTAATAGCACCGGCCTTCTTTGAGCGGCCCGGGCATTTCCACTGGTTTGAATTCTCCACCCGCGGCCGGAGCGAATATCAAACAACTTTGAGCAGATATCAGAATCGCGCCGCCGTCGCTCCAGCTTCCTCCGCGCGTGGGGCCCGGCAGTTTCGCGACGACCTCCGGCGCCCCGTCCGGCATACGGACCTTCATCAACTGCTGGGCGGAAGGGTACACAACTGAGGTAGAGTCCGGCGACCAGAACGGTGCGCCGCTGGCCTGGCCCGGCACCGGGCGGGCCTCCAGCGAATCCAGCCGGCGGAGGTACATTCGGCCGTTCGTCGCCTCGTACAAAACCGCGGAGCCGTCGGGCGATAACTCCGGTGCGGACAACTGGGACCCAACCGGCGCCAGCGCGGCCCCGGAAGGAGGCACGATGCTGAGCGTCACCGCCGGCCGCTCGTTCCCAGTGGATCCCGGTCTCATCCATCCCACAACCGCCGCCACTGCCGCGACCGCCGCCGCCGCGGCCCAAGGCCATATCCGGCGCTGCTTCGGCGCCGCAGTGGCAGCCGGAGGCTCCTCCAACAATCCCCACGCATCGCCGATGTCGCGCAGCCGTTTCCTCGGATCTTTTTCCAAACATCGTTCCAACAGCCGCCGCACCCGCGCGGGCGCCGCGCTCACGTCCGGCGTTTCCTTCATCACCGATGCCAGCGTTTCGCTCAGATCCTCGCCCTGGAACAGCATCCGCCCCGTCAGCATCTCGTACAACACCACGCCGAATGCCCAGATGTCCGCCCGCTTGTCCACGCTCTTGCCGCGCGCCTGTTCCGGACTCATGTACGCCGCCGTCCCCAGGATCATTCCGCGCGTGGCCGAGATCGTCAGGGTCGGCGAACTCTGCGGATCGCCCGAGGCCGTCTCGATGGTCTTCGCCAGCCCGAAATCCAGCACCTTGACCATGCTGTCCGGCTTAATCTTGATGTTCCCCGGCTTCAGGTCGCGATGCACGATCCCCTTCTCGTGCGCCGCTTCCAGCGCGTCCGCGATCTGGCGCGCATACCCCAGCGCGATGTCCAACGGCAGGGGACCCTTCGGCGATTCCCCTTCGATGTACTCCATCACCAGGTAGTTCGGCCCCACGTCGTACAGCGTGCAGATATTCGGATGGTTGAGCGCCGCCACCGCGCGGGCTTCCCGTTCGAACCGTTCGCCGAAATCGGCCTTCGCCACTTTCAACGCCACGATGCGATCGATGCGCGTATCGCGCGCCTTCCACACTTCCCCCATGCCGCCCTCGCCCAATGGCGAGATCAGCGTATACGGCCCAAACTTCTGCTCGGCGGTGAGGCTCATGGCGTTCGAACGATTTTATCGCACCCGCTGTTCGCCGCGCCCGAGGGCCAGCCCGCTTCGTGGCGAACTGCCTCGGGGCGCTTCGAAGCAGCGGCTTCCAGCCGGCTGCCGGTAAGCCCGGCGGCGAGGCAACGGCCTCGATCATGCTCCCGCGCGCGGCTGGGGTGTCGCCTATCGTTGTGGGGCAGCCAATCCTGTCTGCAGCCGCCTTTTAGTTAGGCGGCTCTTTCGGCTCAGGCGCGTTCCGCGGTAGGCTGCCCTTCGCCTTCCGATTGTGGTGTGATTGAGTAGAGGTGTCCCCGATGAAACCTGCGGAAGCGATTTTGGCAGCCGGCATCGCCATCCTCCTCGCCGGGTGCCTGCTGCGCGGCACTCCCAAGACCGCCCAAGCGGCGCCCGCCACTCCCAAGCCCGCGGTGGCGCCGGCCCCCGCTCCGCCGCCCCAACCGCTCTCCATTCCACAAACCCACGTGGAGTTGCCGCCGCCCCAACCGGTAAACCCTGAGGCTCTCCCCACCACCCAGCCGCAACCCGAGGAACCGGCCCCCGCGCCCGCCGCCCCTCCCAAGCCCCCGCGCAGCCGCGTCGCCCAGCCCGCGCGAAGCGATCCCCCCGCCCAACCCCCTCCCGTTACGGCCGAGCCTGCCGAGCGCCCGCCCGTCCAGGAGATCGTCTCCGCCGAAGAGCTGAGGCAACTGCCGGTGGATGCCCAGCGCGACCGCCAGGAAGCCACCCGCCTGCTGGACCGGGCCTCTTCCCACCGCCTGACCCGCCAGCAGCAGCAGTTGAAGAAAAGCATCGAATCGTTCCTGCAGCTTTCCTCGGACGCCGAAAAGCGCGGCGATCTGCGGCAGGCACGCGAGTTGGCCGGCCGCGCCCTCGTCCTCGCCAAGGAACTCCAACCTTGACCGATCCCATCTACCACGCCCGCCGCCAAGCCGTTGCCGCCGGTCTTGCCGCGCACCAGCTCGACGCCCTTCTGGTGGTCTTAAGTCCCAATCTGCGTTACCTTTCCGGCTTCACCGGCAGTAACGCCAACCTGCTCCTCTCGCCCCAACACGCCATCCTGTTCACCGATCCGCGCTACCAGATTCAGGCCCGCCAGGAGAGCGCCGGCGGCCAGGCCAGCGCCCGCGGCCAGGGAGGCCCCTGCGAAGTGCGCATCGTCAAGGGGACGCTCGTGCTCGCCGTGGCTTCCGCCATCGCGCGCCTCCGCTGGAAGCGCATCGGGTACGAGCCGGCGCGCATGACCTGCGACGTCTTCGAAGCGCTCAAAAACAAGCTGCCCATGCGCGCCTCGCTGGAGCCCGTCGACGGTTGGATCGAGTCCCTGCGCATGATCAAATCGCCCGCCGAGATCGATCTCATCCGCCGCTCCGTCCGGACCAACTCGCGCGCCTTCGAGCAGGCCGTCGCGCGCGTGCGTCCCGGCATGAAGGAGAGCGGCCTGGCTGCGGAAATCGAGTACCGCATGCGCCGCCTCGGGGCGGAGAAGCCGTCGTTTGAAACCATCGTCGCCGCCGGCAAGCGGACCGCCCTGCCGCACGCCCAGCCCACTTCCGCCGAAATCCGCCCCGGCAGCCTCGTGTTGGTGGATATGGGGACCCAGCAGGATGGCTACTGCAGTGACATGACCCGCATGTTGTTCCTCGGCAAGCCGTCCGCCCGCGTGAACCGCGCCTACCGCGCGGTTCTCGAAGCGCAGTTGGCGGCCATCGATGCCGTGCGGCCGGGGGCCCCCACCGCCCGCGTGGACGCCGCCGCCCGCCGCGTCCTCAAGGGCTACGGACTGGAGGCCGCC
Source organism: Bryobacteraceae bacterium (assembly GCA_052144935.1). Classification (GTDB taxonomy): domain Bacteria; phylum Acidobacteriota; class Terriglobia; order Bryobacterales; family Bryobacteraceae; genus JOPF133. The sequence continues at coordinate 25,206 of JBKQPR010000153.1, forward strand.
TTCATCCACTCCACCGGCCACGGATTGGGTCTGGAGATCCACGAGCCGCCGCGCATCGGCCGCCGTGACAAGAGCCGCCTGCAAGTGGGCATGGCGATCACCATCGAACCTGGAGTCTACCTGGAAGATTTCGGCGGCATCCGCCTCGAAGACACCGTCGTGGTCACCCCGCACGGCTGCGAGATCCTCACCCAAACCTCCAAAGACCTCCGCCTGCTCTGATCAGCCCACCACCTCTTCACCTCTCCTTGCCTCCGCCATTCCCAAAACTCACCCTCCCCGAACCAGGCCTCCCCCCTCGAATGAGGGGGGCAGTACCCCACCATTGGTTATGGGTCTGTTCGAAGGTCGAGTGCACGACCTACTCTGAAACTGGCGTAGATGTGTGTGTCCGAACTGCCGGGCCACGACCAATGCAGAGGGAGGTAGATATTTGAAACGAATGAAGAGTCTCCTTCGGAACGACCAAGGACAGGACTTGATCGAATACGTCCTGCTGCTTGCCTTTTTGGTCCTGGTGTCCGCAGGGTTGTTTATCGGCAACGGCCACAGCATCAAGGGAATTTGGAGTACAGCGGATTCGCAACTGGCTGTCGCCAACAGCGGGGGACCCGCCACCTCCTCAACCGGAGGCGGCGGGGGTAGCGGGGCCGGCGGGGGTAGCGGGGCCGGCGGGGGCAGCGGAGACGGCGGGGGCGGCGGAAACGGCGGAGGCGGCGGAAACGGCGGAGGCGGCGGAGACGGCGGAGGCGGCGGCCATCACGGCGGAGGCGGCCACGGCGGAGGCGGAGGCGGCGGCCACCACGGCGGAGGCGGCGGAGGCCACGGCCCACATTTCTGATCGCACTGTCTACACATCCCTTGTCGTCGTGTCTCCCCTATAACCATGGTCGCCCGCGCGACACCGGCGTGAAGTCGGACCGGTGCCCTACTGCAACCCCGAGCCCATGGCTGAGGCCGAAACCCAAAGCGCCTTCGTCGCCCGCGAGGCCCATCCTCGACGAGTTGACCGCTCAGCTCACCACCCTCGCCATCACCGCCTCCAACGAGCACCTGCTGCTCCTTGGCGAGCGCGGCATGGGCAAGACCACCATGCTCCTCATGCTCCGCCCGGCCGTTAGTTAGGGGCGGCGCTCTCGCCCAGACCTGGTTCCCGGTTCGCTTCCCCGAGGAACCTACGCCATCAATGCCCTCGACGCTTTCCGGACCGGGACCGGCTTAAACCTCGCCACGCCGGCTCCGGCCACTGCCTTCGCCGTTCGGCCCGACGGCCTGCGCCGCGACTCCCGCCATCCCGCCGCCTATGCCGATTCCGCCGCCGCAACGCGGTAGTGCGCCATTTCTGTGTCGATTGCAGATTGCAATAGGGATGCTGAAATCGCTTCTCAGTTTCCTTTGTCGAGGATCTCAGCAGCCTCAGGATCTCAGCAGCCTCAGGATCTCAGCAACCTCAGGATCTCAGCAGCCTCAGGATCTCTGAGTACCTCCGCGGAGGGCGGCTTCATTCGGTTTGGAGAGCGCAACTCCCCATAGTCCCGCCGATACGCCTCCAGGGCCTTTTCCAAAAGGCGATAGGTGGACTCGGCTAACTCGGGCGTCATCGACAATAGCAGTCGCAAGTTTCTTCTTGGGCGTCAATCCAGAAAACAACCATTTGATGGATATCGACCACCTCCCTCCGATATTATGGATCACATCTGGGAAGTGAAGGAACTTCTGGAGGCCGCATGATTTTATTGCAGATTGCTTGCCGCAGGTTATCCGAATTGAACGCGCTCGTGAAAATCTGGAAAGCAAGACAGCGCGGACCGCGGCTCACCAGTTGCCCGTCTGAGACAGTATCCCGCTTGGGAGAGTTCCCAACCGGTTCGGCGGCGACTAAATAGTTCCAGGTGTGTTCCCGTCTCATCACACTCACAGCGGCGCGCGTCATCGACGGGCGTTAGTTAGAGCCATCTTGGCCGCGCGAACTCCGGGTCCGGAAATGTGCTGGCGCGCGGCGCCGCCCGCTGCCGGGAGCAGGATGGTCGTCGTTGCCCTCATGGGGCGCCTTCCCTGCCCGGCCCGGCAACATATTGCGCCGGCAGACGCCTCGCTGGGGCTGCCATCCCTCTCAACGCAGCCGTTCCGTCGCCGCCATTTGCGAAACCGCCTGCTTATCGAGGTAGGGCTGGAGCCTCTCCAATGCTGCCGCCGCGGTGATGCCGTATTTGGCGCGCAACGCATCCACCTTGCCGTGCTCGATGAACCGGTCGGGCCAGCCGATGCGGACTACGGGGGTCGCCAGGCCCAGATTGTTGAGCTCTTCCAGCACGGCGCTGCCGAAGCCGCCGCTCAGGACGTGGTCCTCCAAAGTGAGGATCACGTCCACGCTGCGGGCGTAGAACTCCAGCATCTCCACATCCAGAGGCTTGGTGAAACGGGCGTTGATGACCGCGGCGGAGGAGCCGGACCCGGTTCCCTGGCTCTCCAGCTTGCGGGCGATCTCCTTGGCCATGGGGACTAATGCGCCGAGGGCGAAGATCGCGACGCGGTCGTTTTCGCCGTGCTCCAGCAGCTCGGCTTTGCCGATGGGGATGGCCCGGGGCACGTCCTTGACGGGAGTGCCGGGGCCCACGCCGCGCGGGTAGCGGATGGCGATCGGCCCATCCCACTGCATAGCCGTGAAAAGCATGTCGGCGAGCTCGTCCTCGTCCTTGGGAACCATGTGCACCAGGTTGGGGATGCCGCGAAGGTAGCTGATGTCGAACAGGCCGTGGTGGGTGGGACCATCGTCGGCGGCGAGGCCGCCGCGGTCCATGCAGAACACCACCGGGAGATTTTGCAGGCAGACATCGTGTACCACCGGGTCGAAGGCGCGCTGCAGGAAAGTGGAGTAGATGGCGCAGAACGGCTTGAAGCCCCTGGCGGCCAGGCCCGCGGCGAAAATCACGGCGTGCTCTTCGGCGATTCCGACATCGAAGTATTTGTCGCGATGGTAGGGCTGGAAGCGGTCGAGACAGGTGCCGTTGGGCATGGCGGCGGTGATGGCGACGATCTTGGGGTTGAAATCGGCCAGCTTCACCAGCGTGTCGGCGAACACTTCCGAGTAGGTGCGCTGGCTGAGGGGCTTGGTTTCGCCGGTTTCGGGGTCGTAGGGTCCCAGGCCGTGAAACTTCTTCTGTTTCCGGATGGCCGGCTCAAAGCCGCGGCCCTTCTGGGTGAGCACGTGCAACAAAACCGGCCGATCCTGTCTTTTTAGAAACTCGAAGGTTTTGATGAGCGTGGAGACGTCGTGACCGTCGATGGGGCCGTAATAGCGCAGGCCCAGCTCTTCGAAGATGACGCTCGGCAGGAGCATGCCTTTGGCGGCCTCCTCGGCGCGGCGGGCCATCCGCAGGGCCATCTGGCCGCCCAGTTTCTGCACGAATCTTCCACCGCGGTCGTGGAGGCCGGCGTAGGCGGGGCTAGTGACGATGCGATTCAAATAGCTGGCGATGGCACCCACATTCTTGTCGATGGACCACTCATTATCGTTCAGGACGACGATCAGGCGCTTGGTGTGGTGGGCGATGTTATTGAGGGCTTCGTAGGTGACGCCGCAGGTGAAAGCGGCATCGCCGGCCAGGGCCACCACGTGTTCCTTGCCGCCGTTTTTGTCGCGGGCCACCGCCATGCCCAGCGCGGCCGAGAGGGCCGTACCGGCGTGGCCGGCGCCGTAAGCATCGTGCTCGCTTTCGGTGCGCAACATGAAACCGTTCAGGCCGCCGGGCGTGCGGATGGTGTGAAAGCGGTCGCGGCGGCCGGTCAGCAACTTGTGCACGTAGGCCTGATGGCTGACGTCGAAGACGAACTGATCGGCGGGGGTGTGGAAGACGTAGTGAAGGGCGATGGTCAGCTCGACGACTCCGAGATTGGGGCCGAGGTGGCCGCCGTTCGAGGAGAGCACGGTGACCAGCTCTTCGCGGATTTCGGCCGCCAGGAGCTCGAGATCGGCGATGGAGAGGTGCTTGACCTGCTCGGGGGAATCGATGCAATCCAATATGCGCGCCATAAAAGTGATTGCGGCTTCACGTCCGCCGCGGCGTAACCTCTTGTGGTTTCCTTACTCATTGTAACCGGTCGGATTGGGGGCGCGCCGGGGGAGAATCGTCCAATACAAGATGATCGTGAAGCCGGGCTTGATTCCAATGCAAGATGATCGTGAAAATGGTGTGAGCGGTGCCGGTGTTCTGCGGCTGGATGCAAATACGCATGCTGAACAGCGAAGTATTGACAGGGGAGCAGATCAACGACTTCTTGAGGGGTACCGAAGGAGTCATCCTTGCAGGGCAAAACAGAAAAGAGGTGTACGGCTGGGTCGAGAGTGTGCTGGTGGCCCAGGAGTTTTTGAAACAGGACAAGAAGCTGCGGGGAACCATCCGGGAATATTTGGAGAAGGTAACCGCGGCGGCGGCCCATCACGGCAAGTGAATTGCTGCCGATCTCGCCATGCCACCGATCATCGTCCAGCGGACCCGGTGGATAGCTGGTGAGAGCCTGCGCACATCTGCAAGTCAGCCAATGTAGAGTCACTCTTGCGGCGCCAGCTTAGAGCCGCTGAGTCCCGTCAGCCTTGGCCAGGTTTCGGTCGAACGTACCGAGGGGAAGATGTCCGGCTTTCCGGGCCAATTGAAGCATCAGGCAATCGGAAAAACCTAGCGCCGGCTTTGCACGGAACAGTTCCAGGGCCCCCGCCACGGTCTCCTCGTCCTGTAGCACCAAGTCCCGGTGATTGAGCAGCATTTCAATCACCCTGGCTAGGTCCTCCGGCCCCAGTTTGTGGAAACGGGCAAGCATCCACACCGCCTCGGCCAGCACGAGCAGTGAAACCCAGGCCCCCTTATCGACAAAACTCTCCGCCGAGGCCGCCTGCCGCAAATCGTCCCGAGTGATCAGACGCACCAGAACATTCGTGTCAACCGCGCGCATAACGCTTTCGGGCGTAGCGCCGGATGCTTTCCTTCAATTCGTCCGGACGGTGCGCTTCTGGCGCCCGCACCCCGAACACCGCCCGATGGATATCCTCGGAGCTGAATCGGCCCACGCGGCGGACAACCATCTTGCCGTCCTCCTCGTCCCATTCCAGGACCGATCCCGGCCCGATCCCGAGTTTTCGCCGTACGTCCACCGGGACGGAGATCTGCCCCTGTGCCGTAACCTTGGAGTGCGCGATTGCCATACGCATATATTACCACGGTAATGGAAGGCAATTCCACTCCCAGCCGTCGGCGCAGCCCAGAGTGCGCCCTTCTCCCGGGGGTGCTACTCCTTCCGAGGTATCGCCCTCCCTCCGGCGCCTCCGTTCCCGCCGAGTCATCTTACGATGGAGAGAAACCGAGTTGGACGCACACGGCCCGTTCGACACCGCGGATGTCATCGCGCGACAAGGTTCCTAACTTGGATTTGAGCCGGTACTTGCCGACGGTGGCCATCGGGTCGGCCATTGCTTTGCGGGGATCGCGTTCAAGTCGATCGGGGCTTCACATGGGTAAACGCGGGTCACGTTACTCGCGATCGGCACGACCTGAACGCGGTTGAGATTGCGGTTGGACGCGTCATTACTGAAGATGACGGCAGGGCGCGTCTTCCGGATTTCGCCACCGGGCGACGGATCGAAATCCACCCACCAGACTTCACCTCGAAGCATGAAGTTCTGTGAAGGAAGAGTCGGCGATTACGCCTTCGGACCACTCCAGCGCCTCCTGTTCCCGCGCCTGGCTGGGGGCCATGTCTCGGTAGCAAGCTTCGATATCCTGTGGCACGACGCGGGGACGAGCGAGTTTCTCGATGAACAGACTGACCGGTGCGGCCGATGACCCGGTGAAGGCCCTCATAGACAGCCTCACTGACAGTGATGGTGAGCTTTCGCTTCACGTCTCCACTTCGCCGCTTCCGATCCCGCCGCTTCCGATCCCGCCGCGGTCCGATCAGCTCCACCCCTACAGTTTTTCCCAATTTCATCCGATGAGTAGTCATGGATAAACGACGCGAATCGCGTTTTACCGTCGGCCAGCCAGTAGTTGTCACGATCCTGTCGGGCGAGCCATCTACCCACAATGCCATCGTGAAGAACGGCTCCGGCAGCGGGATGGCGCTGGAAATGCCGGCTCCGGTGGCTCCCGGAGCGGCCCTTAAGATCGGATTGGACGACAGCCTGCTGTTGGGCGAAGCCATGTACTGCAGCCCCCAACAGGACCGCTTCCTGGTGGGCGTTCTGCTGGATTCCAAGCTCAGCCAACTGTCGCGCCTGGCTCGGGTCCTGGAGGCGTTCACTGACGGCCCGGCGCCGGTCCGGGTGCATGGGTAAGCCGCGATGTGGCGCAAACGAGGCGGTGCCCACTGGGTCCCCAACCAGGCCCAGGGCCCGTTTGCCGCGCCGGGGGTGCCCACTGGTCGGCATGGGCGTGTGAGAAAGGCTGCTACGCCGTGCCGTGCGCCGCCGCCGATGCGCTATCCTGTGGGTTCTTATGATCCATAGAGCGGTGGTGTTTGGATCCGCCGGCCAACTCGGCATGGAACTGGTGCGCGAGCTCCAGGCTCGCCAATACGCCGTGACCGGTTGGGACCGCAGCCAGGTGGATATCACCGATGCCCAGGCGGTCGAGCGGGCCCTGGCCCAGTACGATGCCGAGGTGGTCTTCAACGCCGCGGCTTACAACCAGGTCGATGTAGCCGAACAGGAACCCCAGGCGGCCTTCCTGGTGAATGCCCTGGCGGTGCGCAATCTGGCACTTGCCTGCCGTCAGGCGGACGCCCGCCTGGTGCACTTTTCCACCGATTACGTCTTCGACGGGCAGGCCGGCTATCCCTATGCCGAAGACGATCTGCCCCATCCTTTAGGCGCTTATGCGGTCTCCAAACTAGCCGGCGAGCTGTACGCTCAGGCCTATCTGGACCGCGTCCTGGTGGTGCGCACTTCGGGCGTGTTCGGTCCCGGCGGCCTGGATACGCCGCGCGGCAATTTTGTCGAGGTCATGCTGCGGCTGGCCGGGTCCCCAAACGCCATCCGCGTGGTGGAAGACCATGTCGCCTCGCCCACCTTTGCCCCCCTGCTGGCCGCCCGCACCATCGACCTGGTCGAGCGCGACCAATCCGGAGTCTTCCACATAGGCGGCGGATCCCCGATTTCCTGGTTTCAGTTCGCGCGAACCATTTTCGAGGTCGCCGGCCTGGAGCCGCTACTGCTGGCCACCAGCGAAAGAGAGTATCGTACGCCCGCCCGCCGGCCCAAATATTCGGCCCTCTCCAACGGCAAGATGGAGCGCGTCGGGATTGAACCCATGCCACCGCTCAAGCTGGCCGTGGAAAGCTACTTCGCGGAGCGCAAGCGCCGCTTCAACGTGATTCCGGCCTGATGGCGTAGTAGCCCTTGCGGGCCTGCACCTTCATTTCCTTACTGTTCAGCTTGATTTCGAGCTTGCGGTAGGAGCCGTCTTTGGCGTCGTTGATGGGAGTGTAGCCGATCGAATATTGGCTGCGCATCTCATCCTGCAACTCCTTGAATACTGCGTCCAGCGGATGCCGGTTGTCCACCCTATAAACGTGGCCGCCGGTTTCGTCGGACATCTTGTGCAAATAGCCGTCCCCGGCGTTGCCCCCGAAGTTGAACATGCCGCCGTAAGCCCTGGGGTCGGAATACTCGATGCTGTAAATCACCGCGTCCGATTTCTGAGCCGCTTCCACGGCCTGGCTGATGGTCAGGCGGCTGCCTTCGTCGACCCCGTCGGTGATCACCACGATCACCTTGCGCCCCACTTCCCCTTTCAGCTTGTCGCTGGCTGCCAGGAAGATCGCATCGTACAGCACCGTGCCGCGGGGTCCCCCGACGGTGGGCACCGGCCCCGGTTGGAGTCCGCCCACGCCCGAGCTGGGACGCAAGCCGTTGAGGGCCTGGTTGAGCAGGCGCGGCGAGCTGGTGTAATCCTGGAGCAGCTCCGTCTCTTCGCCAAATTGGATCAGAAAGGCCTCGTCCTTCTTGTGCAGCACCTCGGAGAAGAAGGAGGAAGCCGCGTTGCGTTCGATGTCGATCAGGTTCCGCTGGCTGCCGCTGGTGTCCACCAGCATCCCGATCGTCAGCGGAAGGTCGGTTTCGCGGGTGAAGTATTTGATGGTCTGCGCCTTGCCATCTTCCAGCACCGTGAAATCCTTCTGTTCCAGGTTGGCGACCAGCCCCCCGCGCTTATCGCGCACCGCCGCCAGAATGTTCACCACGTCCACATTCACCGTGATGGACGGCGGTAGTTCCTGGTCCGGCTCGGCTTTTTTCTGAGGCGGCCCTTGCGCCCAAAGGGCGGTGCTCATGGGCACAACGGTGGACAAGAGAAGAACGGAGAGAGTTCGCATCCCGGTACAATAGGGCTGACGTACTCCGGCGTCCAATTGTTTCAGCATGAAGGAAGCCATTCAACACCTCCGGCGGTCCGATCCCATCTTATCGGAGATCATCGGCCGGGTGGGCGAGTACCGCATCGAGTTTCGCGCCCCGGAGTTCGAAACTCTCGTAAAGTCCATTGTTTATCAGCAGCTTAGCGGACGGGTGGCGAGCGTGATCTTCGGCCGCCTGGCCCGTGCCGCGGGAGGCAGGCTGACGCCCGAAAACGTGCTCAAGCTGCGCCCCTCGCGCATGCGAAGGCTGGGCCTCTCGACCCAGAAAACGGCCTATATCCGCGACTTGGCCCGCCACACCAGGGACGGCCGGGTGGTCTTCGAGGAGTTGCCGGATCTACCCGATCACGCCGTCATCGAGCGTCTCACCCAGGTGAAGGGAATCGGCTCCTGGACCGTGCACATGTTCCTGATCTTCGCGCTACGCCGCCCCGACGTGCTTCCCACCGGCGATCTGGGGATTCGCAACGCCATCCGGAAAGCTTACGGTTTGGCCGAACTGCCACTGCCCGCGGAGGTCGAAACGCTGGCGCTTAAATGGCGGCCCTACCGCACCGTGGCAAGCTGGTACTTGTGGCGTAGCCTGGAGCCCAATGCCAACCTCTAATTGTGGTCCCAATCCGACCGCGCCAACTGCCATGCCCTCCCCTTTTTCCGCCCATGCCCCCACCGGCGCTCGGTGTCTTCCCCCTTTATCTGAACCTGGAAGTTCGAAGTGGCGCCTTTTTCCGCCCATGCCCCACCGGCGCTCGGTGTCTTCCCATACGTGTCCCCATTGTCCCCATCCACCATGTGTTGCAAAACCCTACGTCTGGGTTATAATCGGGATATTCAGACCTCACGGTGTGGTTAGCGGGAATTTCGTAGGCTGCGGGTTGCCTCCGGATGGCCCTTGCGATTCGCCGGAGGAAGGAGAGAACATGCGCGCATTAAAACTAAAAGTGTTGGTCCCGGCGGTCGCTCTGATGGCCGGCTTCCTGGTGTGCAGCACGGCTTCCTATGGAAAGCCGGAGTACGCCAAAAAGGAAAACATCAAGTCCTGCACCACCTGCCACTCCAAAATGGGAGCCAAGCCGGAACTGAACGACTACGGCCAGTGCTACAAGGACAATAACCACACGTTGACCAACTGCAAGCTGCCTGAGAAGAAGTAAACGGAGCGCCCGGCGAGGTGGGCCCGTTTGCGCCCGCCGCCAGACTCGGGAATTCGGGCTGCACCGGGCCGTTCACATAGCAGGAGGGGCGCAAAGCCCCGATGGTGGCGCCCAGCTAAGGATTGCTCCTTCGGAACCTTCGCAGCTTACATGTCGAAACCCGGATTGGCCGGTTTTGCGTTCACAAATTCACAAAACAACCCAAAATATTCTTGTTGCGCGACTCTCGTTATGCCAATGGATTCCGAGAAACGAGCCGGGTGGACGGCCGGGCCGGAGCAGGCTCGCGCATCGGCGAAACAGCCCGAGGTGCGCGCTCTCAACCTGGCCGTTGGCTGGACGATCCCACCTGCGCTCAGTTCACCGAGGCCGCGCTGACCACGGTTGCCGTACGGCGCGGCGAACCCGGAGGACGCCGGCGGGGATACGACGTGAAGGTCAGCCTGGTGGCGTGCGAGGCCACCGCGTCTGCGGGATAATCGATGGCAATGCTGCGCCGCTCCAAACTCTCCTTCGCTGCCGCGGTACTGGTGGCGGTGTGCGCACACTTGGCCGCGCAGGCCGCCGCCCCCGTGCTCTTCACGGTCTCGATGCCGCAGCCGGCCAACCACATTTTCCACGTGAACATGCGCGTCACGGGCGTGGCCGGCGAAACGCAGGATTTCAAGATGCCGGTGTGGACACCCGGATATTACCGGGTGATCGATTACGCCAGGAATGTGTCGAACCTGCACGCCCACGATGCCGCCGGCCACGAGCTGGCTTGGGAAAAGACCACCCGCAACACCTGGCGCATCGTGACCGCGGGGGCCTCTTCGGTGACCGTGGATTACGATGTCTACGGGGCGACGCGCTTCGGCGCGCAAAACTACCTGGACGAGAACCGCGCCTACATTTCGCCGCCGGGATTCTATCTGCGCGTGGCCGGGCAACTCCAGCGGCCGGCCGTCGTAACCTTCCAGATGCCGCCCACGTGGACGCGCATCGCCAGCGGTTTGGACCGCCAGAGGGACGTCTCTTCCGCGCCGGATTTCGACGTGCTGTACGACTGCCCAACCCTGCTGGGCAACCAGGAGGTTCTGCAATTCGACGTGCGCGGCGTGGCACATTTGGTAGCTCTGGAAAACGTGCCCGAGGCCGTGGACCGGCCCAAAATGCTGGCCGATTTGAAGCGCATCGTGGAAGCCGCCACGGGGATGATGGGCGACATCCCCTACAAGCGCTACACGTTCCTGATGATGGGCATCGGCAATGGCGGGATCGAGCATCTTACTTCGGCCTCGATTTCCTTCAACGGCAACAGCCTCACCACTCCGGCCGGCTACCGCCGCTGGCTGAGCTACGTGGCCCACGAATACTTCCATAACTTCAACGTCAAGCGCATCCGGCCGCTGGCGCTGGGGCCGTTCGATTACGATACCGAAAACCTCACCAACATGCTGTGGGTCTCCGAGGGGCTGTCGGTGTACTACCAGGATCTGCTGCTGGTGCGCGCCGGGCTGGCCACGCCCGAGCAGTACCTGGAAAAGCTGCAGACTTCACTCGGCAGTTTCGAGAGCGCCGCGGGCCGCCATTACCAATCGGCCACCGAATCGAGCTGGAACACGTGGGGCACTTCGGGGGTGGGCAACGACCGTAACACCACGATCTCGTACTACGACAACGGGGCCATGCTGGGCGCCATGCTGGATTTGCAGATCCGCCACGAGAGCGGCAACCGCAAATCGCTGGACGACGTAATGCGCGCGCTCTACCGCAAGTATTACCAGGAAAAGCGGCGCGGCTTCACCGACGCCGAGTTTCGCGCCGAGTGCGAAGCGGCGGCGGGCGGCAGCCTGGAAGAAGTGTTCGCGTACGCCTCCACCACGCGCGACCCGGACTACGCCCGATACTTCGCGTACGCCGGGCTGGCGCTGGATGTCACGGCGGCGGATGGCAAGGGCGCGTATCTGGGCGTCAACACGCACGTGGACGATGGCAAGCTGCTGGTGGTGAATGCGCAGGCCGGATCGCCGGCGGAGAAGGCCGGCGTCCGCGGCGACGACCAGATCGTCGAAGTGGAGGGGAGCAAGGCCACTGTGAAAGTGCTGAGCGACGCGCTGGCGGCCAGGAAGCCCGGGGACCGGTTGAAGCTGAAGATCGCGCGCGGCGGAGAGACGCGTGAGATCGAGGTGGATCTGGGCACGAACCCGGTGCGCACGTACCGGTTTCGGAGGGTGGAGCAGCCGGAAGCACTGGCAGCGGAGATTTGGAAGGATTGGATGCGCGCGGGGCAGTAAGAACCGCTCCCTCACGGTCGCGGCTCGGATCGATCTTCGATCATGGCGCGCAGGCTGGCGATCTCCCGCTGCAGCTTGCGATGGCGGCTCACCATCATGAGCACATACGCCACCAGGATCAGCCACGCAGCGGTCAGGCCGTAGCTCAGGAATTCGTAGTTGCGCTGGAGGCGCTGGGCCTCGCGGGCAACATCATCGGGGGATAGTTGCAACATGTAGCCTCCATTCAGAATGCGTGCGCCGTGCGGCGCAGGGAATCCAACTCGCGCTGGGCTTCCTCCTGGCGCAAGCGCAGCACGGTCAGCACAACGCCGATCAGCACCATGGCCAGCAGGTTCAAGCCCGCCGCCACGTACCAATCCGCGGGAATGCTGCCGCCGCCCCAGAACACCGGCTGGGGATGTTGCGTGCGCCACCACTTGATCGAAAAAACCACGATGGGCACGTCGATGAACGCGAAAATCGAAAACACCGCCGCGAAGGTGGCGCGCTGGGTGGGATCCTCGATGGCGTGGCGCAGCATGAGATAGCCGGCGTAAAGCAGCCAGCAGACCAGCGCGGAGGTGAGGCGCGCGTCCCAGGTCCACCATATACCCCAGATGATGCGGCCCCAGATGGAGCCAGTCACCAGGTTGGCGGCCAGGAAGGCGAGGCCGACCTCGGTGACGGAAACGGCCAGGGCGTCGTACTCGAAATTGCGGGTGAGCAGGAACATCACGCTGCCCACCAGCGCCACGGCAGAGCAGAGCATGGCGGCGAAGGCCACCGGCACGTGGAAAAAGATAATCTTGAAGATGGCGCCTTGAGAAGCTTCGTTGGGGAAGCCGGCGATGACTGGGATGTCGCGGGCCAGCAGCAGCATGGCGGCGGCGCCTAAGGCGAGGAGGAGTTTATCGCGCATAGTTCAACCCACTAATACCGTTTCCACTAACACCAGGGAGACGGCGGTGAAGATTACATCGAAACCGATCAACATTTTCAGCCAGGAGATGGTATCGGCGGAGATTGGTTTGCCGTTGACCAGGCCGGCGGTCAATTGCATGGAGGCCATCAGGGCGGGCACCAGGATCGGGTAAGTCAGCATTGGCAGCATGACTTCCCGCAGCCGGATATTCACGGTGAGGGCGCTGAAAATGGTGCCCACGACGGTCAGGGCCCAGGTACCCAGCAGCAGGACCAGCAGGAGCTGGGGAAATTGGGCGGTCCAGTGGACTCCGTAGAAGATGCCAAAGACCGGAAGCGCGACTAACTCGACCGCCAGCACTAACACGTAGTTCGCCAGCGCCTTGCCCAGAAACAGCGCGGCGCCGGAGATGGGGGCGGCGATCAGAGCGTCCAGGCAATCGTTGGGCTGCTCGCGGGCGAAGCTGCGGTTCAGCACCAGTGTGCCGGCGAAGGCGAAGACGATCCACAGCAGGCCGCCCGAGATCTCGCGGGTGGTCTCTTCCAGAGGATCGAAGGCGAAGCTGAACATCAGCAGGATCACCAGGGCGAAAGCCAGGGAGGCGTTGACGGCCTCCTTAGTGCGAAGCTCGGCGCGCAGATCCTTGGCGGTGACCACTAAGACTTGCCGGAAGTAACTGAGCACTCGTATTTACCCCGCCTCGCCGTACCGGGCATAGACATAGCCAGGGTCGGAGACCATCGCCGGCGTACACGGGCCGCTGAAGGCCACTTGTCCCCGCACCAACAGCGCGACGTCCGAGGCCAACTCCAGGGCTTCCCGCAACTGATGGGTGGACATGACGATAGTCTTGCCGGCGGCCAGGGCCTCGCGCAGAAGGCGCTGCAGCACCGCGATGGCGCGATCGTCCAGGGCGGTGAAGGGCTCGTCGAGCAGCAGCACGCCGGGATCGTGGAGGAAGGCGCGGGCGACCGCCAGGCGCTGCCGCATGCCGCGCGAGAACTCGCGTACCAGGCCGTTGCGGACGCGCTCCAGGCCGGTGCGCTCCAGCCATTCCATGGCGGAGCGGCGCGGGTCGGCCAGACCGTAAAGCTTGCCGAAGAGGATCAGGTTTTCGAGCGCCGAAAGCTCGTCGTACACCGCGATGCCATGGCCGATGAAGCCCATTTTGCCGCGCGTGGCGGTTTCCCGCGGCTCCTTGCCGAAGATGCGGATCTGTCCGCGGCCGGGGCGGGAGAATCCCGCGACGATGCGCAGCAGGGTGGTCTTGCCCGCGCCGTTGCGGCCGATCAGCGCCAGGCAGGCTCCCGGCTCGGCCGACAGGCGCACATCGCGCAGCGCTGGATAGTCGCCATAGAATTTCCAGACGCCATCAACCGCGACCGCGCTCATTGGACTCCTTGCAGGGCCGTGAGGGGCGCATCGGACGGATGAGCCGGCGTTTCTTCACCACGGAGGCGCGGAGAGAGCGGAGGAAGCGCGGAGAACGCAACGCCCAGGTGCGCGCTGCGGAGCCGAGCGCCATCAACCACGACCGCGCTCATTGGACTCCTTGCCGGGCCCCAAGGGGCGCATCGGACGGATCAGCCGGCGTTTGTTCACCGCGGAGGCGCGGAGAAAACGAAGGAAGCGCGGAGAACGCAACGCCCACGTGCGCGCTGCGGAGCCGCGCACCGTCAACCGCGACCGCGCTCATTGGACTCCTTGCCGGGCCCAGAGGGCACCCCAGAGGGCATCCCGGACGGCGCCCGGTAGAGCAGCGCAAAGCCGATGGCCAGTATGCCCAGGGCCAGCGCCAGAATCAGCTTGGCCTTGGAGTACAGGCGCGGCATGATCTGCTCGATCTGGGGGCCGCTGTCGGAAGCATCGCCCTGGCTGCCAGCGGCGTCCGCATCCGCGGGAGCAGCCGCCTCCGCACCGGTCAACTTGATCTTGTAACTCTCGCCACCCATGCCCCAGATATGCGCCTGCGTGCGCGGCTCGGTGCCCAGGTCGGCCAGATTGTCACCCGAAAGCGTGATGCCGTTGGGCGCGATCAGGTAAGTATTGTCGTCCTTCGTAAGAACCTTGCCGCGATACTCTTCGCCCGAGTTATAAGGAGTCGCGTAAGTAAGGTCGAAACGGGTGTCTCCCGGCTTGATGGCAAAAGCCACGGCGTAAGTGTCGGGCTTGCCGGTCTTGGTGACCGCCGCAGGTATGGGCATGCCGCCGGGCGCAGTGGCATTGACCTGGACCTTGCCGTTGGCGCCGGCGGGAAGAAAGAAGTGCAGAGTGCCGTGGTCGGAATCGTTCCAGGCCGTGTTGCCGGTGTTGGTATAGAGATAGGTCTCGTTGACCACCATCTGGCCGCCCGCCGGCTCGAACAGGATCATGTGTTTGGAAACCTTGGCTGCGCCGGGGTTCGGGCTGGAGTTGTAGACATCGACGGTGATTCCCGAAGTGGCCGAACCGGGCGGCAGCATGTGGTTGTAAGTGACGCCGTCAAAGGCCGTGCGGAGCAGGGAAGGTCCGCCGGGCTGGAGATCCCGATTAATGGTGAAGTGGCCCTGGGCATCGCTCTTGGCCTGGTCGATCATGGTGATGCCTTGCTGGGCGAGAAGATTGAGGACCACGGTGGCGCCGGCTTGCGGTTTACCGGTGGTTCGGTTGATGACCGTGCCGGAGACGGCGGCCCGGGCGGCGGAGGAGAGGAGCAAGAGCGCCGAGACGAGTCTCGGCGCGGCAGACACAAGTGTCTGCGCCACGGTTCTGGTGCGGAGGCGCGGTTGAGGTAACGCGCGCCGGCTGGGGGCACCCCAAGATTGGTTGCCCCATGATAAGGTCAGCGGCTTGGCAAAGCGGCTTGCGGTGAGCGGCGGCGGCGCGGGGGCGAGGGGCTTCATGCGGTGGCCTCTTTCATCGGCTTGCCGCATTCGCCGCAGAATTTGAGCGCGCGGTCGAATTTGGCGCCGCAGTGGGGACAGCGAAAGCCGGAGGGGACCGCTCCCTCGCTCGCCAACGGCGAGTGACGGTCGCGGCTCGGTTGCGAGACGGAGCGGGCAGCTTCGACGGGCTGGGGCTGGCTGACCGGCCTGGGCTGGCCGGCAGGCTGCGCCTGGGTGAGAGTGGCTTTCACACGATCCACTTCCGACAGCACGGCTGCCAATTCTTTTTGCAAGTCCGTCTTAGTCGCCTGGTAGTCCCGATCGGAGAGCTTACCTACCCGGTACTCGAATTGTAAGTCGCGCAGGTTTTCGTAAATCGCGGCCTTGCGTTCATCCAGATGGCGGAAGGGAGATTCCGGCTCGGGAGCGGGCACGTCCTTGGGCCTCACACCCAGGACGAACGCGATGACGGCGATCGCGATCACACAGGTACTGACGATGATCATTCCAGGTTCGCGAGATCCTTCTCGATCTGGTCCTTGTACTTCTCTAACGCCGGGTCGTCCAACTCGATGGGCCCGAGTTCGGCGATCGGCTTGGGCTTGCGGTACTTCTTAATGAACATCCAGACGACCACCAGCCCGATGCCCACGGAAATATACGGCACGATCCAGCCCCAGGCGTTGGGATCCGCGAGATAAATGGCTGAACCGTAATCGCGCACAAAGGCCTGGATGATCTGCTCGTCGGTATAGCCGACGGCCTGCATCTGCGCGATGCGCTCTTTGGCAGGCTTGGAAAAGTGGCATTCGAGCATGCTACAGGTGGCCACCGAGTCCTTGCATCCGCACTGGCAGGCCAAGTGGGATCCCACGCGGCGGACGTCGACGCTGGGCTTCTCGGAGGCGGTCTGGGCGAGGGCGGCGGCTATGAGGAAAGCGAGCAGCGCGTATTTCACCGCGGAGACGCGGAGGAAACGGAGGAAACGCAGAGAAAAATCAAGAGAGATTTCTCCGCGAAGTCTCTGTGCTCTCCGCGACTCCGCGGTGAGAATGCGGTTCCCGGACTGAGGGATGCTAGCTTTGAACCGTGGCATGTTTCTTCGTGATGCCCACTACTTCGGTGCGGGCGTAGTGCAATTTGATTTTGCTGGGGACCAGGCAGATCAGAGTTCCGCCGATCAATACCAGGCCGCCAATCCAGATCCACGAAACCAGCGGGAAAACATAGGCCTGAATGACGGCGCGCTGGTTATCGTCGGACATGCCGCCGAAATTCAGATACAGGTCTTCGTTGGGGCGCATGCGGACACCCACTTCGGAGGTGCCCTGGCGGCTGGCTTTATAGAAGCGCTTTTCCGGTTCCAGGGTGCCCAGCCGCTCGCCGTTTTTGAACACGTCCATGGCGGCGCGATGCCATCCGTAGTTCTCGTTGTCGCCTTCCTGCAGGTCCACCATCTGGAGCGTGTAGGCGCCCACCGTCATGCTGTCGCCCTTATTCAGCTCCTTGACTTCGTTGACGTTGAAGGCGTGGCCGGTGAACCCGATGAACATCAGCACGATGCCCATGTGCACCAGGTATCCGCCGTAGCGGCGGGTGTTTCGATGGGTCAGCTCGACCATGGCGTGCAGCAGATTGAACTGGTTCTTGGCGGCGATGGAACGGCCGCCCTTATAGAATTCCATGAGCACGGTGAGCGCCACAAACAGGCACAGGCCGAACGATATCAGGGCGTAGAGATTGCGCATTCCCGCGGCGAACAGAGCGGCCACCAGCACCAGGCCGGCGATGCCGGGCCATTGGAAATTGCGGCGCAGGCTCTCGATCGACGTCCTCCGCCAGGCGAACAGCGGGCCGACGCCGGTGAGGAGTAACAGGAACAGGCCGATGGGAATCATCAGGCGGTTGAACCAATTGCCGTCGAGCGAGATGCGCGTCCCGGAGAAAGTCTCCGACAGGGTGGGGAAAAGCGTGCCCCATAGCACCGCGAAGCAACTGGCCAGCAGGATGAGGTTGTTAAACAGGAAGCTGGATTCGCGCGAGACGACGCTTTCGAGCTGCGATTCGCTTTTCAGGTAGTCCAGGCGGTCGAGGATCAGATAGACGGTGGCGGCGATGCCCACCGCCAGGAAGCCGGCGAAATACTTGCCGATATCCGAACGCGCGAACGCGTGGACCGATTCGACGAAGCCGGAGCGCGTCATGAAGGTGCCCAGAATGCAGAGGAAGAAGGTGGTGGAGATGAGCACCATGTTCCAGACCTTCATCATGCCCTTCTTTTCCTGCATCATGACGGAGTGCAAGAACGCCGTGCCGCTGAGCCAGGGGAGCAGCGAGGCGTTCTCGACAGGGTCCCAACCCCAGTAGCCGCCCCATCCGAGGACGTGGTAGGCCCAGGCCGCGCCCAGCATGACGCCGGTGCCCTGGAACAGCCAGGTGACCAGCGTCCAGCGGCGGGTGGTCTGGATCCAGCCATCGCCGGGCTGGCGGGTAATCAGCGAGCCCATGGCGAAGGCAAACGGTACCGCGAACCCGACGTATCCCAGGTAAAGCATGGGCGGGTGAATGGCCATGGCGGGATATTGCAGCAGGGGGCTGAGGCCGTTGCCGTCGGGCACCGCGATGATCAGCTTATCGGTGGCCAGCATCTGGAAGGGATTGGCGATGAAGTTATTGAGGGTCAGGAAGAAGACCTGAATGGTGGCGAGCACGCCCACCACCCAGGGCATCATGTCGCGGTGCTTGCGCCGGTTGGTGAAGACCACCACCGAGGCATAGGTGGAAAGGAGGAAGCTCCAGAAGAGCAGCGAGCCTTCCTGTCCGCCCCACCAGGCGGCGAACTTGTAGAGGGTGGGCATGGCGCGGTTGGAATGCTCGGCCACATAAGCGAAGTGGAAGTCGCCGGTGAGCAGCGAATAGACCAGGATGCCCGAGGCGAGAGTGATGAGCGCCCACACCGAATAAACCGCGCGGGAGCCGCTAACTACCAGAAAAGGCTTGGCTTTGATGCGGCCAACCACGGAGGCTACGGCGGCGTACAAAGCCAGACACAAGGCCAGCAGGATGGCCAGCGAACCCAGATTTTCCATATCCCCTCGTACTTAGATGCTCTTACCGTTATTGATATTGGGAGCGGACTTACCGGGCGCCAGTTGTCCCGGTTTCGCCTCATACTTAGACGCGCACTTGGCCTGAATTCTTCCCGCTCGGAAGACGCCGTCTTTGTCGAGCTTACCGTCGGCCAAGGCCTGGGCGCCGTCTTTAAAGGTGTCCGGCAAGGGGTCCGTGCCGGTGTAGGCGACCTTGATCCGCAGGTTACGGACGTCCGCCGTCTGGGCAAGGGCCGGGTCCTGCGCGAGGACGAATTGCACCTGATTGCCAACGCGTTGGATCGAGCCGTTTTCGACAAAGCCTTCAATGCGGGTGCGCTGGCCATACGCGGTATTGCCAAGCTTGCTGAGCTCGGCAACGGTCTTGTAGTAGGTTTTATTTTCGCCCATGCCGGCGGCTGCCAGCCAGACGAGAGTGCCGATGACGACCACGATTAGCGCCGCGAATTTGCCATATTTTTTCATGCCTATCCGTCCCTCTGAAACTATAGTATAACCCGAAATATTTGCGGGATAATCAGACATTTTTGACTCTTTTGTGGGAATCTTCGACATACCCGCAAACGAGGGGAGCGAGGGGAGGGGAGGGGACTGGGAGGGATCGAAGCTGGCGTGATTCGTAGGAACGAACCCAATTTTGGGCTTAGTCTTTTGAGATGAAGGGATTGGAGGCGGCGTGGCCGGCTCAGCGGAGGTGAGGGCGAGTTCGGCGCGCGCGGGAGGCGGCGTGAAAGGCTCCATGGAGTCAGGGAGAGCGGCGTTTTCGGCCAAATCGGGTTCGTCCAAAGGGACCTTAATCATATGAGGCGGTTCGGGTTCGGCCTCCACAATGGGTTCGTTCGGGAATTCCGCGCGCAGGGACTTGAGGCGGCCGAATGCCTCGATCGCCCGGCGGTATAAACGTTCGGTCTGGGCCTGATAGCGAAGCAACAACGGCCACACGTTGGACTGAGCCTTGGAGCCGGCATGGACGGGTTGGTAGACGGAGACGAGGCCGGCTTTCAGATGGTTGACGCCTTCGAGGCGGACGACGGAGAAGCCGGAGGCGGTAAAGCCGTGTTCGCGGAGGTTTTGGGCGAAGCGGGCCTTCCCTTCGGGGGTGCGCGGGCCGGTCGAGCGAGCCGCATTGGCGGGATCAGGGGGCACCCCGGCAGCGAGTTGCTTTTCGGAAATGGAGGATTGTAGCATGTGATGTTCCTCAACCGACATGTAGCATGCGAGATGCGGCTGGGCGGCAGGCGGCGGCGGTAAGTGGTTGGAGGGGAAAGGAATCCGGGAGGCCCAGATTCTACGTGCTGTCCGGCGAGGCGGGCATGTGGTTCGGAGAAGGGTTGCGCGGGCATGTGTGGGTGCGGGCGGGCGATTTCCTGTATATCCCCGCCAACGTGCCGCACCTGCCGTACAACCCCAGCGATAGCGTGCCTTGCGTGGGCATCGTGGCGCGCACCGATCCGAACGAGCAGGAGAGCGTGACGCTTGTCGGCCTGGCGGATCCGGGCGTGGCGACCCGGTAGGCTGGCGGGCCGCCGGGACCGATCTGCTTACCAATACCCGTTCCGCGACACCGGCTTCCGGCACCGGGCGCAGAACTCGGCGCCCTTTACATCCAGGCGCTCGACGGCGTGGCTGGAGGCCATCACGCAGCGCCAATCCGGGCAGTGGCGCAGCCCGAAGGTGTGGCCCAACTCATGGCCGGCTTCTTTGATCAGGCGCTCGCGCAGCAGGTCCTCGCGCGCGGGCAGGCCGTAGAACTCCTCGGCGAGACGGGCCATCGAGACGAGCGCGCAGTTGCCGTCCAGTTGCGCTTCGCCGAAGACAAAAGTGAGCACGGGGACGAAGAGATCGCAGTCCGTCACGCCCAGCACGCGCGCGTCGGGGTCGCTGGTCTGCTCAAGGCGCTGCAGGACGGCGGTCGAGTAATACTGGTTGCGGCGCGGGTCCAGGGCAAAGGAAATGTCGAGCGTGGTGGGGCGAATGCGGCAAGGGGTTTGGAAGATCCGCGCGAGGGCTACGGCAAGCTGCTCCAGGCGGTCGAGGCGCGGCTCGCTGCGGAAGCTGGCAGGCAGAGGGTTGGCAGGCGGAAGCGCCCGCCCCACATTGGAGGCAGGGTTGGCAGGCGGAAGCGCCCGCCCCACATTGAAGGCGGGGTTGGCAGGCGGGGTGCCTGCTGGGCCAGGCTGCCACACATTGGAGGCGGGGTTGCCAGGGTTGGCAGGCGGAAGCGCCTGCCCCACATTGGAGGCAGGGTTGGCAGGCGGGGTGCCTGCTGGGCCAGGCTGCCACAAATTGGAGGCGGGGTTGCCAGGGTTGGCAGGCGGAAGCGCCTGCCCCCCATTGCCGAAGAGCGGGATTAGGTGAATCGGCTTCACTTCACTCCACGTCACTTCACTACACTTCACTTCACGTCACTTTACTTCACGTCACTTTACTTCAGGCCATAGCGGCGGAGCTTGTTGTAGAGGGTGGTCCGGTCGATATCCAGAATTCGCGCGGCCCGCGACAGGTTATGCTGCGTCTCGCGCAAAATGCGCTCGATATGGGCCCGCTCGATATCCTCCAGGGTTTTTCCGCCCTTGATCTCTTCGGCCTGAAACTGGAAGGAGAAATCGCCCGGGCGGATCTCGGGACCGCGGCCCACCACCAGGGCGCGCTCCACGGCGTTTTCGAGCTCGCGCACATTGCCCGGCCAATCGTGGCGCATCAGCAGCTCCAGCGCCTCGGGGGAGATCTGCGGCATGGGCCGGCTGGTGGCCAGGCAGAACTTATTCAGGAAATGGTTGACCAGCAGCGGAATATCTTCGCGGCGCTCGCGCAGGGGCGGAAGGTCGATGCAGAAAACGTGCAGGCGGTAGTATAAGTCGGGGCGGAATGCGCCCGCCTTCACCAGCGCTTCCAGGTTCTTATTGGTGGCGGCGATGGCGCGGAAATCCACCTTGATCGGCTGGTTGCCGCCCACCCTGACGATCTCCTTTTCCTGTAACACGCGGAGCAAGTCGGTCTGGGTCCTGAGACTGATATCGCTGATCTCGTCCAAGAAAACGCTGCCGCCGTCGGCCACTTCGAACTTACCCTTCTTGCGGTACTGCGCGCCGGTGAAGGCGCCCTTCTCAAAACCGAACAGCTCGCTTTCGAGCAGGGTTTCGGTGAGCGCGCCGCAGTGAATCGTCACCATGGGCATGTAGCGGCGCGGCCCGGCGGCGTGGATGGCGCGCGCCACGACTTCCTTTCCGGTGCCGCTTTCGCCGGTGATCAACACGGTGGCTTCGGTGGGCGCCACCATTTCGATCAGCTCGGCGACCTTTTTCATGGCGGGGCTTTTGCCGATCATCTCGGTGCCCGGAAAACTCTCCTGCAGATTCTCGCGCAGGCGCACCACTTCCCGGCGGGCGCGTTTGTGCTCCAGCGCGTTGGAGACCAGGTGCGACAGCTCATCGGGGTCGACCGGCTTGGTGATGTAGTCGTAGGCGCCGAGCTTGAGGGCCTGCACGGCGGTATCCACGGACGCGTAGCCGGTCATCATGATGACAGTGAGGTCTGGATCGGCTTCCTTCAGGCGCGATTGAAGCTCCATCCCGTCCATGCCAGGCATTTTGATGTCGAGCAGGGCGATATCGTAATCGGCATGCTGGATGAGTTCCAGCGCTTCGCGGGCGCCGCCGGCGGGTTTGGCCGTGTAGCCCTCGCTGGTAAACCACTTGCTCAGCGAATCGCGCACCACCAGCTCGTCGTCGACGATCAAGATGCGCCCCTTGGTTTGGATGCCCACCGGGGACTCAGTCGCTGTTGCCATAAGTTTTCTCCCTTAATTCTTCATTACGCTACGCCCCGCCAAAGCGGGTTGAGCCGGTCCGGGTGCGGGTGCGGCCGCGGAGTCCGGCGCGGGCGGCAGGGCCACCGTGAATTCGGTTCCTTCGCCCGGCGTGGAGCGGACCGAGATCTCACCCGCGTGCTGCTCCACGATGCTATGCGCCACTGCCAGCCCCAGGCCCGTCCGGTTCTGGTCCTCTTTGGTTGTGAAAAACGGATCGAAGATGTGCGGCAGAACGTCTTCCGGAATGCCGCTGCCGGTGTCCTTCACGCGCACCAGAAGCTGATCGGATTGGGAGTCGCAGGCCGTCGAAACCTCCAGCCGCCCGCCCTTGGGCATGGCCTCGCCGGCGTTGACCATCAGGACCAGCACCACCTGTTGCAGTTGGTTGGCGTCGCACTCGGCCGGCGGCAGGCCGTCCGCCAGCCGTTCGGTCAGCTCGACATTCTGCATGGCCAGCTTATGCTGCACCAGCAGCACGGCGCGGTGCACCACCGTGTTCAGGTCGTTGGGTTCGCGGTGGCTGGGGGCCTGGCGCGAAAACGTCAGCAGGTTCTTCACCAGCTCGCCGCAGCGCTTGCTTTCGCGCTCGATGGTCTGAAGCTGCTCGACCAGTTCCTCGCGCGCCGGAATGTCGCGCTTCTGAATCTCGCGCAGCACCAGCCGCGCATAGGTGAGGATTCCGAACAGCGGATTGTTGATCTCGTGCGCCACGGTGGCCGCCAGTTTGCCGATGGAGGCCATCTTCTCGGAGCTGAGCAGGGTCTTGTGGACACGCTCCAACTCGGCGGTCTTGCGGCGCACCTGCTCCTCGATGTGGGCCTGCACGCCGGCCACTTTGGCGGTCATCTTGTTGAACGAGGCGGCCAGGTCGCCCAACTCGTCTTCCGAGCGGATGGGCAGCCGGTAATCCAAGTCGCCGCCGGCCACGCGGTGAGTGCCATCGATCAACGCCTTGACGGGCCGGTAGACCACGATCCACATGAACAGCACCGCCGCCAGGCATCCGAAGACGATGGCGCCGGCCAGGAACCACTTGAGGGCCGCCTGGTGCGCGGCCACCTGCTCGTCCACCGCGGCGAGCGAGAGATCGGCATCCACCACGCCGAGCACGGTCTGCCCGGGCGGATGCACGTGGCAGGCGGCGTTGGAGCATTCCGCGGAGTTGGCGATGGGCTGGATGACGCCCAACACGCGGTGGCCCTGGCGGTCGCTGAAGATACGGGCGCGGTCGCGGCGGCTGAGCTTGGTCAAAGGGGCCGATTGCGCATGGCAGGCGAAGCACTGCTCGGCCGTCTTGTCCACCACCGCGTTGCGCTCCTTGGGGTCGGTGGAGACGGTGATGCGCCCTTCCTTGTTGAAGATGCGGATGCGCTGGATGCCCGGCTCGCTGCCCAGTTCCTGGATGACGTTGTAGAGCGCTTCGCGATCGTTGCGCAGCATGTCGTAACGCGTGCTGCGCAGAATCACGTCGGAGACGCGCTGGGCGGACTGCTTGACCATGTCCTCGCTCTGGGCGCGCTCGATCCGTAAGTTGAGGAAGCCGAACAGTGTGAAAAAGGCCGCCGTGCTCGCGATCACACACACCGCGAGCTTGGCGGCCAGCCCAAACCGGATTTGCGCCCGCAGATTCATCCCACCGAGACGGGATCCTCCTCCGTTTCTTCGAATTCCCCCGGCGCAGACGCGCCCAGGTGGCGCCCCGAGTGCGCCTCGAAAATCGGAAAGTAACCGGCGATCAGGCGGAAGATGGCGAACCCGGAGGCCACGATCGAAAGCGTCACCGCGACTTCGCTCCACCTGGGAAAGTAATGCGTGCCGGAGCCGGCCTCAAGCCCGGTGGTGCCTACGTTGAGCCGGTTGGCGATGAATCCGAACACCACCATGACCGCGCAGGCGTAGAGCTTGCCGGGCTGCATGCGAATACGGACCTGATAGAGCAGCACCATGGGGACCAGCATCAGGGCGATCTCCAGGGCAAACAGCCAGGTTTCGGTGCGATTGCGCAGCAGCACATTCCACACGTGGCGGTGGGTCAGATCCAGGAAGCGGATCCACAGGTAGACGCTGAGGACCACCGCCAGCACGCGCGCCAGGCTGGCCAATAACGGCAGTTCCAGGGCGCGCCCGAAGGCCCGGCTGCTGTGCCAGGATTCGAAAATGGTCATGGCCAGCCCGACCGCGATGGACGAAACATAGAACAGCAGCGGCAGGATGGGGCTGTACCACAGGGGATAGAGCTTTTCCGGGACGATCAGGAACAGCGATCCCAGGGAGCTTTGATGGAGGGTGGAAAGCAGGACGCCCAGGATCATGAGCGGCACCGAGATACGGTGAATCCATTCCATGGGCTTGTGCCAGCCGAATTTCTCGAACACCACGGGGAGGAATTCCAGGAACAGGACGGTGGTGTAAAGGGTCACGCACCAGGCCACCTCGAACATCACCGAGCGGGGATTCCACATCACCAGCGGATGCCACAGGCGGTCGGGGCGGCCCAGGTCGTAGAGCAACCCGACAACCACCAGGACATAGCCCAGAAAGGCCGTGAGAATGGCCGGGCGCAGCACCGGCTTGTAGCGTTCGATGGCAAAGATATGCACGATCGCCACCAGGGTGAAGCCGCCCGCCGCCAGGCCCACCCCGCACATCACGTCGAAAGCGATCCAGAGGCCCCAGGGGAACTTGTCGCTCAGATTGGTGGCCCCGCCCAGCCCGTAGAACACCCGCAAGTACGTGGCATACAGCCCGCTCAGCAGGATGGCCGCGAAAATCGCGCGCCAGAAAGTGATCTTGGGGAGCTTCAGCGTCATTGGCGGTGGCCTTCCTTCTGCGCAGCTTGCCCGGCGCCTGCGTGGCGCGCGGCTTGCCCGGCGCCTGCGTGGCGCGCGGCTTGCCCGGCACCTTCCTGGCGCACGGCTTGCCCGGCGCCTTCCTGGCGCGCTACCTCGGCGCGGCGATTGGTGATCCACCAGATGCCGCCCAGCAACACCGACCCGGTGGACACCACATCGGGCACCAACTCCAGGACCCCCCAGGTGGTATCCGGCAGCGGCTCCAGCGGAACATTGGTGCGCAGCCCGATCTCGGCGAAGGGGACCGCGGCAATGTACAGGACCGAGGTGCCGCCCACCTCTTTCAGGCCGTAAATCCGGCTGTAGTACTGGTCCGGCTTTTGGGCGATGCGCTGGCGGGCTTCCGCGATCAACTCGTCGCGGTCGCCGTTCTTAGTGGCGCCGGTAGGGCAGGCCTCGGCGCACGCGGTCAGCTTGCCCTGGCTCTGCCGCGCGTAGCACATATCGCACTTGCGCATGCGTGGCAGGCGGCTGGACCATTCGTACGTGGGCACCTGGAATGGGCACGCCTGCATACAGTAGCGGCAGCCCATGCATTTTTCGGCGTCGTACACCACCGGACCCAGGGTGGTCTTCTGCAAAGCTCCCACCGGACAGACCGAAGCACATGCCGGCTGCGCGCAGTTCATGCACAGCCGGCGGCTGAACTTGTCTCCGTGCGTCTCGATGGCGGTGAGCTTGTGGGCGGAGATCCTCTCCTCGGCGGCTATCTTGTCGTCGTAGGGGAGGCCCCAGCGCTCGGCGCAAGCTCCTTCGCAGGCCTTACACCCGATGCAGAGGGTGCTGTCGTACAGGATCGCTCTCGGCATATAATAGGACCCTCAACTCCTTTTTAGCAGAAAGCGGATCAAAAGTGTAGCAAAACTTTACAACCGGGCTACGCGGTCAGGAAAAACTCGGCGGTGACTTCCTTCCAACCGGCATCCGGCAAGCCCGCCAGAAGCTCCTCGGCGGGGCGGCCGCCATCGGCTGCAACTGCCCCAGCCAGAGCGGGTTGCAAGGAATAAAGGCGCTCCACGGATTCCCGGACCCACTCGCGGACCAGACCTTTCGGAACCAGGTTCCGGGTGGTGTTTTCCTCGTCGGGCACATGCACGGTGACCAGCCAGCCTTTGCCGTAGGGGTCCTGGCGCAGGGCTGCCGGATTTCGCAACACTTCCGGGTTGACTTCCATTACTTCACCTTCGGTGGGCGACACCATTTCGGTCTTTTGTCCGTCGCGGAAGAACGAAAGGACCTTTTGTCCCTGCCGGATCCACTGGCCAGGCTTGGGCAACTCGATGCTCTCGACTTTTCCCAGAAGGGCTGCGGCGAACTCATCGGCGCCCACCCGCACTACATTTTTCCGCTCGCGCACCAGCCAGCTATGGCCGGCATGATAAGAAACGTGTTCGGGAACCAAAAAGCCGTCCACATAGTCGCCGCCCAACGAGGCCGGGACTATCGGGGCCGCCACCGGAACGGTGGCCAGGACCTGGCGCCGATTCAGCGCATAATCCACAACGATGAAAACCAAGAACGTCGCCAATACTAGAATGACTGTCATATGCTGCCTTCCTTTCTCCGCTTCCTATAAGGGCACGACGAGGGCCAAACACCGGTGTTTTTTACCTCTTTATCTGTTGTTAATTCAAGCGGATACGGAGGTGGGCTTTTGCGCAAGAGAGGCAGCCGTTGGATTCTTCAACGGCCCGATGCCGCAAAACGCAGCGAACCGCGCCTGCAATCAGGGGTTTAAACTGGGTGTTGGAAAAACAGGCGGGCATGTTGGACAATCCAACGCTTGGGGGCGCAGCCTGTCTGGCGGGCGTGCCAGGCCGGGCGGCAGCCCAGTGCTATATTCGGTCCCATGGGCGAGCAGCCGGGAGGCAAGACTGAGGTCAATGTCACGGCCCTGTTGCTCGCTTGGAGCAACGGCGACCAGTCGGCGCTCGACCAACTGGCCCCTGTTCTGAACGGGGAGCTGAAGCGAATCGCCAGACGCTACATGCTGCGCGAACGCCAAGGCCACACCCTGCAGCCCACCGCCCTGGTCAACGAGGCTTTCCTGCGGCTGGTGGACGTGCGTGGGGTTCAATGGCAGGATCGGGCCCACTTCTTCGCGCTGTCGGCGCAGATGATGCGGCGGATCCTGGTCAACTACGCGCTGGCCCGGGGCGCCGGGAAAAGGGGCGGCGCGGGCCACCAGGTCTCGCTGGACGAAGCCATGATCGTCTCCCCGGAACGGGACTCCCAGCTTGTGGATCTGGATGGGGCTTTGGAGTCGCTGGCCAAGCTCGATCCCCGAAAGGCCAAGATCGTCGAGCTTCGCTTCTTTGCCGGCCTGAGCGTCGAAGAGACCGCCGTCGTGCTCAAAGTCTCGCCGCAAACCGTGCTCCGGGACTGGAAACTGTCCAAGACCTGGCTGGCCCGCGAGATGGGCCGCGCAGCCGGCGATTGAGGGCCTCCCGCCAGGTCGCCCGCACAGCCCGTGATCGGAAGCATCTCCCGCCGAGTTGGGCCGCCCAGCCGGCGATTTGAAGCACCTCCCGCGGAGTTGGGCCGCCCAGCCGGCGATTGAGGCGCCTCCCGCCGCATCCACAACCTACGCTTTTTTTTCATCCCACCGTTAGAGTTCCGCCCGGATATTCTTGCTTCCCCCGCTGAAGGCAGCCATGAGGCTGGGGTGCTCACAGTCTCGGCCATCATTGTGATGCGCGATTGGAGCACCGCCAAGGCTTGGCTCTATCGCGAACTGACGGCGAGATAAGCGATGGATCCTGAACGGTGGAAACGGGTCGATAACCTGCTGCAGGCCGCCTTGGAGCGTCCGCCTGCCGAACGAGCGGAGTTTGTGCGGCAGGCGTGCGCGGGCGATGAGGCGCTGGAGCGGGAAGTCCGGTCGCTGATGGCCTCCGGGCAGGAGACGAGAAGTTTCATGGAGAGCCCGGCAATCGATGGGGCCGCGCGGGGAATCGCGCAGTCGGATTGGGCCGGCCAGACGGTCCCCCACTACAAGATCCTGGAAGTGCTCGGCGCCGGTGGCATGGGAGTAGTGTACAAGGCGTTCGATACGAAGCTCGATCGGCTCGTCGCGCTGAAATTCCTGCCGCCGCATCTGCGCCACGACGAAGAGCTGAAGCGGCGCCTTAAGGAAGAGGCGCGCGCCGCGTCGACCTTGGATCACCCCAACATCGTGGTGATCTACGACATCGACG